>NZ_ANNV01000140.1 GCF_000346755.1 Pseudomonas sp. CBZ-4 | reverse complement strand
AGACCGGGGTGATGCCATCGCAGGCAAGCCAGCTCCCACACAAGCCAAACCTCATATGGATCGGGTTACTGCAGTTGCAGCGTGGAATTGAACTGACTGATCGCATCCACCACATGCTTCGACCCTTCCTGAATCTCCAGGATCACCTGCCCCGCCTCATTCGCCAGTTCCACCCCCAACCCCGTGCGACTCAAGCTCGACTGCATGCTCGACACCGCGCTCAGCGACAGGTCGTGGTTCTTGCGCACCACATCGACGATCTCCACCGTCGCCTGGCTCGTCCTGGCCGCGAGGCTGCGCACTTCATCGGCAACCACCGCAAAGCCGCGCCCATGCTCACCGGCACGCGCCGCTTCGATGGCCGCGTTGAGGGCGAGCATATTGGTCTGCTCGGCGATGCTGCGGATGGTCTGCACAATGGCACCGATGATGTCCGACTGCTTGCTCACCGCGTCGATGCTTTGCGCCGCCTGGTTCAGGTCGTGGGAAATTTCTTCGATGATCTGCACGGTTTGCTGCACCACCTCCGAACCCTTGCGCGCGCAGGCGTCGTTTTGTACCGAGGTGGCGTGGGCCGAATCGGCAGCATTGCGCAGGGTGGTGACCTGGTCGGTGATGTCGCTGGCGAACTTCACCACTTTGTACAGGCGCCCATTGGTATCGAAGATCGGGTTGTAGGACGCTTCCAGAAACAGCGTCTTGCCGTGTTTGTTTCGGCGTTCAAAGCGGTGGGAATGGTATTCGCCGCGGTTGAGGGAAGCCCAGAAGGCCTTGTAGGCCGGCGACTCCACCTCGCTGCGATGGCAGAACATGCTGTGGTGCTGGCCGATGATTTCGTCCAATGAGTACTGCACGGTGCGCAGGAAGTTGTCGTTGGCGTTGAGGATCTGCCCTTGCGGGGTGAACTCGATCACCGCCATGGAGCGGCCGATGGCGTCGATCAGGCTTTGGTTTTCGTGCTCATGGTGCACCCGCGCGGAAATATCCGACGCCACCTTGATCACGCTCTGCACCTGCTTGTCGCTGTCCAGCACCGGCATGTAGCTGGCTTCGAGCCACACTTCCTGGCCGCGCTTGTTCAGGCGCATAAAGGTGCCGCTGATGGCCTCGCCCCGCGCCAGGTCGCGCCAGAGCTTGGCGTAGGGCTCGCTGTGGGTGTAGGCCTCTTCGCAAAAGATCCGATGATGTTTGCCGCGAATCTCCTCGGCGCTGTAGCCCATGGTTTTGCAGAAGTTGTCGTTGGCATCGAGGATCACGCCATTGCGGTCAAACTCGATCATCGCCATGGAACGGCTGATGGCGGCGAGTTTGGCGTTGGCTTCGGTCAGGGCGCAGGAGAAACGTTCGATTTCTTGCAGGTCGGATTTGTGATGGCGGTTGAACATGGTCAGATCACCCTTGATTCCCGGCGCCGGTCGGCGCATTCCATTCATCTGTTGGATACTGCTGGCAAACCTTGCATGGGGAACAACCATCCGAATCGCTTTATATGCCAAGCGTCATCACGGTTCTGGGTGAGCATAGACAGGGCTTGGCGCTATGCAAGGCCACTAGTCAGCGAGCATTTTTAACAATCCATGGCTGGCGACGAACGGTGATCGGCTTGGCGACAGCCTATAAGAGCCAACACCACACACCCCTGTGGGAGCGGGCTTGCCCGCGATGACGTCCTGTCAGCCGACTCATCTGTCACTGATGTACCGCAATCGCGGGCAAGCCCGCTCCCACATAAGTCTTCTCCCACTGTTGAATTTTGTGGGTTCGGCTTAGAGCGCGGCGTTGACCTTGGCTGCCACCTCTGCCGGCACCCACTGCTGCCACACCTGCGGTTGCTCCTTGAGGAACGCCAAAGCCACCTGGCGCGGCGCTGTGCGTTTCTCGCTCATGTCCGCGAGGATGCCGTTGAGCAGATCAATCGGCAGGTCGACCTTTTCAAAGAAACTCACCAGTTGCGGATACTGCGCCTTGAACGGCGCCGACACGCCAATCGCCAGTTGCGCCGGCATCGAGCGGGTGCCGATGGGGTTGGGGTTTTTCGCGTCGGCCAGGGTCTTCCAGGCGTCGGCGTTGAACGCCGGCTCTTCCAGCTTGATCAACTTGAAGCGCCCCAGCAGCGGCGTCGGCGACCAGTAGTAGAACAACACCGGCTTGCCGCGCCGGATTGACGAGGCCACTTCCGCATCCAGCGCCGCGCCGGAGCCCGTGCGGAAGTTGACGAAGCTGTCGGTGAGGCCATACGCCTTGATCTTCTGGCTGTTGACGATCTCCGAGGTCCAGCCGGTGGGGCTGTTGAGGAAGCGCCCGCGGCTCGGGTCTTCGGGGTCGCGGAACACGTCCTTGTAGCGCGCCAGGTCGGCCACCGACTTGAGGTCCGGCGCCAGGGGCTGGATGCCGCGCGCCGCGTCGCCCTTGATTACGTATTCGGGCACCCACCAGCCTTCGGTGGCGCCTTTGACCGTGTCACCGAGGCCGAACACCTTGCCTTCGCTTTCGGCCTTGACCCACGCCGGACTGCGCCCGGCCCACTCTTCGCCGATCACCTGGATATCGTCCTTGGCCAGGGCGGCTTCGAGGCTTACGGTGCTGCCGGGTAGGGTATCGGTGGGCAGGCCGTAGCCTTTTTCGACGATCAGGCGCAGGACTTCGGTGATCAGGCTGCCGCTTTCCCAGGTGATGTCGCCGAAGTGGATCGGCGCGGCGGCGTGTGTCGGCGGGGCCAATAGCGTCAGTGCGAGCAGCGAGCCGCCCAGCAGGGTTTTCAGTCTTTTCATGCAGGACCTCATGTTGAATCAATTTCCAAACACACAGGAAATCCAATGTGAGAGCTGGCTTGCCTGCGATGAGGCCAGCACATCCAACATCCTCATTGGCTGACCCCGCGCTATCGCAGGCAAGCCAGCTCCCACACTGGATCGGTGTGATCTCCAGTTTTTTTACAAGTCATAACTAAGCGCTTGGCGGTTGCTGAAGACCCGGGCCATGTAGTCGCTCACCGAGCGCTGGGAAATGCCCAGTTCGGCGGCGATTTGCGGGTAGGTCAGGCCATTGAGCCGGGACAGCACGAAGGTCGCCTTGACCTTGGCCGGCAAGCGGTCGAGCAACTGGTCGATGGCTTGCAACGCTTCGAGCGTTTGCGCCAGGTCTTCGGGGGACGGTGCGCTGCAGGTCTCGTCGTGATCGAGGGCGTCCAGGTGGGCGCGCTCCAGGTCACGGCGGCGCCACAGCTGGTACATCAGGCGCTGGGCAATGGTGGTGAGCAAGGCGCGGGGTTGGCGGATCGGCAGGCGGTCCGCCGACGTCAGCAGTTGGACGAAGGTGTCGGCCGCAATGTCTTCGGCATGGGCGCGGGAATCGAGGTGGCGGTGCAGGCGGCTGCACAGCCAGTCGTAATGGCTGCGGAACAATCCGCCCACGTAATCGCTGTGAGAACTGTCGGCGCCGGACATAGTGGCTCCATCTGAGTAGGTTGCACGTTATGTCCGGTGTTCCGGTGGGGCGATCCTAGCAAGGCTGCTTATTCATTAATAATATTTAAAAGGTATTTTTATATAACCTTATTTAAGCACCGAGTAGCCGACACTGGCGGCTTGCTGCTGATAGTCCAGCAGCACTTGGTAGTCGTCTTCGCTGGCCGCGAGGACTTCTCGTACGCCCAGGGTTTCCACGACCTGCGGCAGATCCCCCAACGCCAGGTTCATCGCC
Source organism: Pseudomonas sp. CBZ-4 (assembly GCF_000346755.1). Lineage (GTDB taxonomy): Bacteria > Pseudomonadota > Gammaproteobacteria > Pseudomonadales > Pseudomonadaceae > Aquipseudomonas. The sequence goes on along the minus strand of NZ_ANNV01000140.1, from coordinate 3,255 downwards.
TCACGAATCCTCGCGACCTGCGCATCGCTCAAGCCCAGCGGGCCGATATAGGGCAGCGTCGGGCTTGGTGCGCTACGGGTGACGAGGCGCAGCCCTGCCACTTCGTCAGGGGCGAAACGCGCGAGGTAGTCATAGGTGACGCTGTCGATGGCGGCGAGGTCGGCGCGGTTTTCCCGCAGCCAGCGCAAGCTCTCACGGTGGGCGCCGCTGATGGCGATGCTGGCGAAGAAGCGCCCCGCGCGTTGTAAAGGCGCAAGGCGTTCACGCAGCAGGTTCATGCCGCTGTTGGAGTCGTGGCCGTTGATCACGCCACGGCTGTTGTAGAACTCGGCCAAGGTGCGGCGCGGGTTGTCGGTGCGGGTCAGCAGCAGGCTGCAATGTTCGCCGCCGCTGCTGTGGGCAAGCTCATAGCGCGGGCGTCCAATGATACGGACCTGACCGCGCAGTTGGGTCATCAACGGGTAGCCGCAGGTTTGACTCACCAGTAATTCGGAGGCACGCCACAGCCCGGGCAGGTTGAGGTGATCGGCGTTGCGACGCTTGAGATCCAGCCGTTCGAAAATACGCGCCAGCCACTGTTGGTTGGCCTGCTGGATTGGCTCGGGTGCTACATACATCAGCAGCTCGGCGTAGTGCTCACTCATGCTTGTCTCTCATGCAAAAGGGTGACGCGGGCTGTCGATGGCCTTGAGGCCGTGGCGGCTGAGCAACTGCCCGTAGCCCCGCACCAGGAAACCACCGCTGCGCGCCAGCCATTGCTCGCGGCGGGCACGGTAGACCGTCGGCAGAAAATACCAGGGCAGCTTCGGCAAGTCGTGGTGCACCAGGTGCAGGTTGTTGTTGAGGAACAACCAGGACCAGGGCCAGGCCGCTTCGTTGAGCACGCTACGTTGCTCGGGTTGCGGGTGCGGGCGATGTTCATAGTAGGAACGGATCGACGCCAGGGACAGCGCCGGCACGCTGACCAGCAGCAGGTACTGCCACACCGACAGTGCGCTGAAGTGGGCGATGAACGCCAGCATCAGCAAGGTGATGGCGCCATGGGCTAGCCACATCGGCCAGGCCTGGGGCAGGCGCTGCCACTCATGGCGCGCCAGCCGCGTTATCGACAACGGCGCCGCCAAGAGGAAGCGGCCGAGTAGGGTCTTGGTCAACCAATGTACGCCGCGGTCGAACAGCGAGCTGGTGTCCCACTGCTGTTGGTTGAGGTAGCGGCTTTCCGGGTCGATGCCCGGCAGGGTCAGGTCGCCGTCGTTGTGGTGCAGCAGGTGGCTGTCGCGGTACAGGGTGTAGGGATACCAGACGGCAAACGGGGCGTAACCGAGGAGTTTGTTGAGCAGCAGCGAGCGGGTTGGATGGCCGTGGAGCAATTCGTGCTGCACCGACAACCACAGGGTCACCAGCGGGATCAGCAACAGCGTGCTCAGCCACAGGCCCAGCCAATGGCTGCCAAGGATCACGGCAAACCAGCCGGCATACACGCCGATCAGCAGCAGCCAGGTCGGCCATTCGGTCTTGGCGGTGAAACTGTGCGCCAGGGCTTGGATTTCCTGGCGTTGGATCGGGTCAAGGTAATGGGCCATCGTCAGCTCAGAGCAGGTGTTTCCTGCTCTGTGCATTGGCGCGGGAAAATCTTGCAGATCATTTGCTTCTAAGCTTGGAACTCAATGGCCGAACAGGCCGCTCTCGGACTTCTTGGCTTTCTTGTCGGCGCGTTTTTCATCGGCGGTCTTTGCCGGTTTTTTCTTCGCGGCTTTCTTTGAATCCATACCTTTGGCCATGATGCATGCTCCACTGACAGTGAATGTAACAGTGGGTATACCACCTATTGCCCGGCAGAAGGCGCTTATAATCGCGCCCCCTTTCCCACACCTCCTGAACACCATGTCCGAGTTGACCATCGATCTGCTGGCAGAGCCCCTGTGGCCGCTGCTGAACAAGTTTTATCGCAGCCACAATTCGTCGATGAAGGCGCTCAAGGGCGGGCGCTTGTGGGTCGCGCGCGATGGCGAGATCGTCGCCGGCTTGTGCCTGACGCCCGTGGTGGGCGGGCAATGGTTGACCGGGGTATTTGTCGACCCGGCGTATCGCGGCCAGGGGTTGGCGGCGAAGTTGATTCTTGCGGCGGCTGCGGATGGCGATGGCACGCTGTGGCTGCTGTGCCATCCCGACCTGGAAGGGTTGTACCAGCGCATGGGTTTTACCCAGGACACGCTGCTGCCCCAATCCCTCAGCGAACGGCTGGTGCGCTACAAACGCAACAAGCCGATGATCGCCATGGGCTTAGAACGTTTGGTGCGGTCGACCTCGGATAATGTGTGATCGGCCGATAGGGGGCCCATGCTAGCCTCGGCGGCACAGTGGCCCACTTTTCGGATGATCATGAAAACGACGTTTGCAGTGCTGTCCCTTACCGCCCTCCTCCTCCCGACGTTCAGCCAGGCCGCCGACGCGCCCATCAGCGCCCAGCAGTACGCCAGCGTGCTCGCCGGCAGTTGGCGCGACCCGGCCAACAGCGCCCGCGACGGGTACCGCCACCCGCAGCAGACCCTGGCGTTTTTCGGCCTGGACGGCAAACAGACGGTGATCGAAATCACCCCCGGCGGCGGTTGGTACAGCGAACTGCTGGCACCGTTGCTCAACGACCACGGGCACTACATCGCCGCCGTACAGGCCGCGAGCAGCAGTGCCTACGCGCGCACGTCCGCAGAAAACCTGCAGAAGAAGTTTGCGGCAGACCCGGCGCGGTATGGCAAGGCCCAGGTGGTCGAGTTCGAGCCCAAGGCGCCGGTGTTTGGCCAGCCGGGTTCGGCGGATGCAGTGCTGACCTTTCGCAACGTGCATAACTGGGTGGAAGCAGGCACCGCGCCAGCCACGTTCAGTGCGTTCTACACCGTGTTGAAACCGGGTGGCGTGCTGGGGGTGGAAGATCACCGGGCGAAGGACGGGGCCGATCTTGCGGCGATCAAGGACACGGGTTACCTGACCACGGCCCAGGTGGTGAAACTGGCCACCGATGCCGGGTTCAAGCTGGCGGCGCAGAGTGAAGTGAACGCCAACCCCAAGGACACCAAGGATTACCCGGCCGGAGTGTGGACGTTGCCGCCGACGTTGCGGCTGGGGGAGCAGGATAAGGCCAGGTATGTGGCGATTGGCGAGTCGGATCGGATGACGTTGCGGTTCGTCAAACCTGCCAAATAAACAGGCTCAACACAGAACCAATGTGGGAGCTGGCTTGCCTGCGATAGCGGGCTG
>NZ_ANNV01000139.1 GCF_000346755.1 Pseudomonas sp. CBZ-4 | reverse complement strand
CTGATACACCGCTATCGCAGGCAAGCCAGCTCCCACATTTGATTGGGGATTTTTCGAGAAATCTACTCAGCCCCGCTTGACGATCTTTCGCCAATAGGTTTTGATTGCCTTCGTTATCTTTCGAAACGAAACTTATCACTGCCATGTCGAAACGAAATACACCCCAACGCCGCCACAACATCCTGGCCTTGCTCAATGAACAGGGCCAAGTCAGCGTGGACGAATTGGCCAAGCATTTCGAAACCTCGGAAGTGACCATCCGCAAGGACCTCGCCGCCCTCGAAAGCAACGGCCTGCTGCTGCGTCGCTACGGTGGCGCCATCACCATGCCCCAGGAATTGGTCGGCGATGCCGCCCAGCCCATCTCGGTGTACAAGCGCGCCATCGCCCGTGCTGCCGTGCTGCGCCTGCGCGAGCACGCGCGCATCATCATCGACAGCGGCAGCACCACCGCCGCCATGATCCCCGAACTGGGCCACCAGCCCGGCCTGGTGGTGATGACCAATTCCCTGCACGTGGCCAGCGCCTTGAGCGAACTGGAACACGAACCGGTGCTGTTGATGACCGGCGGCACCTGGGACCCGCACTCGGATTCGTTCCAAGGCCAGGTCGCCGAGCAAGTGCTACGGTCCTATGACTTTGATCAGCTGTTTATCGGTGCCGATGGCATCGACCTGCAGCGTGGCACCACCACCTTCAACGAACTGCTGGGCCTGAGCCGTGTCATGGCCGAGGTCGCCCGGGAAGTGGTGGTGATGGTCGAATCCGACAAGATCGGCCGCAAGATTCCCAACCTGGAACTGCCCTGGAGCAGCGTCCATACCCTTATTACCGATGATCGCCTGCCGCTTGAGGCCCGCGACCAGATCCAAGCCCGCGGCATTACGCTGATATGCGCGGCAATCATCTAGGAGAAACATCATGTGTGGAATTGTTGGCGCAGTCGCCGAACGTAACGTAACCGCCATCCTGCTCGAAGGCCTCAAGCGCCTGGAATACCGTGGCTACGACAGCGCCGGTGTGGCGGTCTTCACCAATGCCGGCAAGCTGGAGCGCATGCGCCGTCCGGGCAAGGTCAGTGAGTTGGAACAGGCCCTGGCCGGCGAGCCGCTGGTCGGTCGCCTGGGTATTGCCCACACCCGCTGGGCCACCCATGGCGCGCCATGCGAGCGTAACGCCCATCCACACTTCTCCGGCGACCTGGCGGTGGTGCACAACGGCATCATCGAAAACCACGAAGTGCTGCGCGAACAACTCAAGGGCCTGGGCTACGTGTTCACCTCGGACACCGACACCGAAGTCATCGCCCACCTGCTCAACCACAAGCTCAAGGACCACGGCGACCTGACCACCGCCCTCAAGGCCACGGTCAAGGAACTGCACGGCGCCTATGGCCTGGCCGTGGTCAGCGCGAGCCAACCCGACCGCGTGGTCGCCGCCCGCAGTGGCAGCCCGCTGGTGATTGGCCTGGGCCTGGGGGAAAACTTCCTCGCCTCCGACCAACTGGCCCTGCGTCAGGTCACCGACCGCTTCATGTACCTGGAAGAAGGCGATATTGCCGACATCCGCCGTGAAAGCGTGCAGATCTGGGACGTAAATGGCCAGTCCGTCGAGCGCGAAGCCGTGCAATACCGCGACGGTGCCGAAGCGGCCGACAAGGGCGAATACCGTCACTTCATGCTCAAGGAAATCCACGAGCAACCGGCTGTGGTGCAACGCACCCTGGAAGGCCGCTTGAGCCAAAGCCAAGTGCTGGTCAACGCCTTCGGCCCACAAGCCGCCGAGCTGTTCGCCAACGTGCGCAATGTACAGATTGTCGCCTGTGGCACCAGCTACCACGCCGGCATGGTTGCGCGTTACTGGCTGGAAGAACTGGCCGGCATCCCGTGCCAGGTCGAAGTCGCCAGCGAGTTCCGCTACCGCAAGGTGGTGGTGCAGCCCGACACCCTGTTCGTGACGATCTCCCAGTCCGGCGAAACCGCCGACACCCTGGCCGCCCTGCGTAACGCCAAGGAATTGGGCTTCCTCGCCAGCCTGGCGATCTGCAACGTGAGCATCAGCTCCCTGGTGCGTGAATCCGACCTGACCCTGCTGACCCAGGCCGGCCGCGAAATCGGCGTGGCCTCGACCAAAGCCTTCACCACCCAGCTTGTTGGCTTGCTGTTGCTGACCCTGTCCCTCGGCCAAGTGCGCGGCACCCTCGGCGAAGGCGTCGAAGCCACCCTGGTCGAAGAATTGCGCCGCCTGCCAACCCGCCTCGGCGAAGCCCTGGCCATGGACAGCACCGTGGAAAAAGTCGCCGAGCTGTTTGCCGACAAGAACCACACCCTGTTCCTCGGCCGTGGCGCGCAATACCCGGTAGCAATGGAAGGCGCCCTTAAACTCAAGGAAATTTCGTACATCCACGCCGAGGCCTACCCGGCCGGCGAGCTGAAACACGGCCCACTGGCCCTGGTGGATGACGACATGCCCGTGGTTACCGTCGCGCCCAACAACGAACTGCTGGAGAAGCTCAAGTCCAACCTCCAGGAAGTGCGCGCCCGTGGCGGCCAACTGGTGGTGTTCGCCGACGAAAAAGCCGGCATGACCAACGGCGAAGGCACCCACGTCATCAACATGCCGCACATCAACGACATCCTCTCGCCGATCCTCTACACCATCCCGCTGCAACTGCTGTCGTACTACGTTGCCGTGCTCAAGGGCACTGACGTTGACCAGCCGCGCAACCTGGCGAAGTCGGTAACGGTGGAGTAACAGACCGTCACCTGGAGGCCCGCCGACGTGCGGGCCTCTATCGCTCCCATCGCCCTCCTTTTTTCAGCCCGATCCTCAGGATTCGCCAGCGTCGCAATGGCGGCGTTGTGTCGTGGGCGCAAGTAACGTTCGTCTGAAAAATTGAACTTTTTTGTATGAAAAGGGTATTGATTGCTGGGCTAAATGCCATTATTCCTATAGACTTTCCGATTGTTTTTTTTGCTGAGGCTGTGTGATGCGTTGGCGACACGGAAGTCTGAACGTTTGGTCGACACTTCAAGTGGCGATGGAACGTGCCCGGCTAGGGCTTAAATCAGAATCGACACGAACCCGGCTGGGCCTTGCCTGGTGGGTGCTTGAACCGATGCTCCTGCTCGGCATCTACTACAGCGTATTTGGTCATTTGCTGCGTATTCAGGTCGAAAACTTTGCAGTTTTCCTGATTATCGGCGTCACGTTCTGGACCTGGTTCAACAAGAGCGTGATGAATTGCACCGATGCAATTTACGAGAAAAAGCACATTCTCGAGCATTGCAAGGTTGACCCTCTGATCTTCCCGATGACATCAATATTCAAGGACCTGGTGAAAGAGTCACTGGTCGTTGTCTTGTTGCTGTTGCTTCTGTGTGCCCTGGGTAATACGCCCAGCTGGCTTTGGTTGTACGTCCCGCTGATCGCCTTCGTGCAGTTGATTATTACCGCTGCGGTGGGTGTATTCGTTGCCGGGCTGATTCCATTCATGCCGGACCTGCGCATCCTGATTTCCACCGGCTTGCAGTTTTTGATGTTTGCCTCTGGCGTGTTCTATGCAAAAGCCAACATCCCTGCCGAGCTGGGTTTCCTGCTTGATATCAACCCGTTGGCCGCATTGATTTCAATGTACCGCGATGTGTTGATGTACGAGCGTGCCCCGGTACTGGCTGACCTGCTGACCCTGGCCGGCGGTGCACTGGTGTTGTTGATTCTGGCCGTCCTGTTCCTGTCCCGGAACAAGAACGCCTATGCCATGGCGCTGAGCAAATGACGATGCCTGCAGCCATGACAATCAAATCACTGTCGCTGACCTTCCGTAATGGTCTGCGCTTGCTGTCGCGTGCCTCCACCACGGTATTGCACGATCTGTCTTTTTCGATCGCCCGTGGCGATACGTTCGGAATAGTCGGCAGCAACGGCGCCGGCAAGAGCACCTTGCTCAAGGTACTGGCGGGGATCTACCAGCCCACCCGTGGCAGCCTGACCCAGTCGGTATCCAGCGTCTCACTGCTCAATCTGCAGCTGGGTTTCGATGAAAACCTCGACGCCCGCGACAATATTGTCCTCAGCGGCATGCTCATGGGCATGAGCCGCAAGCGCATGCGCGAATTGAGCGACGAGATTCTCGACTACGCCGAACTCCAGGCCAGCGCCGCAGTGCCCGTGCGCAGCTATTCCACCGGAATGAAGGCGCGCCTCGGCTTTGCCATCTCCAAGTACTCACGACCTGATGTGATCCTGTTGGATGAAGTGCTCAGTGTCGGCGACGGCCACTTTCGTGAGAAGGCCGAAGCCACCATGCGAGAAATGATGATGGGTAACCAGACTGTCGTATTTGTCTCGCACGACTCACAACGAGTCAGGGAGCTATGCAACCGCGTGTGCTGGCTCAAGGACGGACGGGTACAAATGATTGGCCCGGCCAGTGAAGTCATTGATGCGTATGAAGAGTACCTAGTACGTAGGTAAAGGAGTTCAAATGCTTAACATAGTCGTTCCCATGGCCGGTGCCGGCAGCCGCTTCGCAGTGGCAGGCTACGCCGATCCGAAACCGCTGATCCCTGTGCACTCGGTGCCGATGATCAAAGTGGTCATCGACAACCTCACCCCCGCCTGCGAGCACCGCTTCATCTTTATCTGCCAGGCGGCGCACGTTGAGGCTTACGGCCTGAAAGACAAGCTGCAGGCCTGGGCGCCAGGTTGCGCCATTGTCGAGTTGAACGGTGTCACAGAAGGTGCAGCGTGCACCGTGTATGCGGCCAAGGATCTGATCGACTCCGATCATCCGGTGATGATCGCCAACAGCGATCAATACGTTGACGTCGACATCAACGACTACCTGAGTGCCATGCAGGCACAGGATGCCGACGGCCTGATCATGACCATGAAGGCGAACGACCCGAAGTGGTCCTTTGTCGGTTTCGCCGATGACGGGCGCATCAACTCGGTGGTTGAAAAGGAAGTGATTTCCGATGAGGCCACGGTGGGTATCTACAACTTCCGCAGCGGTCGCCAGTTGATCGGCGCCATCGAAGCGATGTTCGACAAAGACCTGCGGGTCAATGGCGAGTTCTACGTTGCGCCGGCCTACAACGAGATGATCGAAGATCAGGCCCTGGTCATCCATTACAACGTCGGTTCGGAAGGCGCAGGCATGTATGGCCTGGGTATCCCGGCGGACTTGAACCTGTTCCTCGATCTGCCGGTCAGCCGCGCAGCGTGTGCAGGGCGCTGATCGATCATGCAGATCATCAGTCACCGCGGCTACTGGCTGCAAAAGCCCGAGCGTAACCAGCGAGTTGCCTTCGAGCGCTCATTCGACCTGGGCTTCGGCACGGAAACCGACGTACGCGACATCGGCGGGCGTCTGGTTATTTCCCACGATATGCCTGACGGCAGCGAAATGTCGCTGGACGAACTGCTGGCGATCATGGCTGGGCGCAACTTGCCTTTGGCGATGAACATCAAGGCCGATGGCCTTTGTGCTCCGCTGAAGGCGGCGTTCGAAGCGCATGGCCACAGCAACTGGTTTGTCTTCGACATGGCTGTACCCGATATGCGCAGCTACCTCGCCAGCGGTGTAAGCAGCTATACCCGCCAGAGTGAGGTCGAGCCCGTACCCGCGTGGCTGAACGAGGCTGACGGTATCTGGCTGGATAGCTTCGGTGCCGAGTGGTACTCGTCCGCCCAGCTTGCCGACCTGCTGGGCCAGGGCAAGCAGGTATGTGTAGTGTCCTCGGAACTGCACGGCCGCGAACACATGTCCTTGTGGCGACTCCTCGTCCAATTCCAGGGCGCCGACAACCTGACGTTATGCACCGACCTGCCCGAAGCAGCTCGCTCTTTCTTCAAGGAATGACATCATGATTAAAGCCGTGATTTTCGACATGGATGGTGTGCTGATCGAAGCGAAAGATTGGCACTACGAAGCGCTGAACAAGGCGCTGAACCTGTTCGGCCACACCATCAGCCGCCATGAACACCTGACCACCTACGATGGTCTGCCAACCTCGCGCAAGCTGGACATCCTCAGCGTCGAGCGTGACTTGCCGGTGGAACTGCACCAGTTCATCAACGAGATGAAGCAGATGTACACGATGGAAATCGTCTACGCCCAGTGCAAGCCAACCTTCGTTCACCAGTACGCGCTGTCGTCGCTCAAGAGCCAGGGCTACAAGCTGGCCGTGGCGTCCAACTCGATCCGCAACACCGTCGAAGTGATGATGGAAAAGTCGCGCCTGGATCAGTACCTGGACCGCAAGTTTTCCAACGAAGACGTGCCCAACGCCAAGCCTGCACCCGATATCTACATCAAGGCCATCGAGTCCTTCGGGCTGTTGCCTGAAGAGTGCCTGATCGTGGAAGACAACGAGAACGGCATCCGTGCCGCCCGTGCTTCCGGCGCTCACGTGCTGGTGGTCGAGGATGTCGCCGATGTGAACCTGGACAACATCACTGCCCGGATCGAACAGATCAACGCCAAGGCTCCAGAGCTGGAGGAAATGTTGTGCGCAAGTTGAACATCATACTGCTCGCCGGTGGCGATACCACTTCGGTCATATCCGAAAGCAACTACCCAGGCTACCTGACCGAACGCGATGGCATTCCGTTGATCCAGGACCTGGTCGAAAAGTGCCTGGAGCTCAACCCGGCCAGCATCTCCTGCATGCTGCCCAAGGCTGACGTCGCCAAGTACCACCTGCGCAACATGTTGCAGCAGATGAGTCCGATCGCCTCTATTCACGCGGTACACACCTTGACCATGGGCGCTGCCTGCACCGCGCTGTTGGCCGCCGAGAGCATCGACAACGACGATGAACTGCTGATCCTCAGCTGCAACGAACTGCTCGATGCGCCGCTGGGCAATATCGTCGAAGACTTCCGTCGCGACGAATGCGATGCCGGCGTCGTGGTATTCAAGTCGCTGCACCCGCGCTACTCGTTCGTACGCAAGAACCCGCAGGGGTATGTGGTCGAGGCTGCCGAGAAGAACCCGATCAGCAACCACGCCGTGGCCGGTCTGTACTGGTTTGCCAAGGGCAGTGTGTTTGTCGAGGCCGTGAAGGAAATGATCCGCAAGGACTTCAAGGTCAACGATGCGTTCTACATTGCGCCGGCGCTCAACGAACTGGTGCTGCTGCACAAGAAGATCGGCACCCACCGTGTGGACCCGAGCCAGTACCACCCGCTCAAGAGCCATCACCAGTTGCACGCGTTCGAGAATGTAGGCCCACGATGAACACCGCCAATCTGAAAGACATGGTCAAGGGCTGGTTTGTCGGTGGTTTCACGCCGACTGCGTTCAGCACACAAGCCTGTGAAGTGGCCGTCAAGCCGTACGCGGCGGGTGATGCCGAGGCGGCTCACTATCACAAGATCGCCACGGAAGTGACGCTGATCCTGTCCGGCGAAGTCGAGATGTGTGGCAAGACCTGGGGCGCCGGCGACATCGTCGTGCTCGAACCAGGCGACATCACGGCCTTCAAGGCACTCAGCGATGCAGTGACCGTTGTGGTCAAGGTGCCCGGCGCGTTGAATGACAAATATGTCGTAGAAGAATGAAAACGATAGAGCTGCAACACGATCCAAAACTGGGCTACCTCGGGCCCAAGCAATTGCGCCCGATCCCGGCAGACCTGAGCGTGACGCAAGGCAGCCAGACGCTGTTTTCCTTCCGTCGCTTCAAGCAAGGTGTCCCTGATACCACGGTCAAAGGGCTGCATGCAGCCAAACGACCGCTGGATATCTATGGTCCTGGCTCGTACTGTTTTTACGGTGTGCAAAGCGACTCGCAGCTGAGCCCGTTGCTGCTGTGGGACGCTGCGCATTTTCTGGCCGTGGGCGAAACACTCACCGTCATTGAAGACTCCGCCGTAGAAAGCTACCTGGACCGTGCCTACTTCAACACGGCCCTGGTGTGCGAAGAACGCAGTGCCAACCGCGTGGTGTACCGCAAGGCCGCCGTGCTGCCGGCGCAAACCGACGATGACCTGGACAGCTGGACGTTCGGCATCCCGGTGGGTCCCGAAGACGCCACGGTGCTCAATGCCGTGGTGCAGCGCATCCTCGAGCTGGATATCCCCAACAAGGAAATCCTGCTGTGCGGCACGCCAGGCAAGAATTTCCGCTACTTCGACCAGGTGCGCATCGTCGGTGAAGACATCACCGCGCCGCCCGTGCAGATCTGCAAGAAGAAGAATCGCATCGCCGATGAAGCGCGCTACAACAACCTGGTCATCCTGCATGACCGGGTGTTCCTGCCCGCGCATTTCGGTGAAATGGTCCGCCGTTTCGGCCCGCGCTACCCGTTGATGACCCTGCAAAGCCTGTTCTTCGACAACGTGCGCAACTTCGGGCCGCGCCGCTATTCGGACTACGGCATGGCGATGGGGGTGATTGCCGAGGGCATGAAGGGCATGCACCGCAGCGACAACACCGTAGTCAGTATCGCGTCTGCGCTGTTTGCTGAAGTCGAACGAACCGGGTTCTGCTTTGCCAGCCCCATGCGTTACGCCAAAGACGCCAGCTACCCCACCGGCAGCATGTACATCTGCCGCAAGGAAGTGTGGCAGGCGTTCCCCCTCGACGAGTCCCTGCTGTGGGCCGAGTTCGAGGACATCGAGCACGGCATTCGTGCGTCCAAGGGTGGTGTGCCTTCGCGGGTCAACCCCTATGGCGTGGCCCAATCGGTGACGTCCCGGGCACTGCTCGGCACCGGATCGCCAGTCCAGTTGCACAGCGGTCGTTTCGGCCATACAGGGCCTTCGCAGTTTTCGTTGCTGCGCAAGAAGCCGCTGATCCGCATGTCGGCGGACGAGGCGCTTATCCGCCTGCAACGCTTTGCCAACAAGTACGCGGTTGGCGATACGCTCCCGCATATTCCTACCGGCGTGAAGACCATCAGCTCGCGCGCGTGGCTGAGGCTGGTAGACGAGGTGGTGCAAGGCTGTGGTTTCGGCAATGACCTGGAATCCGTGATGGCCTTCATCCGCGACTTTGAGAAGTGGGTGCTTCTGGATCAACTGCCGAACACCATCATCGAGTCGATTGCCCTGGAGTTCATGAGCAACCCTCGCGAAGCGAAGCGCAACCTGGTCTTTGGCAGCTCCGAGTTCCGCAACATGCTGCGCCAGCGTCCACTGCAAAGCTGGTTCTACAAAGGCCTGGACGAGTACTTCCATCCTCGCGTCCTGGCGTTGCCTGGCACCTTGCTGTCGGCGCTCAAGCTGTACCGTCGAAACGGCGAAGTCTTCTATTTCTCGAGTTTTCGCGATTGTGTGCGGGCGATCCACAACTCCACGCCTTTCGATAGCTATGTGGAGCGCAGGAAATGAACATCTTTCTGATTTCCCAGGATGCGGCACAGGGCAAGCAGGCCGAACTGGCGGCCTTTCTGTCGCAGGTTGAACTGCAACCCTCATTGCTCACCCAGGTCGTGGTGATCGATGAGTGCACATGGTCGGTGCCGCAAGCGCAGCCTGTGCCAACGTTCACAACCTTCCAGCTGGATGATTTCCTGCATGACAAGGGCAGTGTCAACAACGGCGAGTTCATTGCCGACGCCAATGTGATCGGCTCAAAATTGAGCACGGCGTCCGAGTCCTGGCTGCTGATCGACTTTGGCTTGCACCAGGATCAGGTCACGATGGATTTTGTCCGCAAGCTGGCCTCGTTCACCTTTCTGTTCAAAGGCCTGCGTGACAAGAACATCGTGTTGCTGATGCCGCGCCTGAAACTCGGCTACATGGCGCGCAGTGCCAACAACGTGTTCAACAGCACGGCAAGCAATGCGGGCTCGGCGGCGGACGCAAACCGCTTCCAGATGTTCCTGCTCTCCACCCTGCTGGAAAAAGCCCTGCTCAGCTCGCCCTTGATCGCATGGCCGGTGTCGAGGTTGCGTCAGCTGGTGCGCTTTTTCTATCAGCGGATCGTCCGCGTGAGAACGTGAGCCGATGAAGCGTAGACAGTTCGTTGCAGGGCTTGGTGTGTTCGCCGGTGGCATTGCGCTGGGCGGCTGGCTGGGGCGGCAGTCGATGGGGCCGCCCCTGGATTTTCGCGCGCTGCAGGAAGGCAACTCACACGTGAAGTTTCGCCACCTGCCCCCCGACCTGCTGATAAAGCTTTACTCGCGCAATCTCAAGGATGAAGACCGTGAGGCCCTCCTTTACCACTTGGTCAACCATAACCGTTCGTTGTTCGTGGTAGCGCCCAAGACCCGTACGTTGGGGACGCCCGGTTTTTACAGAGTTACAGGCTAATGTTTGTTGAAACGCTGATTATCGGCAACGGTTTTGCCGGACGTACGGTTGCCCATGCCTTGAAGGGCCCCTGCCTTATTGTTGACCGTGGCGAGAAGTTCAACATCTTCGAGCGACGTGCACGCTTCAACGAGATGGAAAAAGCAGACCGCCACGATGCACTGATCCGCCGCTCTTATGAGTCCGTGCACGCCTTCAATGTGCCCGAGGAGCTGCCAGACGATTGCGCCTCCGACTACATCCTCGTGGATGGCGGCTGTTCCAACCACTGGGGTGGCTTGAGCTTCCGACTTTCAGAGGCGGTATTCGACCAGACGGCCGACGCATTCCGCTGGCCCTTCGACTACCAGACGCTGCAACCCTACTACCGCACTGCCGAGCAGTTGCTGCGCATCAGTGCTGATCCTCGTGATCCGGAGGAGCGCAACCCGCTGTCGGAAATCAAAGGCTCGCGTCGCTGGAACCGCGCCTTGTCGCCGTATTTCCCACAAGCCTACATTGGCGCGCAGGCCCATAACCTGTCGGTGGAAAACCTCGATGGGCAAGGCCTCTGCATGGGAGCAGGGGACTGCGAGCTATGCCCGATGGACGCCAAGACCCGCTCGTTGCACATCCGCAACCACGCCAAAGTGCTGAATGAGGTGCTGGTCGATCACTTGCGTTTCGAAGGCGACAAAGCCGTCGAAGCGATTTGCCATACCCCCAAGGGGCCTCTGAGCATTCGTTTCAATCGCGTAGTCATTGCGGCGCACGGCGTTGAATCGTTGAAACTGCTGTGGAAGAGCAACCTGCCGGACGAAACGCCACAGGCGTTCATCGGGCGTTACTGCCAGGACCACGCCGTGGCCGAGCTGGCCTGTCGCTTGCCGCAGGCGAAAATCCCGTTTTTCCAGGTCAACACCGCCGCGCAAGTGGTCATTCCGGAGCTGTCCGGCGAGCTTGATGGGATCGAGTACACCACGCTGGGCCTGATGACCTCGGCCAGCGATGCTGCCCTGACCGGCTCCCTGGACCTGAAAAAGCTGAACAGCTGGGCGGTACAGGAGTCGGTCGAAGACCTGGCCAGCATCCTGAGCCTGTACATCCTCCTGGAAATCCCGCCGCAATGGGACGTCTCGCTGTTTTATGAAGGCGGTTCCGTGCGCATGGATACCGATGGCTACCACGGCAACAAGCATCGTTATGACGCTGTGATCGCCGCGATCTACGCGAAGATGGAAGCACTGGGCGTGGTGCCTGTCCGCGAAGCCGAACAACCGCATTACCAAAATGCCTTCGGTACCCATCACCTGGTCGGCATGCTGAACATGAGCGCGGGTGAGAACGCGGTGGTGGACAAGGACTTCCGTGTTATCGGCACCGACAATGTCTACGTCGCCGGATCTTCGCTGTTTCCGCGATGCGGATCGCGCAACCCGACAGTGACGGTCGTGGCCTTGGCCCTGATGTTGGCCCACCAGTTGAACAAGCACGCATGAGCATCGACGCCAGCAGGCTGACGGTCATTCTCCAGGGCCGCTTGAAGGACGGGCCGGTGGATATCGCAGCGCGGGCAATCGAGTCGGTGCGCCAGCACCTGCCGGGGGCGCAGATCATTCTGTCGACCACGGACGACTGCACCGCAGTGTCATTCGACGGCGTGCAATGCGTGGCCGATGCATCGGCCGTGCATTTTGCAGACGCCAGCGGCAACATCAACAACGTCAACAAGCTCATCAGCACCGTCGCCAATGGCCTGGCCCTGGCCACGCGCGAGTACTCGCTCAAACTGCGCACCGATCATGTGCTGTGCAGCAACGCGCTGCTGGCGCTGATGGGCGATGAGCAACCTGCCAGCCTGCTGGGAGCGAGGATTGGCGTTTCGAATCTGTTCCTGCGCAATCCGATCAAGCTCTGCTACCTGTTTCACCTGAGCGATACGTTGCAGTTCGGCCGCACCGACGACCTTCGACGGCTGTGGAATATCGGCCCGCTGCCCGCAGAATTTGTCTACTTGGCAGGCGGCCCACGGATCAATCCGATCGGCACGTTCCAGGGCTACACCTCGTTTCGCTTGTTGCCCGAGCAGGCCATCCTGCTGCGCTTCCTGCAGACCTGCGGCCAGGCGTTGGACCTTGATCATATTTCGCACACCCGCTTCGACCTGTTCTGTGCGTGGGAAGACCTGCTGCTGGACAATTTCGAGGTCCACGACTGGCAGAGCCTTGGCGTGACGCCGCCGCAGCGGTTCCTCACAGAGCCTTATGCGCCGGAAACGATCCTGACTGGCGCTGACCTGCACAGCCTGCGCGCCCGTCGTACGAAGCGGCACAAGGCGGGGCGCTACCTGCACCTGCTGCTCAACAAATACCTACTCTGCTGGTTTCGCCGGCGCTGGCTGGTGTCGGTGTCGTCGTTGCTGCTGTTCTCGTTTTCACCGCGTATGGCCATTGCTGCACGCACCGCGTACCGGCGCTTCTGCGAGGCGGGACGTACCTGAATGCACACCCTGATTACCACCCACCCCCTACTTTCCAATCATCCCTAGGAGTATCGCCGCATGAACAAGATGTTCTTCGTTGGCGCTGTACTGTTGACCCTCGTCGGCTGCGACAAACCCACCGCCCCAGCGCCTCAGGCGGCTGCCAAACCAGTGCCGGTCGAGATCCCGCAACAGGACGGCCAATACCTGCGCTTCATTCAGATGCCAGACGGCGAAACCCGCCTGGAAGCCGCCCGCAACATTGGCAAGGTGACCAAAGTGATCAGCGGTTACCCAGGCTTCAGCGTCGCGACAAACGTGTTCCCGGACGTCAGCCCGCTGGTCGTACGCATCAAGGATTGCGGCCTGATCTCGTTCACGAACGTCCAGGGCAACGCCAACGCCATGACGGCCGTGCGTACCGAAACACAAGATTTCAACGCGCAGTGCCCGATCCAGAAAGTCGACGGTCTGTGGATCAAACTGTCGGCGCAAGGCTGATGTCGCGGGGAGCACATTTTTCGTGAGAGTTTTGCACTTCTACAAGACCTTCGGCCCGGACCAGTTCGGGGGCGTGGAGATGTTCATCCGGCACCTGACGCACGCGACATCGGCCCAGGGCTATCAGAATACTGTGCTCTCCCTGGCAGACGATCCGCTGCCGCCCCAGGAAACTTCCAGCTATCGCATGTTCCAGTCGAGGCAAAACCTCAATCTCGCCAGGACCGGGTTCTCCTGGTCGGCGTTTGCGGATTTTGCCCGTCTGGCGGAGCAGGCGGACGTGATCCATTACCACTACCCGTGGCCGTTCATGGACCTGGTCCACTTGGCCAAGGGGCTGGGTAAACCCAGTGTGGTGACCTACCACTCCGATATCGTGCGCCAGAAGGTGTTGTTTCAGGTGTACCGCCCGCTGATGCATGCTTTCCTCGGGCGGGTCGATGCGATTGCAGCGACCAGTCCGAACTACCTGCAAAGCTCGTCCGTACTGCAGCGTTATCAGGACAAGGCACAGTCGATTCCCATCGGCCTGGCCCAGTCACTGTATCCAGAGCCAGACGCGCAGGCGGTATTGGACTTGCGGCGACGTTACGGCGAGCGCTTTTTCCTGTTTGTCGGCGTGCAGCGCTACTACAAGGGCCTGCACTTCCTGCTGGACGCCATGAAAGCATCGCCTTGGCCGTTGCTGATCGTCGGTGCCGGCCCGCTGGAGCAGGAACTGATGCGCATCGCGGCCCGCGCCAACCTGACCAACGTGCACTTCCTTGGCAGTGTCGACGAGCAGCAAAAGGTCAACCTGATGCAGGCCTGCTATTCGGTGGTCTTTCCGTCGCACCTGCGCTCCGAGGCATTCGGCATTGGCCTGCTGGAAGGCGCGATGTTCGGCAAGCCGCTGATCTGCTGCGAAATCGGTACAGGCACCAGCTTCATCAACCAGCACGGTTCGACCGGTATTGTCGTGCCGCCAATGGATGCCGGCGCCCTGCGTTCGGCGATGCAGACGCTGTGGGACGATCCCGCGCTGGCACAGCGCTACGGTGAGGCTGCGCGCGCACGCTATCTGGACGTTTTCACCGCGGAAGGGTTGGGCCAGGCCTACGCCGAGCTCTATACGCAGGCGGTTGCACAGCGCCAGTGATGGTTCACGACTGACGCCGAAACGGATCCCCACGACGAAAGGAAGCGATATCCATGCAGACTGCCTTTTCCCCGATCCGCGAGCGTTTGCACGATCGCCGATTTGCGGTAGCGAACAACAGCCAGGGACTCTCCGGCAGCGGCACGGTATTTCACTACCTGGTCGAAGACGACGCTATCTCGAGCACCTACCAGGGTGGGCGGATTCGCACCGGCCTGCAGGTCGGGCGTGTAACCGGCCCGGACACCATCGAGCTGCTCTTTCAATGCCTGACCATGGAGGGGCAGTTGCTGGCGGGTTGGTCTCGGGGCACCGTAGGCGTTGATCACGCCGGGCGTACCACCCTGGCTTTTGTCTGGGGTTGGTTGTCAGGTGCGACCGGAGGCGGAGAGTCCAGCTACGTGGAAGTTGTCGCGTAGCCGGCCGATCACGGCACAAACTCCACCCGCAGCCCGCGACTCGTGCTGCGCCCCTGGTCATCACTGACCCGCAACCGATACTCCCCCGACTTGCCCGGCCGCCAGTTCAGCGTGGCTTGCGGCGGCCCCTGGCCGATCAGCGTTTGGTCGGCAAACCAGTACAGCGTCGCCGCATCGCTGGCCGCGTTGGCACTTAGCGGGATGCTTTCCTGAGGCTGGGACAGACGCAATTGGTAGCTCACCTGGGTCAACGGCGAGCGGATCTGTGGCGCTTCGCTCTGGTCGCCGATCCGGTTGGGCTGGCAGTTTTTCATCACGCTGGGCGGCGTGCGCCGGGGCAGGCCGGCGGCGCGGTACAGGCGCTGCACGTCGCTGGGCCAGAACTCGAAGACTTCTTCACGGGTGTACTGCGCCTCGAACGGCGGGCAGGCGGCTTTGCCGGTGCGCGTGTCGATCAGCACCGGGCGGTGCAGGTTGGACACGCGAATCGGTGAGACGCCGGGGATGTACCAGGTCTTGCGGGTTTGCGGGCACCAGCGGTTGGGCAATTCGCCGGACGCCGCACAGACCTCGATGCGCACCAGCCCGGGCGGCGCCTTGTCAGGTTTGATCATCACGTTGGGCAAGGCCAGGGGCAGGGCGTCGGCGATGCGGAAGAACAGCGGCGCGGCGGTCTTGGCGCCGATAAACGCCGGGTTCGGCCGGCCATCGAAGTTGCCCACCCACACCACCAGCACGTAAGGGCCCACTAGCCCGGCGCTCCAGGCATCGTGGAAACCCCACGAGGTGCCGGTCTTCCACGCCGTACGCCAATGGCGACCGGGCAAGCCGTCCGGGCGCGGGTTGCGGCGCAGCATGTCGCGCACCATAAAGGCGGCTTGCGGTGTGAGCAGTTGTGCACCGGTGGATGGCGGCTGCTCCTGCAAATAGCGCAGTGATCGCAGGTGCCCATCACCGGCCAGCATCACATACAGCCGCGCCAGCTCTTCCGGCGTCATCTCGCCACCGCCGAGAGCCAGGGCCAGGCCGTAATGGCTTTCATCGCGCAGGCCCTTGATACCGGCGCGTTGCAGCAATCCATACAAGGACGGCGACTTCACCTGGCTGGCCAGCCACACCGCCGGAATATTGCGACTACGGATCAAGGCATCCCGCGCCGTCAGCGGGCCGACAAAACTGCCGTCGAAGTTTTCCGGCTGGAAGTAGCCGAAGTTACTGGGCAGATCCTTGAGGATGCTCATGGGGTGGATCACCCCCTGGTCCAACGCCAGCCCATACAGGAAAGGCTTGAGTGTCGAACCCGGCGAGCGTCGCGACAGCACGCCATTGACCTGGCCGTGAATGCCTGTGGATAAGTAATCGGCCGAACCCACCAGCGCCTTGACGCGCTGGTCGCGGCTGTCGATCAGGATTGCCGTGGCGTTCTCCACCCCGGTGCTGCGCCGTTCGGCGATAAAGCCGGTGATCAGGCGTTCGAGTAATTGCTGCAAGGGCAGGTTGAGGGTGCTGTTCAGCTCGTTGCCGGGCTGGGACGCCAGCAACTGTTCGCTCAAATGCGGCGCCAGGAACGGGATCTGCTGGCGGCTGCGCGCCTCCAGGGGCAACTCCAGCAAACTGTCGTTACGCGGGTCTTGTGGATAAGTCTCGCGCCAGTCGGCCATCAAGCGCAGCCGCGCGTTTTGCAACGACGGCCCGAAGCGCGCACGCCGCCCCGGCTGCTGTGGAATCACCGCCAGCGCCAGGGCTTCGGATAACGACAACTGCGCCGCCGACTTGCCAAAGTAGATACGGCTGGCGGCCTCGGCGCCTTCGATATTGCCGCCCATGGGCGCCAGGTTCAGGTAGGCCTCAAGGATGTCGTGCTTGCTGTAGCGCGCTTCCAGCCACAGCGCCAAGGCCATCTGCTGCACCTTGCCCGGCACTTGGCGGGTGTTCAGGTCCCACAGGCGCCGCGCCAGTTGCATGCTCAAGGTCGAGCCGCCCTGGCGCTGGCCGCCGCTGTAGGTGGCCATGGCCGCGCGCAGCAATGCCGGGGGATTGATCCCCGGGTGCCAGTAGAAATTGCGGTCTTCCTTGAGCAGCAAGGCTTCGACCAACGAAGGGGAAATCCGCTCCAGCGGTAGCCAAAGCCGGTATTGCCCGTCATCCGCCAACGTCATGCGCAGCAGCGCGCCGTCATCGGCCAGCACCACTCGCGATGAGGTCACCGCGTGTTCCAGCGGGGCATGGGGCCACAGCCGCAGCCCCACCAGGACCACCGCCGCTGCGCACAGCGGCAGTGTCAGGCGCTTAAGGCTTGGTAATTTCAAGCTCGCCTACTTTGCCGCGCCCTTGCAGGGTGGTTTCGTACATGCCTTCGGCGTAGGCCGGTGGCGTGTTGAACGTGCCGGCGTTGGTGGCGCGCACGCGGTACACGAACGTGCCGACATCACGCAGTGCGGTGCCGTACAACACCACTCGATCATCCCGTACGTCCACGTACTCCGGCTGCCAGTTGCTCAGCTCGGTTTCACCGATAGGCGCTTGCCAGGTCGGTTCCTCCTGGCTGTCTTCTTCGACGTATTCGGACTCTTCACCGTCCTCTGAACTGGCGGCTTCCGGCTCCGGCGGCAAGTTATACACAGGCTCGACGCCACCCGGCAGCAGATCGACCACGGCCACTTGCTGCACCTGGTCACGGTCGGTGGCCCGCAGGCGCAAGCGCACCAGGAACTCATCGCCCACCGCGACTTTGCTCACCGGCTCGCCCTTGAGGTCGAGGTACTCGTGGATGATTTCCAGGCCATTGGTGATTGGCTTGAGCTTGGCGCCCTTGTCGAAACCGGCCTCGCTGAGCATGTAAAAGGCGGCTGGGCCGTCGGATTTTTCCATGACCAGTTTTTGCGTGGTTCCCGGCACCGCAGCACGCGGCGGCTGGCCGGCCATCTCCAGCAATTGCTGTTGTTTGTCGCCCAACCAGGCGGTGGCCTTGAGGGTCATGTCGCTTTGCGCACGCTGGCCATAGTTGTCCAGCGCGCGCAGCAACAGCGCCGCCGACAGCGAGTTGTAGCGCTGCTCGTTGAGACGCTTGCCGAGCTTATCCAGCAGCGCCACGGGCACATCATCGAGCAACTCGGGGAAGTGGCGCGCCAGCAGGTGCAGGTGTTCGGCATCGTGCACCAGCGGGTCGTAATACAGGCCGTCGCTGCTCCACTTATCCACAAGGGAACGCCATGGAACCTTGCGGAACAAGGCATCGGCTTGGCGATCCTGCTTGAGCAACTTGTAGCTGGCGGCAAGGTAAGCGGCGCCCAGGTCATTCTGCCAGCTGTCCTTGAAGTAGCTTTCGTAGCGCTCGCGGATATCGCTCAAGGCGCCGCTCACCAGAATCCCCTGACGGCTCAGCAGGTAACTGGCGTAGGCGCGATTGCGCAATTCCGACAGGCCTTCGCTAGGACCGTTGGCCAGGTCTGTCAGATACGCGTTCGAACGCACCAGCAGGTCTTCCGGCACCGGCAGCCCGCGCTCCTTGGCCTCGATCAGGAAGTCGGTGGCGTACAGGCTGGCGTACGGCGCCACGTCCGGGTTGGCCGCCCACAGACCAAAGCCGCCGGCCGGGTTCTGGCGCTGACGCAGCATGCGCACCGCACTGTTGAAGGCTTGCTCGGCTTCTGGCGCGTTGCCACCCCAGATCAACGCGGGCATGGCCTTGGACACCAATTGCTCGGTGCAGGCGTAGCCGTAGTCGTCCAGGTAATGCTTGAGGCCGTTGGCCCACACCAGCGGCGAGGCCGCAACGCCCAGTTGCACGTCGCGCAGTTGGCTGAACAGCTCGCGGGTCGGTTTCAACTCTTTGCTGGCGCTGTCGAAGCGGCCCAGGCTCAAGGCCACACGGTGCTCGCTCAGCGGGCGAATCGACGTGGTCTCGGCCACCTGGATGCGCTTGCCATCCGGCAACACCGCGACAAAGCGCAGGTCCGCCGAACCGAGGGTGTCGCCCACCTTGATCTTGAACTCGGCGGTGCCTTCCTTGCGCGGTTGCAGGGCCAGGGTGCTGCCCTTGTCGCCCTGCACCTTGAGGTCGTCGCTGGTCTGCACTTCAAACCTCACATCGGCCGCCGCATCGAGGTTGCTGAACACCCCGGCGCTGACGTTGAACACATCTCCCGGCGCGACAAAGGCCGGCACGTTTGGCGTGATCACAATCGGCCCGCGCACGTCGGTGGTGGCTTCGCTAACGCCCACGCTGTCGCTGTCCACCGCCACTGCAAACAGGTGCAGCTTGCCGTTGAAGCTGTCCGGCACCTGGTAATGCAGCACGCTTTCACCGGCCGGCAAGTCCACCAAACCGGACCACCACGCCACGGGTGGCTGATGTTTACGCTTGAACGGGTTCAGGTGATTGGCCAGGGCGCCTTCGGTATCGCCACCGGGCGCTGCCCCACTGAGCAGGCGGCTGAATTCCGGCAGGATCAGGTCAAGGATCTGACTGGTGCCGACCTCCAGCGCCCGCTTCTGGAAGAAGAAGCCCAGCGGGTCCGGCGTCTGGTAGCGCGCCACTTGCAGGATGCCTTCGTCCACCGCGTACACCACCGCACGGCCCGGGCGGTCGGCGTTGACCTTGATGTCGAGCATTTGCCCCGGCTCGATCTTCGCCGGACCTTCGACCTTCAGCGCCATGCGCCGCGCATCCAGGTTGATACTGAACGGCACCACGCCGTAGGACAGCGGGCTCATGTACACCTCGGCCGAGCCCATGTCCCGCACAAACTGCACGTTGACGTAGGCATTGCCTTCAAGCCCCGCAGGCACGCGGATATGTTGCACGCTGTTGGTGCTGTCGGCCTTGAACCACTGCTGGGTGTAGACCTTGTCGCGCTCGATGGTGATCAAGCCGGCGCCGGTGTAGGGCGCCCGGATGCTGATGGCAATCTCGTCACCGCTGGCGTAGCTGCGTTTATCCAGGCGCAGTTGCAGCTCGGCGTTGCGCTCCAGTGAGCGCGAGGTGTTGCCACGCCCGGCCACGCTGTAGTCGATCTGGTTGAGCAGGTTGCCGTTGGCGTCCTTCAGCTGCAGGGTGAAATCCCCCGGCGCGGACGTGTTCAGGGCCTGCCTGGCGCCTTCTTTGGTCATCACCAGCGGCGAAGCCGGCTGGCTGATGTTCTTGATGCGCGACTCGTACTTGTAGGTTCCGTTGGACTGTTTCACCAGCACCGACACGTAGCGGTGCTCGACCACTTCGCTGGTCAGGCCGTCCACGGCTACCGTCGAAAGGTCTGGCGCGACGGCCAGCCATTGCACCTGGCGCGGCGCATCCTTGGCGACGTACGACAGCGAATCCTGACTTTTCACACCGACCAGGTAGGGTGCAGACGACACCAGCAACGCACTTTGCGCCGCCACATTGCGCCCGCCCTCGGCTTCGAACACCTGGGTCATGACCTGCAAGCGATAGGTGCTGTTGGCGAAACGTTGCAGGTTGAGGTCGAGCACGGCCTGGCCGTTGTCGTCCACGCTGGTTTCGGCCAGGTCTTCGGTAGTGGCGTCTTCCAGGCCATCGTTGAGACGGAAGCGGTAGTCGGGGTAACGCTCGAAGGCCGCGAGCGTTGGGCTCAGGGACATTTTTGCAGTGACCCGGCGGCCAGCGGCCGGGGCGCCGAACAGGTGCATCGCGGTGACTTTGGCCACCACCTGGTCCGGTGGAATCCAGCCCTGCACGGGGGTGTCGTGCAGGCTCAGGCTGACCTTCATGCGGTCCGGTTCGAAGTCGCGGACCTTGAAGCTCACGCTGCCCAGGTCGGTGCGGGTCTGCTTCTGGCCGATCAACTGCAAGGTTGCGGTGTACTCCCCGGCGGGGGCGACTTCGCTGCTGGGGAAGTCAAAGGTCTCAAAACCGCTGGCGGACAGCTTCAGCGGCTGGCGGATCACTTCCAGGCCACGTGGGTCGGTGATTTGCAGTTCCACCGGCAGGCCTTGCAGGGCGCCTTGCCAGTTGCCGCTGCGCACGATCATGCCCAGGTGCGCGGTTTCGCCCGGGCGGTACAGGCCGCGATCGGTAAACAGGTAGGCGCTGAGACGATCAATCGCGCCGTCTTCTTCCAAACCGCCTACATCGAAACGCGACAAATCCAGCTGCTGGGACTGACGGGCAATCGGCAGGAAGGATTGATCGTTGCCGCGAGTGACCACATACATCAGCGGCGTTTTCTCACGGCGCAGTTCATCCAGCTTGGCGAAATGCGCGTGACCTTCGGCGTCGGTGCGTCCGCTGCTGACCGGCAAGCCATTGCGGCCGATGATATCGACTTGCGCATCCGACACCGGCGAACCGTTGCCGATGGATTGCACATACACATCATGGCTGCCGTCGCTGGAGCGCTTGGCGATGATGCCCAGGTCCGTCACCACGATAAACCGCAGGTCGCTGGTGCTGCTGCGGTCGTACTCGAAGGTGCGCTCGACCGGCTCGTCCTGAGGGCTGAGCTTGAGCACAAAGATGCCGCGCCGCCCGCCGTTGGCGGTGAGGTAGTGGCCGAGGTCGACGTTGTCGTACACGGTTTTCGCCGGGTCATTGGACGACAGTGGAATGTCCAGCGACTGACGCTCCACCATGCGATCGAAGTACTCGTTGCCGAAATTCGGCCGGGCAAAGCTGCCGCTGCTCTGGTCCACCAGGTGTTGCAACTGGTTGGGCAGCAGGCGGGCGATTTCCACATGGGCGCCGGGCACGCCACGGGCCATGAAGCCCAGGCGTTTTTCGCCATTGAGGCTGAGCAATGCGCCGTCAGACAAGAACTGCAACGTGCGCGGATACGCCGGCATGCTGATCAGCGACGTAGTAGGATTCTTCGCCAAATAGCCGCCGATGGCTTCCAGGTTGGCCGGCACGCGCACATAGATAGCGCGGCCAGCTGGCGCCTTGAACTTGAAGGCGTGCAGGGTGTTCAGCGGTTCGACGCTGGGCACGTGGGTCAGGTTGACCTTGCTGCTGCGGGCGAGCAGGGCGTCGTCGATGTCGTTGCTGTTGTAGGGGCGAGTGTCGTCCTCGGCCTTTTCCGGCAGCAGCCAGGCCTGCACCTTACCGGCGATGGTGTCGTCGGCTACGGCGCTGGAGCTGCTGAACATCAGCACCGGCTCCGGTTCGCCGCGTTGGTTGTCGACAAAACTTACGTCGGCGCCAGTAAACGTCAGGCGATAACGCCCGGGCACGGTGACTTCGGCCACCAGTGGTGCCGTGCTGGCGTTGCCGCCGTCGCGGGCCTTGAGGCCTTCGTCGAGCTTGGCGCTGACCGGCGTGCTTTCCAGCGGCGTGGCCAGGGCGGCGGAGCGCACGTAGGCGTTGAGTTTTTTCTCGTCGAAGGTGATTTCCGGGCGATTGGGCAACTGGGCGTCGCGGTAGGCCAGGCCTTTGCCGAGGGTTACGGATACGCGTTTGCGTAGGCTGTCTTCATCCACCGGGTGGGAAAAGTGGAAGGTAGCTACCAGCTGCTTCAGCGTCGGATTGGACGGGTCCTGGTACAGCTCGTTTTGCGCCAGGGTGGCGCGGAACGGTTGGGTGGAGAACTGCGCACTGTATTGGTCAAGCAATACGCCGTCGGCCAGCAGGTTTTTCTTCGCCAGGTCCAGGGTGTAACCGGCGTCGATGGGCCAGTCTTTCTCCGGCACGAACAGCAATGTGCGGTCATCGGACCAGCGCCACGTGCCCGCCACGCTCGGTTTAAGGGTGATGCCTGCGCTCACCGGCTTGCCAATCGCCGCCAGCGGAGCCACGGACTCGGCGAAACGCACCTGCAGGTTATCCACAACCGGCGTCTGCTGGGTGTAGTCGGTGAGGTTGGGTTTGTGCAGCGAATAACTCACGGTATGCGGCTTGGGCAGGTGGGAGTACCACTGCCAGCCATAGAACCCGGCGGCAGCCAGCAGCACCAGGCCCAACACGCCAGCCCCGGCCTGGCGCGGATAAGCGCGCGCCTTGTGGCCGAGCGCCAACAGGCCATCGCCGATGGCACGCAGCCAGAACGGCGGCCGCCATTGGCCGAACAGGGCACCCACCACCGTCGCTAATGCACCGAATAAACGGCGGCAGATCGTTTTGAACGAGTCGAACATGGTGAGCATCCCTGGCTAAGTGCGGCGTATCTTACAGCGTCTTTGATACAAAAGATGACGCCGATACGCCGCACACCAAGGCGCAGGTCGGGAAAAGGACGGCGCCAGGGCGGGCGCCGCCGGTTGCATCAGAACTTGCCGTTGATGCCGATACGGAACGAATCGTTGCGCTCGTCGCTGCCCAGCGCGGTTTTGTACGAGAAGCCCATCTGCCAGGCGCGCCCGACGTTGAAGTCCACGCCCAGGTCAAGGTTGGCAAAGTCGCTGTCCAGCGGGTCGGGCTTGAGCCGATAGAGCAGGCCGTCCTCGCCCTGGTCGGTGTAGCGCATCTTGTAATCGCTGCTGCCACTGAAGTTGTGGCCCCAGGCCAGGCCGACCTTGGGTGTCATCACCCCGAGGCGGGTCGCCACGTCATAACCCGTACGCAGGCCGAGGAATGAGGTGACGTTCTGTTGGCGCTGTTCCTCGTAGGACAACCCATAGATGCCGCCGCCCCGTTCACGGAAGGCGTCCAGGCGTGTCGTACTGGCGTTCAAGCGGCCGTAAGGCGTGAGCGACAGCGGGCCTTGGCGGTATTCGTAGCTGGTGGTCAGCGAGGCGAACAACTGGTCGGCATCCCGCGAGCCGCGTGCGTAGTCGTCATTGCTGCCGGTGATGTAGCGCCGCGAATCAAAGCTGATGCGGTTGTAGCCCAGCACGCCATCGACGAACACTTTCGGTGCCAGGTTCAGGCTCAGGTACGTGGCGATGCCGAGGGCGTCGCCGTCGCTGCGGGTCTTGTTGTTGCCGATGTCGCTGCGGTCGTTGCCGTAACCGAAGCCGATACCGGCGATGGCGGTCGGCGACAGGCGGTAATCCACCCCGGCGCTCAGGCCCATGGTGGTGAAGCTGTTGTCGCGCGCGCCACGGGCGTGGGTGGAACCGTTGTTGATAAAGCCGTCGGTCCAGTAGGCAATGTCATCTTGCTTGCAGCCTTCTTCGACCTCGGCGGCGGTCTTTCTTTTCTCTTCATCGGTGGTGTTGGCCGAGCCGCCCAGGTGCTGGGTCACGGCGCTGGCGACTTCCTGCAAGGGCACGTCCTTGCCGTCCTTCTTCACGCTGGCATTGAACGAATTGCGGTTGCAGGACACTTGGTGCAGTTGCTCCAGGCGACGGTTGAAGTTGTCCATCTGCGTGCTGGCAAAACGTTCGGCAGCACGGGTCTGGGCGTTGAGCAGGCCGATTACGTCGGCGTCCTTGGTCGGGTCCGGGCGGGCCGCGATGATAAAGCTCACCGAACTCGTCGCGATGGAGCCGCTGCCGTTTTCCAGGCTGAAGCTGACAATCGCCGTGCCGGCAAAGGCTGCCGACGGCACGAAGCGCATGGAGAAGGCGCCGACTCGGGTCGCGCGGCCGGCCGAGGCTGGGGTGACGGTGCCCACGGTGGCCTGGGTGAACGGGCCGCCGCTGGCGCCTTGGGTCAGGTCGACGGTCGCCGATTGCCCGGCGGCGAGGACTTGGCTGGACGGCGCGACGTTGATCGGCATGGCGGCGACGTTGAATGTGTAGGCCTGGAAACCGGTGGCGCCGTTGGCGTCGGTCACCGTGATGGTCACGTTCACCGCCTGGGTGTTGGTGGGCGTACCGCTGAGCACACCGCTGCTGGCGTTCAGGTTCATGCCGGGCGGCAGGCTGCCGCTGCTGACGCTGTAGGTGTACGGCGCGGTGCCGCCCGCAGCGCTGAGGGTGGCGCTGTAGGGAGTGCCCGCCATGCCGGCGCCCAGCGACGCCTGGGTTAGCTGCAAGGTCGGCGCGGTGACGGTCAGCGTGATGGTGGCCGGGCTGGACGTGCCACTGCTGTTGGTGGCGGTGTAGGTAAAGCTGTCCGCGCCGGAATACCCGGCCGTCGGCGTATAGCGGATGCCGGTGCCGCTGGCCGTGGCGGTGCCATGGCTCGGCGCGCCGGCGACGTTGACGCTGGTGGCCGCGCCGCCGCTGAGGTTGAGGCTGATCGCGTTGGCAGCGCTGTTGGCGGCGACGGTGGCACTGCTCGCCGCGGCGATGGGCGCGGCGACGTTGACGGCCCCCGAGTAGGCGCGCGAGCCGCTGGCGCCGTTGGCGTCGGTGACGGTCACGGTGAAGCTGTAAGGGCCGGCAGCCTTGGGCGTGCCGCTGAGGGTGCCGGTGGACGGGTTCAGCGTGACGCCCGGCGGCGCTGCGCCGCTACTGATGCTGTAGCTGTAGGGCGCGGTGCCGCCGCTGGCACTGACGGTGGTGGTGAAGGCGACGTTTGCCGTGGCAGTCCCCAACCCCGCCGGCGTGATGCCAAGGGTGGGTGCGCTGACCGTGATGGCCACGGGCGCCGGGCTGGACGTGCCGCTGCTGTTGGTGGCGGTGTAGGTGAAGCTGTCCGCACCGGAATACCCCGCCGCAGGGGTATAGGTGATGGCCGTACCGCTGGCCGTGGCGGTGCCATGGCTGGGCGCGCTGGCGACCGCGACGCTGGTGGCCGCGCCGCCGCTGAGGTTGAGGGTAATCGGGTTGGCGCTGCTGTTGGCGGCGACGCTGGCGCTGAGCGCCCCGGCGATGGGCGCGGCGATGTTGACGGCCCCGGAGTAGGCGCGCGAACCGCTGGCGCCGTTGGCGTCGGTGACGGTCACGGTGAAGGTGTACGGGCCGGCAGCCGTGGGCGTGCCGCTGAGGGTGCCGGTCGCGCTGTTCAGGGTCATGCCAGTCGGCACGCTGCCGGCGGTGATGCTGTAGACATAGGGCGCGGTGCCGTTGCTCGCACTCAGGGTGGAGCTGAAGGCGACGCTTGCGGTGGTAGGGCTCAGGACCGTCGGGCTGATGCCGATGGACGGTGCGCTGATCGTAATGGCCACGGGCGCCGGGCTGGACGTGCCGCTGCTGTTGGTGGCGGTGTAGGTGAAGCTGTCCACACCGGAATACCCCGCCGCAGGGGTATAGGTGATGCCTGTGCCGCTGGCCGTGGCGGTGCCATGGCTCGGCGCGCTGGCGACCGCGACGCTGGTGGCCGCGCCGCCGCTGAGGTTGAGGGTGATCGGGTTGGCGCTGCTGTTGGCGGCGACCGTTGCACTGAGCGCCCCGGCGACAGGCTGCGCCACTTGGACTGTCCCGGAGTAGCTGCGTGATCCGGTCGCGCTGTTGGCATCGGTGGCGGTCACGGTGAAGGTGTACGGGCCGGCTGCGCTTGGGATTCCGCTGAGGCTGCCGGTCGCTGGGTTCAGGGCCAGGCCGCTCGGCACGCTGCCGCTGGTGATGCTGTAGGTGTAGGGCGCGTTGCCGCCGCTCGCACTGAGGCTGGTGGTGAAGGGCACGCTTGCGGTGGTTGCACTCAAGACCGTCGGGCTGATGCCGATGGTCGGTGCGCCGATCGTGACGGTCACGGTCGCCGGGCTGGACGTGCCGCTGCTGTTGGTGGCGGTGTAGGTAAAGCTGTCCGCGCCAGAATACCCCGCCGTCGGGGTGTAGGTGATCGCCGTGCCGCTGGCCGTGGCGGTGCCATGGCTGGGCGCGCTGGCGACGGCGACACTGGTGGCCGCGCCGCCGCTGAGGTTGAGGGTGATCGGGTTGGCGCTGCTGTTGGCCGCAACCGTGGCACTGACCGCTCCGGCAACCGGGGGGACCGCGTTGACCGTGAAGCTGTAGGCCCGTGCCCCTGTGGAGACGGGAGTGCCCGCATCGGAAGCCGTCACCGTGAAGTTGAAATTGCCGCTGACGGTGGGGGTGCCGCTGAGGGCGCCGGCAGGACTCAGGCTCAAGCCTGCGGGCAGGCTGCCGCTGGAGATGGCATAGCTATAAGGCGCGAGGCTGCCACTGGAGCTGATGGTCTGGCTATAGGCGGTGTCTATCGTAGCGTTGGGCAAAGAGAGCGGGCTGATGCTGATGGTGGGTGCCGCCACGGTAACGGTCACCGTGGCCGGGCTGGACGTGCCGCTGCCGTTGGTGGCGGTGTAGGTGAAGCTGTCTGTGCCGTGGTAACCCGGCGTCGGGCTATAGGTGATGCTGGTGCCGCTAGCAGTAGCGGTACCATGGCTGGCGGCGCTGGTCACCGCGACACTGGTGGCGGTGCCGCCGTTGATGATGAGGGCGACGGCGTTGGCACTGCTGTTGGCCGCGACCGTGATATTCAGCGGCGCGGCGATGGGTGGGCCGGCGCTGACTGTTCCGCTGTAGGCGCGCCCTGCGGTTGCCCCGTAGGTGTCGGTGACGGTGACGGTGAAGTTGTAGGCCCCGGGTACGCTCGGCGTACCACTGAGGAGACCCGTCGACGTATTCACGGACAGGCCTGTGGGCAATGCGCCGGACGTGATGGCGTAGCTGTAGGGCGCAGTACCGCCGCTGGCACCGAGGGCGACACTGTAGGCGACGTTTGCCGCTGGGGCAGTCAGGACAGACGGGGTAATGCTGAGGGTCGGTGCATTCACCGTGAGCGATACGGTGGCCGGGCTGGACGTGCCGCTGCCATTGGTGGCGGTGTAGGTAAAGCTGTCTGCACCGGAGTAGCCCGCCGTCGGGGTGTAGGTGATGCTGGTACCGCTGGCCGTGGCGGTGCCATGGCTGGCCGCGCTGGATACGGCGACGCTGGTGGCCGCGCCGCCACTGAGGTTGAGGGTGATCGGGTTGGCGCTGCTATTGGCGGCAACCGTGACACTGACCGCCCCGGCGTTAGGTGCGCCGGCGCTGACGGTCACGCTGTAGGTGCGTGAACCGGATGCGCTGTTGACGTCGGTGGCGGTCACGGTGAAGTTGTAGGTGCCAGCCTGGGTCGGGGTGCCACTGAGGGTGCCGCCGCTGCTCAGGCTCAAGCCTGCGGGCAGAGTGCCGGAAGTAAAGGTGTAGCTGTAGGGCGCAGTGCCGCCGGTCGCACTGAGGCTGGTCGTGTAGGCGACGTTGGCTGTCGGGTTGGGCAGGGTCGTCGGGTTGACGCTGATGGTCGGCGCGGCGCTGATGGTGAAGCTGTAGGCACGTGATCCTGTCACGCCGTTGGCGTCGGTGGCGGTCACGGTGATGTTGTAATTGCCGCTGGCAGTAGGGGTGCCACTGAGGGTGCCGCCGCTGCTCAGGCTCAAGCCAGCGGGCAGGGCGCCGCTGGTGATGGCGAAAGTATAAGGTGCGGCAGCGCCGCTTGCGGTGATTGTCTGGGTGCTATACGCGGTGTTCTGCGCGCCGCTGGGCAGTGTGGTCGGGCCGACGCTGACGGTGGGCGTGGCGTAGGTGTAGCCATTGGTCAGGGTCGCCGTACCGCCGGGCGTGGTCACAACCACATTCACTGCGCCCGCAGCGTGGGCCGGCGTGGTGGCCGTTATCGAGGTGGCGCTGTTGACGGTAAAACCCGAGGCCAATGCGCCGCCAAAGCTGACGCCAGTGGCGCCGGTCAGGTTGGTGCCGGTCAAGGTCACCGAGGTTCCGCCAGCGGTGCTGCCGCTGTTCGGGGTTAGCGAAGTCAGGGTAGGTGTTCCACCGCCGGTGACCACCAGGGTGTAAAAGGCGACACCCGCCTGATTGGTGTTGTCATTGATGGACACGGGGAAGGTGTAAGTGCCCGCTGTGGTCGGCGCACCATGCAATAGCGTGCTGGCGCTGCCGAACGATTGGTCGAGCACCAGCCCATCGGGCAGGCAGCCGGTTTCACCCGCGTAATCCGGGTCGCTGGCGTCGCACTCGACCCAGTCGTTCAACGGAAGCGCGCCACCGGTCGAGGTAATCGTGATACTCATGTTCTGGCCCACCGCCACAGACGGCAGGGTGCTCCCGGGCGTCGGGCTTACGATCGTCGGGGCCGCCAACGCCTGGGCGGCCAGGGTCATCAGCAACAGGAAGACTGCGGTCAGTCTGCGTGCCAGCCGGGCACCACGGTGGGTGAGCATTTTTATCATTCTGAGGCTTCCTGCCGTACGCCCCGTCTGGGGTGCGTGTCCAGCTTAAGTGTCGGAAAATGGCCGATGGACACAGGCAGGGGCGCGCAGGTGTGCGGCGTGCTGTGAGAAATCGTTTGCCATCACAGTCAGTAAACATTCAAGCGTCAGTGTCGGTGCTGCCGGGCTACTCCTGGGACGGACGCGCGGGCCGGCGCATCTGGGTGTGAATGCCGGTTTCACCGCAGGCTTGAAAGCCAAGCCGGTGGTACAGGCGACGGGCCGGATTGCCTTGCTCGACGCTCAGGTCGCAGGGCTGGTCGGCGGCATCGGCCTTGGCCAGCAAGGCTTGCAACAACTGCGTGCCGATGCCCCGGCCGCGCCAGTCCGGGAGCAGGGCGATGTCCACCACACGCAGCGCCTCGGGCGTGTGCTGCACGCACAGCCGCCCGATCGGGGTGCCGGCTTGCTCGATGATCAGGAAGTCCGCCGTCGCGTAGTGTTTTTCATAGTGCTGGTGCTGCAACTGCGCCTGGGCGTGCAGGAATGCGCGACGCTGGATGTCGTCCCAGCCCGGAACCTGGCTGACTTCGGCCCAGCGCCGGGCGACGAACAGGTCCTGGAGGAAGACCCGGTCGTCACTCGTCTGCGTGCGCAGCTCCGTGGGGCTGCCCAGGAGGTCGGCGGTCTGCATCATGATGGCTTCACGGGGTACTCGCCATTGAGGCAGATGCAGTAGCTCAAGGTCAGGAACGGCTGCAGGGTGCTGCGTTGTGGACTGGTGCCGGGGGAGAGCTGCCCGGCGGGCGTCAGTGTTCCGGTGGGCAGGGTCGGGCCGCCGGCTAGCGGCGCGGTGTTGTTGTAGACGCGTACGTTGCGGGGCTGGGCCAGATAAGCGGTGCTGTTGGGCACATCCAGGGCCGCCGAGGCTTCAGTGCCATCCTTCACCTGTACCGCGTGGGTATGGCCGGTCAGGTTGGCGGGTGTCAGCGTGACCTGATCGGCCCCCACGGGGATGCCAATGGATCGCTGGGGGCTGGCGCCCATTGCCGCACGCCCATTGAAGTTGGGCAGTTTGAACGTCTGCCCGGACGTACCGCCGTAGGTGTAGCCGAGTATCGAGAACAGCGCCGGGAACTGCTGGATCGACAACGCCGAGCCGTCGCAATAGGCCCAATCCTGAGGTGCGTAGTTGAACGGGAACAGGCGGATTTCGCCGGTGAAAGCATCCATGATCGGTCGCTCCTGAGCAGAGAAGGTTACGGCCGCATCGGGTAGATACCCGTCAGGCAGATGATGTAGTTGATGGTCAAGGACCCCATCAGGTTGCTGTGGGGGGTGCCCACGGCAGGGCCTGGCACGGGGTCGAGAAAGCCCGGATCCAACGTGACTGCCGCGAATGAGCCGGACCCTGCGCTGTACAGGCCCTTGACGATGGTGACAGGCTCGAATTGGCCGAACGTCAGGCTGTTGGCCGGCGCCGGTGGCGTGGCCACGGGCGTCGCCGAGGTGGCAGGAGTGTTGTTGACCACAAAACCGTGGCTGTGGGCCGGTGTGTTGGCCGCCACCAGGGCGACTGTTTCGGCCCCCGTGGTCGCGGCCAGCACCCGCGGCGTCAGGCCGGGGCCGTTGCCTTGGCCGATGGGCAGGCGCCCGCGGTAGTCCGGCAGGGCGAAGGTTGTCACACCGTTGCCGCCGTAGACGGTTCCCAGTATCGAATACAAGCCCTGATAGGCATTGACGGGCAGCAGCGTGCCATCGCAAATCGCCCAGTTTTCCGGCGCGTAGTTGCCGGCAAACATGCGGATTTCTCCGAGGTAAGCTTCAGACATGTCAGTTTCCTTACTTGCGAGTCTGTAGGGGGACGGCTACTGGCGTGGCGGGTAGATGCCAGTCGTGGCGATGCAGAAACAGCCGACAATCGAGGGCTGCATATTCGCCACCGGCGCGCCGGGTGTAGCCACCACCGTCGCACTGTTCAGCGTCACCTGAGCGGTAGTCGAGGCCGTCACGTAAACCGGCTTTGACACGTCGCCCTTGGAGTTCGAACTGACGGCCGGGATGCCGCCTGCGGGGGTGGCGATGTTCGCCGCGCTGGCGGAAACGTGGGTACCGTGGGTATGGGGGGCGAGGGCATTGAGCCCGAGCGTTACCGTCTCTGTACCGCCGGCAGAACCCAGGGCGTGGACACCGATGACCGGGTCCGGTGCGACAGAAGGCACCCAGTTCTGACCCAGCGCCGCGCGGCCACGCAGGTCCGGTATACCAAAGGTGGTACTGCCATTGCCGCCGTAGCGATTACCCAGCAGAGAGGCCAACGCAACATAGGCGTTCAAGGGCAGCACCTGGCCTTCGCAGGGCAGCCAACCAGCAGGCGCCCAGCCCCAGGGGAACAGGCGGATTTCGCCAAGAAAGGGGTCCATGGTTTTCATCCTTGAAAAATAATTGGCGCCGACAACCTGCGCTTCCTACATGCAGTAAACGGCGTGTATATCCACAATAAACAGATGTGAATTTAATACGCAAATATTATTTTTTGACGCTGTAGAACTTATGCGTCAAGGCGTTGTCGCGCGCTGGCGTTGGGGAAATCAACTGCGCACAAAAGCCAATAAGGGCCCGTAGTCATTGGCATCTGCGGCGCGGAGCGCTTGGATATAGCGCTGGCGTATTTCACTCACCGTCACCAGGCTGGCGCGTCCCCAGGAAAACTGCACGAGGCCAGATTGCCTTAGCAGACAGTCGGTCATCAGGCGGGCGTGCCGGCCATTGCCATTTGGGAAGGCGTGCAACCACACCAATTGGTGATGAAAGCGCACGGCGACTTCTTCTGGCGGGAACACATCGTGTTCCAGCCAGTAGGTCATGTTGTCGAGTAGCTGACGCAAATTGACGGCGATCTTCGTCCAATCGCAGCCGATGTTCTTATCGGACTTACGGAAAGTCCCGGCCCACTTCCAGGTATCGCTGAACATCTTCGTGTGCAGCTCCCGGCAGAAGTGCTCATTGAGCACATCCAGTTTCTTCTGGCGGCCAATCCACAGGGTTGCCTTGAGGATGTTTTGCGCTTCCCATTCGTCCAACTCGCCTTGGGTCGCGATGTGTCTGGGTTTCAGACCGGCGATTTCGTCCGGGTCCAGGGGCGTCTGACCTGGCTTGAGGTCCAGTCCTACTGCCATAAGCGCGCCCATGAGCCATCGAGCAGTTCTTTGCGGCGTTCTTCAATTTGGCGCTCAATGAAGGCGTCCGAGGGACGTTGATCCTCAAGGCTCATGGAGTGCGCCACGCCCAGAATTTCTCTCTTTGCCAGCAGATCGGCGCGCTCTTCGATCATTTCGCGCAAGGGTTTCCTGGGTACGAGACCGTAGACGAGTTCGCAGTCCAGCGCTGCGGCGAGTTTTCTGAGTTGCGCGAGTGAAATTCGGTCCTCGACTTCGGAGCGCTCGGATTTATTCACGGTCACCGGCGCTACGCCGGCGATTTCGGCCTGTGCACGCAATGAGCGGCCAAGCGCCTCCCTGATCGATCGCAACCAGCCGCCGGGCGGAACTGAGGCGCCTTTGACGGTATTGAAAGGTTCGATGGCGCGTTCCACTTGAGAGAGGC
Organism: Pseudomonas sp. CBZ-4; assembly: GCF_000346755.1. Taxonomy (GTDB): domain Bacteria; phylum Pseudomonadota; class Gammaproteobacteria; order Pseudomonadales; family Pseudomonadaceae; genus Aquipseudomonas. The sequence continues at coordinate 31,491 of NZ_ANNV01000139.1, read as the reverse complement.
GCAGCTTATAGAGGTTGGAAGTGCCCACGGCGAATTACCTTTTGAAAGCCTATAGGCTTTCAGTATTGCAATAAATATAAGCCTATAGGTATACAAATAATTCAAAAAATAAGCCTATAGGCTAACAAGATACTTCTTTTTGTTAGCCTACAGGCTTTCGGATTTATTCAGTTTGTTAATTTTAAATGGGACTCAGGTCCACCAGAAGCGCACCAGATGAAAGAAAATCGGCGCCGCAAAACACACCGAATCCAACCGATCCAGCATGCCGCCATGCCCTTCGATCATATGCCCCCAATCCTTTACGCCCCGGTCACGCTTGATCGCCGACATCACGATGCCGCCGGCAAACCCCAGCAGGTTGATCAACAGCGCGATCAGGAACGACTGCCACGGGTTGAACGGCGTGGTCCACCACAGCGCCGCGCCGATCAGGGATGACAGCAAGATCCCACCGACAAAGCCTTCCACGGTTTTGGACGGCGACAGGTTGGGTGCGATCTTGTGTTTGCCGAACAACTTCCCACAGACGTACTGGAGCACGTCCGACAGCTGCACCACGATCACCAGGTAGGCAATCAGCAGCAGGTTGCGGCCTTCGTAGCCGGGGATGTCGAGGGTCAGCAGGGCGGGCACGAAGGATACGCAGAACACTGCGATCATCAGGCCCCACTGCACTTTCGAGGCACGTTCCAGGAAGTGCGTGCTGTCGCCGCCCAAGGACGCGAGGATCGGCAGCAGCAGGAATACGTACACCGGGATGAAGATCGAGAACAGCCCGTACCAGTCGGCGAAGATCAGCAGGTACTGCAACGGCAGCGCCAGGTAGAACGCGGCCACCAGCGCCGGGTAGTCGCTGCGGCGGGTCGGGGTGAGGGTGAGGAATTCACGCAGGGCGTAGAACGACACCGCGTAGAACAGCAGGATCACCGCGCCCGTGCCGAGCCAGAAGGCGATGCCGATCACTACCACCATCACCCACCAGGCGTTGATGCGCGCGTTGAGGTTGTCGATCACCGCGTTGGGCGTGCCACGGGTGCGCAGTTTGAGGATCAGGCCGATCAGCGAGGCGAGCACCAGGATCGCGCCGATGCCGCCGAACAGCATTATGGTCTGGCTGTGCATATCAGGAATGCTCCGGGGCAAGGGCAAGCAGGGCGTCGCGGGTACGGGCGAGGAAGGCGCTCTTGTCTTCGCCTTCTTCCAGGTGCAACGGCGCGCCGAAGCTGGTGGTGCACAACAACGGCAGCGGCAACACGCGGCCCTTGGGCATGACCCGGTTGAGGTTGGCTATCCACACCGGCACCAGTTCGGCCTGTGGGTAACTTTTTGCCAAGTGGTAGAGGCCGCTTTTGAACGGCAGCAGGCCATCTTCCAGGTTGCGTGTGCCTTCGGGAAACAGGATCAGCGAATCGCCGCCTTCCAGCGCGGCCAGCATCGGCTGCAAGGGGTTATCCACAGGGTCCTTGCGCTCGCGGTCGATCAGCACGCCATTGAACACGCGGTTGATGATGTAGCGGCGCAGGGCGCTCTTGCTCCAATAGTCGCTGCCGGCCACCGGGCGCGTGAACTTGCGCAGGTTTTGCGGCAACGAGGCCCACAGCAACACGAAGTCGCCGTGGCTGCTGTGGTTGGCAAAGTAGATGCGCTGCACCGGCACCGGCGCGCAGCCGAGCCACAGGCTGCGGGCGCCGGTGACGGTGCGGGCCATGGAGGTAATCAGCGTGGCGACCACGGGTTCGAACATGGGAATTCCTTATCCGGCGAAAGGCAGCCAAGGGCTGGCGAGGATCACGCTGAGGGTCAGCAGCGCTTGCGCGCCCAGCAGCCAGGCTTGTTTGCGCAGCAGTTTGAGGGCGCCGCGACGGCGCTCGGTCCACGGCCGGCCGGCGCGCTTGGGCGACTGCAGGCCAAGGGTTTGCAGGGCCTGGTCGAGGTCGGCGGTGCGTTCGGTGTCGCGGGCGAGCAGGGCGAACAGGTCGGCGTCGAAGGCCACACGCAGCGCCCAGTATTTTTGCAGCAGGCCGAGGATAATCATCCACAGGCTGAGCAGCAGGCAGATCGGCGTAATACTGGCCATCAGCAGTTGGGCCAGGCCGAACAGGACGCCGAGCAGGGTCAGGCCTGTGGATAACTGATCCAGCGAACGGCCACGGCGCAGCAGGCTGGCGACGACCTGGAGTTCCATATCAGCGGGCATGGGGCAAACCCTCCAAAGCTTCACGGTGAGCGGGGTGCAGGACCACATCGGCCCGCGCTGTACGAATAATAGTCAGCGCCTCTTCCACCGTCGCGGCGCGACCGCTGTGCAGCAGCCACGCGGCCACGGCGGTGGCGCTGCGCGAATAGCCGAGCGCGCAGCACACCAGCAGCGGGCCGCTGGCGCGCAGGCGCTCGATGGCGTGTGCGGCGTGCAGGCATTCCGCAGGCGTCGGTGCGATCAGGTCCAGCACGGGGATGCATTGATAAGCGCGGCCCTGTGGATCAATCGGCAATTCGGCGCAGAGATCGACGATGGCCTTGAAGGGCTCTTGCTCGCGCGCTGTAGGAATACGCCCGAGCCAGACGTTATCCACAATCAGGTCGGGTTGTGGATGTTTGTGTGTCCACAGGCGCGAGTTGATCCACGCCGCCGCCAGATACGGCGCATACAGCCAGCGCGCGGCCGGCGTCAGTCGGCCATCGGCGCGCTTCTGGAAACCCGCCGCGCCCAGCACAAAATAGTTCGCCTTGATCAAGGCCAGGGCAACCGCCGGCCAAAGCAGCCACAGCCAGCCGCCGCCCATGACAAACGCCAGGACCGCCAAGACCAACGCCCCCAAGCCATAACGCACGCCCAGCCGCCAGCGTTTGCGGTCCCGCGTCAGCCGCGCATTCAGCAGCGGGCTGGGATGTTCCACCGGCCACAACCACACACAGATCCACCCCGCGAGTGCGCCTGTGGGTAAGTCGATAAAGTGATGTTGATAAGTGGTCAGCACCGAAACACCGATCAACGCAAACCAGCCATGCACCAGCCAGCGCCACACACCCTGGGTATGGCGCTGGTACATGACCCACAGGATCACCAGCAGGGCGATATGCAGCGATGGCGCCTGGTTGAAGGGTTTGTCGAAGCCGGCCAGCACGGCAAACAGCCAGCCGAACACGCCGTCCAGCTCTGGCCGCTCGAAGGTGAAGCGCAGCGGCCAGATCAGGAAGCAGCTCACGGCAATAAGCTGCGCCGAGAGCAGCCGCAACGCGTGCTGCTTCAATTCATGCCGGGTGTTGGGCAGCAGCAGGGAGAACCCGTAGAGCAAGTCGATGGACCAGTAGGGCACGATGGTCCATGCCCAGAAGGGCATGTGGGTTTCCCAGTCGAACACCAGCGTGCCGACGTCACTGCGCTGGCTGGTGACCCAGGTGGCGAAGCCGTAGGTGCTGAAAAACAGCGGCGCCAACAGCAGCAGCCAGAGGACGGCGGGTTTCAACAAACCGGGTTTGCGCATGCTCAGATCTTCTGTGCCAGGGACACGGTAAAGATGCCCCACTCATCCACACGCTGGGTGATCTTGCGAAAGCCCGCCGCCTCGACCAGTTGATCCATTTCCGCCTGGCTGCGCCGACGCATCACCCAGGCCTGGCCTTGGCGATGGCTGGTCAGGGCGCGGGCGATCAGTTCCAGCTGTGGGTGCCATGGCTGCCCGGTGTAGACCAGGTAACCACCGGGCTCCACGGCTTCGGCAAGGCCGGCCAGCGAACCGCCGACCATGGCGTTATCGGCAAACAACTCATACAGCCCGGACACCACGGCCAGCGTCGGCTTGGGCTCCAGCGCCGCCAGGTCGGCACGGTCAAATGCATCGCCTTTGACGAATTGGGCGATATCCCCCAGGCCTTTTTCGCGGATCAGCGCACCACCGTCGCGCACGTTGATGTCGCTGTAGTCGCGCAGCAGGATCGATTCCGGCAGTGGCGATACGCCCTGCAACGCTTCCAGGATGTAGCGCCCGTGGCCGGCGGCGATATCGACGATGCGCACTTCGCGATCATCCCCACGCAGCTTGGCCATGGCCAGGCGCAGCAGTTCCTCGACGTTCAGCTTGCGCTGGCGAATGCCGCGCCAGCCGATGGAGTTGAGGTAGTTGGTGTCGATCATCCGCCCCAGCCCGCCCTTGCCGGTGGGGGTGTTGCGGTACACGTAGTCCAGGGTGCTGCCGGAGTCGAAGCCGGTGTCGAAGCCCAGCTTCACGCCGTCCGACAGGTTCTTGCCCAGGCCCATGCTGGCGCGGGTCAGGCGCCAGTACAGGTCGCGCAGGGAGTTGCGCGGCAGCGGCGCGGCGAGGGCTTCGGACTCGGCGCAGGTGGCGCCGATCTTGTCGGCGTCCAGCAGCGAGGCGCGGTCCAGCGGGTGGGCGAAGTTTTGCAGGATAAAGCGCTTGGCGCTGCTCACGGCTGTGGCACGGTCGCGTTCGCCGAGGGTGTCGTGGAAAAAGCCGGGGAGGATATGCAGCTCTTTTTTCAGGCTGCCGAGGCGGTCGAAAAATTGCTGCTGGGGTTTGCGATGCACCACGAAGTCAGAGCCGGAGACCAGCAATTGGGTCGGCACTTGGATCGCCTGGGCATCGGCTACAACCCGGTCGGCGGCTTCGTACAGGCCGAGCAGCACATTCACCGAGATCGCCTTGGTGATCAGCGGGTCGCTGTCGTAGGAGGCCACGCGTTCCGGGTCATGGCTGAGGAACTTGGCCTTGACGTAGCTGTTGACGAAAAAGTTGCCGCGAAACTTGCGCATCAGTGCCAGGCCCGGGCGGGCGAAGGGCACGTAGAGCTTGACCTTGAACGCCGGGGAGGCGAGCACCAGCGCGCGGATCTTCGGCGCGTAGTCGTGCACCCACGTGGCCGCGATCACCGCGCCGACGCTTTGCGCGATGACCGCGAAGTTTTCTTCTTCGATGCCGTAGGTGGCGCCGATGTGGTCGCAAAAGGTCTGCACATCGCGGGCGCTGGTGGCAAAACTGGGGCTGTCGCCGCGCTCGCCGGGGGATTGGCCGTGGCCGCGGGCGTCCCAGGCGAAGAAGTCGAACTGCGGCAGGTCCAGTTCATCCACCAGATGCGCGATCCGCCCCGAATGCTCGTGGCCGCGATGGAACAACACGATGGCCTTGCGCGGCCCGTCGTTCGCGGTGGCCGGCCAGTGGCGGTAGAACAGCTCGACGCCATCGTGGGTACTGAAGGTGTGTGCTTGTTGTTCACGCATCGCAAAATCCTTATGCAGAAGGGGAAGTCGGTTCTTTGAGACCTTGGCGCACGCGGTTGACCAGCGTGTAGGCAAGCAGGGCGGCCACCAGCCACATCACCCCATCCACCCAGCCTGCGCCCAGCCAGCCCAGCGCCACACCGGTAGCCAGCACGCCGAGCACAAAGGCGCGATCACTCTTGCCCATCGGTCCGTCGTAGCGGCGTGACGCGCCGACCATCGGCCCGAGCACGCCGGCGTATTCACTGAACACCGCCAGCAACGCCACCAGCAGCACCGGCGCCAGGCTCACGCCGGGGATCAGCGCAAACGGCAGGATCAGCGCGCTGTCGGCGATCACGTCGCACAGTTCATTGAGGTAGGCGCCCAGGCGCGACTGCTGGCCGAATTCCCGGGCGAGCATGCCGTCGATGGCGTTGAGGGCCATGCGCAGGATCATCCACAGCGGGATCAGCGCAAACAGCCACAGGTGGTGGGCGAAGCTGGCGATCAACAGGCCCACCAGCAGGGAAATCACGCCGGCCAGCACGGTGATCTGGTTGGCGGTGGTGCCGTTGTCATAGAGACGCTGCACGAGGGGGCGCAGCAGGTTTTGAAAACGCGGCTTGAGCTGATAGATCGAAATCATGGGAGGTGACGCTTCCTTGTCCGTGGACCCGCGAAAAACTGGTTCGGAGTGTGCCGCTTAATCCTGGGCGGCACCAGTGATGGCTCGTGTTTATGGGGGGTTAGTCACGCTCTTGAATGCAGCGATGTAACCCTGTGGGAGCTGGCTTGCCTGCGATGCTGACAACTCGGTCTTCCAGCAAAACCGCGGTGATTCAATCGCAGGCAAGCCAGCTCCCACACAAGCCAGCTCCCACAGGGATCGGTGGTCGGGTTTGAAAGCTGCATTCAGCGGACAAAAATTTCACGCCCCGTGTTATATCGTAACTAATTGTGTGCAAATGGGCGTGTTGGGATGCAAGTGGATCTAGAAGCTGACGGCGCTTCGGTAGAGGGCCTGCCGCGTTTTCAGCAAGGGCTGTTCCATGCCCGTCGATTGCGCCAGGCCGGTATCAGCCTGACCGCTGTGGCCGTGTGCGGCTGGGTGCTGGCGCTGTTTGTCGCGCTGTTCGCACCGCTGTCGATCTGGCCGGTGGTGTTGATCAACTGCGCCTCGGCCTTGCTGTTGCTGGTGGCTGGTTTGCAATCGGCGTGGTGGGTCGCCGATTGGCGCGCCCAGGCGCTGGAAGAACCGCCGCAGGAAGCCCCCGTAGAGGAAACCGGCCGTTACGCACGCCTGGCCGGGCGCTTCGGCAAGCAGATCGGCACCCCGGTGTTGTGGCTTGGCGGTTGGTCGCTGCTGGCGCTGATCAGCATTGTCGAGTTCTGGAACCTGGCATTGCCCGCTGCGCCTGTTGGTCAATCCGCCAGCATCGGTGCAGCGCTGGCCTTGGCGCTGGCCTTCGGCTTGCTGGTGTTCGAACGCCGCCTCGCCCAGGAAACCGCCGCCCAATGGCCGGAAGCTTCGCAACTGGCGCAATTGAGCCGGGTGGCGATTATCTGCCTGTTGATCAGCGCGATTTGCCTGTTGTTTGCGGGTGCCGAATCGGTCTGGCCGTTGCGCCTGGCGGTGATGATCGGCCTGCTGCCAGCGCTGGTCGCCGTGGAGTTTCTATTAAGAGCCGTGCTGTCACTGTTCAGCCCGCGCCAGCCACGCCTCGAACCGCGCCTGATGGCGCAAAGCTTTATCGCCGGGCTGTTGCGCTGGCCGCCCCAACCCTTGCTCGCCTTGCAGCACGAATTGCACAACCGCTTCGGTATCGACCTGCGTCAAATCTGGGCGTTTACCTACATGCGCCGGGCGTTCCTGCCGGTGCTGCTGGTGGTGTTGGCGGTCGGCTGGGCGCTGACCGGTGTGCACGAAGTGCCCCTGCAAGGGCGTGGGATTTATGAACGCTTCGGCAAACCCGTCGAGGTGTTCGGCCCCGGCCTGCATGCCGGTTTGCCCTGGCCGCTGGGCCGTGTGATCAACGTGGAAAACGGCGTGGTGCATGAACTGGCCACCAGCGTCAGCGAAGCCGCCGCACCGGAGTTGGCCGCCGCCGAAGGCCCCGCGCCGTTGATCGCCAACCGCTTGTGGGACGCCAGCCACGTGAATGACAAGTCCCAGGTCATTGCCAACAGCAGCGGCGACAAGCAGAGCTTCCAGATCGTCAACATGGACGTGCGTTTCGTCTACCGCATCGGCCTCACCGACCACGCCGCGCTCGCCGCCACCTATAACAGCGCGGATGTGCCGACCCTGATCCGCAGCACCGCCAGTCGCATCCTGGTCCACGACTTTGCCTCGCGCACCCTCGACGAATTGCTCGGCGAGCAACGCACGAGCCTCGCCGACGAGATCGGCCGCGCCGTGCAAGCCGACTTGCACAGCCTCGACAGCGGCGTGGAAATCCTCGCCACCGTCGTTGAAGCGATCCACCCACCGGCCGGCGCTGCCAATGCCTACCACGGCGTGCAAGCTGCGCAAATTGGTGCTCAGGCGCTGATCTCCCGCGAGCGTGGCGCGGCCAGCGAGCAGACCAACCTGGCGTTGCTGCAAGCCAGCACCGCCCGCGACCAGGCCACGGCCACGGCACGCGAAGTGAATGCCGGCGCCCAAGCGGCCGACCTGCGTTTCGCCGCCGAACAAAAGGCCTACGCCACCGCTGGCAAAGCCTTCGTGCTGGAGCAGTACCTCGGCCAAATCAGCCAGGGCCTGGCCCACGCCAAATTGCTGATTCTGGATCATCGCCTGGGCGCCGACAGCGCGCCGACGATTGATCTGCGTTCTTTTACCTTGCCGGCCGATCCGTCGCTGCCGCGCAAAGCCGTTCAATAAGGAGTCGGTCTGTTGAGCGCTCATTCTCACGATCACGGTCATCATCATGGCCATCACCACCATCATCATCACGGTGACGAACAAGCGGCCGGCCCATTCCCTTGGCGGCGCATGGCCTGGGCGTTGTTGCTGGTGCTGTTTGCGGTCGCGGCCGCGAGCCTGGTGCAAGTGCGTTCCGGCGAAGCCACGGTGATTACCCGCTTCGGCAACCCGGCGCGGGTGCTGCTGGAACCGGGCCTGGGCTGGCGCCTGCCGGCGCCGTTCGAAGCGGCGATCCCGGTGGACTTGCGCCTGCGCACCACCTCCAGTGGCTTGCAGGACGTGGGCACCCGCGATGGCCTGCGCATCATCGTGCAGGCCTACGTGGCGTGGCAGGTGCAGGGCGATGCCGACAATGTGCAGCGCTTTATGCGCGCGGTGCAGAACCAGCCGGACGAAGCGGCGCGGCAGATCCGTACCTTTGTCGGCTCGGCGCTGGAAACCACGGCGGCCAGCTTTGACCTGTCGAGCCTGATCAACACCGATGCCAGCCAGGTGCACATCGCCGATTTCGAGGCGCAGCTGCGCCAGCAGATCGATCAACAATTGCTCACCACCTATGGCGTGCGCGTGGCCCAGGTTGGCATCGAACGGCTGACCTTGCCGTCGGTGACGCTCACCGCCACGGTTGATCGCATGCGCGCCGAGCGCGAGACCATCGCCACCGAACGCACCGCCGTGGGCAAGCGTGAAGCCGCGCAGATCCGCTCCGCCGCCGAGCGCGACGCGCGCATCGTGCAGGCCGATGCCACGGTGAAAGCCGCCGATATCGAAGCGCAATCGCGGGTCGAAGCCGCGCAGATCTACGGCCGCGCCTACGCCGGCAACCCGCAGCTGTATAACCTGCTGCGTTCGCTGGATACCTTGGGCACGGTGGTGACGCCGGGCACCAAGATCATCCTGCGCACCGATGCTGCGCCGTTCCGCGCGTTGGTGGATGGGCCCAAGGACGTCCAACCATGATCGAGCGTGACAGCCCGGACAGCCCGTGGATCCAGGCCGGGCGCCTGACCTTCATGGCGCTGTACGCGGTGACCGTGTTGGCCGCGTTGGCCTGGGCGTTTTCCAATGTGCGCCAGATCGACCCGCAGAACCGCGCCGTGGTCCTGCACTTCGGCGCCCTCGACCGTATCCAGAACGCCGGCCTTCTGTTGGCCTGGCCGCAACCGTTCGAGCAAGTGGTGTTGCTGCCGGCCGCCGACCGCGTGATCGAACGGCGGGTGGAGAACCTGCTGCGCTCCGAGGCGGCGACCCAGGCCGACCGCGTGGCCAGTTTTGCCACGCCGTTGAGCGATGCCCTGGCCGGCTCCGGTTACCTGCTGACCGGCGATGCCGGCGTGGTGCAGCTGGATGTGCGGGTGTTCTACAAGGTCACCGAGCCTTACGCGTTTGTGTTGCAAGGCGCGCATGTGTTGCCGGCGTTGGATCGCCTGGTGACGCGCAGCGCCGTGGCCCTCACGGCGGCCCGCGACCTGGACACGATCCTGGTGGCGCGCCCCGAGCTGATCGGCACCGACAACGGCGCCGCCGAGCGCCGTGAACGCTTGCGTGGTGACCTGGTGCAAGGCATCAACAAACGCCTCGCCGAATTGGCCTCGACGGGCTTGGGCCTGGGCATCGAAGTCACCCGCGTGGATGTGCAATCCAGCCTGCCGAGCCCGGCGGTGAATGCCTTCAACGCGGTGCTGACCGCCAGCCAGCAGGCTGACAAAGCCGTGGCCAACGCGCGCACCGACGCCGAAAAACTCACCCAGGCCGCCACCCAGCAGGCCGACCGCGTGGTGCAAGTCGCCCACGCTCAGGCCAGCGAACGCTTGGCCAATGCCCAGGCGCAAACCGCCACGGTCGCCAGCCTGGCCCAGGTGAAAGACCCGGGCTTGCTGTTGCGCCTGTACCGCGAACGCCTGCCGAAGATTCTCGGCCAGGCCGGTTCCGTGACCACGGTCGATCCGAAAGACGACTCCCGCTTGATTATCCAGGGAGCCGAACAATGAGCGCACCCATGCTGACCTCCGCCGAGCAGCGCAGTGCTGCGCGGCAATTGACCCTGGCCATGCTGGCCCTCGGCTTGCTGGTGTTGGGCCTGGTGTGGCGCTGGCTGGCGCCGGACCAGACCGGCGTGAGTCAGTTGTTGCTGGGTGTGGCGTCGCTATTGGTGGCCGTGCCGGTGATGCGTTCGGCGTGGTACAGCCTGCGTTTTCCCAGCCTGCATGGCATCACCGATCAACTGATCGCCCTGGCCATGCTCGGCGCCTGGGCCACCGGTGATCTGCTGACCGCTGCGCTGCTGCCAATCATCATGATCTTCGGCCATGTGCTTGAAGAACGCAGCGTGATCGGCTCCCAGGAGGCGATCCACGCACTGGGCAAACTGACCCGCAGCCACGCGCGCCTGGTGCAGGCCGACGGCAGCATTGTCGAGGTGGACAACGGCACGCTGCACACCGGCGATATCGTCGAAGTGCGTGCCGGCGACCGCGTGCCCGCCGATGGCGTGGTGCTGTCGGGTCAGGCGAGCCTGGACACCGCGCCGATCACCGGCGAGTCGGTGCCGTTGGAGGCGAGTGTGGGTGTGCAGGTGTTCGGCGGGGCGATCAACCTCGACGGCCTGCTGCGCCTGGAAGTGACGCGCACCGGCAATGAATCGACCCTGGGCAAAGTCATCGCGCTGATGCAGAACGCCGAGCGCTCCAAGCCGCCGATCACGCGGCTGCTGGAGCGTTACGCCGGCAGTTACATGGTGTTGGTGTTGCTGCTGGCGGCGGTCACCTGGTTTGTCACCAACGATGCGCAGGCGATGCTCGCGGTGCTGGTGGCGGCGTGCCCGTGTGCGTTGGTGCTGTCGGCGCCGGCCACGGCGATTGCCGGGATTGCCGTGGCGGCGCGCCATGGGATTCTGATCCGCAGCTCGGCGTTTCTGGAGGAGCTGGCGGACTTGACCTCGCTGGTCGTGGACAAGACCGGCACCCTGACGTTTGGCACCCTGCGCCTGCAGTCCATCGAAACCTCGGCGCCGGATCGGCAGGTGTTGCTCAACCTGGCGGCCAGCCTCGGCTCCGCCAGCAGCCACCCGGTCAGCCGGGCATTGGCCGGGTTGGCCACGCAGGAACAGCTGCTGGTGCTGACGGATATCCGTGAGCGCCAGGGCCTTGGTGTGGTGGCGCAGACCGCACAGGGCGAAGCGGCGCTGGGGCGGCCGGAGTTGTTTGAGCAACTGGGGATCGTCACCACGCCTGTGCCGAACCACGACGGCCCGATTGCCGGGCTGGCGCTGGACGGGCAATTCCTCGCCTGGCTGCTGCTGGCCGACAGCGTCAAACCCGAGGCCCGCCAGGCGCTACAAGAGCTGCGCGACCTCGGCCTGGGCCGTCAATTGCTGCTCACCGGCGACCGCCAAAGCGTCGCCGACAGCCTGGCGCTGGACGTGGGCATCAGTGACGTCGAGGCGCAGGCGTTGCCGGAAGACAAGCTCAACCGTGTGCTGGGGGAGATCGGCAGCGGTTTCCGCCCGATGGTGGTGGGCGACGGCATCAACGATTCCCTGGCGCTCAAGGCTGGCGTGGTCGGCGTGGCCATGGGCGCGGGCGGCGCGGACATTGCGTTGGCCTCGGCGGACGTGGTGCTGATCGGCAGCGACCTGCGGCGCCTGGGCACCTGTGTGCGCTTGAGTCGCCAGTGCCGGCAGACGTTGCAGGTCAATGTGATCATTGGCCTGGGCTGGACGCTGGCCATCGTCGTATTTGCTGCCTTTGGCTGGCTGGGCGCCGCCGGGGCGATGATTGCGGCGGTGTTGCATAACCTCAGCACCTTGCTGGTACTGGGCAATGCCGGGCGTTTGCTGCGCTTTCAGGAGCCTTTGTCGAAGCTCGAAGAATAAATTTTCGCGGGTGCTGTAACGCCAGGCGGGGACCTCTCTCTAGTGGTGTGTCGAGACTGAACAATCCGTTCAGACCGACACCCTACTGATATGAGGAATACAACCATGAACATCAAAAACGCCGTTTCCGGTGCTGCCCTGGCTATCGCTGCCGCCACCATGTTTGCCGGTGTCGCCACCCAGGTACAAGCCGCCGACGCGCCTGTTCACTGCTACGGCGTGACCTCCTGCAAAGGCATGAACGACTGCAAGACCGCTGAAAACGCCTGCAAGGGCCAGGCTGTCTGCAAGGGCCACGGCTTCAAGGCCATGACCAAGGCCGCGTGCGATGCGGCGGGTGGCAAAGTCGGCGAGTAATCGAGTGCACCCGCAGCGGTTGCCTACCGCCGCTGCGGACACTTTGCCCAGGAGTGTCTTATGTCCACTGCCCTTGCAAGCCTCGGTTACGGCCTGGGTCTACGCAGCGAGTACTACCAGCAGATCCTTGAACAGTCGCCGGCCGTGGATTGGTTCGAAGTGATCTCCGAAAATTACCTGGTGCAGGGCGGCAAAGCCTTGTACTACCTGGACGCCATCGCCGAGCGTTATCCCCTGGTGATGCACGGCGTGTCCCTGTCCATCGGCGGGCCCCATGCCCTCGATCTCGACTACCTGAAACAGATCAAGCAACTTGCCGAGCGCATCCGGCCGGCGTGGGTGTCCGATCACCTGTGCTGGAGCCGTGGCAGCGCGCACCAGTTGCATGACCTGTTGCCCCTGCCTTACACCGAAGAAAGTCTCTACCACGTGGCCGCCCGTGTGCGCCAAGTGCAGGACGTGCTGCAGCGCCCGCTGGTGCTGGAAAATGTCTCCAGTTATGTGCGCGCCAAGGCCGATGAGTTCACCGAGTGGGAATTCCTCAACGCCCTGGCGCACTTGTCGGGCTGCCAGCTGTTGCTGGACGTGAACAATGTGTATGTCAGCTCGCGTAACCATGGCTTCGATGCCTGGACATTTATCCGCAACCTGCCGCCGCACAGCATCCGCCAGCTGCACCTGGCCGGGCATATGGACTACGGCGACTATGTAGTCGATACCCATGACCACCCGGTGTGCGACCCGGTGTGGGCGCTGTATCAACAGACCCTGCAACATTTCGGGCCGGTGTCGACGTTGTTGGAGCGCGACGACCATTTCCCGCCGTTCGAAGAACTGCTCACCGAACTGGCCAAGGCCCGTGAACTGGGGGCCAGCGCCCTGGCCAGGAGGCCGTTATGCGCCTGACCGACTGGCAGTTGGCTTTTGAGCAGCATCTGTTAGACGAAACACCGCTGGCCAACAGTGGCTTTGCCGCGACGTTGCTGGGCGGGCCGACGCTGGATGTGGATACCGGCCTGGCGATCTATCACAACGCCTACCGGGCGCGGTTGCAGGACGTGTTGCGCAATGACTTCGGTGCTATCTGGTATTGGCTTGGGGATGCTGAGTTTGCCTTGCTGACGGAGGCTTACGTGCGCCGGTATCCGTCGGTCCATTACAGCCTGCGTTGGCTGGGCGAACGCTTCGCAGACTTTATCGTCGAGCATTTGCTGGAGGAACAAAGTGCGCCGCTGGCGGAATTGGCGCGGTTGGAGTGGGCGTTCACCCTGGCGTTCGATTCGCCCCAGGGCGAGCCGCTGGGCCTGGAGGACATGGCGTTGTTGGCGCCTGAGGACTGGCCGGGTTTGCAGGTCACCCTGGCGCCCTCGGTGCAGCAGATGCTGTGTCACTTCAATACGCTGGCGATCTGGCGAGCGGGTAAGGACGACGCGGATTTTCCTGGCAGCGAGGCGTTGGCGTCGGCACGGATCTGCCTGGTGTGGCGCCACCGGAACGTGTGCCGTTACCGCAGCCTGGAACCCAAGGAAGCCTGCGCCCTGGCAGGCATGGTGGCCACTGGCTGGAGCTTTTCAGAACTGTGCGCGCACTTGGCAATCACGTATGCAGAGGGCGCACCGCTGCAGGCCGTTACATGGTTGAAACAGTGGATCGAAGAGGGGTTGCTTGAGCGCCGCGGCCATAGCGATGAGCTATCAGATCGATAGCCTCCTACTTGTCTCGGGATGGTCTACCCTCTTTTCAGACGTCTGAAACAAGGGGGGACTACTCATGCTCGCGCAACTTCCACCGGCCTTACAGAATCTTCAGCTGCCGCTGCGTCTTCGACTCTGGGATGGCCATGAATTCAACTTGGGCCCCGAGCCCAGTGTGACCATCGTGGTGAAGGACCCCACGGTCGTGCCTCAGCTGACCCATCCGACGCTCAATTCACTGGGCGAGGCCTTTATCGAGGGCAAACTGGAGCTGGAAGGCTCCATCAGCGAAGTGATCCGGGTATGCGACGAGTTGAGTCATGCCCTGGTGGAGGACGACGAAGAAACGCGTCCGGTGCGCTCGATCCACGATAAGGCCACAGACGCGGCGGCCATTTCCTACCACTACGACCTGTCCAACGAGTTCTACCAGCTGTGGCTGGACCAGGACATGGCGTACTCCTGCGGTTACTTCGAAACCGGCAGCGAATCCATCGACCAGGCCCAACAAGACAAATTCCGCCACCTGTGCCGCAAGTTGCGCTTGCAGCCGGGCGAGTATTTGCTCGACGTCGGCTGTGGCTGGGGTGGGCTCGCCCGGTTTGCCGCGCGGGAGTTTGGGGTCAAGGTGTTTGGCATCACCCTGAGCAAAGAACAGTTGGCCCTGGCTCGCGAGCGGGTGAAAGCCGAAGGTTTGGACGACCAGGTGGACCTGCAATTGCTCGACTCCCGCGACCTGCCGCAAGACGGCCGTTTCGACAAAGTGGTGAGTGTGGGCATGTTCGAACACGTCGGCCACGCCAACCTGGCGCAGTATTGCCAGACCCTGTTTGGCGCGGTGCGTGAAGGCGGCCTGGTGATGAACCACGGTATCACCGCCAAGCACACCGACGGCCGCCCCGTTGGCCGGGGTGCCGGTGACTTTATCGAGCGCTACGTGTTTCCCAACGGCGAGTTGCCGCATTTGGCGATGATGACTGCCGAGCTCAGCGAAGTCGGGCTGGAAGTGGTCGATGTCGAAAGCCTGCGCCTGCATTACGCACGCACGCTGGACCATTGGAGCGAGCGCCTGGAGGACAACCTGGAAGCGGCGGCGAAGATGGTGCCGGAGCAGGCGTTGCGGATCTGGCGGTTGTACCTGGCGGGGTGTGCGTATGCGTTTGCGCGGGGGTGGATCAATTTGCATCAGATCCTGGCGGTGAAGCCCCATGGGGATGGTAGCCATGAGCTGCCGTGGACCCGGGAGGATATCTACCGCTGAATCAGCAGCACCAAAGATCTAAAAATGTGGGAGCTGGCTTGCCTGCGATAGCGGTGTATCAGAACCAGATGAGCTGGCTGATGCACCGCTATCGCAGGCAAGCCAGCTCCCACAGTTTTTAACCGTGGTGTTTATTAGAGGATCGGTGAGATCAAGCGCGCCACCCGCATGCCCAGCTGTTGCAGGCGCCGTGTCTCGCGGCTTTCTTCCTGGCTGACTTCATGGGCCAGGGCAAAGTCATCCAGCAGCATCTGTTCCACCTCGTGGGCGAAGGCTTCATCTACCGTCAGCAACATCACTTCAAAATTCAGCCGGAACGAACGGTTGTCCATATTTGCACTGCCGATGGCGCTGATTTCGCTGTCCACCAACACCACCTTCTGATGCAAAAAGCCGGGCGTGTAGCGGAACACACGCACGCCGGCGCGCACGGCTTCGATCGCATACAGGCTGGAGGCTGCGTAGACGATACGGTGGTCGGGGCGCGACGGCAGCAGCAGGCGCACGTCAACGCCGCGCAATACCGCCAGGCGCAGGGCGGCGAACACGGCTTCGTCGGGGATGAAATACGGGCTGGTGATCCATACGCGTTCAGTCGCCGCGTGGATGGCTTCGACGAAGAACAGCGAGCAGGTTTCATACGGGTCGGCCGGGCCGCTGGCGAGCAGCTGGCAGAGCACGCCGTCGTCGGGGTAGGCGTCCGGCAGGATCAGCGGCGGCAGCTCCCGCGCCGCCCAGAACCAGTCCTCGGCAAACGACTCTTGCAGGCACGCCACCACCGGGCCGGTGACCTGCACATGGGTGTCGCGCCACGGCGCCAGCGGCGGTTTTTTGCCGAGGTATTCATCGCCGACGTTGTGCCCGCCGACAAACCCGGTAACGCCGTCCACCACGACGATCTTGCGGTGGTTGCGGAAGTTGACCTGGAAACGGTTGAGCCAGCCACTGCGCGTCGCGAATGCCTTGACCTGCACCCCGGCGTCACGCAGGGATTGCACGTAGCGGTGGGGTAGGGCATGGCTGCCGATGCGGTCGTACAGCACGTAGATGCTGACACCTTGGGCGGCTTTTTCCTGCAGTAGGGTGTGCAACTGCCTGCCAAGCTCGTCGTCATGGATGATGAAAAACTGGAACAGCACCGCAGTCTTGGCGTTGCGAATCGCCGCGAAAATCGCGCTGAAGGTGGCATCGCCATTGATCAACAAGCGCACTTCGTTGTTGGCCAGGCACGGCATGCGCCCCAGCTTGGGCATGGCGCGCAGCGAGGCGTAGGCGCTGGAGTTGCGCGCGGCGAGGGCTTCTTCGACCCACGGGCGCCAGTTCAGCTCGGTGATGGCGGTGTGCATTTCCTGGTTGGCCTGGCGCCGCGCCTGGATGTAGGCGTCAAAGGTGCTGCGGCCAAAGATCAGGTAGGGGATGAGCGTGAGGTAGGGCATGAACATCAGCGACAGGGCCCAGGCGATCGAGCCTTGGGCGGTCCTGACGGTCAGCACCGCGTGGATCGCGGCGAGCGTGCCGAGAAAGTGCAGCGTGGCGATGAAGTAGGCGAGCAGGTGCGGGCCAAAGAAATCCATGGACGACGAGACTCCAGACAATCCAATGCCTAACAGACCATGTCTGGTGCCGAATGTCGCTATTTTATTTGCCGTGCAACACTGGCGGCTTTGCGGCGTCTAACGCCCACAATTACCCAGGAGTTACCCGATGAATGCACGTCTGCTCTGTTTGGCCATGGTCACTGGTTTGGCGCTGCCCGTCGCAGCACAGGCGCAGATGCTGGCGCCGGGCTTGTGGGAATTGACCACCAGCAACATGAAAGTGGATAACCAGGACCTGCCGGATTTGTCGCTGATCCTCGGCCAGCTCAAGCAACAGATGACCCCCGAACAGCGCGCCATGCTGGAAAAACAGGGCATCACCATGGCTGGTAAAGGCGTGCAGGTGTGCCTCACCCCGGCGCAGGTCGCTTCTGACTCTATCCCCCTGACCGACCCGCAATCGGGCTGCAAACAGGAAGTGACCGACAAGACCGGCAACCAGTGGAAATTCCGTTTCAGCTGCCCGAAAGCCCAAGGCACGGGCGTGGCGACTTTCCAGAGCCAGAAGGAATTCACCACTACCGTCAACGGCACCTTCAATGCCACCGGCATTCAGCAGAAGGGCAGCCTGGACACCCACGCCCAATGGCTGGGCACCGATTGCGGCACGGTCAAACCCCGCGCCTAACGCAGAAAGTGAAGGGGCAAACCCTGGCAGCTGTTGACCACCTGGCCGTGGTGCCACGCCAGGTGGCCGGACACCAACGTGGTGCTGACGCTGTGGCGGAAACTGCGCTCGGCGAAGGGCGTCCAGCCGCAGCGGCCGAGGATCGGTTGGCTGCTCACGGGTTTGCCTTGCGGTTCGGGCTGGATCAGCACCAGGTCGGCCCAATAGCCTTCACGCACATAGCCGCGATCAGGAATGGCAAACAGGTCCGCCACGCGGTGGCTGGTCTTCGCCACCAGGGTGGCCAGGGGCAAATGCCCGTCGGCCACCAACTCCAATAACGCCGGCAGCGCGTGCTGCACCAGCGGCAAACCCGCCGGCGCTTGGCGATACTCCAACTGTTTTTGCGCCCAGGTATGCGGCGCATGATCACTGCCGATCACATCCAGACGATCACTCAACAAGGCCAGGCGCAGGGCGTCGCGGTCGGCGCGGGTCTTGATCGCCGGGTTGCATTTGATCTGGTGGCCGAGGCGGTGATAGTCGCGGTCGTCGAACAGCAGGTGGTGCAGGCAGACCTCGGCGGTAATGCGTTTTTCTGACAGCGGTTTGTCCTCGAACAATGCCAGTTCGCGGGCGCTGGTCAGGTGCAGTACGTGCAGGCGGGTGCCGTGGCGCTTTGCCAATTCCACCGCAAAGGAGGACGAGCGATAACACGCCTCGGCATCGCGGATCAGCGGGTGGGCGACGGCGGGGATATGTTCGCCGAAGCGCTCGCGCAGGCGCAGTTCGTTGGCCTGGATGCTCGGCGTGTGCTCGCAATGGGCCAGCAGGATCGTCGGCACTTCGGCAAACAGGCGCTCGAGGATGCGCGGGTCGTCCACCAGCATATTGCCGGTGGACGCGCCCATGAACACTTTGACCCCGGCCACTTCGCGCGGATCAAGGGCAGCGACGGTGTCGAGGTTGTCGTTGCTCACGCCAAAGTGAAAGCCGTAGTTGGCCACCGAGTGCAACGCGGCTCGGCGCTTTTTATCGGCGAGGGCGTCCAGGTCGAGGGTGGCCGGATTGGTGTTGGGCATGTCCATGAAACTGGTGATGCCGCCGGCCACCGCCGCACGGGATTCGCTGTAGAAGCTGCCTTTGTCTGGCGCGCCGGGTTCTCGAAAATGCACCTGGTCATCGATCATGCCCGGCAGCAGCCACTGGCCCTGGGCGTCGATGGCCACGGGCGCGTTGCAACCTTCGATGCTGCTGGCGATCTTCTCGATGCGGCCATTGGCGACCAGTACGTCGGCGTCGAATTCCTGGCCTTCATTCACCAGGCGGGCATTGCGGATCAGCAGGCGGCTCATGGTTCAGAACTCGTTTTGCAGGGCTTTGTAGCCGCGCACCAGATCGACGTTGGTGCGCGCCACGTCTTCGGAAAACTCCGAGGCGCTGACGCTCACTGGTGGGAATTGCGACAGGTCGGTGTTGGGCCCGATGCGGGTGGTGGAGGGCACGTAGAACGCATCCGGCAAGTCGCGGCCGTCCACCACCGAGTTGTGGCGCACCACGCAGCCGTCACCCACGGCGCAGTTGAACAGCACGCTGTTGAAGCCGATAAACACACGGTCGCCGACGGTGCAGGGGCCATGGACGATGGAGCGGTGGGCGATGGAGGTGAACTCGCCGATGGTCACCGCGGCGCCGGATTTGGAGTGGATGACCACGCCGTCCTGGATATTGGAGTTGGCGCCGATGGTGATCGGGTCCATGGCGCCGCTGGCGTCGACTTCGTCGGCGCGGATCACGGCGTAGGGGCCGACGAAGACGTTCTCGCCGATGATCACCTTGCCGCAGATGATTGCGGTTTTATCGACGTAGGCCGATTCGGCAATCACTGGCAGATCGCCGGAAGGGTTCTTGCGGATCATGCTGAGGCTTCCGTAATGATGTGGACGTGGTCGCCATCGATGGCGTTGTAGAAGCAGGTGGGCCGACCGGTGTGGCAGGCGGGGCCTTGTTGATCGACGATCAGCAGCACGGCGTCGCCGTCGCAATCCAGGCGCGCTTCCACCAGTTGCTGCCAGTGGCCGGAGCTTTCGCCCTTGCGCCACAGCCGCTGGCGCGAGCGCGACCAGTAGCAGACGTGGCCGGTGGCGAGGGTTTCGTTAAGGGCCTGGCGGTTCATCCAGGCCAGCATCAGCACCTCGCCGCTGCCATGCTGTTGGGCGATGGCGGCGATCAGGCCAGCACTGTTCCACGGCAGGGCATCGAGCACGGCTTCGAGGGGGAAGCGGCTGCCCAGGGCAGCCCCTTCCAGGTCGAGCATGCTCAGGCTCATGGCTTGGCCAGGGCCGCGCACAGGGTGTTGAGGTTGTATTCGAACAGCCCGGTAAAGGTGCTCGCCGGGCCTTCGGCGGCGAGGGCGTCGGAGTACAGCGTGCCGCCGATCTGCGCGCCGCTTTCATCAGCGATCTGCTTGAGCAGGCGCGAATCCTTGATGTTTTCCATGAACACGGCCTTGACCTTGTCTTTGCGGATCTGCGTGATCAGCGCGGCGACTTCGGCGGCAGACGGTTCACGTTCGGTGGATAAACCCTGAGGCGCGAGGAACTCGATCCCGTAGGCCTGGCCCAGGTAACCGAAGGCGTCATGGGAGGTGACGATGCGGCGGTTGCCCGGCGGCAGTGCGCCGAACTTGGCCTTGGCTTCGGCCAGCAGGCGGTAGATGTCCTTCAGGTAGGTTTGGCTGTTGCGCTGGTAATCGGCTTTGTTGGCCGGGTCGGCGGCGATCAGGGCCTTGGTGATGTTGTTCACATAGATTTCGGCGTTGGCCAGGTTGTGCCAGGCGTGCGGGTCGGGGATGGTTTCGCCGTCCTCGTCCATGGTGTGGGAAATCACGCCTTTGCTGGCGGTCACTACGGTGGCTTTGGTTTCGGTGCTGGTCACCAGGCGGTCCAGCCACGGCTCGAAGCCCAGGCCATTCTTGATAATGACCCGGGCCTTGAGCAGGGCCTTGGCGTCGTCCGGGGTGGGCTCGTAGGTGTGGGCATCGGCGTCCGGGCCGACCATGTTGCTGATCTGGATGTGCTCGCCACCGATCTGGTGGGTGATGTCATCGAGAATACTGAAGCTGGTGACCACCTGGAGTTTGTCGGCCGCCTGGGCCATCGACAGCGGCAGCAGAAGGCTGAACAGCACGAGTAGAGCACGCATTGGGAAACACCTCATTGGGATGACAGCAAAGGCGGGCGGCGCAGCAAGCCGTGCACCGGACCGAAGACCACGGACAGCAAATACCCGGCGCCCGCCACCAGCACGATGGCCGGGCCGCTGGGCAACGAGTAGTAGAACGACAGCAACAAGCCCAGCCATACCGACAGGCATCCCAGCACCGCCGATACCGCGATCAACACCGGCAGGCGCCGGCTCCAGAAACGTGAAGCGATGGCCGGCAACATCATCAGGCCTACCACCATCAGGGCGCCGATGGCCTGGAAGCCGATCACCAGGTTCAGCACCACCAGCGTCAGGAACAACCCATGCGCCAGCGGGCCGAGGCGGCTGACCGTTTGCAGGAACAGCGGGTCGAGGGTGTCCAGCAGCAGCGGTTTGTAGATCAGCGCCATGGCGATCAGGCTGAACCCAGTGACCCAGAGCATGCCGGTGAGGGTGGTTTCGTCCACCGCCAGGGCTGAGCCAAACAGCAGGTGCAGCAGGTCCAGGCGCTTGCCGGCGAGGCCGAGGATCAGCACGCCAGCGGCGAGGGAGATCGGGTAGATAGCGGCGAGGCTGGCGTCTTCGCGCAGGCCGGTGCGGCGGGTGATCCACGCGGACAGGCCGGCCATGCTCAGGCCGGCGCCGAGGCCGCCGATGGTCAGCGCGGGCAGGCTGAGGCCGGCAAACCAGAAGCCGAGGGCGGCGCCGGGCAGGATGCCGTGGGCCACGGCGTCACCGATCAGGCTCATGCGGCGCAGGATCAGGAACACGCCGAGGGGCGCGGTGCTGCATGCCAGAACGAGCCCGCCGATCAGTGCGCGGCGCATGAAGACAAAATCAACGAACGGCATCCACAGGTGGGCGGCGAAGTGCATCAGGCCACCTGCATTTGGGCTTGTGGGCGGATCAGCTCTTTGCTGTTGCCGAACACGCAGCCAGTGCTTTTGATCTGCACGACTTGTTGGGTGTGCTGGCGCACCGAGGCGAGGTCGTGACAGACCACGATCAGTGTGCGGCCGGCGTCATGCCAGGCGTGGATGTGTTTCCAGCACAGCGCCTGGCCGTCTTCGTCGAGGGCGGCGTGAGGTTCGTCGAGCAGCAACACCGGTGCTTCGGCCAGGCTCATGCGGGCGAGCAGGGCGCGTTGCAGTTCGCCGCCAGACAAGGCCATCAACGGGCGATGTTGCAAACCGCTGAGGCACCAGTCTTCCAGGACCGCTTCCAGGCGCTGGCTGCGTTGTTGCGGCGAGAGTTTCGTGCCCCAGAAGCCAGCGGCGACCAGTTCTTGCAGGCTGATGGGGAACTGGCGGTCGAGGTGCTGTTGCTGGGGCAGGAACGACAGGCCGCCACGCCGTGAGACGTCCACGCGCACTTTGCCCGCCAGCGGCTTTTGCAGGCCGGCGATGACTTTGAGCAGGCTGCTTTTGCCGGTGCCGTTGGCGCCGATGATGCCGGTGAGGCTGCCTTGTTGCAGGGTGAGATCGAGGGCGGGCGTCAGCGGTTGGCCTGGCGCGCCCCAGCGTAATGCGGTGCAGGTGATCATGCAGGGTGTCTCGTCCAGCGACTTTCAGCCACGGCATCGTGCGCGTGCAGGCTTTCGGCGTGGATCACTTTCAGGTGGAAGGCTTTGACGGCATCCGAGCGTTTCAAGGCGAGGTTCAGGCGGCGGGCGGCGTCTTCGCAGAACATCAGGTTCTGCCCGTTGGCCAGGGCGAAGGCTTGTTCGTCCGCACGTTTTACGGCGGTTTGAACGGCGGTGCCGAGGGCGGCTTCGGCGTGGTCGATCAACTCAGTCAGCGCCAGATCTGAGCCTTGCAATTGGATATTTAACTGCGCAGTGCTGCGCTGGCTGTGGGGCGTGGCGATGATGCCGTTGGCGCTGCCGAGCCAGTTGAGGACGTCTTCGTGCTTGAGCGGCGTATTGCTGAAGTCGTCGAGAAATTGCTGCTGAATCAACTGCCTGGCGAGGGCGGCGGAGCAAGGGCAGGTTGATGAGTAGGTAACGTCAATTTTTAGTTCCACGTGGAACATCTGGTTTTCCAGGCGCGCTTCGAGGCTCACCGGGTAGGCCTTCCAGCCAGCCAAAGGGCTGATCAACGCCGGGCGTTTGAGCAGCAAATCGGTGTGGATGCGCAGGTAGGCGTTCTTAGATAAACCTTCATGTGTGTCGAGGAAACGCTGCAGTACATTACGCAGAAGTGCAGGTGTAAGCGGCTGCTGCTCAAGCATCTCCAGCGCCAGGTACAGGCGTGACATATGAATGCCACGGGCCTCGCCGTCGTCCAGGCTGACGCCGGCATCGGCGCGGGCGCTGAGGCGTTGGCCGTCGATCAGGATCGGCAGGGCGATGCCGCACATGCCCACCCAGTCAAGTGGCAAGGCTTGGCGTGAAGCCTGCGCGGCGATATCCGGCAGAGTCAGCGCATTCATAAGCAGGTCCATCGTTGGTAATAATTAGACATGTTATAGTATAACAATAGCATCGACGATGAATATTCTGCTCCAGCCTTTTTTCAGCCCTGTCGAGTACGGACGCTCCTTTATCTGCGGTATTTGTCATGCACAGACGTCAGCTCCTCAACCTGCTCCTGGTCAGCCCGTTGTTCACCTTGCCGTTTGCCGCCCACGCCACGCAGATCAGCAATGCGCGCCTGTGGCGCTCGGCGGACAAGCTGCGCTTGGTGTTCGACCTCAGCGGGCCGGTGCAGTACAAGACCTTTTCCCTGACTTCGCCGGAACGCTTGATCATCGACCTGAGCGGCGCCGGGCTCAGTGGTGATTTTTCGCAGTTGGCCTTGAAGAACAGCGGCATCACGTCGATCCGCTCGGGGCATTTCGGCAAGGCGGACACGCGCATCGTGCTGGACCTGGCGGCGCCGATGCAGCTCAACAGCTTTCTATTGCCGCCGCAGGATGGCCAAGGTCATCGCCTGGTGCTGGACTTGACCAGCGGCACCCACGCGCCTCGGCAAATCGCCGCTGAGCCCGCGCCCATCACGGACAAGGCGCACCCCAAGCGCGACATCATCGTGGTGGTCGACCCCGGCCACGGCGGTAAAGACCCGGGTGCCATCGGCTCCAAAGGCCAGCGCGAAAAAGACGTGGTGTTGTCCATCGCCCAGTTGCTGGCCAAGCGTTTGAAGCGTGAGAAGGGCTTTGACGTGAAGTTGGTGCGCAACGATGACTTCTTCGTACCGCTGCGCAAACGCGTGGATATCGCCCGTCAGCACAAGGCCGATATGTTCATCTCGGTGCATGCGGATGCCGCGCCACGGCTGACCGCGTCGGGAGCGTCGGTGTATGCGTTGTCGGAAGGGGGCGCGACGTCGGCCACGGCGCGTTTCATGGCGCAGCGTGAGAACGGTGCGGATTTGCTGGGCGCCACCACGCTGCTCAATCTCAAGGACAAGGACCCGATGTTGGCCGGGGTGATTCTGGATATGTCGATGAACGCCACCATCGCCTCCAGCCTGCAACTGGGCAGCTCGATCCTGGGCAGCCTGGAAGGCATCACCACCCTGCATCAGAAGCGCGTGGAGCAGGCTGGATTCGCGGTGCTCAAGTCACCGGACGTGCCGTCGATCCTGGTGGAGACCGGGTTTATCTCCAATACCCGCGACGCTGAGCGTCTGGTCACGGCGCGTCATCAACAGGCGGTCGCGGATGGTTTGTTCGACGGGTTGAAGAAGTATTTCCAGAAGAACCCACCGATGAATAGCTACATGGCCTGGGTTCAGGAGCAGCAGAACGGCCAGGTCTAACAGCCGGTGATCCGGCTGCAGGTGAACTTGGCGCTGGAACCACCGGAACTGGAAAACCGGTTGATCGTGGTCCAGCCCACACGCCGTGTGTAGCCCACCCACGCCTCACCGTCCGAGGCCAGCCCGGTAAAGAACGTCAGTTGCCCATAACGGCTGTTGGTTTGTGCCCAGCGGCGTTTGCCGAGCACCTCGAAACCGCGCAAATACGTGGTGCTGCCGACCGTCGCCACGCTGTAGGCATTGCCTTGCGGGTCCACGCAGGCCAGCAGGTTGGCGCTGCGCGTGCACTTCGCCAGCAGGCTCGGCACTTGGGCGCAGGCCGGGCCTGCCACGGCCAATAACAGGGCGCACGCCAGGTATTTCATAAGGTTTCTCAAGGCTGGAAAGTGCTCAAGCATTGCGCCCTTCGTCGTGGCGAGCAAGGGGGATTGGCTTATTTGTATTGTTATACTATAACATAAAAGCACAGCCTGACCCGTGACCCGCTCCCCATGACTAGACAAGACCTGCTGGCCCAACCGCCCGCCGACTACATGAACGAAGCCCAGCAAGGCTTCTTCCGCGAACTGCTGTTGGCCCAGCGCAATGAGCTGCAAGCGCGCATCGACGCCGAGTTCCAGTTGTTGCGCGAGCAGGAGCCCAACAGCGACCCCGCCGACGTGGGCAGCGCCGAAGAACAACGGCAATGGCAGCTGCGCCTGCTGGAGCGCGAAAAGAAGCTGCTGGACAAGATCGACGACGCCTTCGAACTGCTCGCCCGTGGCGAATACGGCTGGTGCCGTGAAACCGGCGAGCCCATCGGCCTACAGCGCTTGTTGCTGCGTCCTACCGCCACCCTGTGTATCGAAGCCAAAGAACGTGAAGAGCTGCGCGAACGCCATAAACGGACGATTTGACCGGCCACCTGATGAGGAATACCTGATGCCCAATCGTCTCCCCGTTACTGTGTTGTCCGGCTTTCTCGGCGCCGGTAAAAGCACGCTGCTCAACTACGTCCTGCGCAACCGCGAAAACCTGCGGGTGGCGGTGATCGTCAACGATATGAGCGAAATCAACATCGACGGCAGCGAAGTCCAGCGCGACGTCACCCTCAACCGCGCCGAAGAAAAGCTGGTGGAGATGAGCAACGGCTGCATCTGCTGCACCTTGCGTGAAGACTTGCTGCTGGAAGTGGGAAAACTCGCCAAGGAAGGTCGTTTCGATTACCTGCTGATCGAGTCCACCGGCATTTCCGAGCCATTGCCGGTGGCGGAAACCTTCACCTTTCGCGATGAAAACGAGCAAAGCCTGGCTGATATCGCCCGCCTGGACACCATGGTCACCGTGGTCGATGGCATGAACTTCCTGCTCGACTACCAGGCCGCCGAAAGCCTCGCCTCACGCGGCGAAACCCTCGGCGAAGAAGATGAGCGTTCGATCACCGACCTGCTGATCGAACAGATCGAATTCGCCGACGTGATCCTGATCAGCAAGATCGACCTGATCAGCAGCCGCGAACGCGAAGAGCTGATGGCGATCCTCGAACGCCTCAACGCCCAGGCCGAAATCATCCCGATGGTCATGGGCGAAGTGCCGCTGCACAAGATCCTCAATACCGGGCGCTTCGACTTCGAACGTGCGGCCCAGGCTCCGGGCTGGTTGCAGGAATTGCGCGGCGAACATGTGCCGGAAACCGAAGAGTACGGCATCGCCTCCACCGCTTACCGCGCGCGCCGGCCGTTCCATCCGCAGCGTTTTTTCGACTTCATCGACCGCCCTTGGGTCAACGGCAAACTGCTGCGCTCCAAGGGCTTTTTCTGGCTGGCCAGCAAGCACCAGGACGCCGGCAGCTGGTCCCAGGCCGGTGGCCTGATGCGCCATGGTTTTGCCGGACGCTGGTGGCGCTTCGTGCCCAAAAGCCAGTGGCCGCAGGACGAAGAAAACGTCGCGGCGATCATGGGCAACTGGCAACTGAGCACCGGCGACTGCCGCCAGGAACTGGTGTTTATCGGGCAGAACATCGACTTCGCCGCCATGCGCGCCGAACTGGACGCCTGCCTGCTCAACGATGAAGAAATGGCCCTGGGCGTCGAAGGTTGGCGCTTGCTGGCCGATCCTTTTGGCCCTTGGTATGAGGAGGCAGCTGCCTGATGCTCGCCCCGGTAATCCCCCTGCGTCCCGTGATTCGCCAGACCCGCGGGGAAACCCCGTTGGCCCTGTCCGATATCCTCGAAGACGGCGTGAACCTGGCGCTGTGGCAGCGCCAATTGCCCCTGCACATCGCCGAGTTCGGCGCCTTGCTCGTATCGCTCAACGAGCCGTTGGCCGATTCCATGGTGGTCGAACTCGACAGCGAAGATGCTGTGCCGAATTTGCAGGACCTGGCGTCCAGTTGCCGTGATCTTGAAGGCTATGAGGGCTTTATCGCCGATGTCTCGTGGCTGGTCAGCGCATTCGCCTGCCTGCTGGGCGCCAAGCGCATTGGCGTGCGCTTGCGCCTGTTGGACAAGGCCATGTGCCCGCGTTTTCACGTCGATCACGTGCCGGTGCGGTTGATCACCACCTACGCCGGCATTGGCAGCCAGTGGTTGCGCGAAGGGGTGATGGATCGTCGCCAGCTGAGTCAGGCCGATGCCGAACCGAGCGAGCGCATCGAGCAGATCCACTGCGGCGAAGTCGCGCTGCTCAAGGGCTCCAAGTGGCACGGTAACGAAGGCCATGGCCTGATCCATCGTTCACCGGCATTAAAAGCGGACGAGCGCCGCTTGATCCTGACGCTGGATTGGCTCGCATAACCGCGTAGGATCAAACCCTCTACACGGCCTGAATGATGCCTTCCATGTTGCAGAACATTCCCACTCACGTGATTGCCGGTCCCCTGGGCGCCGGCAAGACCAGCCTGATCAAGCACCTGCTCGCCCAACGCCCGGCCAACGAACGTTGGGCCGTGCTGATCAATGAGTTTGGGCAGATTGGCCTGGACGCCGCGCTACTGACCCTGGACGACGACGGCATTGCCTTGGGCGAAGTCGCCGGCGGCTGCTTGTGCTGTGTGAATGGCGCACCGTTCCAGGTCGGCCTGGGCCGTTTGCTGCGTAAGGCCAAGCCGGATCGGCTGTTTATCGAACCGTCGGGGCTGGGCCATCCCGCGCAGTTGCTCAAGCAACTCAAGGCGGCGCCGTGGCAGGCCGTGCTGGCAGTTCAGCCGTGCGTACTGGTACTGGATGCCCAGGCCCTGGCGGCCGGTAAACCCTTGCCGCAGGCGCAACAAGAAGCGCTGGCCAGTGCGGGGTTGTTGGTGTTGAACAAGGATGAAGGGCTGGATGCCGCACAACGCCAGGCCATCGAACGGCAGTTACCCGATTGCCCGCTCTACTGGACGCGCCAGGCGCACATGCCCCTCAAACAGTTGCCAGGCTTGAATGCCCAAGGGTACGGGGCTGTGGATAACTTCGACGGGCCCAAAGGGTTGGCGCAAATGCCGGCGATCTGGAGCGACCCCGCGCTGCCTATCTGCCTGAGTCAGGCCCAGGAAGGCGGCTGGAGCATCGGTTGGCGCTGGCACCCGAGCCAGCGATTTAACGCCGAGCGCCTGCATCAGTGGCTCACAGGCCTTGAATGGCGCCGCGCCAAACTGGTTATCCACAGCGGCGAAGGCTGGCTCAGCGCCAACGCGGTGGATAACAGCCCGCTCACCTGGCAACCCAGCGAATGGCGTCGCGATTCACGTATCGAATTGATCTTCAGCGCGCCACAGGACGTGGCGGCGCTACAGGCCGCGCTGGCCGCCTGTCGTCAGTGACGGTTCTTGCTGGCGTGGTCCTGGCGCCATTGGCTCAGCTCGATCACGTCGGCGCTGGGCAGCGGCGTCTTGATCTCGAACGGGTAGGGCGCCAGTTCGATCTGCGCGCTGTGGGCGCCGAATTGGGTGATGGTCCCCGGATGACGGCTTTCGCCGGTCACGGTGAACTCGAAATTGTAGATGCGTGCCAGGCGCCGGCGGCCCTTGGCATCCTTCACAAACCCGATGCGCTTGAGCGCCACGGCGCCATCGAGCAGTTCGATGTCGAGCTTGGCGCAATGCTGCTTGACCCGCTCCAGCGCGCGCTCGCGCAGGCCGTGGTTGTGCCACACCCAGGCGGCGCCGGTCGCCAGCAGCATCAACACGAAGATATTTCCCAGGGTCAGCATGCGAAAAACTCCAACAAAGTGAGAGCAGCTTAACTGTGTCGCCGGTCTGTCGTACAGGCTGCGTTTAGTCGCATACTGCGCGGCCAGAATCTCAATGGCTTTACGGACATTCCCTGCATGAAACGCACACCTCATCTGCTTGCGATCCAGTCTCATGTGGTCTTTGGCCACGCCGGAAACAGCGCCGCCGTGTTCCCCATGCAGCGCGTCGGGGTGAACGTCTGGCCGCTGAACACGGTGCAGTTCTCCAACCACACCCAGTATGGCCAGTGGGCCGGCGAAGTGTTGGCGCCGCAGCAGATTCCGGCGCTGGTGGAAGGCATTGCGGCGATTGGCGAGTTGGGCAACTGCGATGCGGTGCTGTCCGGCTACCTGGGCAGTGCCGATCAGGGCAGGGCGATCCTGACCGGGGTGGCGCGCATCAAGGCGATCAACCCCAAGGCCCTGTACCTCTGCGACCCGGTCATGGGTCACCCGGAAAAGGGCTGCATCGTGCCGCAGGAAGTCAGCGATTTCCTGCTGGACGAAGCGGCGGCCATGGCTGACTTCCTGTGCCCCAACCAGCTGGAGCTGGACAGCTTTGCCGGGCGCAAGCCGCAGTCGCTGTTCGATTGCCTGGCCATGGCCAAGGCCTTGTTGGCGCGCGGGCCGAAGGCAGTGCTGGTTAAACATTTGGATTATCCGGGCAAGTTGCCGGAAGGGTTTGAGATGCTGCTGGTGACCCACGACGGCAGCTGGCACCTGCGCCGGCCGTTGCTGGCGTTTCCGCGTCAGCCGGTGGGGGTTGGGGACCTGACGTCGGGGTTGTTCCTGGCGCGGGTGTTACTGGGCGACAGCCTGGTGGCGGCCTTCGAGTTCACCGCAGCGGCAGTGCATGAAGTGCTGTTGGAAACCCAGGCGTGTGCGAGTTACGAGCTGGAGCTGGTGCGGGCTCAGGATCGGATTGCGCATCCGCGTGTGCGCTTCGAAGCGACGCCGATCGGCCTATAAATACACAAAACCCAATGTGGAAACGGTCTTATGTGGGAGCTGGCTTGCCTGCGATGGCGTTATATCAGTACCCAATGTGCAAGCTGACACACCGCTATCGCAGGCAAGCCAGCTCCCACAGTTTTAATTGCATTCCAAGTCAGACAGGTTGGAGTTTTTGCTGGAACACCGAGACCCCATCCAGATCCCGCAAGATCACCGTCAACTCCGCCGTCTGCCCATCAATCTGCACCTCACCAAAAAACTGGAACCCGGCAAACGGCGAAGTGTTCTGTGCCGGCGGCGCCTTCTCGAACACCACCTCAGGCCCAAACGTCTTATCCAACGGATTCGGCCCGAAACTCCCCGCATTCAACGGCCCCGCGACAAACTCCCAAAACGGCTCGAAATCCTGGAACGCCGCCCGATCCGGGTGATAGTGATGCGCCGCGCAGTAGTGCACATCAGCAGTCAGCCAGACATGGTTGCGCACCTTCTGCGCACGCAGAAACCCCAGCAGCTCGGCAATCTCCAGCTCTCGGCCTTGGGGCGCGCCCGGGTCATTGTTGGCAATCGCCTCCCAACGCGGCACGCCGGGGCTCACCTCGCCATCCGGCACGCCAAGGCCGATGGGCATGTCGGCGGCAATCACTTTCCACTGCGCCTGCGAGCCCTTGAGCTCACGTTTGAGCCAGTCCAGTTGCTCACGGCCAAGGAAGGCTTTTTCGCCGCCCAGGTTGTCATCGTTGGGCCCGCGATAACTGCGCATATCCAGCACAAACACATCGAGCAACGGCCCGTAGCTGAGCTTGCGATAGATCCGTCCGCCACCGTCGGCGGCCTGGCGGCGCATCGGTGAATATTCCAGCCAGGCCTGGCGCGCGCGGCCGACCAGGGTGTGGATGTCCTTGGTCTGGTAACGCTCATCGAGCTGCTTGCTCGGCGACCAGTTGTTGACCACTTCGTGATCGTCCCACTGCCAGATCTGCGGCACCTCGGCATTGAAGCGGCGCACGTTTTCATCCAGCAGGTTGTAGCGGTAATTGCCGCGATATTCGTCGAGGGTTTCCGCGACTTTGCTCTTGGCTTCGGTGGTGATATTACGCCACACGCGCCCGCCTTCGGTGACCAGCTGCGCGGGCACCGGGCCGTCGGCGTAGATGGTGTCGCCGCTGTGGATAAAGAAGTCCGGCAGGCGCAGGCGCATGGCTTCGTAGATGCGCATGCCGCCGATGTCCGGGTTGATGCCGAAGCCCTGGCCGACGGTGTCGCCGCTCCACACAAAACGGATGTCGCGGCGCTGTTGCGGCACGCTGCGCAGGTGGCCGAACCAGGGTTCGCTGGCAACGCCGGTCTGGGCGTCTTCGAAATGCACACGGTAGAAAATCGCCTGGTCGGCGGGCAGGCCGGTGAGCTCGACGCGGGCGGTGAAATCCGTGCGGTTGTCGGCCAGGGGCGAGATGAACTTGCGCGGGTTGCTGAACGTGCTGCGGGTGTCCCACTCCACCACCATGCGTGCGGGGCGGTCGCTGCGGCTCCAGATCATCGCGCGGTCGCCGAGCAAGTCGCCGGACTGCACGCCATCGGTGAGTTGCGGGCGGTCCTCGACCGAAGCGATCACCGCCGGCGCCAGGCCCGGCAGCAACAGCCCGGCGCCAACGGCTTGCATCACACGGCGACGGCCGAGATCGAAGTGGCTCATGCGAGGTGCCCTCTTGAGGATCAAAAGGACAACTTAAACACGGGCAGATGACACTAATCTTGCGACCAATGAAGATCTAAATGTGGGAGCTGGCTTGCCTGCGATGGCGGTGTATCAGTAGCAGATGTGCAAGCTGACCCACCG
>NZ_ANNV01000138.1 GCF_000346755.1 Pseudomonas sp. CBZ-4 | reverse complement strand
AGCCAGTGGCATTGCATATCAGCTGTCCTCACCACCTGGTGATCGGAAATCACGCTGGTCATCTTGATTCACGAGAGGACAACAATGTGGTGTAGGGCCAATTTGGAAAGGCAGCATGAGAGCACATATCCAGCCCCCCTCCAAAACTGGTGTAACCGGTGTTACGGGTGTAACGCCCTTCACCAAACGCCCGGTTTCATTGGCTTTCACGGCTGTTACACAGCAGCGCTGCATCGCGTACATCGGATGTAACGCTGCCCATGCGTGTAACGCTAAAGTCAGCATCCTGGGTTGTGGGCAGGCGCTTGTTGCTCCGGTCTGCCAAGCGAATTTCGCCGGCTCCGCCTTTCGAGGAGAGGAAATCACGCTGGGGACCCTGAGAGGTTTCGCTTCACACGGGGCATGAAACCCGCGGGATCGAGTTAGTGAGAGGTGCCGGAAGTTACTGAAATTTCAATCGTTGAAATTGAAAGGATCTT
>NZ_ANNV01000137.1 GCF_000346755.1 Pseudomonas sp. CBZ-4 | reverse complement strand
ATGTGGGGCTGACACACCGCTATCGCAGGCAAGCCAGCTCCCACATTTCTGGATTGCAGTGTTCTTTAGTTCTTCAGCAAATCGCACAACACGTGCACTTCATCCTCACTAAACAAACCCACCGGATACCGCTCGCTCAACACGCTGCGCAAATCAGGCAGCCTGCTCTTCCGTGAGCCGTTTTCCTTCAACCAGAGCCCCAGTGCTTGGATCGCGTCGCCGTTGACCCGCATCGGGTGAAACGTGCGCGTGTACATCAGGTTGATTTGAGGACTCATTTCAGCGCTCTCTCCTACTGCTTGAGCGGCTAACTTACTCAAGGTTTATGACAGAACTGCTGAGTCATAAACCTCGATCGCTGTCGCAACAGCGATACAAGAGCTATGCCAACCCCCGGTTTTTGTAGGCATTTACCCACAAAAAAGCCCGCGACCTTGCTGGGCCGCGGGCTTGCCATGAGTACCGGAATTGCTCAGTGCCCGGTCACCCTCATGCTGCTGTTACAACTGCACTCACTTTTTCTGCGGGGCCGGCTGTTGTTGGGTCAGGCAATGGATATTGCCGCCGCCCAGTAACAGTTCGCGGCCCGGCACCATCACCACTTCGTGCTGCGGGAACAGATCCTGGAGGATCTTCTTCGCCGGGCCGTCCATCGGGTCATCGAAGCTCGGCGCGATGATGCCGCCGTTGACGATCAGAAAGTTCACGTAGGAACCGGCCAAACGTACGGTCGGATTACGCTCCTGCGAACCGTCCACCGGGTCGACACCGGCGCATTCTTCCTCGGTGGCGTACAGCGGCCCCGGGATCGGCATTTTATGCACGGTGAACGCGCGGCCTTGGGCGTCGGTGCTGCCGTGCAGCACGTCCATGGCGGCGTGGCAGCGCGCGTAGTTCGGGTCTTGCACGTCGTCGGTCCAGGCCAGCAGCACTTCGCCGGGGCGCACGTAGCAGCAGAAGTTATCCACATGGCCGTCGGTTTCGTCGTTGAACAGGCCGTCCGGCAGCCAGATGATCTTATCCACAGCCAGGTTGGCGCTGAGCACCGCCTCGATCGCCGCGCGGTCCAGGTGCGGGTTGCGATTGCGGTTGAGCAGGCACTCTTCGGTGGTGATCAGCGTGCCTTCGCCGTCAACGTGGATCGAGCCGCCTTCCAGCACGAAGCCTTCGGTGCGGTAGCGCGGCGCGCGTTCGATTTCGAGGATCTTGCCACCCACCTGCGAGTCGCGGTTCCACGGCGCGTACAGGCCGCCGTCAAACCCGCCCCAGGCGTTGAAGTCCCAGTTCACGCCGCGCACTTCGCCGCTGTTGTTGATCACGAAGGTCGGCCCGGTGTCGCGCACCCAGGCGTCGTCGCTGGACATTTCCACCACGCGGATATTCGGCACATCCAGGCGCGCACGCGCATTTTCGTACTGGCCGGCAGAGACCGCCACGGTCACCGGTTCGAACCGCGCAATGGCCTTGGCCACCGCCACATGCGCCGCCTGCGCCGGCTTGCCGCCCAGGCGCCAGTTGTCCGGGCGCTCGGGCCAGATCATCCAGGTTTGGGTCTGTGGCGCCCATTCGGCAGGCATATGGAAGCCATCGGCGCGGGGTGTGCTGTGCAGGGTGGTCATGGCGATCAAGACTCCGAATGGGGGTAAAGGCCGACTTTATAACGGATAAAAATCGGCTTTAAAAGCGCTCAAGGATCATAGGCGATAAATATGACATTAAATAGCCGATAAGAATCGATTAACTACAATTGCTCGCCAAGCACCTTCGACAGCATGTCCACGAAGAAATCCACACTGCGCCGGGACGTGACCATCGGCGGCTTGATCTTGAGGATGTTCAGATAATCCCCCGTCGGCTGCATGAAAATGCCCAGCTCGCGCAGGCGATCACACAACAGCGCGGTTTCTTCGGTCGCGGGCTCCAGCGTCTGCCGGTCGCGGACCAACTCCAGGCCCAGATAGAAGCCGGAACCGTGAACCGCGCCGACCAATGGATGCAGGTCAATCAGTTCTGCCAACCGCGCCTTGAAATGCCCGCCAACCACCTGGGCGTTTTCCCACAGTTTTTCTTCGGCCATCACGTCCAGCACCGCCATGCCGATCCGGCAACTGACCGGGCTGCCCCCCGACGACGAGAAAAAATACCCCTCGGCCTCCAGCGCCTCGGCGATGTCGCGCCGGGTAATCACCGCGCCCAGCGGCTGGCCGTTGCCCATGCCCTTGGCCATGGTGATGATGTCCGGCACCACGCCCTGCTCTTCAAAGCCCCAGAAGAAGTGGCCCATGCGTCCGTAACCGACCTGCACCTCGTCGGCGATGCACACGCCGCCCTGTGCGCGCACCAGCCCATACACCTGCTGCAAATAACCCGGCGGGAGCGAGATGCCGCCGGCATTGCCGTACACCGGCTCGCAGATGAAACCCGCCAGCTGGCGTTTGCTCGCGGCGATTTTCGCCAGGTTGTGTTCCACGCTTCGTACATAGTCCGGCGCACTGTCCGGCCCACGGAACTCGCCGCGATAGGTATTCGGCGCGGTCACCGGGTGCACCCAGTCCGGACGGCTGCTCAACGCCTGGGGGTTGTCGGCAATCGAGGTGGACACCGCATCCGCCGCCACCGACCAGCCGTGATACGCCTCCAGCACGCTGAGCATGTCGCGCCCGCCGCTGTAGGCCCAGGCCAGGCGGATCGCCAGGTCATTGGCTTCGGTGCCACTATTGACCAGGAACACCCGGTCCATGCCTTCGGGCGCCAGCGCCAGCAAGCGCTCGGAAAATTCCGCAATCGCCGCGTAGTGGAAACGCGAGTTGGTATTGAGCAGCGACCACTGCCGAGCCGCCACCGCCGCCATGCGCGGGTGACCATGGCCGAGCACCGCGACGTTGTTGAGCATGTCCAGGTAGGAGCGGCCCTGCATATCGATCAAATGGTTGCGCCAGCCGCGTTCGATGCGCGGCGGGTCGACGTAATAGTGTTTTTGCGAGCGCGCGAAGCTGGCGTCGCGCCGGGCCAGCAGGGCCTCGGGGTCCAGCTCGGGTTCGGCGTCGCAGGCCAACCCCAGCAGCGTCGCGGGCGATGGACACAAGGCTTGCCACGCCAACGCCCGCGACGGCGTGCAGAACAGCGGCGGTTCCAGCTCGGCGCGGCACAGTTGCACGGTCAACGGCGCGTGTACTTCACCCAACACTTGGCCCTCGACCAACAGCGCGCCAGCGTTCAATACGGTGTTCACGCCCCACAAACGCAGGCTCAATTCGACGCCCTGCACGCTGACCAGGCCGTCCGCGCCGTGCTGCAACGTCCCGGCGAAGGGCACTTCCAACAGCGTGCCGTGGGGCAAATGCAACTCGACATGCAGCGGGAACGTCGCCGGTTCAACGGCACTGTCCGGGCAGGTCTGCGACAGCCGGTACTGGCCATAACGGCTGGCCGCCAGCCCATGCACCGCCGCCGCTTCATCCAGCAAGCGGCGATCAATCCCCGCGTGCTCCCAGTTGCCCGCCTCGAAATGCGGGCTGAGCACGCCCAGATCGATCAAGGCAAATTCGCGCCCCACCAACCCCGGCAACAACGGCGCGAAATCCTCGCTGGCCACCGCCGGCAGGTCTTCACCGACGCTGCGCAGAATCGCCGCCTCCATCAACTCGAACGGCACCGACGTGGCCACGTGGAAGATTTCCCACTCGTGCTCGGCGTTTTTCAGCAGGTACGTGTTATCTGGGTCCAGACGCTGCTGTTGCTCGCTGCTCAACACCAGCACCGCCGCCCGCGCGACGATCAGCGGCCACAGCGCCTCTAGCTCGGCACGCTGCAACGGCGTCACTGCGTGGCACGCCTGGATCGCCGGCAAGATCGCAAAGGGATCGCCCTCGGCGTGATGCAGCAACGCGGCGCAGGTCACCGACAGGTCGGCAATGCGCCAGGTGTGCACCAGGTCGCCGAAATCAATCACGCCCTCGACCTGCCACTGCCGCGCGGCATCACGCTGCCACACGACGTTGTCATCGGTGATGTCCATGTGCACGGCTTGCCACGGCAATTGCTCCGCCAGCGGCCGGATGCGCGCTTCAACCTGCGCGGCGACCTGTTCCAACTCGGCGCGATGCGGCAGCTCTGGCAAGGTCGCCAGCAAATGCGCGATCAGTTCACGCCCGTGGCGCGGGTCCCACTGCAACGTGCGCTCCAGACCCGGATGGGTGAAATCCGCGAGGGCCAGGCTCATGCGCCCACACAGTTCACCAAAGCCTGCGATCACCTCGCGCCCCAGGTGCGGCAGATGGGTCAGCGGCTGGCCGTCGATGTAGTCGAGCACGCGCAGGTGCAGGGTTTGCCCGTCGAGGGTGACGGTCAGCAGCTCTTCGCCGTTCAGCGCCTTGATCACCTCCGGCACG
This sequence comes from Pseudomonas sp. CBZ-4, assembly GCF_000346755.1. GTDB lineage: Bacteria > Pseudomonadota > Gammaproteobacteria > Pseudomonadales > Pseudomonadaceae > Aquipseudomonas. Next base: position 35,358 of record NZ_ANNV01000137.1, on the reverse strand, counting down.
CGCACGCCTTGCAGGCTATTGAGCGCGGCGTGCTGGGCCTGCAACTCCACGGCGGCGTAGTCGCCCCGGCAGATTTTCAGAACAAAGCGGCCGCGAGGGCTGTCCACCCTGTAATTGAGGTCTTGCTGGCTGCCCAATGATTGCAAGGTGCCAGCCAGGCCATAATGCTGCCCCAACAATTGCGCTGCCTGCCCGGGGCCCACTTGCGGGCAGGGTAGACTGGCGCGGTGAATCAACGTGGCAAGCAGCATGGCGGGGCAACCTCGGTATTTTTATCAGGCGCTTAGTTCGCCATTGTTCAGGGGGCTTGTGCAACCCCCCGACACATCCTGCCCTACCGCGCGCGGCAACACAGGCTATGCTCCATTCGCTAAATGTCCGTCAAAAGGAAAAGGGCCCCGACATGCGCATTCTCATTACCGGTGGCGCCGGTTTTATCGGTTCTGCTCTGGTACGTCACCTGATCCAGCACACCGAGCATGAAGTGCTCAACCTCGACAAACTCACCTACGCCGGCAACCTGGAATCGCTGACTTCCATCGCGTCCAACAGCCGCTACGAGTTCGTCCAGGCCGACATCATCGACCAGGCCACCGTCAGCGCCGTGCTCGCGCGCTTCGAACCGCAGGCGATCATGCACCTGGCGGCCGAGTCCCACGTGGACCGCTCCATCGACGGCCCGTCGGATTTTATCCAGACCAATATCGTCGGCACCTACAGCCTGCTGGAAGCCGCCCGGGGGTATTGGCAGACCCTCGATCCGTCGGCGAAAAACACATTCCGCTTCCACCACATCTCCACCGACGAGGTGTACGGCGACCTGCACGGCGTGGACGACCTGTTCACCGAAACCACGCCCTATGCCCCCAGCTCGCCCTACTCCGCGAGCAAGGCGGCGTCCGACCACCTGGTGCGCGCCTGGCAGCGCACCTACGGCCTGCCGGTGCTGCTGACCAACTGTTCCAACAACTACGGGCCGTTCCATTTCCCGGAAAAACTCATCCCGCTGGTGATTCTCAACGCCCTCGCGGGCAAGCCCTTGCCGGTCTATGGTGATGGTTTGCAGGTGCGCGACTGGCTATTTGTCGAAGACCACGCGCGGGCGCTGCTCAAGGTGGTGACGCAAGGCGTGGTGGGCGAGACCTACAACATCGGCGGGCACAACGAGCAAAAGAATATCGACGTGGTGCGCAGTATCTGCGCGCTGCTGGAAGAACTGGCGCCGCAGCATCCACCCGGCGTGACGAGTTACAGCGACCTGATCACCTTCGTCAAAGACCGCCCCGGCCACGATCAGCGCTACGCCATCGATGCCAGCAAGATCCAGCGCCAACTGGGCTGGGTGCCAGCGGAAACCTTTGCAACCGGTCTACGCAAAACCGTGCAGTGGTACCTGGATAACATGGACTGGTGCCGCAGGGTCCAGGACGGCAGTTATCAGGGTCAACGATTGGGCAACACCGACATGAGGGATCTGATCGCATGATGAAAGGAATCGTACTGGCCGGTGGCTCCGGCACGCGTCTGCACCCCATCACCCTGGGCGTGTCCAAACAGCTGTTGCCGGTGTATGACAAGCCGATGATCTACTACCCGATCTCGGTGCTGATGCTGGCCGGCATCAAGGAGATCCTGGTGATTTCCACCCCGGCCGACCTGCCGCAATACCGCAACCTGCTGGGCGACGGCAGCCAGTTCGGCGTCACGTTCAGCTACGCCGAGCAACCGACGCCGGACGGCCTGGCGCAAGCCTTCCTGATTGGCGAGCAGTTCATTGGCAGCGACCCGGTGTGCCTGATCCTCGGCGACAACATTTTCCACGGGCAAAGCTTCAGCGCGCAGTTGCACGCCGCCGTCAACCGCGGCAAAGGCGCCACGGTGTTCGGCTACTGGGTCAAAGACCCGGAGCGTTTCGGCGTGATCGACTTCGACAGCGAAGGCCGCGCCCTGTCCATCGAGGAAAAACCGGCGGTGCCCAAGTCCAGCTATGCGGTGACCGGCCTGTATTTCTACGACAACGACGTGATCGAGATCGCCAAGGCGGTCAAGCCCTCAGCCCGGGGCGAACTGGAAATCACCGACGTCAACAACGCCTACCTGCGTCGCGGCGACTTGCAGGTGGAACGCTTTGGCCGTGGCTTCGCCTGGCTCGACACCGGCACCCACGACAGCCTGCTGGACGCCTCGCAGTACGTGCAGACCATCGAGCGCCGCCAGGGCCTGAAGGTCGCGTGCCTCGAAGAAATCGCCTACGCCAGCGGCTGGATCGACCGCGAACATCTGCTCGAACGCGCCAAGTATTTCGGAAAGACCAGCTATGGCCAGTACCTTTACTCGCTGGCGGGAGACAACCAGTGAACGTGATTGAAACCGCACTGCCCGGCGTGCTGATTCTTGAGCCCAAGGTATTCGGTGACGAACGCGGTTTTTTCTACGAAAGCTTCAACGCCCGGGCCTTTGCCGAGGCCACCGGGCTGCAGCGCGACTTTGTGCAGGACAACCATTCACGCTCGCAAAAAGGCGTGTTGCGCGGCCTGCACTATCAACTCGAACACACCCAGGGAAAATTGGTGCGCGTCACCGCCGGCGAGGTGCTGGACGTGGCCGTGGACATCCGCCGCAGCTCGCCGAACTTCGGCCAGTGGGTGAGTGTGCGGCTGTCGGCGCAGAACCACCGCCAACTGTGGGTGCCGGAAGGCTTTGCCCATGGGTTTGTGGTGCTCAGCGATTTCGCCGAGTTCCTGTACAAGACCACCGACTATTACCAGCCAAGTGCCGAGCGCAGCATCCTGTGGAATGACCCGACGCTGGCCATCGACTGGCAGCTGAGCGAGGCGCCGCAGCTGTCGGCCAAGGACCAGGCGGGCAAATTGCTGATGGAAGCCGACCTGTTCCCATGAAGATCCTGATCACCGGCCAACACGGCCAAGTCTCCCAGGCACTGCAACAGCGACTCCAGGGTTTGGGCGAGCTCATCGTGCTCGGCCGCGACCAGCTTGACCTGGCCAACCCCGAGCACATCCGCCAGCAAGTCCGCGCTCACCGCCCCGACCTGATCATCAACGCCGCCGCCCACACCGCCGTGGACCTGGCCGAAAGCGAGCCGCACGCCGCGTTCGCGATCAATGCCATCGCCCCCGGCATCCTCGCCGAAGAAGCCAAGGTCCTGGGCGTGCCGTTGATCCACTACTCCACCGACTATGTGTTCGATGGCCGCAAATCGGCGCCCTACACCGAAAGCGACACGCCGAACCCGCTCAGCGTCTACGGCCAAAGCAAGCTGGCCGGCGAGCAGGCGATTGCGGCGGTGGGCGGCGAATACCTGATCCTGCGCACCAGCTGGGTGTATTCCAACCACGGCAAGAACTTCCTGCAGACCATGCAGCGCCTGCTGCAAGAGAAGCCGCAGATGCGCATCGTCGCCGACCAGATCGGCGCACCGACCTGGGCCGGCAGCATCGCCAATAGCACCCACGCCCTGATCGAACGCTGGCAGGCCGGCGCAGCGGGCGAATGGGGCGTCTATCACCTGACCGCCGGGGGCGAAACCTCATGGTTCGGCTTCGCACAGGCGATTGGCGAACATTTGCGCGCCGAGGGCAAGGCCTGCGCCGAACTGGAGGCGATCCCCTCCAGCGCCTACCCCACGCCCGCCCAACGCCCGCTGAACTCGCGCCTCGATTGCAGTCGCCTGCAACAGCAGTGGCACGTCAGCCAGCCGCACTGGCAGGACGCATTGCGCGAGTGTCTTGCCGCGCAGCACTAGGCATAATGCGCCTGTACCCCCAGGCGCCCGACTCCCATGACTCCAACCCTCCCGCGAAGACCCCGCTGGCGCAGCCTCGCCCTGTTGGCGTTGTGCCTGGCGCCGCTGCTATGGCCGCTGGAGCACCTGGCCGAGCGTTATTACCGCAACGAACTGGCCGGGCAGAACCGCCAGACCCTCGACCTGTACGTCGCCAACCTGCTCGGCACCCTGCACCGCTTTGAGGTTTTACCGCAGATCCTCGGCGACTTGCCGGCCCTGCGCACGGCGCTGGACGCGCCCCAGGTCAGCACCAACCTGACCAACGCCAACCAGTTGCTCAAAGACGTCGCCGCCCAGGCCGGGGTGGAGGTGATGTACCTGATGGACACCCACGGCAAGACCCTGGCCGCATCGAACTGGGATAAACAGGACAGTTTCGTCGGGCGCAATTTTTCCTTCCGGCCGTATTTCAGCGAAGCCATGGCCGGGCGCCTGGGACGGTTTTTCGGCCTGGGTACCACCTCGGCCAAGCGCGGCTACTTCTTCGCCGCCGCCGTGCGCGATGGCGACACCATCATCGGCGTGCTGGTGGTCAAGGTCGATCTGGACCACACCGAAAGCTTGTGGGGCAATACCCCGGAACAACTGCTGGTGACCGACCACAACGGCGTGGTGATCCTCACTTCACGCCCGCAATGGCGCTTCCGTGCGACCCGCCCGCTGACCGCCGAAGAGCGCCAGGCGATCATCGCCATCCAACCCTACCCGACCCGCGACCCGCAGCCGCTGACCCTCAGCTCCACGGCGTGGCTGCGCCAATCCACGGCGATTGCCGAGACCGGCTGGAACGTGGAAATCCTCGCGCCGCAATCCTTGATCAACCGCCCGGTGCGCACCGTGGTCGCCGTCGGCGGCGCGACGTTGCTGGTGCTGATGCTCTTGCTCGGTTTGCTGATGCAGCGCCGCCGCCACTACCTGGAGCGCATCGCCTTCGAAGCCAAGGCACGCCGCGAGCTGGAAGCGCGGGTGATCGAGCGCACCAGCGACCTTGAAGGCCTGAACCGGCGCCTGAAACAGGAAGTGCTGGAACGCGAACAGGCGCAACAAGAGTTGGTGCGCGCCCAGGATGATCTGGTACAGGCGGGCAAACTGTCGGCGCTGGGCACCATGTCGGCGAGTATCAGCCACGAGCTCAACCAGCCGTTGGCGGCCATCCGCAGCTACGCGGAAAACGCCGAGATCCTCCTCGACCACCAGCGCACCGACGATGCGCGCGGCAACCTCAAGCTGATCAGCGAACTGACCGGGCGCATGGCCTCGATCATCGCCCACCTGCGCGCCTTTGCCCGCCGCGACCGGCATGCGCCGGAAAGCGTCGGCCTGCAACCGGCGCTGGACGATGCCCTGGCCTTGCTGGCCAAGCGGCGGCGCTCGATGGAAGTCGAGCTGATCCGCGACCTGCCCGAGGCGACATTGTGGGTGCAGGCCGGCGAAACCCGTCTGCGCCAGGTGCTCGGCAACCTGCTGGCCAACGCCCTCGACGCCCTCACCGAAAAAGGCCCGCCGCGCAAACTCTGGCTGAGTGCCGAAACCACCGAACAGGGCGTCAACCTGTACATTCGCGACAACGGCCCGGGCTTTTGCATGGAAGCCCTGGGCCGCGCCAGCGAGCCGTTCTACACCACCAAGACGCGTACCCAGGGCCTTGGCCTCGGCCTGGCGATCTGCGACACCTTGATGCGTGCCTTTGGCGGCGAACTGCTGTTCGCCAACCACAAGGAAGGCGGCGCGCTGTTAACCCTGAAATTGCGTGCCGGCTCGCCGGGCGTCAGTCTGCAACCGTCCGAGGACCGCAGCGTATGAGTATCGACAACGGGATTCAGGTGGTGTTGATCGACGACGATCCACACCTGCGTCAGGCCCTGTGCCAGACCCTGGACCTGGCCGGGCTGAAAGTCCTGCCCCTGGGCGAAGCCAGCGGCCTCACCGCGCGCCTGTCGCGGGATTGGCCCGGGGTGGTGGTCAGCGACATCCGCATGCCCGGCATGGACGGCCTGGAGTTGCTCGCCGAACTGCACGGCCAGGACCCGGACCTGCCGGTGCTACTGATCACCGGCCATGGCGACGTGCCGTTGGCAGTGCAGGCCATGCGCGCAGGCGCCTATGATTTCCTGGAAAAACCTTTCGCCAGCGACGCCCTGCTCGACAGCGTGCGCCGCGCCCTGGCCCTGCGCCGCCTGGTGCTGGACAACCGCAGCCTGCGCCTGGCCCTCAGCGACCGCCAGCAACTGAGCACGCGCCTGGTGGGCCACTCGCCGCAAATGCTGCGCCTGCGCGAGCAGATTGGCGCCCTGGCGGCGACCAAGGCCGATGTGCTGATCCTCGGCGAGACCGGCGCCGGCAAAGAAGTGGTCGCGCGGGCGTTGCACGATCTGTCCAGCCGGCGCAGCGGGCCGTTCGTGGCGATCAACGCCGGCGCCCTCGCCGAGTCGGTGGTGGAAAGCGAACTGTTCGGCCACGAGCCCGGCGCGTTTACCGGCGCGCAGAAACGTCGCATCGGCAAGTTCGAATTCGCCAACGGCGGCACGCTGTTCCTCGATGAAATCGAAAGCATGAGCCTGGATGTACAGGTCAAGTTGCTGCGCCTGCTGCAAGAACGCGTGGTGGAACGCCTGGGCGGCAACCAGCTGATCCCGTTGGATATCCGCATCATCGCCGCCACCAAGGAAGATTTGCGCCAGTCGGCCGACCAGGGCCGCTTCCGCGCTGACTTGTATTACCGCCTCAACGTCGCCTCGCTGCGCATCCCGCCCCTGCGCGAGCGCGGTGAAGATGCGCTGATGCTGTTCCAGCACTTTGCCGATGAAGCCAGCAGCCGCCACGGCCTGACCCTGCACGAACTGCAACCGGGCCAGCGCGCGCTGCTGCTGCGCCACAGCTGGCCGGGCAATGTGCGTGAGTTGCAGAACGCCGCCGAACGCTTCGCCCTCGGGCTGGAGCTGGCGCTGGACGCCACGCCGGACAATCCCCATGCCCACGTGCTGACGTCCACGTCGGGCGGCTTGAGCGAACAGGTCGAGCAGTTCGAAAAAAGCCTGATCGCCGCCGAACTGACCCGCCCCCACGGCTCCATGCGCAGCCTCGCCGAAGCCTTGGGCGTACCGCGCAAAACCTTGCACGACAAGCTGCGCAAGCACGGCCTGAACTTTGCCAACCAAAGTGGTGACGACGAATGACCCACGCCAGCGATGACCTGGAATCGGTGCTGCACCACGACATCCCCCTGACCCGGGAGATGGGCCTCAAGGTCCGCGACTGGCAACACGGGCGGCTGGAACTGCACCTGCCGTTGCAGGCCAATATCAACCACAAGAGCACCATGTTTGGCGGCAGTCTTTATTGCGGCGCGGTGCTGGCGGGTTGGGGCTGGCTGCATTTGCAGTTGCGTGAGGAAGGGATTGAGGACGGGCATATCGTGATTCAGGAGGGGCAGATCAGTTATCCGCTGCCCGTCACGCGGGATGCGACAGTGGTGTGCCAGGCGCCGGAAGATAAGGTGTGGAAGCGGTTTGTGGCGACCTATAAGCGTTATGGCCGCGCAAGGTTGACGTTGGAGACGTGGATTGTGAATGAAGGTAGTGAGGACCGCGCAGTGACCTTCACCGGCCAGTACGTCCTGCACCGCTGAAAGCCTTCACACAAAACCACCTGTGGGAACGGGCTTTTGTGGGAGCTGGCTTGCCTGCGATGGCATCACTGCGGTTTAACTGACAGACCGAGGCGCCTGCATCGCAGGCAAGCCAGCTCCCACATTGATTTATGCAAGCCTCAGGAGCGTGCCAAAGCCAGTAAACGCTCGCGCCATGCCGCTTTCGCCGGCAACGCGAGGAAGAACGGATTCAACAACGATTCCCGCGCCGGATAACTGAACGGCACACCGCTCAACTCCAGCACTTCGCCGCCCGCACCTTCCAGCACACCCTGGGCCGCGGCGGTATCCCACTGCGACGTCGGCGCCAGGCGCGGATAACAATCCGCACTGCCCTCCGCCAACAGGCAGAACTTCAACGAACTGCCGATATTCGCCAGTTTCAGTTCACCCAAGCCTTCGCTCAAACCCGCCAGCAAACGCTCCTGCTCCGGGCTGCTGTGGCGCCGGCTGGCAACCACGGTGAACGCTTCTCCCGCCGCCGGGGCCGTGCGCACCTGGATCTGCCGGGGCGCTTCGTTCACGTCCGAACGCCACGCCCCCAGGCCCGCACCGCCGAAGTAGCAACGCCCGCTGGTGGGCATCGAGACCACGCCAAACACCACGCGGCCCTGTTCGATCAAGGCGATATTGACGGTAAATTCTTCGCTGCCGGCGATAAATTCCTTGGTGCCATCCAGCGGATCAACCAGCCACCAGCGCTGCCAACTGGCTCGGATGCTCTGGTCGATATCGGCATCTTCTTCGGACAGCACCGGGATGCTCGGGTCAAGCGCGGTGAGGCCGGCGAGGATCAGGTGGTGCGCCGCCAGGTCGGCCGCCGTCACCGGCGAGTCATCGGCCTTGGCAGTCACGGCCACATCGGCGCGCCAGTACGGCAGGATCACTTCGCCGGCTTGACGCGCCAGTTCGATCACCGGGGCGATAAACGGGTGGCCTAAAAACAATTCGCTCATGCGTCAAACGCTCCACGCTGAGTCAACAGGTCTCGTACCAGATACAACGCAGCCAGGGCCCGGCCCTCGCTGAATTGCTCGTTTTGCGCCAGCTGCGACAGCTCGCGCAGGTTGACCTTGTCCACGCGCATCGGCTCAGGCTCATCGCCTTCCAGGCGTTCTTCGTAGAGATCGGTGGCCAGCACCACCTGGATTTTCTGGCTCATGTACCCCGGCGACAACGACAGCTCGGTAATCAGTTCCAGCTGGCGTGCACCGTAGCCCGCTTCTTCCTTGAGCTCCCGCTCGGCCGCCGCCAGGACGTCTTCGCCGGGTTCGATCAGGCCCTTGGGCAGGGACAGCTCATATTCGTCGGTGCCGCCGCAGTACTCTTCCACCAGCACCGCATGCTCGTCATCGAGCATCGCCACGATCATCACTGCGCCGTAGCCGGCACCGCGGCCCACCAGGCGTTCGTAGGTCCGTTCAACGCCATTGGAGAAGCGCAATTGCACTTCCTCCACGCGGAACAAACGGCTACTGGCGACTATTTCGCGGGCGAGGACGGTGGGTTTCTGGCGCATAAGCGGCTCCTTGGCGTGATCGGGTTACTATACCGTGGCTTTTCCGATTGTTTGTGTCGGATATTTCTACTTACATGAGACCGCCCCATGCCCTCTTTGCCCTGGCACGCCATCGACACCGTCCTGCTGGACATGGACGGCACCTTGCTCGACCTGCACTACGACAACCATTTCTGGATGGAACACCTGCCGCAACGCTACGCCGAGCTGCACGGGGTAAGCCGGGCCATGGCCGAGATGGAACTGCAGCCACTGTTCGAGCGTAACGCCGGACAGTTGCAATGGTATTGCCTGGATTTCTGGAGTGCCGAGCTCAAGCTGCCGGTGCGCGAACTCAAGCTGGAAACCGCCCACCTCATCGCCCTGCGCCCGGATGCCGACACCTTCCTGGCGGCGATCAAACAGGCCGGCAAGCGCGTGATCATGATCACCAACGCGCACCGCGATTCGCTGTCATTGAAGTTGGAACGCATTGAACTGGCGCCGTATTTCGAGCGTTTGATCAGCTCCCACGACTACGGTTTCGCCAAGGAAAACCCGCAGTTCTGGGATGCCCTGCAAGCCGATATCGGCTTTGACCCGGCGCGCAGTTTGTTTATCGATGACACCTTGCCGATCTTGCGCAGTGCGCGGGCGTTTGGGGTGGGGCATTTGTTGGCGGTGAAAGAGCCGGATAGCAAGAAGGGGCCAAAGGACACTGGGGAGTTTGCCGCAGTCGAAGACTACCGCGATCTCATTGGCGGACTCTGACCCCATTGTTGGAGTTGCTCTATGTGGGAGCCGGGCTTGCCCGCGATGCAGGCGCCGCGGTGTATCAGTGACACCAAGGTGATGCAATCGCGGGCAAGCCCGGCTCCCACACAAGCTGTGCTGTGCGTTACTCAGGAATGCGCAGCGTCTGCCCTGGGTAAATTTTGTCCGGGTGCGACAACATCGGCTTGTTCGCCTCGAAGATCTTGTTGTACTGGTTGGCGTTGCCGTACACCGCCAGGGAAATAGCGCTCAGCGTGTCGCCCTTCTTCACCACGACAAAACGCGCGGCCGCAACCACCGGGCCAGACACCGTAATCTGGTCCTCAACACTGGCCACCCCGGCAATATTGCCTGCCGCCAGAATGATCTTTTCTTTCTCTTCCTGGCTGGCGACTTCACCGGTGATCGTCACCTTGTCACCGTCAACGGTGGCATGCACGTTCGGGTTGCCCAGCCCCACATCTTCGATATGCTTTTTCAGATTCTCACCGGCGTTGGCATTGCCCGGTGTCAACAGGTCGATCAACTTCGCGCCGGCTTCCTTAACAAAGCTAAAAAGACTCATGGTTCGCTCTCCTTTGGGTTTAAGTTCCAGATGCCAAAGACTAGACCAGTCCTACAGAACCTGGTTCCAGCCCGACCAATGACCAGACGACTCCTACACGCGCTAGAATCCCCCCGCCATTGCAATAAGCCCTGGAGCGAAGATGGACATCAAACAGCTGAAATTCCTCATCGCCCTCGACGAAACCCGTCACTTCGGCCAAGCCGCGGCACGTTGCCACATTACCCAGCCGACCCTGTCGATGCGCTTGCGCAGCCTCGAAGAAGAACTGGACCTGCCACTGGTCAATCGCGGCCAGCGCTTCGAAGGCTTTACCGCCCCCGGTGAACGCGTGCTGGCCTGGGCGCGCACCGTGCTGGCTGCCTATGACGGCTTGCAGGCCGAAGCCGCCGCCTGTCGCGGCAACCTGGTCGGCACGTTGCGCCTGGGTGTGGTGCCGCTGTCGAGCTTCGATCCGCTGGCGCTGATGCAACAACTGCACAAAGAGCACCCCAGCCTGCGCTTTGAGCTGTCAGCACTCAGCTCCGAGCAAATCCTTGAACAACTGGCGAGCAATCGCCTGGACCTCGGCGTGTCCTACCTGGAGCGCCTGGACAACGAACGCTTCGACTCCCTGGCCTTGGGCGAGACCCGCATGGGCCTGCTCTACGACCAGCGCTTCTTCAGCTTTGGCGACAAACCCCTGAGCTGGGAGGCGCTGACGGAGTTGCCCCTGGGCATGCTCACCAGCGGCATGCACTTTCGCCAGTCCATCGACCACAACTTCCACAGCCGTGGGCTCAACCCGCAACCGCTGCTGCAAACCGATGCCGTCCATCAGTTGTTACAAGCTGTGCACGGCGGCCTGTGTTGTGCGGTGATGCCACTGGACGGCGGCCTGGACGCGCTGACCGAGCATCTGCGCCTGCAACCGATCGAAGACGCCCACACCTTGGCGCGCCTCGGGTTGATCATGCGCCGCAGCGCGCCGCGCTCGGCACTGGCCGAGGCGTGTTTCGCGCTGTTTCAGAAATCGCAAAACCCGTCTTGATCGACGTCATCTATCGGTAGATCAGTACTGGCAATTAGACGCGACGCTTTGTCGCGCCTAGTCTAAACACTGATCAATCCGCCGGTGGTACAGCCCCATGAACGCCAAGCGCCCAGTCTGCGCGGCGCCCGCCCTTGATACAGCCGCGCCGGCCGCCAGCCAGAGCTACCAGTTTTGCAATCTCGAACACACTGAAGTCGCCAGCACCGCGCTGGCGGAAGAAGTGGCGTTGGCGATTGCCTATAACGACATCAGCCAGGCGGTGATGCTGGTGACGCCCACCGACCTGGAAGACTTTATCGTCGGTTTCAGCCTTGGCAGCGGCATTATCACCGACGTTAGCGACATTTATGACCTGAAACTCAGCGGCTCCGGCTCAGCCCAATACGCTCAGGTGCAGATTTCCAGCCGTGCGTTCTGGAACCTCAAGCAGCAGCGCCGCCAATTGGCCGGCACCAGCGGCTGTGGCCTGTGCGGCGTGGAAGCGGTGGAACAAGCCCTGCCCGACCTGCAAGTACTGCCCGGCGCCCCGTTGCCGCCTGCCGAATGGCTCGACGGCCTGCGCCAGCGCATCAGTGCGTTTCAACCGTTGGGCCAGCACAGTGGCGCCGTACATGCCGCCGTGTTTATGAACAACAGAGGCGAATTGCTGCTGGGCCGCGAAGACATCGGCCGGCATAACGCCCTGGATAAGCTGATCGGCGCGCTGATCCGTCAAAAGATTCCGACCGACGGTGGCCTGGCGATTGTCACCAGCCGTTGCAGCCTCGAGCTGATCCAGAAAGTCCTGCGCGCGGGCATCCAGACCCTGGTCAGCCTGTCGTCGCCCACCGGCCTGGCCCTGCAATGGGCCCGCCGGCATAACCTCAATCTCATCCACCTGCCGCAGAAAAGTGCGCCGCGGGTCTACAGCCCTGCGATGGAGAACCAGCCGTGAGCAATCATAACCAAGCCGACCAAACCCCAACCCCGCGCTACAAGCCCTACAAAGGTGCGGCCGGCGGCTGGGGCGCGCTGATCAGCGTGGCGCAGGCCTGGCTGACCAGCGACAACGCCCTGAAAAACCTGCGCATGATGCTCAAGACCAACCAGAACGGCGGCTTCGACTGCCCGGGCTGCGCCTGGGGCGACTCGCCGGAAAGCGGCATGGTCAAGTTCTGCGAAAACGGCGCCAAGGCAGTGAACTGGGAAGCCACCAAGCGCCGTGTGGATGCAGCGTTTTTCGCCAAGCACAGCGTCACTTCGCTGACAGCACAAAGCGACTATTGGCTGGAATACCAGGGCCGCCTCACCGAGCCGATGCGCTACGACGCCGAGACCGACCGCTACCAGCCCATCAGTTGGGAAGCCGCCTTCGACCTGGTGGGCAAGCACCTCAACGCCCTGCCCAGCCCGGACATGGCCGAGTTCTACACCTCCGGCCGCGCCAGCAACGAAGCGGCGTATCTGTACCAACTGTTTGTGCGTTCGTTTGGCACCAACAACTTCCCGGATTGCTCGAACATGTGCCACGAAGCCAGCGGCGTCGCCCTGGCGCAAAGCGTGGGCGTGGGCAAAGGCACCGTGACCTTTGACGACTTTGAACATGCCGACGCCATCTTCGTCTGGGGCCAGAACCCCGGCACCAACCACCCGCGCATGCTCGAACCGTTGCGTGAAGCGGTGACACGCGGCGCCCAGGTGGTGTGTATCAACCCACTGAAAGAGCGCGGCCTGGAACGCTTCCAGCACCCGCAGCACCCGCTGGAAATGCTCACCAACGGCGACAAGCCGACCAACACCGCCTACTTCCGCCCGGCGCTGGGTGGCGACATGGCCATCCTGCGCGGCATGGCCAAGTTCCTGCTGCTGTGGGAACGCCAGGCCCAGGCCGAAGGCAAGGAAGCCGTGTTCGACCACGACTTCCTCAACGAACACACGGTCAACGTGCTGGATTACCTGGCCAAGATCGACGACACCTCGTGGGATGAAATCGTCGAGCAGTCCGGCCTGACCCTGGTGGAGATCGAGCAAGCGGCGCGCATGTACGCCAAAGGCAAGAACGTGATCATGTGCTGGGCGATGGGCATCACCCAGCACCGTCACTCGGTGCCGACCATCCAGGAAATCGCCAACCTGATGCTGCTGCGCGGCAACATCGGCCGCCCGGGCGCCGGCCTGTGCCCGGTGCGCGGCCACAGCAACGTGCAGGGCGACCGCACCATGGGCATCAACGAACGGCCACCGGTGGCGTTCCTCGACGCGCTGGAGCGCCGCTTCCAATTCCAGGTGCCACGGGAAAACGGCCACAACGTGGTGGAAGCGATCCACGCCATGCTCGAAGGGCGCTCCAAGGTGTTTATCGGCCTGGGCGGCAACTTCGCCCAAGCCACGCCAGACAGCCCGCGCACCTTTCAAGCCCTGCGCAACTGCGACCTGACCGTGCAGATCAGCACCAAGCTCAACCGCAGCCACCTGATGCACGGCAAGGACGCGCTGATCCTGCCGTGCCTGGGCCGTACCGACATCGACATCCAGGCCGATGGCCCGCAAGCGGTGACGGTGGAAGACTCGTTCAGCATGGTCCACGGTTCCAATGGCCAGTTGCAGCCGCTGTCGAAGCTGATGAAATCCGAACCCGCCATCCTCGCCGGTATCGCCGCCGCGACCCTGGGCAGCAAGCCGGTCGACTGGAACTGGCTGGTGGCCGACTACGGGCGCATCCGCGACCTGATCGCCGACACCATTCCAGGCTTCAAGGACTTCAACGAGAAGATCAAAAACCCGGGCGGTTTCTATCTCGGCAACTCGGCCGGCGCACGCCGCTGGAACACGCCATCGGGCCGCGCCAATTTCCGCGCGAACATCCTGCCCAAGGACCTGATCCACGAACGCACCCACGCCACGGGCCGCGTGCCGGACCTGATCATGCAGTCGATGCGCTCCCACGATCAGTACAACACCACGATTTATGGCCTGGACGACCGCTACCGTGGGGTCAAGGGTCAGCGTGACGTGTTGTTCGTCAACGAAGCCGACATCATCCGCCTGGGCTTCAAGCCGGGGCAGAAGGCGGACATCGTGTCGCTGTGGGAAGACGGCCGTGAGCGCCGGGTGAAAGGCTTTACCTTGCTGGCGTTTGATATTCCGGCGGGGCAGGCAGCCGCCTACTACCCGGAAGTGAACCCGCTGGTGCCGCTGGAAAGCACGGGGGATGGTAGCCATACGCCAACGTCGAAATTCGTCGCGATCCGTTTGGAAGCCGCAAGTGACAACGGCTTGATCATGGCGCGCACGGCGTAGATCTGCGGGCACCAAAAAGGCCGCTTTTGCATAAAAGCGGCCGTTCCGAAGAGTTAAAGACTCACTAAATCGACTTAAGTTCCCCAGTTAAAACAATAACTTAGCTAATTGTGCACAACTCGTGTTACTGGTCGGATTTCTATTGTCACCCTGTCGATACAGCCTCAGGATCGCGCCGTCATCCCCTTGAGGTTTCCCTGAATGAAGTTCTCCTCGATTCTCTTGTTGTCCCTTGGCCTGGTCAGTGGCGCAGCCATGGCCGGTGGCACCACCGAAGCCGGTGTAGGCGGCGCATTGGGCGGGGTTCTAGGTTCGGTCGTTGGCCAGCAGCTTGGCGGCAACACCGGCTCCACCATTGGCGCAGCCCTGGGCGGCGCAGGCGGTAGTGCGGTCGGTGCCGACAAACGCAGCCGTGGCGAAGCGGCCATTGGCGGCGCATTGGGCGCAGCGGGCGGCAACGTGGTCGGCCGCAGTGTCGGCGGCAGCACCGGCAGCCTGATCGGCGCAGCCGCCGGCGGTGGTGCAGGTGGTGCCCTGGGTAACTACATGGGCAACAAGAGCGACGACGATGATCGCCGTTCGCGCGACAACCGTCGTTATGATCGCGATGACCATCGTGGCCGTGGGCATGCCTATGGGCATCGCAAGAACAAGCATCACTACCGTCACCGGTAAGCCCACGATCTAAAAGGCACCGCAGGCTAAAAAATGTGGGAGCGGGCTTGCCCGCGATAGCGTCGTGTCAGGCAACAGATGAAAACCTGACACACCGCTATCGCAGGCAAGCCAGCTCCCACAGTTGGCTTTCATCGTTTGCAGAATTGGGGCTCAGACCACCAACCGCTGCAACGCCTCGCGCAACACCCCCGCAATCGCCACCGGCTGGTTCGACCCGCGCTCCACAAACACATGCACAAAGCGCCCCGCCGCGCAGGCGTCGTCTTCGCCCGCCTTGAACACCGCCAACTCGTATTGCACCGAACTATTGCCCAACTTGCCCACCCGCAGGCCGATCTCGATGTGCTCGGGAAAGGCGATCGATGCAAAGTAGTCGCACGCCGAGCTCACCACAAAGCCCACCACCTTGCCGTCATGAATATCCAGGCCGCCCTGTTCGATCAGGTAGGTGTTCACCGCCGTGTCGAAGAAGCTGTAGTAGGTGACGTTGTTCACATGCCCGTACACATCATTGTCGTGCCAGCGCGTGATGATCGGCTGGAAGTGAAGGTAGTCGGCACGTTGGGGCACTGAGTCGGGCATCGGGGGCATCTCGTGTAGATGGGTTTAAAGGTCCTGCAAATGGGCTGCGGCCCACTGGCGTACCTCGGCATATGGATAGTCTTCCAGCGCAGCAAAACCCGGAATACCCCGCGCCTTCAGCTTGGTAAACAACGGTACGCTGATGCCGCCAAGGAACCGCGTCAGGCGTTCCGCTTCGGGCAGTTGGCCGGTGTGCTGATGATGCCTGTGGATAAAATCCCCGCACAGCCCCATGAAGTTTTTATCCACAAGCGGCGGCAAAGCGGGCGGCGGCGGCAAGTGCGCAACATTGCCGTGGCAAACCGAGCAATGCCCGCAGCGCTGCGGCGCGTTTTCATCACCGAAATACTGCGCCAGGCGCTGGCCCAGGCAGCGCTCGGTGGCAAACAGGTCGAGCATGGCGTGAATGCGCGCCACCTCGCCGACCTCGTGCTGCTTGAAGCCTGTGTATAACTCGGCGCTCAACGCCTGTGGATCAAATCCTGTGTCCAGCAGGCTGTAGACCTCGGTCATCTGCTTGCTTTCCAACTCGATCAGGCCCTGCTCCTGGAAGTAATCCAGGGCTTTCACCACGCGGTCGCGTCCGGCGTTGTGCTGTTGATACAGCGCGTCGAAATCCACCGTGGCCCAGGCCCTGGCGCGCTTGCACACCTCGACGATCGCCGCAACAAACTGCTGCCGCTCGCCGCTAAACCGTGCCAACAAAGCGTCGGGCTCGATCAGGTACTTGAAGCGGTATTCCGCATAAAACGCGTAGCGCGGCGCGATCACGCCCTTGAGCTCCAACTGCACCAACAGGGTCTTCAGCGGCAGCTCGCGGATGTTGCTGTGGTCCGACAGCGAGCGCAGCAGAAACTCCCACTGCCCATCGCCCCGCGCCGCCTGCAACGCCTCCAGCACACGGCGAATGCCGTCCTGCTCCGGCGTATCGCCATACACGAAGTTTTCCAGCACATTGAGGCTGTCGCGGTTGGCCAGCACCAGGCAGTCGGACGGCTGCCCATCACGCCCCGCGCGGCCGATCTCCTGGCTGTAATTCTCGATGGATTTGGGCAGGTCGAAGTGCACCACATTGCGGATATCACTCTTGTCGATGCCCATGCCAAACGCGATGGTCGCGACGATGCAGTTGGAGCGCCCGCCCATGAAGCGCTGCTGGATACCCTCGCGTTTATCGTGGGGCAGACCGGCGTGATAGGCCTCGGCCTGAATGCCGTTGCGATTGAGATGCTCGGCAATCTGCTCGGCGGTTTTTTGCAGGGTCACGTAGACGATGCTCGGCTGGCCCGCCCGCTCGCTCATCCACTGCACCAGGCGTCGGCGCTTGTCCGCCCCACTGACGGGCTCCACCAGCAGGTTGAGATTGGGCCTGTAGAAGCCCGTGGTGACCACATCGTTTGGCGCGATGGCGAACTTCGCCTGCATGTCGGCGATCACTTTGGGCGTTGCTGTAGCCGTCAACAGCAAGGCTTGTGGGATATTGAACTGACGCTGGTAGTCCGGCAGCTTCAAATAGTCCGGACGGAAGTTGTGGCCCCACTCGGAAATACAGTGCGCCTCGTCCACCACCAACAGCGAAATCTGCACGCTTTGCAGGAAATTGCGAAAGCGCTCGTTCTTCAAGCGCTCCACGGAAATCATGAGGATCTTCAACTCGCCCGAACGCGCACGGGCCATCACGTCATTGGCGTCTTCGCGGCTCTGCGCCGAGTCGATGCTGCCCGCTGAAATGCCATGGCGTTGCAGGAAACCCAGCTGGTCCTGCATCAACGCCAACAACGGCGACACCACCAGCGTCAGGTGCGGCAGCAGTACGGCCGACAGCTGGTAACACAGGGACTTGCCTGAGCCGGTGGGGAAAATCGCGGCGGCAGAACGGCCGGCCAGTACAGCGCTGACCGTCTGTTCCTGGCCCAGACGAAACTGTGGATAACCAAAGACCTGCTGGAGGGTGTCGTGCATCGGCTGTCGCTCCATTGACCGCTGAGTTGGCTTGAAAACATAGCCCGGGAAGTTCAGCGGATCGAGAAAGGTCGCATGGAAAAAAGAGACAGGATGATACACAGGGTGAGGGATGGCCCAGGGCCGAAGTGGGATGTTTCACCAGGTTTTGCAGGAACACCACAAACCAAATGTGGGAGCCAGCTCCCACACAAGCTGACTCCCACATATCAGTTTTGAGCTATGGCTGAATCAGCGGTTCTTCACACGCTCAATCGCCGTGTCATACACCGGATTGGCCTTTTGCTCTTTCGCCAACTGGTAGTGACGCAACGCATCCTGGAACTGCCCGGCCGCTTCATAGATCCGCGCAATGTTGTAGTAAGACCCGGCACGCACGGTCGCCGCATTGGCACCCGACGCCAACGCGATGGCCTTGCGGTTGGCCCAGATCGACTCGGCAGTGTTGCCGGCTTTCTGATACGCCAAGCCCAGGTTGCCGTAGGCCTTGCCGAAGCTGTTATCCAGATCGATGGCCTGGCGGAAGAACTCAATCGCCTGATCCAGGTTACCCGCCTGGTAGGCCGCTTCGCCTTTCAGGTTAAGTTTCTTCGCATCAGCCTGTACGGAAGAGCTGACAACCACTTCAGTGACGGCCACGCTGTCATCCAGCAACGGTTTGACTTCGTTCAGCACATTCGCCGCATCCACGGTGACGCCGGTGAAGCTGTTGATGTCCTGGAAGTCGCCGCTGCCGGTCATGCGGAACACGGTCCACAGGTTGCCGGTGCGGTTTTTCGGCACGTAGTAGGTGCGGACCAGGGATTGCCCCATGTACACGAACACCTTGGCTTCGCTGTCGGACAGCTGGCTCGAATTCGGGTAGGACTGGTTGGAGTAGTCATGCACGGCATACACGTAGCTTTCGCCGTAGTGTTTTTTCTGCAGGGTGATGGTTTCCGGGCCGTAGCTATCGGTGTCATCCACGTCCAGCTCGGCATCAGTGCCCTTTTTGCTGGCGTAGTAGATGTTGTTGCCCGGGAAAATCATGTGGGAGTCGAGGTCGGAAGGGTTGCGGCCCCAGGTCAGCACGACGCGCAGGCCGTCGAGGTTTTCCATCACCGGGCTGATCGCGTAGGTCATGCCCTTGCATGGGCACTTCACCACCAGGTTGGAATAGCCGGGTTTCTTGATGATCAGCAGGCTGCTGCCATCATCGGCGGCCGCGCTGGTGAGGACCACCTGGCCTTGGGCGTTGGTGCGGCCCACGACGTTTTGCGCGCCGTTGCGTTGCAGCAGCACTTCGGCGTCGGCGATTTTCTGGTCCTTGACCACTGCACTGAGCACTTCAATCGGCAACTGGTCGGCCTGGACTGAAAACGCGACCGCACACAATGACATCGCCGAAGCGACACGAAGCAAACCCATGCTTAACTCCCTTTAAGTAGTGGGCAAAATCGCCCTACAAGATTTTGCGCTGCAACATACGCTGAATTCAGCGAGCTGGCAGTTTTTTTGTACAAAATGTGACGTGGTTTTTATCGCGCCTGCCCTCGGAAGCATTGCGCTACAATCAAGCCTTGCCACCCCGGAGTACGCTGCGATGAGCGAACTGACGTTTGAGCAAAAACAGGATCATTACCACAAGATCCGCCGTTCCAATTACCTGGCCAGCCTGCGCCTGGAAGGGTTCGACACCCAACCGGCCGACGTCGACAAACCCCTGCCGACCCGCGAAGCCGTCCTTGCCAAGTACCGCGACACCCCACGCTGATGCTCGACAAATATGGCGTGGGCCAGGACCCGTACTGCTATCCCGGTAGCAGCGTGCTGCGCAACCGCCTCGATTTGCACGACGAAGCCCGCCTGCACCAGGCTGAGCGGGAACTCTCCGAAATCGCCGTAGGCAACCTCCCGCTCTTCCCACCGCCCTACGACCTCGATCGCCTGCAACACATCCACCGCGTCCTGTTTGGCGACCTCTACGACTGGGCCGGCGAACTGCGCAGCGTCAACATCCAGAAAGGCGACACCCTGTTCTGCACCCCGGAACGCATCCCACCGGAAGCGGCGAAAATCATCCGGCATATGCAAGAGGCCAACTGGTACGTCGGCGCGACCCAGGCCGAGTTGGTGACGCAGATTGCCGAGGCGTACGGCGACCTCAACGTCATTCACCCCTTCCGCGAAGGCAACGGCCGCGCGCAACGGATCCTGTTTGAGCAGATCATTGTGAATGCGGGCTTTTCAGTGAACTGGTGGCTGGTGAAACACGCCGCGTGGGTGCCGGCGAATATTGATGCGGTGGCGTGTGATTATCGCGGGTTGGAGGCGATTTTCGAGCGGTGTATCAGCCGGCCTGCCAGCAGTTAATCGTTCCCCGCCACGCCGCTAAACCTGTGGGAGCTGGCTTGCCTGCGATGGCGGTGTATCAGCCGATAATTCCCTACCTGACCCACCGCCATCGCGGGCAAGCCCGGCTCCCACAGTTGGCCTACTTTTGCCTCTGAAATCACTGCCAAGCTACCAACGCCGGACACGGCTGTAAGAAACCGCCAGTCACCTCGCCGTCCTCTTCCGAAACTGCTTAAAACACTCAACCGCCCCTCTAAAAAACCCACATTCGCCTGACCGAAACTAGTGCCCTTTCCACGGCCTGGACAACACCCTGTGAACATCGAAAGGACTCAATACATCGGCCACTACGGCGTCACTTTCACCGTGCTGTGCTTTACCGTTTTACCCGCCAATCGGAACGCGCTGGCAAATCTCTGCCTACTAGAAGCTGGCGCGCCCACAAATAAGGTCCGCCAACAACTGGTGGATCTCTACGGAAAAATGCTTGCTCGCGATTTGCCTTGGAGGATGACCATCGCGATCACCAAACCGCTAACCCGACAGCAGGCGGATCTGTTCAATGAGCGCGGGACCATCATCGCTTTGCTGCTAGCGGGGGCTTTCAGCGCGCCAATTCACCCATTTTCAAAACCCGTGGCACGCGTCGCTGCCACAACTGTGGGAGTAATCACCAAAAGCTTCATTCGCACCTATCACGCAGGCGATGTGGTTATTGGAATTGAAGCGCAGGTCGATGGTGGGATAGGCCCCCAGCGCTCCATGTCTGCAATGGTTATTCCATTTATGGGGGGCATCACCCGATGATGGAGTACCTGCAATGGCTGATTTTTATTGTGTTGAACGTTGTCATCGACAACAAAATACGCGCGCAAAAGCTAAGGAAATATGTCGGTTTGTCTCTGCTAGCCACAGGACTAGCCTGTGCAATATGGCTCCCTTACTGGGCACACGAAGCCCAGTTGCCCAGCGTGCCGATAGGCGCAGTCCTATTAGGTTCGGGACTGTTCCTGGACCGCCACCGCTACAGTCGAACCAAATCCGCTCACCCACTGCTGGTGGCCCCCACGCTTAACTTGGCCGCCGATTTCCCAGACGACCCCCTCATGCGCCATCTTTTGCAACTCGTACATGAAGCTGTGGGCCTGCCCAAGCACCAGGCCATTAACCTCAATACCTCAATCAACCACGACCTCGGCTGTAGCAGTAGCGAGGCCAGACGATTGATGGCTGCGCTGAAACAAGATTTCGGTTTGAAACTCGGTGACTATAAAAACAACCGCTACTTCAAGCGCCGAGGTTTCGACGTCTATTTGCGGTATGTAGAAAGAGGGTGCGAAGGCAAGGCGCCACTCACCATCAACATGCTCTACCAAGCCATCAAAGCCAAACGCTGGGAGTCTGAGACGCTCGAAGCAATCGGTTACCAGATGTCATGAATATCTATCTGCAAACAGCCTTTTTCCTCGGCCTTTACTTGCTGCTGCATCTACAAGTCACAGACCCCACCCTCAGAAAGCGTTTCGCACTCACATTTCTCGTGACCGGGCTCACTTTGACGTTCCTACTACCCTACGTGGCGGTGATTCTCAGAATGCCCTTCCTACCTGTCTTCGTATTCTTGATAGGCTTGGCACTCTTCATCACCCGAAACAAATACCGCCTGCAACGCGACCATCCCCCTCACCCACTCCTGCGTGCCCCCACCATGAACCTCGCCGCCGACTTCCCCGAAGACCTCGCCATGCAGCAACTCCTGCAACTGCTGCACGAAGAAATCGGCCTGCCGAAACACAAAACCCTGCGCCTGCAAACCGCGATCAACTTCGACCTCGGTTGCGACAGTGTGGAGGCCAAGCAATTCATGGAAGCCGTGGAGGAGGAATTTGCCCTCGATATGGGCGACTACGACGCGTATCGCTACTTCAACCCACCGGTGTTCGATGTCTTCCTGAAACATCGCGCCAAGGGCCGTGGCGCCAAAATCCCGCTGACCATCGGCATGTTGTACCTGGCAATCAAGACCCACACCTGGGACACGCAACCCCTGGAAAACCTCAGCTGACCTCAACAACACAGAGACCCCACTGTGGGAGCGGGCTTGCCCGCGATGGCGGTATCAACTGACACACCGCTATCGCGGGCAAGCCCGCTCCCACATTGGATCTGCGCTAATCTGGCAAGCCACGCACGAACCAACAAGGACCTTACATGGACGTAACAATGGGCCTGCTGGCCGCCCTGCTCTGGGGTGGCACGGACTTCCTCGTGGGCCTCAACGCCCGCGCCGTCGGCGTGAAACGCGCGGTGTACTTCGGCCAAGCCCTCGGCTTTTTGATCATGACCCTGTTGCTGGTCATCTTCCCGGCCTTCCTCTTCAAGTCCCTCGACGCGCCGCTGAGCGTCTGGCTGCTGGGCATCGCCGCCGCCCTGCTCACCGTCTCCGGCGCACTCGCGCTGTCCAAGGCATTCGCCCTGGGCAAAGCGGCCATCGTCGCACCGCTGGTGACGTCCTACGGCGTAGTCACCACGCTACTGTCCTGGGCCAGCGGTGAGCACATCAGCCTGACTCAATTGGGCTGCATCGCCCTGTGCGTGATCGGCGTGATCCTCTCCAGCCTGCACAAGGACAACGGCGTCCCCCACAACAACCCACGGCTGTCCATCGCCTACGCCATGCTCGCCGCAACGCTGTACGGCACCAGCTTCTGGCTGCAAGGCCGATACACGCTGCCTGCGCTGGGGCCGATCAGCATGTTGTGGCTGGGTTACCTGGTGGGGCTGTGCGTGCTGGTGATGATGGTGCTGAAGATCAAGGATGGCCTGAAAATACCGCCACTGAAAAACTGCGCGACGCTGACCGGGGCGAGCCTGATGAACCTGGGCGGGTTCTCGGCGTTTTCGTGGGGAGCGATGGCGGGGTCAGTGTCGGTGGTGACGGTGATCAGTACGTTGTCGGGCGGGATTGCGGCGATTCTGGGGTTTGTCTTTTTCAAGGAGCGGTTGTCGGCGGTGCAGGTGCTGGGCGTTGTACTCGTACTCGTCGGCGCCGTGGTCTTGCACATCGCCGACTAATCACCCGCGCACAAAAAAGCCGCCTCACAAGAGGCGGCTTTTTCACGACAACCGAATCTTACAACTTAGGACCCGCAGCCTTGATCGCATCGCTCACTTCAAACTTCTTGAAGTTCTCGATGAACAAGCCAGCCAGCGCTTTCGCCGCTTCATCGTAGGCAGCCTTGTCGGCCCAGGTGTTGCGTGGATTCAACAGGCCGGTCTCAACGCCCGGTACGGCCAGTGGCACGTCGAGGTTGATGGTGTCGAGGTGCTCGGTTTCAGCACCGATCAACGCGCCGCTCTGGATCGCTGCGATCACGCCGCGCGTGGTCGGGATGTTGAAACGGTTGCCGACGCCGTAGCCGCCGCCGGTCCAGCCGGTGTTGACCAGGTAGACCTTGGAGCCGAAGCCGCGGATGCGCTTGATCAGCAGCTCTGCGTATTCACCAGCCGGACGCGGGAAGAACGGTGCGCCGAAGCAGGTGGAGAAGGTCGACTTGATGCCGCCGCCGGAACCCATTTCGGTCGAGCCCACCAGTGCGGTGTAGCCGGACAGGAAGTGGTAGGCCGCTTGTTCTTCGCTGAGGATCGACACCGGTGGCAGTACGCCAGTCAGGTCGCAGGTCAGGAAGATCACCGCGTTTGGCTCGCCGCCCAGGTTCTTCTCGGAACGCTTGGCAACGTGTTCCAGCGGGTAGGCGGCGCGGCTGTTCTGGGTCAGGCTGACGTCGGTGTAGTCAGCGTGCTTGGCGTCGTTGATCACGACGTTTTCCAGCACGGCGCCGTGCTTGATGGCTTTCCAGATGACCGGCTCGTTCTTCTCGGAGAGGTCGATGCACTTGGCATAGCAACCGCCTTCGATGTTGAACACCACGCCTTCGCCCCAACCGTGTTCGTCGTCACCGATCAGGTAACGGCTTTCGTCGGCGGACAGGGTGGTTTTACCGGTGCCCGACAGACCGAAGAACAGGGTTACGTCGCCTGCTTCGCCGATGTTGGCGGCGCAGTGCATTGGCAGCACGTCGGAAGCCGGCAGCAGGAAGTTCTGCACCGAGAACATGGCTTTTTTCATCTCAC
The DNA here is from genome assembly GCF_000346755.1 of Pseudomonas sp. CBZ-4. Classification (GTDB taxonomy): domain Bacteria; phylum Pseudomonadota; class Gammaproteobacteria; order Pseudomonadales; family Pseudomonadaceae; genus Aquipseudomonas. The sequence continues at coordinate 11,062 of NZ_ANNV01000137.1, read as the reverse complement.
CGGCGTAACGCATGCCGGCGATCAGCACTTTCTTCTGGGCGAAGTTGAGGATCACGCAACCGTCGGAGTTGGTGCCGTCACGCTCTGGCACGCACTCGAAGTTGGCCACGTTGAGCACTTGCCATTCATCACGGCCGGCCGGGTTGTACTGGGCCGGGTTGATGAACAGGCAACGACCGAACAGGTTCTGCCAGGCAGTCTGGGTGGTCATTTTCACGGCGAGGTAGTGGTCTTCGGCCGCACCTACGTGAACGTGGGAAACGAAATGCTCTTGCGCGTTGTTGAAGGCCTCGACGCGAGCCCACAGGGCATCGAACTTGTCGGCCGGGAACTTGCGGTTGATCGGGCCCCAGGCGATGGCGTCCTGGGTAGTCGGCTCTTCAACGATGAAACGATCGACTGGCGAACGACCGGTACGGTGACCGGTTTCTACGACCAGCGCGCCAGTATCGGCAAGCACGCCTTCACCGCGCTGCAGGGCTTCTTTGACCAGATCGTCAACACTCAGATCGGTGTATACGGCGTTATTGGCTTGCGTCATGAGGTTCCCCGTCGGCCTATGGCCGAGTGCTCCAAACGTTTTGTAGTAGAAAGTTGCGCACTACTACCGCGAAAAAAGTGGGCCGGATTATGCCAGAAAAGCCCAAAAAGAGTAGGGCCCTCCCGTCAGAACTGCGCTAATCCGGCGTTTGTCAGGTGATTTACCTGTGCTTAAACGTTTTAGTGGCGGGTATCGGAAGGGGTGTCGATGCCTGCGCCGGCGAACAATTGCGTGACATCGGCAGCATCGAACAGGTAACGCTCATTGCAGAACTGGCAGTCGATCTCGATATGACCACCGTGTTCCACCACCAGGTTCTGTGCATCTTCCAGGCCCAGACTGACCAGCGCATTGGCCGAGCGCTCGCGTGAGCAGCTGCAATTGAAGCGCAGCGACTGTGCGTCGAATAGACGCACGGCTTCTTCGTGGTAGAGGCGGTGCAGGATGGTTTCGTTGCTCAGGCCCAGCAGTTCTTCCGCCGTAAGCGTGCCGGCCAGGGCGGTGAGGCCGCGCCAGCTTTCCGCGCGATCGTCGTCGTCCTTGATACGGTCGGCCGGCAGTTGTTGCAGCAGCAGGCCACGGGCGCGATGGCCGTCGGCGTTGAGCCAGAACTTGGTGCCCACTTGCTGGGACATCACGAAATAATTGGTGAAGCAGTCCGACAGGGTCTCGCCGTCGAGGTCGACGATGCCCTGGTAGCGCTGGCCTTCGGTCGGGTCGACGGTGAGCGCCAACACGCCGTTGGGCATCAGGTCGGACAGGGTCGCGTCCGGGGCGATCTGGTCGGCCTCGTAACGGGCCAGGCCACGGATGTCGCGCTCGCTGGAGCACTCGATCATCAGCAACGGGATCGGGCCTTCGGAACGGGCCTGCAGGATCAGCAAACCGTCGAACTTCATGGTGCCCACCAGCAGCGCCGCAGCCGCCATCAACTCACCGAGCAATTGCGCGACCGGCTCAGGATAGGCGTGCTTGGCGAGGACTTCGGCGTAGCTGCGCTCCAGCGACACCAGTTCGCCGCGGGCGTCGGTCTCGTCGAAGATGAAGCGTTGGGTGAAGTCGGTATCCGGTAGATCAGTCATAGGTCTGGGTATCTGAATTGAAGAATATTGACGCGAAGATGCTGCAGTTTATGAACAAACCGAGGCAGATCCAAGCCAAGTGACGCTTTGGGCGATTGCCGGTGACCTCAGTCGTCGTTTCCGCTGCCGCGAAACTTGAACAGGTCGCGACGCTGTTTCTTGCTCGGTTTGCCATCGGTGGTCATACCGATGGCACCGGCCTTGCGCATCGCTGCCGCATTTTCGCGCTTGGCGATGCTGGCTTCGGTTTCGGCGTACAGCGCCTGGGCTTCACGCGCACCACGGCGTACAGCGGAAAGCGCCTGTACTACGACAGTCTTTTCATCAAACCCTGTACGAATCTGGAACTCATCTCCGACGCGCGGTTCCTTGCCCGGCTTGCAGCGCTCGCCGCGATGGTGCACCTTGCCGCTCTCGATGGCGGCCTTGGCCAACGCACGGGTTTTATAAAAACGCGCCGCCCATAGCCACTTGTCCAAACGGACCTTTTCTTCCTCTTCCTGCTTTTGAGCCACTTGAATTCCTCGCTCTGAAAAATGTCGCAACTTTACCGTTGAAACCCTTCGACGCATAAACCTCAAGGCTCACCTAAGATACGCCAGGCGGTTGGAGTTTTACGTGACTTTCCATTGCATCGACTGATTACCGGCACCTGAGCGATATCTGTCGCCATTTGCCGAATATTCTGCGTGAATACCGCGAATTCGGCGCCACCCCTTCACGGATGGTCGGGGATTGTCACAATCCATGCGCAGTTGGACGTTACTGTCCTCGAAGACTACGAAACATTTCTGAATGACCGGTTACCCATATTGAAGACATTTGACCATTTGACCGTTGTGGGTCTGCGTGAGTGGGTGGCACTTCCCGACTTGGGAGTGGCTGGCCTGCGCGCCAAGATCGACACCGGCGCCAGCACCTCAAGCCTGCATGCCACCGATATCGAGCCCTTTGAGCGCGACGGTGAGAACTGGGTGCGCTTTACCGCGCACCTGGGCAGCGTGGTGCAATTGCGTCACCGCCGCTGTGAAGCGCCCCTGGTGACGATGAAAACCATCAAGAGCTCCAACGGCCATGCGCAGGTGCGCTATGTGATCAGCACCACCCTCGCGCTGGGTGATCGGGTATGGCGGGTGGAGTTCACCCTGGCCTGCCGCAAAGCCATGCGTTACCGCCTGTTGCTCGGCTCCAAGGCGCTGATTGACGGCCAGTTGGTGGTCAATCCCGGCGTCAAGTACGTACAAGACAAGCCGGTGTTCCCGGTCTCTACTATTTCTGCCCCAGGTGCTGCATGAAGATTGCTGTGCTGTCGCGAAACCCGCGTCTGTATTCCACCCGCCGCCTGGTCGAGGCCGGCACCGAACGTGGCCACGAAATGGTGGTGATCGACACGTTGCGTGCCTATATGAACATTGCCAGCCACAAGCCGCAGATCCACTACCGGGGCAAACCCCTGGAGGGCTTCGATGCGGTGATCCCGCGTATCGGCGCTTCGGTGACCTTTTATGGCTGCGCGGTGCTGCGCCAGTTTGAAATGATGGGCGTGTTTCCCCTCAACGAATCGGTGGCCATCGCGCGCTCGCGGGACAAACTGCGCTCGCTGCAACTGCTGTCACGTCGGGGTATCGGCCTGCCGGTCACCGGTTTTGCCCACTCACCGGACGACATCCCCGACCTGATCGAGATGGTCAACGGCGCACCGCTGGTGATCAAGGTGCTGGAAGGCACCCAGGGCATCGGCGTGGTGCTGTGTGAAACCGCGACGGCGGCAGAGTCGGTGATCGAGGCGTTCATGGGCCTCAAGCAGAACATCATGGTGCAGGAATACATCAAGGAAGCCGGCGGTGCGGATATCCGCTGCTTCGTGGTGGGCGACAAGGTGATTGCAGCGATGAAACGCCAGGCCAAGCCGGGCGAGTTCCGCTCCAACCTGCACCGTGGCGGCAGCGCCAGCCTGATCAAGATCACCCCGGAAGAGCGCATGACCGCGCTGCGGGCGGCCAAGGTCATGGGGTTGAGCGTGGCAGGTGTGGATATCTTGCGTTCCAACCACGGGCCGCTGGTGATGGAGGTCAACTCATCGCCCGGCCTGGAAGGGATTGAAACCACCACAGGCAAGGATGTGGCGGGGATCATCATTCAGCACTTGGAGAAGAATGGCGGACCGAATATGACGCGGACCAAGGGCAAGGGCTGAATTAGACAGACACCACAAAAAACTGTGGGAGCTGGCTTGCCAGCTCCCACATTTGATTTGCTGTGATTGTTAGACCGCGTCCCTGGGCAGCATCAGACCCAACGGCAAACGCACCCGCGCTTCCAGGCCTCCGCCTTCACGGTTGCGCAACTCAACATTGCCGCCATGCATCGAGGCAATCCGCCGCACAATCGCCAGCCCAAGGCCTGTGCCTTTGCCACCCCGGGCACGGTCGCCACGGGTGAACGGGTTGAAGATGCCTTCCAGCTCCGCCGGGTCGATCCCGGTGCCGCGATCCATCACGCTCAGCACGACGTAAGGCGCAGCACTGTCGCCGGACACGTACGCCGCCACTTCCACATCGGAACCCGCGTGATGCAAGGCGTTGCCGATCAGGTTGTTCAACAGGCGCTTCATCGACACCCGACGCAGTGCAAACGGCTGGATCGGCTCCAGGCGCATACGCACCTGTTCGCCATTCTGGTTGTAGGGCGCCACTACCTCACGCACCAGGTCCGTCAGGTCCACTTCCTCCACCACTTCGTCACGGCCATCCCGGATAAACGCCAGGAACTGGTCGAGGATCGCGTCCATGTCCTCGATATCCCGGACCATGTCGTCGGTGAGGTCGTTGTGATTGCCCATCAGTTCGAGTGACAAACGCAGTCGCGTCAACGGTGTGCGCAAGTCATGGGAAACTCCCGCCAGCATGAGCTCGCGCTCGCGCCCGGCCTGTTCGACATCCTCCGCCATCTGGTTGAAGGCGCCGTACACCTCGGTCATCTCGCTGGGCGTATCGCTGACCGGCAGGCGCACACTACGCCCCTGGCCCAGTTGGCGGGCGGCAAACACGAGGCGCTTGAGCGGTTGGTTGAGCTGGCGCACGAAAATCCACGCGGACGCGGTGGAAAGCAAGCCAATGGCCAGGAACCAGCCCAGCACGTTCCAGATCTTCTGGCCCCGCAACGGGTGCGGGTACAGCGGCACTTTCAGCCAATCCTCACCCAGGCTCGGCGCGCGCACCCACAACGCGGGCGACACATGCATGCGCAGCCGCACCTCGGTGTCTTCACCCAGTTCGGCCTGCATCTGGCGCTGGTAGATCTCGCTGTAGGGCCAATGCTGCTCCCCCTCCGGCACACCGGCGCCGGCAACGCGCACCAGGGTGGCGGCCTTGGCGATCTTCTCGCGGTTCTCAGGGTCGGCGGCCCAGTAGGCACGCAGCGTCAGGGCGACGCCGTGGCTGTATTGTCGATCCACCAGCACGTCTTCGTTCATCAACAGATAAACCAGCGTGAGTGCCTTGGAAAACAGGACGACGATCAGCACCAGCCAAAGGGTGCGGGAGAAAAAGCTTTGCGGGAACCACAGCGGGGTTTTCATAGAAGACAGCTAGACACCTTGCAGGAATGAGCGGCGCTCGCAGAATTGCAGACGCCGGGCATCCCGTCGACCCTCACGGAGCCGAACCCATGGATGCCCGTTCCTGCAAATCTTCGGTCACTTGGTTGCAGTGCCATCCGGCACAAACACGTAACCCACGCCCCACACGGTCTGGATATACCGTGGCTTGGACGGGTCCGGCTCGATCATCCGGCGCAGACGGGAGATCTGCACATCGATGGAGCGCTCCAGGGCGTCCCACTCCCGGCCACGGGCCAGGTTCATCAGCTTGTCGCGGGTCAGCGGCTGGCGTGCGTTCATGACCAGCGCCTTGAGCACGGCGAATTCGCCAGTGGTCAGCATGTGCACTTCATCGCCACGCTTGAGCTCACGGGTCGCCAGCGACAGTTCGTAGTCGCCAAACGTGACGCTTTCGTCTTCGCTGCCCGGTGCGCCTGGAACCGGCGGTGCCTGGCGACGCAATACGGCCTTGACCCGCGCCATCAGCTCGTCCGGGTTGAACGGCTTGGCCAGGTAGTCATCAGCGCCCAGTTCCAGGCCCTTGATGCGGCTCAGCTCATCGCCCTTGGCGGTCAGCATGATGATGGGGATCTGGTTGTTCGCGCTGCGCAGGCGCTTGCAGGCGGTCAGGCCGTCTTCGCCCGGCAGCATCAGGTCGAGGACGACCAGGTTGAAGACTTCGCGCCCCAGCAGACGGTCCATCTGCTCGGTGTTCGGCACCGCGCGGGCACGGTAGCCCTTGGAGTTGAAAAAGCGCTCCAGCAGGCTGCTCAGCCCCGGATCGTCGTCAACGATGAGAATTTTTTCGCCTTCAGCAGTTTGTGCAGTGCTGCTCATTGGATGCTCCTCTTGGCTCGGCGCGCATTATGGCGTAGCTGCCGTTATACGCACCGTGTGCATTGTTAGCAGATTTTTCCTCTACTGCCAGCGAACCCGCGCCCTACAACCTCTGGCACAGTCCCCCCAAGGGCAGAACGCTGGTTATAATGCGGCGCCTTCGTGCAGGGCAACGTCAGATCGTTACCGTTTACTGCCGGGCTTTTTTTACCCGCTTGTCGTGATTTTTTCGATTTCGAGGGTCAATAGGCTGCCTCTTGACCCAGGCAGCGGCGCCAGTCGGGCCGCTCAACCAGCCGCGCAAGGCCTTGTTCTACGGGCCTGCGGGCTGCTTTCAGAATTTCAGGTGGTTTTATGGACAGCATCAACAGCCGCATCGCCGAGGAACTCGGTGTACGCCCGCAACAGGTCGAAGCGGCCGTCGCTCTACTGGATGAGGGCTCCACGGTACCCTTCATCGCCCGTTACCGTAAAGAAGTGACCGGCAGCCTCGACGACATCCAACTGCGTCACCTGGAAGAGCGCCTGCGCTACCTGCGAGAACTCGACGAACGGCGCATCAGCATCCTCGCCAGCATCGAAGAGCAGGGCAAGCTGACCCCGCAACTTGAGCGCGACATCAAGCTCGCCGACACCAAGACCCGCCTCGAAGACCTCTACCTGCCGTACAAGCAGAAGCGCCGCACCAAGGGCCAGATCGCCCTGGAAGCCGGCCTCGGCGAGCTGGCCGACGGCCTGTTCAACGACCCGTCGCTGACCCCGGACACCGAAGCCGCACGCTTCATCGACGCCGAAAAAGGCGTCGCCGACGTCAAGGCCGCCCTCGAAGGTGCCAAGTACATCCTCATGGAGCGCTTCGCCGAAGACGCCAGCCTGCTGGAAAAACTGCGCACGTACCTGAAGCAGGAAGCCATCCTCAGCGCCCGCGTGATCGCTGGCAAAGAGGAAGAAGGCGCCAAGTTCCGCGATTACTTCGAACACGACGAACCACTCAAGAGCATGCCGTCCCACCGTGCGCTGGCGATTTTCCGCGGCCGCAACGAAGGTATTCTCAGCTCCGCGCTGAAAGTCGGCGACGAACTGCCGGGCACCATGCACCCGTGCGAAGGCATGATCGGTCAACAATTCGGCATCCAGAATCAGAATCGTCCTGCGGATAAGTGGCTCGGTGAAGTGGTGCGCTGGACCTGGAAGGTCAAGCTCTACACCCACCTCGAAACCGACCTGCTCGGCGAACTGCGTGACGGCGCCGAAACCGAGGCGATCAACGTCTTCGCCCACAACCTGCACGACCTGCTGCTGGCCGCACCGGCCGGTCCGCGTGCGACCCTGGGCCTCGACCCGGGCCTGCGTACCGGCTGCAAGGTCGCGGTGGTCGATTCCACCGGCAAGCTGCTGGACCACGCCACCGTGTACCCGCACGTGCCGCACAACAAGTGGGACCAGACCCTGGCCATCCTGGCCGCCCTGTGCGCCAAGCACTCGGTGGACCTGATCGCCATCGGCAACGGCACCGCCAGCCGCGAGACCGACAAGCTGGCCGCCGAACTGATCAAGAAATACCCCGCCATGAAGATGACCAAAGTCATGGTCTCCGAGGCCGGTGCATCGGTGTACTCGGCGTCGGAGCTGGCGTCCAAGGAATTCCCGGACCTCGACGTGTCGATCCGTGGCGCGGTATCCATCGCTCGCCGCCTGCAAGACCCGCTGGCCGAGCTGGTGAAGATCGACCCGAAATCCATCGGCGTCGGCCAGTACCAGCACGACGTGTCGCAGCTGAAACTGGCGCGCGGCCTGGATGCGGTCGTGGAAGACTGCGTGAACAAGGTCGGCGTGGATGTAAACACGGCCTCCGTCGCGCTGCTGGCGCGTATCTCCGGCCTGAACAGCACCCTGGCGCAGAACATCGTCACCCACCGGGACGAAAACGGCGCGTTCAAAACCCGCGCGGCGCTGAAAAAAGTCGCACGCCTCGGTGAAAAAACCTTCGAACAGGCCGCTGGTTTCCTACGCGTCATGAACGGCGACAACCCGCTGGATTCGTCCGCCGTCCACCCGGAAGCCTACCCGCTGGTGCAACGCATCGCCGCCGAGACCGACCGCGACATCCGCTCGCTGATCGGCGACGCCGCGTTCCTCAAGCGCCTGGACCCGAAGAAGTACACCGATGAAACCTTCGGCGTACCGACCATCACCGACATCCTGCAAGAGCTGGAAAAACCTGGTCGCGACCCGCGTCCCGAGTTCAAGACCGCCGAGTTCCAGGACGGCGTCGAAGACCTCAAGGACCTGGAGCTGGGCATGATCCTCGAAGGCGTGGTAACCAACGTGACCAACTTTGGCGCGTTTGTGGATATCGGCGTGCATCAGGACGGTTTGGTGCATATCTCTGCGCTTTCGGAGAAGTTCATCAAGGACCCGCGTGAGGCGGTGAAAGCCGGTGATGTGGTCAAGGTCAAGGTCATGGAAGTCGATATCCCGCGCAAACGCGTCGGCCTGTCGATGCGCATGAGCGACACCCCTGGCGAGAAAATCGACGGTGCCCGTGGTGCCCGCCCAGGCTCGGCGCCGCGCCAGTCGCAGAACCGCTCCGAAAACACTGCACCACGCAAGGAAACCGCGACCGCCGCGCCAAGCAACAACGCCATGGCCTCGCTGTTCGCCAACGCCAAGCAGTTGAAGAAACGCTGATGCAGATCCCGGCCGGCTTGACCCAGAGCGCGTTCAGCGAACTGATCGGCTGCCGCCTGCAACGCCTTGAAGAAGGCGTTGCCGAGGTGGCCCTGAGCCTGGAGCCGCACCTGCGCAACCGCGCGGGCAAGCTGCATGGCGGGGCGATTTTCAGCCTGGTGGACATTACGATGGGGCTGGCCTGTTCCAGCACCCATGGTTTCGACCAGCAGAGCGCGACCATCGAGTGCAAGATCAACTACATTCGCGCCGTCGAAGACGGTGACGTGCTGTGCACCGGCCGGGTGATTCACGCCGGTCGACGCACCCTGGTGGTCGAGGCGGATGTGTACCAGGACGACAAACTGGTCGCAAAAGCACAAGGCACCTTCGCTGTCCTATAGCTCCCCACCCTCGATTTGAGTTAATTTCGGCGCTGCACTAAACAGCGTCGGAATTTTCTTGCTGCGCTATAGCCAAATTCATGGAGTGAAGTCGGCTTTTTCAGAGCGGGTCAAATCGACTCTAGACCAGGCGATCACGCCAGTTTTAACTTCACCCTTGTAGACCGTCCTGCCCACCCCCATATTGGGGCGACTGACGCGTGAAGGAATCCAACTTGAGCGAACTTCTCAACCGCCGCCTGGCTTTGCTCGGCAAGCGCGAACACCTCTCCCTGCTAGAGCAGTGCTTGCACGGCATCGAGCGCGAATGCCTGCGCGTCACCGGCGAAGGCCGCCTGGCACAAACGCCGCACCCCGAAGCCCTGGGCGCCGCGTTGACCCACGAACAGATCACCACCGACTACTCGGAATCGTTGCTGGAGTTCATCACTCCCGCCCTGCCAGACCCGGCCGATACCCTGAGCAGCCTGGACAAGATCCATCGCTTTGCCTACACCAAGCTCGGCAGCGAATACCTGTGGAGCCCCTCGATGCCGTGCCCGCTGCCGGCCGAGGAAGACATTCCGATTGCCTACTACGGCACGTCCAATATCGGGCAGCTCAAGTACGTTTATCGCAAGGGCCTGGCCCTGCGTTACGGCAAGACCATGCAGTGCATCGCCGGCATCCACTACAACTTCTCCCTGCCGGAACAGTTGTGGCCGTTGCTCAAGGAGACTGAAGGATTTGTCGGCACCGACCGCGATTACCAGTCCACGGCCTACATCGCCCTGATCCGCAATTTCCGCCGCTACAGCTGGCTGCTGATGTACCTGTTTGGTGCGTCGCCGGCCCTGGACGCCGGCTTCCTGCGCGGTCGCTCGCACCAGCTCGAAGTCCTGGACGCCGACACCCTGTACCTGCCGTACGCCACCAGCCTGCGCATGAGCGACCTGGGTTACCAGAGCAATGCCCAGGCCGGCCTCACGCCGTGCTACAACGACTTGAACAGCTACACCGACAGCCTGCGTGAAGCGGTGGCAACGCCCTACGCGCCGTACGTCGAAATCGGCACGCACAAGGACGGTGAGTGGGTGCAGCTCAACACCAACATCCTGCAGATCGAAAACGAGTACTACTCCAACATCCGCCCGAAACGTGTGACCTACACCGGCGAGCGACCGATCCAGGCGCTGATGGCCCGTGGCATCCAGTACATCGAAGTGCGCTGCCTGGACATCAACCCGTTCCTGCCGATGGGCATCGACCTGCCGGAGTCGCGCTTCCTCGACGCGTTCCTGCTGTACTGCGCGCTGAACGACAGCCCGCTGTTCGCCAGCAACGAGTGCGGCAACGCCACGTCCAACTTCCTCAGCGTGGTCAAGGAAGGTCGCCGTCCGGGCCTGCAATTGCAGCGCGACGGCCAGCCTGTGGGCATGAAGGAATGGGCCACCGAGTTGCTGGAGAAGATCGCCCCGCTGGCCGCTTTGCTCGATGAGAGCCACGGCATCACCGAACACAGCCAGGCGCTGGACGCCCAGCTGGCGAAGGTCCAGGACCCGTCCCAGACCCCGTCGGCCCAGGTGTTGGCGGCGATGGCCGAGCGTAAAGAGAGCTTTGCGCAGTTCTCCCTGCACCAGAGCCAGGTGCATGCCGAGCATTTCCGCAGCGAACCGCTGCCGGCCGATGAGCAAGCGCACTTTGAAGAACTGGCGCGCAAGTCGCTGGCACAGCAGGCAGAGCTGGAGCAGAACGAGGTGGGCGACTTTGATGTGTTTGTCGGTTCCTACCAAGCCAGCATCCTGGCGATCAGCAACTAAAGCCTGACTCCTGTGGGAGCTGGCTTGCCTGCGATAGCGGTGTATCAGTTGGCATCTGTGCTACTGACCCACCGCTATCGCAGGCAAGCCAGCTCCCACATTTTCCTGCGCCAGACTGAAGATCTGGC
>NZ_ANNV01000136.1 GCF_000346755.1 Pseudomonas sp. CBZ-4 | reverse complement strand
CCCACCGCCATCGCAGGCAAGCCAGCTCCCACAATTGCTTGCTACATCAGCCCTCCCGCACCCGCCCCATCAACCACTGCAACCCCGAATCCCCACCCCGCCGCACATGCCACGCCAACTCCACCGCAAACGAGGGGATATGAAACGGTGGCGGCACCGCCACCAGGTGTGGGTGATCAATGTTGAGCAAACCCCGCGACGACACCGTCAAGATCAGATCCGTGCCCTGGATCAACTGCGGTGCCACGCCCCAATGCGGCAGGCTGATCGCCACATGGCGTCGCTCACGAATCGCCGTCAGCGCCCGCTCGATTTCCGGCGTGCCACTGCCGCGCATTTCCAGCAACACATGGGGACGCGACAGGTAAGTGGGCAGGTCCAGCGTGCCATCGTCCGGCAAGCTGTCACGGTCTACCAGGCAGGTGTAATGCTCTTCAAACAGCGGCGTAGTACGCAATTCCGCCGGCATGTCAGGAAAAACCCCAGCAGCCAGGTCAAGATCGCCATTGAGCACGCCATCCACCATGCCTTCGCGGCTGGCCTGGATGATTTGCAGGTCGATACCGGGCGCTTCACGGCGCAGCAGGCGCACCAAGTCAGGTAGGAAAATCGCCGCACTGTAGTCCGACATCGCCACGCGAAAGCGGCGCTTGGCCGAGGCCGGATCAAACCGGTTGGGCGCCAGCAGCGCTTGTACCTGGGCCAGCGCCTCGGCGAGCGGTGCCGCCAGTTCCAACGCGCGAGCGGTGGGCACCAACGTGCCGCCCTGGCGCACCAGCAACGGGTCGCCAAGCAAGTCCCGCAAGCGCGCCAGCGCGTGACTGACCGCCGGCTGGCTCAGGTGCACGCGTTCAGCGGCGCGGGTGACGTGTTGCTCGGCGAGCAGGGCGTCGAGGATCACCAGCAGGTTGAGGTCGATGCGGCGCAGATCATTCATTAGCTGCATGCTCGGCATAAGAAATTGGAATTTAAATTTGCTCGACGAATACCCTAGAGTCCAGCAAAACCTCTGGGAGATTCGCAATGACGACCTTGCACTGGCTGGGTTTATTGGCGCTGGCAGTGATTGCCGGTGCGGTAGTGCCGTTTCAAAGTGCGATCAACGCCAACCTCGGGCGTGGGCTCGGGCACCCGTTGTGGGCCACCCTGGCGTCGCTGCTGGTCAGCATCATCGTGTTGCTGCCGGTGATTGTGGCGCTGCGCTTGCCGTTACCAAGCCTGGGCTTTATCAGCAAAGCACCTTTATGGATGTGGGCCGGTGGCGCGTTCGGTGTATGTTTTATTTCCCTGGCGTTGATGCTGCTGCCCAAGTTGGGCGCGTCTGGGTTTATTGCGCTGGCCATGGCCGGGCAGATTCTGGCGTCACTGCTGCTCGACCACTTTGGCCTGTTCGGCCTGGCGGAGCGCGAGCTGACAACGCCCCGGGTGCTGGGGGCGTTGTTGTTGATCGGCGGCGTGGTGTTGATTCAGTTCAGCGCAACGCCCTCGGCGATCAGCGCGGCGACATAATCCGGCGCGGCATGCAGGTCGCAATTGCGCCCCGCCTTGGCCACCTGGCCGGGTAACTCATGGCCCAGCAGCGCCGGCAGGCGCCGGGACATCTGCAACAGATGCGGCAGGTCGATACCGGTAGGAATCCCCACCTCCGCGCACAGGTTCACCAGATCCTCCGTGCAGATATTGCCCGACGCCCCCGGCGCAAACGGGCAGCCGCCAAGGCCACCGAGGGCCGCATCGAAACGTCGGGCACCGGCTTCGTAGGCGGCCAGCACATTGCACAACCCCAGGCCACGGGTGTTGTGGAAATGCAGGGTCAGGTCGCCAGCAGGCACGTGTTGCAACACGCGCTTGACCAGGCGTTCTACCTGGCGCGGGTTGGCCATGCCGGTGGTGTCGGCCAGCGTGATGCCCTGGATGCCCAGTTCACGATACGCATCGACAATCCGCAGCACGCGGTCCTCATCGACCGCCCCTTCGAACGGGCAACCAAATGTCGTCGCGATGCTGCCGTTGAGGCGCACCGGGTGGTCGGCGGCAAAGCTGACGATCTCGCCGAAGGCCGCCAAGGACGCCTCGCAGCGCATGCGCAGGTTGGCCAGGTTGTGGCTATGGCTGGCGGACATCACCAGGTTCAACTCATCGGCGCGGGAGCCGATGGCACGCTGGGCGCCCTTGAGATTGGGGATCAGCGCCACGTAGATGACCCCCGGCTTGCGCGCGATGCCCTGGAACACCTGCTCGCCATCGCGCAACGCCGGAATGGCCTTGGGCGAGACAAACGAACCCGCTTCGATCCGCGAGAAACCGGCGCGGGAAAGCTGGTCGATCAAGGCGATCTTGTCGGCCGTCTCCACCCAGGTCGGTTCGATTTGCAAGCCATCACGCGGGGACACTTCCTGCACGATCAGCGCGTCTGAATAATCCTGAATCACCGTCAGCTCCTTCAACGACGCTCGTCAGCCAAGCGATTGATCCCAGCCTGCTCCACCACCGGTTGCGGCGCGCCATGACTGGCCGCCTGCAACATCGCCCGGCCAACCGTCTCGGTGCTCACCACCCAACCCGGTTTGACCCGGCGCAGCAACGTCAGCAGCGGCCCCAGCACGGAATAGAACGCCTGGTACAACGGCGTCTTCGAGCGCACGCCGTGCAAGGGTTGGATCACCCCCGGCCGGAACAGGTACACCGCCTTGAACGGCAAGCGCAGCAAGGCATTTTCGGTCTTGCCCTTGACCCGCGCCCACATCGACTTGCCCGCCTCGGAACTGTCGGTACCGGCGCCAGACACGTAGATAAAGGTCATCTGCGGATTGAGCCGCGCCAGGGTGCTGGCCGCAACCAGAGTGAGGTCATAGGTGAGGTGGGTGTAGTTGATTTCGTTCATGCCAGCCGACGACACACCGAGGCAGAAGAAGCACGCATCAAAGCCTTGCAGCAGGTTTTCCAGGGGTTGGAAATCGAGCATGTCGCTGTGCAATACCTGATGCAGCTTGCCGTGTTCCTGGGTCAACGGCGTACGGCCGACGGCGACGACTTCCTGCACATCGGCGGCCAACAGGCATTCACGCAGAACACCCTGGCCGACCATGCCGGTGGCGCCGAATAACAGAACTCTCATAGGGGGACCTCAGCGGCAAGCCGCAAGCTTCAAGCGACAAGTTGAATGCAGTTCAGCTTGTAGCTTAACGCTTGCGGCGTGTCATTGCCCTGTCAGAAAGCGCTGCGAAAGATCTCTTCTATTTGCCTTTGATCCGCGCGCCGTGGGTTGGTCAGCCCACAGGCATCCTTCAACGCATTGCTGGCGAGCAGCGGAATGTCTTGCAACTTGGCGCCGAGTTCGCGCAGGCCGGCGGGAATGTCTACGTCCTGGGACAAACTGCGGATCGCCGCAATCGCCGCCTGGGCACCCTCTTCCACGGTGACACCTTTGACATCCGCCCCCAACGCGCGGCCCACGTCACTCAAGCGTTTGGCGCTGACACTGGCGTTGAAGCTTTGCACATGGGGCAGCAACACCGCGTTGCACACGCCGTGGGGCAAGTCATACAGGCCGCCCAACTGGTGCGCCATGGCATGCACAAAACCCAGCGACGCGTTGTTGAACGCCATGCCGGCGAGGAATTGCGCGTAGGCCATGTTTTCCCGCGCGGCCTTGTCGCTGCCATCGCGCACGGCCAGGCGCAGGTTGGCGCTGATCAGTTCGATGGCCTTGATCGCGCAGGCGTCGGTGATCGGCGTGGCGGCGGTGGACACGTAGGCTTCGATCGCGTGAGTCAGGGCGTCCATGCCAGTGGCGGCAGTGAGGCCCTTGGGCATGCCGACCATCAGTGCCGGGTCGTTGACTGACAGCAGCGGCGTGACGTTGCGGTCGACGATGGCCATTTTCACGTGGCGGGTTTCGTCGGTGATGATGCAGAACCGGGTCATCTCGCTGGCGGTGCCGGCGGTGGTGTTGATGGCCACCAGCGGCAGTTGTGGCTTGCTCGACTGGTCCACGCCTTCGTAGTCGCCAATATGCCCGCCATTGGTGGCACACAGCGCGATGCCCTTGGCGCAGTCATGGGGCGAACCGCCGCCCAGGGACACCACGAAATCGCAGGCACTTTCCTGCAACAGCGCCAGGCCTTTCTCGACGTTTTCCACATTGGGGTTGGGCTTGGCGCCGTCGTAGATCACCGAGTCGATGTCCTGCATCGCCAGTTTCTCGGCGATCATGCTCGCCACGCCGGCTTTGGCCAGGCCCGCGTCGGTGACGATCAGCGCCTTGTGAAAGCCGTAATTACGGATGGCGGTCATGGCTTCGTCGAGGCAGTCGGTGCCCATGATGTTGACGGCGGGAATAAAGAAGGTGCTGCTCATGGCTAATCCTCGTAGGCTTTATGCCTACAGAATCAACCGCTGACGGCCACAGCATCTTGATCAGGATCAACGCCCGCTCGTGATAAAGTCCCGCCCAGCCGAATTCGAGTAGACCCGCCGCAATGAAGGATTTCCAGGATATTGACGCCCACCTTGAAGACTGGAGCGCCCTGCGCGGCGCCATCGACTTCAGCGGGATTCTGATCGGCAACGGCGCCAGTCGTACGATTTGGGAAGACTTTGCCTACGACTCGCTGTTCGAAAACGCGCGCACCGTCGAAGAAAAACCCCTGAGCCCATCCGAACTCAGCGTGTTCGACGCCCTGCAAACCCGTAGTTTCGAGCAGGCCCTGGGCGCCCTGAAAACCACCAGCCGGGTCAACAAGGCCCTGGCGGTCAGCTCGGCGGCGCCGCGCAATCGCTACTACGCGATCAAGGAAGCGTTGATCAACACCATCCACGCCGTGCATATCCCGTGGCGCCTGGTGCAGCCGTCGACACTGGAGACGATCAACCGCGAACTGGCGAGCTACGCCACGGTATTCACGAGCAACTACGACTTGCTCAACTACTGGGCGATCCTGCACACACCGGGCATCGACGACCTGTTCCGCAGTGCCGACGCCAGTTTCGACCTGCGCAACACCCACACCAGCGCCACACGCATCCTCTACTTGCACGGCGGCCTGCACCTGGTGCGCAACCTCGACGGCACCGCGCGCAAACTGCCGACCACCGACAGCACCTTGCTCAGCAGTTTTGCGATCAACAACACGATCAAGACCCTGGACGATGTGCCGCTGTTTGTCAGCGAAGGCAAGGTGGAGGAGAAACTGAAGAGCATCCGCAGCTCGGATTACCTGTCGTTCTGTTATGAACAGTTGCTCGGCCATCAGGGCGCGCTGTGCATCTTTGGCCACGATTTGGGCGCACAGGATAAACACTTGGTGGATGCGATTCGCCAGGCCAAGTTGACCACCCTGGCGATTTCGGTGTCGGGGCGCAGTGATGGGTTTATTCGGCAGCAGAAGCGGCGGTATTCGGAGATGTTCGAGGGGACCGGCGTGGCGCTGAAGTTCTTCGCTGCGCGCACTCACCCACTGGGCAATCCCGCACTGTCCGTCCCTGTCGAACACTGATCTCCCATACAAAGGAGATCGACTGTGGGAGCTGGCTTGCCTGCGATGCAGACACCTCGGTGTATCA
>NZ_ANNV01000135.1 GCF_000346755.1 Pseudomonas sp. CBZ-4 | reverse complement strand
GAAAGACCGAGGTGCCTGCATCGCAGGCAAGCCAGCTCCCACATAAGCCAACTCCCACAGTTGGCACCGTGCAAGTTTGTAGATTGAGTTCCACCCGGCAATTGAATGCCAAACAACACAACAATAAAAAAGATCCGAGGTGTTGCATGACCGAGTTAGCCGAACCGCAGATTCCTGCCGCACCCGCCATGGTGCGGCTGCCCCTCTTGCAACTGATTCTGGTAGGCCTGCAACACGTCTTGCTGATGTACGGCGGCGCCGTCGCCGTGCCCCTGATCATTGGCCAGGCCGCCGGCCTGAGCCGTGAAGAAATCGCTTTTCTGATCAACGCCGACCTGCTGGTGGCCGGTATCGCCACCATGGTGCAGTCATTCGGCATCGGCCCGGTGGGCATTCGCATGCCAGTGATGATGGGCGCCAGTTTCGCCGCCGTCGGCAGCATGGTGGCCATGGCCGGCATGCCCGGTATCGGCTTGCAGGGGATCTTCGGCGCGACCATCGCCGCCGGGTTCTTCGGCATGATCATCGCGCCGTTCATGTCCAAGGTGGTGCGCTTCTTCCCGCCCCTGGTCACCGGCACCGTGATTACGGCCATCGGCCTGTCGCTGTTTCCAGTGGCCGTAAACTGGGCCGGCGGCGGCAGCGCAGCGGCCACCTTCGGCTCGCCGATCTACCTGGCGATTGCCGCGCTGGTACTGGGCACCATCCTGCTGATCAACCGTTTCATGCGCGGTTTCTGGGTGAACATCTCGGTGCTGATCGGCATGGGCCTGGGCTACGTGCTGTGCGGCCTGCTCGGCATGGTCGACCTCAGCGGCCTGGCCCAGGCGCCGTGGGTGCAGGTGGTGACACCGTTGCACTTCGGCATGCCCAAATTCGAGTTGGCGCCCATCCTGTCGATGTGCCTGGTGGTGGTGATCATCTTTGTCGAGTCCACCGGGATGTTTCTCGCCCTGGGCAAGATCACCGGCCAGGACGTCACCCCGAAAATGCTCCGCCGTGGCCTGTTGTGTGATGCCGGCGCCTCGTTTGTGGCCGGGTTCTTCAACACCTTTACCCACTCGTCCTTTGCGCAAAATATCGGCCTGGTGCAGATGACCGGCGTGCGTTGCCGTTCGGTGACGATCATGGCTGGCGCGTTCCTGATCGTGCTCAGCCTGCTGCCGAAAGCCGCGTACCTGGTGGCGTCGATTCCGCCGGCAGTGCTCGGCGGTGCGGCGATTGCCATGTTCGGCATGGTGGCCGCGACCGGAATCAAGATCCTCCAGGAAGCCGACATCGCCGACCGCCGCAACCAGTTGCTGGTGGCGGTAAGTATCGGCATGGGCCTGATCCCGGTAGTACGCCCGGAGTTCTTCGCGCAACTGCCGCTGTGGATGAGCCCGATTACCCACAGTGGCATCGCCATGGCCACCCTCAGCGCGTTGTCGCTGAATGTGCTGTTCAACATCCTCGGCGGCGCGGAACGCCCGGAAGTCGCCCACTCGCATTGATTCCTTCGTTCATTACAAAAACAAAAACAGACAGGGAACACCGACATGCACGCCATTCACCCGGGGCCGGCCACAAGCCGTGCCCCATTCTCGCCCCACGCGCTCTTTAACAGCGCACTTGAGCCAAGGCTTTGGAGCCAGTATTCTCCGCGCCCGCTCGAATCGACTCAAAAAAAAACAGCGAATGTAAAAGCTGACTGCAAGGCCAACTTATCCCGGCCTAATGTCTGCTGCCAAAGTGCGCAAACGTCCTCTGAATTCGACTGCATCTCATGCAGCCGACGGGGATTTTTTGGCTTTTTAAACACCTTGGCGCAGCTCTTGCTAAAAGCATTAAAGCTGACCGAACAGACGATTTTTGCAGCGAACCAAAAGGCGCCACACCAGAGCGCCTGCGTAGAAGAAAAACCACAAAACTTTAACTCGGGAGCAACCGAATGAAACCTATGTTCAAAGGCCTGATGCTGGCGGGATCCCTGCTGACCGGTGGCCAAGCCGTGGCCGGTGACCTGCTGCAATGGCAAAACAACAGCCTGACCTACTTGTGGGGCAAGAACTTCACCGTCAACCCGCAGATCCAGCAAACCGTCACGTTCGAACATGCCGATGCCTGGAAGTACGGCGACAACTTCCTGTTTGTCGACCGCATCTTTTACAACGGCAAGGAAGACGGCAACGTCGGCCCGAGTACTTACTACGGCGAAATCAGCCCACGCCTGTCGTTCGGCAAGATCTTTAATCAAGACCTGTCCTTTGGCCCGATCAAGGACGTGCTGCTGGCCTTTACTTACGAGTTCGGCGAAGGCGACAACGAGTCGTACCTGTTCGGCCCTGGCTTTGACTTGAACGTGCCGGGCTTCGACTACTTCCAGTTGAACTTCTACCAGCGCCAGACCGAAGGCAACCGCCCGGGCGATGGCGTCTGGCAGATCACCCCGGTATGGGCCTACACCCTGCCAGTGGGCAACTCCGACATCCTGATCGATGGCTTTATGGATTGGGTGGTGGACAACGACAAGAACGCCCGTGGCACTTACCACGCCAACCTGCACTTCAACCCGCAGGTCAAATATGACCTGGGCAAGGCGATGAACTGGGGCGCGAAGCAGTTGTATGTCGGTTTTGAATACGACTACTGGAAGAACAAGTACGGGATCGAAGATTCCGGTGCATTCAAGACCAACCAGGACACGGCGAGCTTCCTGGTCAAGTACCACTTCTAACGAGCGCTGCTAGTCTCCTGTGGGAGCTGGCTTGCCTGCGATAGCCATCTGTCTGTGCCAAATGTGTTGGCTGGCACACCGCTATCGCAGGCAAGCCAGCTCCCACATTCAGATCTATTCAAGGCCGAGAAATCGGGTGATTTCGTCGCGCTTGGCCAACGCATCCCGCCGCCCCAACTCGATCAACTCGCTGCAATACCCCGCCTCGAACAGCAAGTAACTCAACACCCCCGCCCCGCTCGTCTTGGTTGCCCCTGGCCCACGCAAGAACAGGCGCAACGCCGCCGGCAATTCCTGGCGATGCCGTGCCGCGATCTCGTCGATGGGCTGGCTCGGCGCAATCACCAGCACTTCCACCGGCGCCAGGCCACGGGCCGCGCTGTCGGCCGGCTGGAAATGGCTGAACTGGTTGAGGCGTTCCAGCAACTCGATATCACTTTCCAGGCTGTCAATGAACGTGCTGTTGAGCATATGCCCGCCGATCTGCGCCAGGGTCGGCTCCTGGCCGGTGAACGTGCGCTGCACAGCCGGCTCATTGCCACGGGGGTTGCCGCTGACGCCCACCACCAGCACCCGACTGGCACCCAGGTGCAGGGCCGGGCTGATGGGCGCGGATTGCCGCACGGCGCCATCACCGAAGTATTCGTGGTCGAGTTTCACCGGGGCGAACAGCAACGGGATCGCCGAGCTGGCCAGCAGGTGCTCAACGGAGAGTTGCGTCGGTACGCCGATACGCCGATGGCGCAACCAGGCGTCGATGGTGCCGCCGCCCTGGTAGAAGGTCACCGCCTGTCCGGACTCATAGCCAAAGGCCGTCACCGCGACCGCATGCAGGTGCTTGTTACGGATGGCCTCGTCGATGCCGTCCAGGTGCAGCTTGTCCTTGAGCAACGCCTTCAGCGGTGTGCTGTTGAGCAGCGCCACCGGCATTTGCGAGCCCAGCCCGAGCAAACTGTGAATAAAGAAGCGACTCGCCTGGCGAATCACCCCCGGCCAATCACTGCGTAGCACCAGATGACTGCGAAAGCCCTGCCAGAAGGCCGTAAGGCGCTGGATCGCCGCAGTGAAATCCGTGGCACCGCTGGCCAGGCTGACGGCATTGATCGCGCCGGCCGAGGTGCCGACGATCACCGGAAACGGGTTCGGCGCCCCTGGCGGCAATAGCTCGGCAATCGCCGCCAACACCCCCACTTGATACGCCGCTCGCGCCCCACCGCCGGAAAGAATCAAGCCTGTAACCGGTTCAGCTGGGCGCATCGCGTCACTCCATGTGGGGGAAAGGTCGGTCTTTTGGGCGAGGGAGCTTGCTCCCGCTGGGCTGCGTAGCGGCCCCAAAATCTGGGGAGCGCTTCGCACTCCAGCGGGAGCAAACTCCCTCGCCACAAGTGTTCGTCTGTTTTATCGGCGGCGTTTTTCGTACAGCTTGGGCTCACCCGGTGGCCGGCTCTTGAAGCGGCGGTGGGTCCACAGGTACTGCTCGGGGCATTGGCGTACCGAGGCTTCGACCCACTGGTTGATGCGCAGGCAGTCGGCCTCATCACTTTCGCCCGGGAAGTCGGTCAACGGCGGATGGATCACCAGCCGGTAACCATTGCCGTCCGCCAGGCGCTCCTGGGTGAACGGCACCACCAGTGCCTTGCCCAACTTGGCGAATTTGCTGGTGGCCGGCACCGTGGCGGCCTGGATGCCGAACAGCGGCACGAAGATGCTCTGCTTGGCGCCGTAGTCCTGGTCCGGCGCATACCAGATCGCACGGCCGGCGCGTAGCAGCTTGAGCATGCCGCGCACGTCTTCGCGCTCGATGGCCAGGGAGTCGAGGTTGTGGCGCTCGCGGCCACGGCGCTGGATATAGTCGAACAACGGGTTGCCGTGTTCGCGGTACATGCCATCGATGGTGTGCTTCTGCCCCAGCAACGCCGCTCCGATTTCCAGGGTGGTGAAGTGCAGGGCCATGAGGATCACGCCCTTGCCATCCAGTTGGGCCTGCTTGAGGTGTTCCAGCCCTTCGACATGGGCCAGGCGCGCCAGGCGCTGGCGCGACCACCACCAGCTCATGGCCATCTCAAAGAACGCGATGCCGGTGGAGGCAAAGTTTTCTTTAAGCAAATGTTTACGCTCTTTCGCGGATTTTTCCGGGAAGCACAGTTCCAGGTTTCGCGCGGCGATGCGGCGGCGTTCGCCGGCCACACGGTACATCCCCGCACCCAGCAGGCGACCAATGGTCAACAGCGCACGGTAGGGCAACTGGGTGACCAGCCACAGCAGGCCGAGCCCCAGCCATAACAGCCAGAAACGCGGGTGAAAAAATACAGCTCGAAAACGCGGGCGATCCATTACAGATTCCGGTAAAGACAGGGCCGCGCATTCTACAACGGTTCGACTCGGCTTGCGGCCAGTGGATGTTCTCGTTATAAGTCTCGACACTTTTCGTGACAAGCCGCTTTATGCCGACCATGAGCCAAACCGAACCGCTAGACCAAGATCCCGTGTTCCAGCTGAAAGGCAGCATGCTCGCCATCACCGTGCTGGAACTGGCCCGCAACGACCTCGACGCCCTGGACCGCCAGCTCGCCGCCAAGGTCGCCCTGGCGCCGAACTTTTTCAACAATGCCCCGCTGGTACTGGCCCTGGACAAACTCCCGGCTGGCCAGGGCCTGATCGACCTGCCCGGCCTGATGCGCGTGTGCCGCTCCCATGGCCTGCGCACCCTGGCGATTCGTGCCAGCCGTATCGAAGACATTGCCGCGGCCATCGCCATTGAACTGCCAGTACTGCCGCCGTCCGGCGCGCGGGAGCGACCAATCGAACCATTGGTCGCTGAAGAGAAGAAAAAACCGGAAAAACCGCCGGCACCGACGATCAAGCCTACAAAGATCATCACCTCGCCCGTACGCGGCGGGCAGCAAATTTACGCCGAGGGTAGCGACCTTGTAGTGATCTCCTCGGTCAGCCCAGGGGCGGAACTTCTCGCCGATGGCAACATCCATGTATACGGCCCGATGCGTGGCCGTGCCCTGGCCGGCATCAAGGGTGATACCAAGGCGCGGATTTTTTGCCAGCAATTGACCGCTGAGCTAGTGTCCATCGCAGGCCGTTACAAGGTTTCCGAAGATTTGCGCCGTGATCCGCTGTGGGGGGCCGGGGTACAAGTCAGCCTGTCGGGCGATGTGTTGAACATCATCCGTCTTTAACGGATACTGCCGCATTTTCCAAGCATCTCTAGACTCTGATAGCACAGCGAAACTGGCATTACTTGTGTAGGAACATCTGAAGGTTGGCGTTTTTTCTGCGCAAACCCGTCTTTTCCCTACAAAGGCTGTCCGCCTGCGGCGAGTTCCAAGAGATGTTTTTCAGGGACTGAAAAGTCCTTTTTCCTTAGGGGTGAAACACCTTGGCCAAGATTCTCGTGGTTACATCCGGCAAGGGTGGTGTGGGTAAGACCACCACCAGCGCCGCTATCGGTACCGGCCTCGCTCTGCGCGGCCACAAGACAGTCATCGTCGACTTCGACGTCGGTTTGCGTAACCTCGACCTGATCATGGGCTGCGAACGCCGCGTGGTGTACGACTTCGTCAACGTGGTCAACGGCGAAGCCAACCTGCAACAGGCCCTGATCAAGGACAAGCGCCTTGAGAACCTGTACGTATTGGCTGCCAGCCAGACCCGCGACAAAGATGCGTTGACCAAGGAAGGCGTAGGCAAAGTCCTCGCTGAACTGAAGGAAACCTTCGAATACGTGGTGTGCGACTCCCCGGCCGGCATCGAGACCGGTGCTCACCTGGCGATGTACTTCGCCGATGAAGCCATCGTCGTGACCAACCCGGAAGTGTCCTCGGTACGTGACTCGGACCGCATGCTCGGCCTGCTGGCCAGCAAGTCCCAGCGCGCCGAAAAGGGTGAAGACCCGATCAAGGAACACCTGCTCCTGACCCGTTACAACCCTGAGCGCGTCAGCAACGGCGAAATGCTCGGTGTTGAAGACGTGAAGGACATCCTCGCAGTGACCCTGCTGGGCGTGATCCCGGAATCCCAGGCCGTGCTGAAGGCATCCAACCAGGGCGTGCCGGTGATTCTCGATGACCAGAGCGACGCCGGCCAGGCGTACAGCGATGCGGTTGATCGCTTGCTCGGCAAGACCGTGGAACATCGCTTCCTCGATGTAAAGAAGAAGGGATTCTTCGAGCGTATCTTTGGAGGCAACTAAACAATGAAATTTCTCGACTTCTTTCGCGCCAACAAAAAGCCAAGTACCGCGTCGGTAGCGAAAGAGCGTCTACAGATCATCGTGGCGCACGAACGCGGCCAACGCAGTACGCCGGACTACCTGCCAGCCTTGCAGAAGGAACTGGTCGAGGTGATCCGCAAGTACGTCAATATCGGCAACGATGACGTGCATGTCGCCCTGGAAAACGACGGCAGCTGCTCGATTCTGGAACTCAATATCACCCTGCCTGATCGTTGATCGAACAGGCGGCCGCCACGGCGGCTCGTTCATCCTGATCCCTGTTTGGGCGACGGATGGGCGAGCCGCCGTTGGCGTTTGTTACGAGGCTGTTTAATGCCGCTGTCCAATATCCACATCATTCATCAGGACGACGCTGTCCTGGTGGTGAACAAGCCGACCCTGCTGCTCTCGGTGCCTGGCCGCGCCGACGACAACAAGGACTGCCTGATCACCCGCCTGCAGGAAAACGGCTACCCCGAAGCCCGCATCGTCCATCGCCTGGACTGGGAAACCTCAGGGATCATCCTGCTGGCCCGCGATGCCGACACGCACCGCGAACTGTCCCGCCAGTTTCACGACCGTGAAACCGAAAAAGCCTACACCGCCCTGGCCTGGGGCCAACCGGAACTGGACAGCGGCAGCATCGACCTGCCCCTGCGCTACGACCCGCCCACCAAGCCGCGCCATGTGGTGGACCACGAATTCGGCAAACACGCGCTGACCTTCTGGAAAGTGCTGGAGCGTTGCGGCGACTGGTGCCGCGTGGAGCTGACACCGATTACCGGGCGCTCGCACCAATTGCGCGTGCACATGCTTTCCATCGGCCACCCGCTGTTGGGCGACGGCCTGTACGCCCACGAACAAGCCCTGGCCGCCTGGCCGCGCCTGTGCCTGCACGCGAGCATGCTCAGCTTCACCCACCCGCAAAGCGGCGAGCGTTTGCGCTTCGAGTGCCCTGCGCCTTTTTGAAGTGAAATCCGGTCAACTGTGGGAGCTGGCTTGCCTGCGATAGCATCACCTCGATCTAACTGAAAACCGAGTCGCTTGCATCGCAGGCAAGCCAGCTCCCACACAAGCCAGCTCCCACCATGGTTTTTGTGTTGTGTTCGAGAAGGCAGCTTCGCGCCAAATTCCGAGCCAATACGGTAAACTCCGCGCATTGCTGTCTGGAGCTATTTATGCGCGAAGCGTTGAATCAAGGCCTGATCGACTTCCTCAAGGCCTCCCCTACTCCTTTTCATGCCACTGCTGCCCTGGCCCAGCGCCTGGAAGCCGCGGGTTACCAGCGTCTCGACGAGCGCGAAACCTGGGCCACCGAGGCCAACGGGCGCTATTACGTGACCCGCAACGACTCCTCGATCATCGCCTTCAAGCTCGGCCGTCACTCGCCGTTGCAGGGCGGTATCCGCCTGGTCGGCGCCCACACCGACAGCCCGTGCCTGCGGGTCAAGCCCCAGCCCGAGCTGCAACGCCAGGGTTTCTGGCAGCTGGGTGTCGAAGTCTACGGCGGCGCGTTGCTGGCACCGTGGTTTGACCGCGACCTGTCCCTGGCCGGCCGCGTGACCTTCCGCCGCGACGGCAAGGTCGAAAGCCAGCTGATCGACTTCAAACTGCCCATCGCCATCATCCCCAACCTGGCCATCCACCTGAACCGTGAAGCCAACCAGGGTTGGGCGATCAACGCCCAGACCGAGCTGCCACCGATCCTCGCGCAATTTGCCGGCGACGAGCGCGTGGACTTCCGCGCCGTGCTCACCGAGCAGTTGGCGCGGGAACACGGGCTGAACGCCGACGTGGTGCTCGACTACGAGCTGAGCTTCTACGACACGCAAAGCGCGGCGGTGATCGGCCTCAATGGCGACTTCATCGCCGGCGCGCGCCTCGACAACCTGTTGTCGTGCTACGCCGGCCTGCAAGCCTTGCTCACCAGCGAAACCGATGAAACCTGCGTGCTGGTGTGCAACGACCACGAAGAGGTCGGCTCCTGCTCGGCCTGTGGCGCCGATGGTCCGATGCTGGAACAGACCCTGCGCCGCCTGCTGCCGGAAGGGGATGAATTCGTACGCACCATTCAGAAATCCCTGTTGGTCTCTGCGGACAACGCCCACGGCGTGCACCCGAACTACGCCGAGAAGCACGACGCCAACCACGGCCCCAAGCTCAACGCCGGCCCTGTGATCAAGGTCAACAGCAACCAGCGCTACGCCACCAACAGCGAAACCGCCGGGTTCTTCCGCCACCTGTGCATGGCTGAGGAAGTGCCGGTGCAGAGCTTCGTGGTGCGCAGCGACATGGGCTGCGGCTCGACCATCGGCCCGATCACCGCCAGCCACCTGGGCGTGCGCACCGTGGATATCGGCTTGCCGACGTTTGCCATGCACTCCATTCGCGAGCTGTGCGGCAGCCATGACCTGGCGCATCTGGTGAAGGTGCTGGGGGCGTTCTACGCCAGTCGCGATTTGCCCTGAGACCGCGGCGCGGCCATCGCAGGCAAGCCAGCTCCCACATTTGATTTGTTTACACATTCAAATGTGGGAGCTGGCTTGCCTGCGATGGCGATCTCCCGAACACCCCAAGGCTATCTGACACACATCAACACCATTTCCCGCAATCCGACCTAGACTTGTCAGTATTCCCACTCCGACAAGGCCGTCGCACCATGATCTCCATGTCCTCCTTCCACGCCATGCTTATCCCGATCCTGATCGGCATGATCATGCTGGCCGTGGGCTTCAACTTTCGCGACAAGCCCCTTGGCGTGTTCGGCATGTGGATCGGCATGCTGCTGATCCTCGGCACCGTGGTGTACAAAATCCTCGCCAAACTGGCCGAATGACCCCTGCCCTCGTACACTCGGTCAACCCGTCGTGTTCAAGGTTGACCGCCTAGTGTTCTCCCGCCTGCTTGCCCTGCCCTGCTACCTGCTCATCGCCCTGCTCACCTTGCTGCCGCTCGCGCCTGCCCACGCCGTGGGCCTCCCCGGCTTGCTCGGCAGCGGCAACAAAGCCCAGCCCCAGGCCGAAGTGCCGCTCGGCCAGTCGCTGGACGAGGTGATCAAGACCCTGGAAAACGACCAGCAGCGCACCCAGCTGCTGAGCGATCTGAAAAAACTGCGCGCCGCCACGCAAAAAGCCCAGCCCGCCGCCGAAGAAGGCGTGCTGGGGTTGATCGGCGGCACGCTGGCCAATCTGGAAGCGCAGTTTTCCGGGGCCGACAGCCCGCTGGGGCGCTGGTCCGATGAATTCGAGCAAGCCAAGGATGAATTCAGCGCCCTGCTGCTGCCGGCCAACGAATGGCTGCCGATCATTTTCGGCTTTGCCTTGATCCTGGCGGTGTGGAGCCTGCTGGCCTATGCGCTGATCTGGCTCAGCCACCGCGTGCGCGAGCGTTTCGGCCTGCCCGAAGAGCTGCCGCAACACCCACGCACCTGGGACATGGTGCGCTTCGCCCTGCGCAAACTGGGGCCATGGCTGATCGCGTTGGTGATCACGGTGTACCTGAGCTACGTGCTGCCGTCGTCCCTGGGCAAATCCCTGGCGATGGTGCTGGCCTATGCGCTGGTGGTCGGCACCTGTTTCTCGGCGATCTGCGTGATTGCGTTTTCGGTACTCGACGGCCCGCACCGCCATCGTGCCCTGTATATCCTGCGCCACCAGGCCTTCCGCCCGTTGTGGTGGATCGGCAGCTTTGCCGCCTTCGGCGAAGCCTTGAGCGACCCACGGCTGGTCCAGGCCCTGGGCCAGCACCTGTCCCACACGGCGGCCACCGTTGCCAATGTGATGGCGGCGTTGTCCACCGGCGTGTTTATCCTGCGTTTCCGCCGGCCGATTGCCCACCTGATCCGCAACCAGCCGCTGTCGCGCCGCCTTACGCGCCGCGCCCTGAGCGACACCATCGAGATCATCGGTTCCTTCTGGTACATCCCGGCCTTGCTGCTGGTGGGCATCTCGCTGTTCGCCACCTTTGTCTCCGCCGGCGACACCAGCACCGCGTTGCGCCAATCGCTGTTGTGCACGGTGTTGCTGGTGTTGTGCATGGTGATCAACGGGCTGGTCCGGCGTCACGCGCTCAAGCCTCAACGCGGGCACAAGCGTCATGCGCTGTATTCCGAACGCCTGAAAAGCTTTGTCTACACCCTGGCCCACTTGGTGGTGTGGCTGGTGTTTATCGAACTGGGCCTGCGGGTGTGGGGCCTGTCGCTGATTCGCTTTACCGAAGGCGACGGCCATGAAATCAGCGTCAAGCTGTTCGGCCTGGCCGGCACGTTGCTGTTTGCGTGGCTGATCTGGATCCTCAGCGACACCGCGATCCACCACGCCCTCACCCGCTCGCGCAAAGGCCTGGCGAATGCGCGCGCGCAGACCATGATGCCGCTGATCCGCAACGTGCTGTTCGTGACCATCTTCATCATCGCCGCCATCGTCGCCCTGGCGAACATGGGCATGAACGTCACGCCGCTGCTGGCCGGTGCCGGTGTGATCGGCCTGGCCATCGGCTTTGGCGCCCAGTCGCTGGTGGCGGACTTGATCACCGGCCTGTTCATCATCATCGAAGACTCCCTGGCCATCGACGACTACGTGGACGTCGGCGGCCACCTCGGCACCGTCGAGGGCCTGACCATCCGCACCGTGCGCCTGCGCGATATCGACGGCATCGTGCACACCATTCCGTTCAGCGAAATCAAGAGCATCAAGAACTACTCGCGGGAGTTCGGCTACGCGATCTTCCGGGTGGCGATCCCGTACAACATGGAAATCGACGACGCGATCAAGCTGATGCGCGATGTCGGCCAGAAGATGCGCAACGACCCGCTGCAACGCCGCAATATCTGGTCGCCATTGGAGATTCAGGGGGTGGAGAGTTTTGAGTCGGGCAGCGCGATCCTGCGCGCACGGTTCAAGACGGCGCCGATCAAGCAGTGGGAAGTGTCGCGGGCGTTCAACCTGTCGCTGAAGCGGCATCTGGATGAAGCGGGGTTGGATCTGGCTACGCCGCGCTTGAGTGTGCAGGTGGTGACGGGGGCGTCGGGCGGGCTGGAGAAAGAGAAAAATACCTAACAGGCAACGCAATCTTAATGTGGGAGCTGGCTTGCCTGCGATAGCGGTCTATCAGTAAGAAATGTGGGGCTGGCCCACCGCTATCGCAGGCAAGCCAGCTCCCACATTTGATCTGCGGCGTCACTCAGCCTGCGATCGCAGCACCATCCATTTTCTGGCGCAGGCTCAACGGGCGCATATCGGTCCAAGTCTCTTCGATATAGGCCAGGCACTCTTTCTTCAAGCCGCTCTTGCCCACGGTGCGCCAGCCTTCCGGCACGGCTTTGTAATCGGGCCAGATGGAATACTGCTCTTCATGGTTGACCACTACCTGAAACAGGATGTCGTCGCGGTCAAATACTGAGGTCATTGCTGTTCTCCATCGCTAAAAGGCTGGCTGCGCACCACGCGCAGCGCTGATATCTGTAGAAACGTACAGAGCCGCAGAAAAATTAGAGGCTGGTGACCGCTGCGCCCAAGGCGCGGCCGAAGATTTCGGCCACCCGGTCCACTTCAACAGCGGTGATCACCAGTGGCGGCAGGAAGCGCACCACACTGCCATGGCGCCCGCCCAGCTCCAGGATCAGGCCGCGCTTGAGGCATTCGCGTTGCACCAGCGGTGCCAGTTGGCGATGCACCGGCGGGTGGCCCTGGCTATCGACGGCGCCTTGCGGGTCGACCAACTCCACACCCAGCATCAGCCCACGCCCGCGAATATCCCCCAACTGCGGAAAGTCGCGTTGCAGGATGCGCAGGTGTTCACCCAGGCGCTCACCCATGGCGGCGGCATGGCCGGCCAGGTCGTGCTCCTTGAGGTAGCGCATCACCGCCGAACCTGCCGCCATGGCCATCTGATTACCCCGGAACGTCCCGGCATGCGCGCCCGGCAGCCAGGTGTCGAGCCAGTCGCGGTACACCACCACCGCCAGCGGCAGGCTGCCGCCGATGGCCTTGGACATCACCACCACATCCGGGATGATGCCGGCGTGTTCAAAGGCGAACATTTTGCCGGTGCGACCAAAACCACTCTGGATTTCATCGACGATCAACGCCACGCCGGCGCTCTCGGTGATGCGGCGCAGGCCGCGCAGCCAGTCGAGATCGGCCGGGATCACGCCGCCCTCGCCCTGCACCACTTCGACAATCACCGCCGCTGGCAGCAATACCCCGGCTTCCGGGTCGTTCAGCAGGTTTTCCAGGTAATGCAGGTTGACCCGCACCCCCTCCGCGCCACCCAGGCCGAACGGACAACGGTAGTCGTAAGGGTATGGCAGGAATTGCACGCCATTGCTGAGCAACGCACCCAAGGGCTTTTTCGGCCCCAGGCTGCCCATCAGGCTCAAGGCGCCCTGGCTCATGCCGTGGTAGCCGCCCTGGAACGACAGCACCGTGCTGCGTCCGGTGGCCGTGCGCACCAGCTTCAACGCGGCTTCCACCGCATCCGTACCGGTGGGCCCGCAGAACTGGATTTTCGCTTGCTGCGCCAGCTCTGGCGGCAGCAGGCCGAACAGGTCCTGCACAAACTGGTCCTTGACCGGCGTGGTCAGGTCCAGGGTGTGCAACGGCAACTCGTCGCTCAACACTTGCTGGATCGCCGCAATCACCACCGGGTGGTTATGCCCCAGCGCCAGGGTGCCGGCGCCGGCCAGGCAGTCGATGAAACTGCGGCCTTCCACGTCTTCAACGTAGATGCCCTTGGCCCGCTTGAGCGCCAGGGGAATGCGCCGCGGGTAACTGCGGGCGTTGGATTCCTGCTGGCGCTGGCGGGCCAGCAACGGAGAATCGTCGAACTGGTAGAGCGTTTCGTGAAGCGGGGTGTCTTCGATATGGCTGATAGCGACGGACATTACTCGATCCCTCATCTGATTCCTGTTCTGGAAACGCACCAGCGGGGGGAGGATTTAGGCCTGTGGTCGCTAAAAAGCCAGAGTGGGCAATGACATCCCCCAGGCAGACACAAATCCAAACTGTGGGAGCTGGCTTGCCTGCTCCCACATTTGGACCGGGTTCGGCACAAGCGACGTGTATGCGGTCAGAGGCTGCGGTACTTTTCGTTCAGGGCATACAAGATCGCGCAGGTCTGCGCATCCAGGAACCCGCCATAATCCCGCGGCCGAAAGTGCATCTGGAACGCCCGCGTGCGCTGTTCAAACGCCCGCCGGTTCTGCGCAGGCTTATAGCCGTAACGCTGAAACGCCCGCTCCACCTCGACCTCCGGCGGCAAGCCGAGGCAAAACCGGCGCTGGTACATTGCCCGCGTCGACTCATCGAACCAGGCGCCGATCCCCGCCTCATGCAGGCGCTGCCACGGCAGGCGCGGGCCGGGATCACTTTTGCGCCAGTACGCCACGTCCGAATGCCCGAGGATGTCGCTCGGGCCGATCTGCGGATAACGGCCAAGAATGTCGCGCACCAGCGCGATCAATACATCGATCTGTTCCTCAGCGTACGCAGGAAAAGTGAACACGCCACCGTCATCCCGCGCCAGGTTGACGATTTCGATGCCAATCGCGCGGCTGTTGAGGTTGTCCCGACCGCCCCACTGGCTGACCCCGGCATGCCAGGCGCGCTGGCCTTCGTCCACCAGGCGGAATGCGCGCAACTCCTCATAACCGGCGGCGCGGTAGCTGGGCTCATCCGGGTCGGGCACCAGATAGTGCGCGCTCACGCCATCGCGCGTCAGGGTGCGCAGGGATGAGCCAAAGGGCGCGGCGGTGTAATGCAGGATCAGTTGGCGCACGGTCTCGCCGTTGCGTTGATTGAAATCCTTGGAGGGAAAACTGGTATCGATCACCAACATGAAAGCTGTCCTTTTCAGTCCAGGCCGAATCATTCAGCCCGTTCAAGCGCAAAAAAATTACCGCCATCCTGAAGGGTTGAATGCCAGGCGGGCGGTAATTATTTGGGACTTGAAAGAAAAGCTCAGCGCCTCAGCGGCATGCCCAATTCGACACGCAAGCCATCGGCCCGGCTGTCGAACTTCAACGAGCAAGAGCAGCGCTGCACGATCGCCTGCACGATCGCCAGGCCCAGGCCGCAGCCTTCGCTGTTGCCATTGCGCCAGAAACGCTGGGTCAGGTATTGCAGGTCCTCGCTGGAGATCTGCTTGCCGTGGTCACGCACGCGGAACACCACCTGCTCGGCATCGGTGAATACGTTCAGCTCTACGCGTGTATCGGCGGGTGTGTGGCGCAAGGCGTTATCCAGCAAGTTGCGCAGGGCCGCGACCGCCAGGCCCACCGGCATTTCCACCGGGGTGTCGACGAGGTTGTCCGTCAGGGTCAGGTCGATGCGCCCGTTGTCGCCGGCGTTGGCGTCCTGGATGGCCAGTCGCGCGACTTGCTCGGCGCTGGATTGCAAACCGTCGTCAAACGACAGGCTGCCTTCCACCCGTGCCAGCAACAACAGTTGCTCCAAGGTACGGTGCAGGCGATCGGCGCCCTCCTCGGCATGGGCCAGGGATTGGTCGCGGGCCGCGCCGTCGGTCATGCGGGCCACTTGCAGGTGGGTCTTGATGGCCGTGAGCGGGCTGCGCAGTTCGTGGGCCGCGTCGCCGGTGAGGCGGCGCTCGCGTTCGATGGCCTTGGCGATACGCTGGAACAGTTGGTTCTGGGTATCGAGCAATGGCTTGAGTTCGCTGGGCAGCGGGTGGATCTGCAACGGTTCCAGGGAGTCGGCACTGCGCCGCATCAGCGCATCACGCATGCGGTTGAGCGGCACCAGGCTCTGGCCGATGCCCAGCCACAACAGGCACAGGCAACCGAGCATCGCCACGCCCACCGGCACCGAAGCGGCGAGCAGGATCGACAGGTTCAACGCCTCGCGCTCCACCTGGCGGTCAGCGGTGGTGATCAACAGATCGCCACGGGACAAGGTGAAACTGCGCCACGCCGCACCGTCAATGACCTGGTCACGAAAGCCGCTGCGCATGGACTCCAGGCCCTCGTCCGGGGTCGTGTGGCTGCGGGCCAGGACTTCGCCGCGCAACGAACTGACCTGGCAGGCCATGCCGCCCGGCACATTCAGCGGCTTGGCGCCAAAATGCTTGCCCACACTGGAACTGGCCAAGCCCGGCATCTCTTCCATCAACCCGGCGACCATGCGCGCCGAGGCCACCAGACGCTGGTCGAGGGAGAACATCATCTGGTTGCGCAGGTCGTTGAGCATCCAGGCCGCCGCCAGGGCCCAGATCAACACAAAGGCGGCGCCCAGCTTGAACGTCAGGCGCAGGCGCAGGCTTTTCACGACGCATCCTCTCCGCCATCCGCCGGGCCCAGGCGGTAGCCGAGGCCGCGCACGGTCTCGACGATGCCGTTGCCCAACTTGCGGCGCAGGTGGTGGATATGCACGTTCAACGCGTTGCTTTCCAGTTCGTCATTGAAGCCGTAGACGCTGTCCTTGAGCTGCTCGCTGGACAGCACGCGGCCCTTGTTGTGCAGCAGGGCTTGCAGCAACGCCTGCTCGCGGCGGGACAGGTCCACCGGCTCGCCGCCCAGAAAGGTCTCGCGGCTGCTCGGGTCGTAGGCCAGGCGGCCATGCTCGATCAGGTTGACGCTGCGCCCGGCCATGCGCCGTAACAATGTTTGCAGGCGCGCGGCCAGTTCGCGCAGGTCGAAGGGCTTGAGCAGGTAGTCGTCGGCACCGGCTTGCAGGCCGTCGACGCGGTTGGTCACGGAATCCCGTGCGGTAAGGATCAGCACCGGAATCTCCAGGCCCTGGCTGCGCAGTTGCTGCAACAACTTGAGGCCATCTTCGTCCGGCAAGCCGAGGTCGAGCACCATGATGTCGAACGTCGCCGCCTTGAGCATGGCCCGTGCAGCCGCCGCCGTGCCCACGCGCTCCACGGTAAAACCCTGGGCGGTGAGGCCGGCCACGATGCCGCTGGCGATCAGATCGTCGTCTTCGCAGACCAGTACGTGCATGCTGAACCCTTCATGAAAGATGGCGTGATTAAACGTGCAGCCGATTAAGTGCAGATTATGCCGCTAAAAGATCCATGCTCAGCGATTCCCTACACTCTAGAATAGCGCCGGTTAATCATCGGTTAATCAACGCCACACATTGTGTGCCTCACTTGCATCGAACTAAGGCTTGACCATGCGGCATCTGTTTATCTTTCTGCTGGTGTTGTTCGCGGGGTTCGCCCAGGCCGCGCCGGGCAATCCGTTTGAGACAAAACCCGACTTCCTCCCGGTGGCCAAGGCCTTCACCTTTACCTCCGAGCGCCTGGAAAGCGGTGAGACCCAGCTGTATTGGCAGATTGCCGACGGTTACTACCTGTACCAGCAGCGCATGAAGTTCGACGGCCTGGCCGAGAAGCCTGTGCTGCCGCAAGGTGAAGCCCATAGCGATGAGTTCTTCGGCGAACAGCAAGTGTATCGCCAGGGCCTGGAAGTGAAAATTCCCGCCGGTGTCACCGGCAAGGTCAAGCTGGGCTGGCAAGGCTGCGCCGATGCGGGCCTGTGCTACCCGCCGCAATCGATAACGGTGGACCTGGGTGGGCCGGCCACGCCAGCGGTGAGTAGCGGTACGGCCGACGACCAGAAAATCGCCCGATTCCTCAGTGAACGGAACCTGTTCTGGAGCTTGCTGGCTATTTTCGCGCTCGGCCTGGGCCTGGCGTTCATGCCCTGCTCGTTGCCCATGTTGCCGATTCTTGCCGGCCTGGTGGTAGGCAGTGGTGCCAGCCCGCGACGCGGCTTTGCCCTCGCCGGCAGCTACGTGGTGTGCATGGCCCTGGTGTATGCCGCACTGGGCGTGGTGGCGGCCCTGCTCGGCGCCAACTTGCAGGCGTGGCTGCAGCAACCCTGGGTGCTTGGTTCCATCGCGACGCTGTTTGTATTGCTGGCGCTGCCCATGTTCGGCTTCTTCGAGCTGCAACTGCCGGCCTTCCTGCGGGATCGCCTGGACAACCTCAGCCGCCAGCAAAGCGGCGGCAGCATGGTCGGGGCCGGCATCCTCGGCGCCCTCTCCGCCCTGGTGGTGGGTCCCTGCATGACGGCGCCCCTGGCGGGCCTGCTGCTGTATATCGGCCAGACCGGCGACGTGGTGTTCGGTGGCCTCGCGCTGTTCACCCTCGGCATCGGCATTGGTGTACCGCTGCTGTTGCTCGTCACCCTGGGCAACGGTGTGCTGCCCAAGTCCGGCAGCTGGATGAACCTGGTCAAGGGCATCTTCGGCTTCCTGTTCCTCGGCAGCGCCGTGCTGATGATCCGCCCGGTGATCGATGCCAGCCTGTGGCTCGGCCTGTGGGGCGCATTGGCGCTGGTCATGGCCTACTGCGGCTGGACCCTGGCCCGCGAATACGGCCTGGCCGCCAAGGTGTTCGGCGCCGGCTCCCTGGTCCTGGGCCTGTGGGGCACAGTGCTGGTGGTGGGCGCCGCCGGTGGCAGCGATGACCTGTGGCAACCGCTGAAGGTCTATGGCGGCTCGCCGGTGGCGGCTGCACCCAGCGCCCACGACGCGTTCATGACCATCAGCGACCCGGCCGTGCTGCAAAGCCAACTCGACAGCGCCAAGGCCCAGGGCCAGTGGGTGCTGGTGGACTACTACGCCGACTGGTGCGTGTCCTGCAAGATCATGGAAAAACAGGTATTCGGCAAACCCGAAGTAATGGCCGCGCTGAAAGACGTGCGCCTGCTGCGCCTGGACGTCACCGCCGACAACGCCGCCAGCCGCGAACTGCTCGGCCGCTACAAAGTGCCCGGCCCGCCGAGCTTCGTGTGGATCGGCCCGGACGGTGAAGAACGCCGCGCCCAACGCATCACCGGCGAAGTGGATGCCGCCGCCTTCCTGCAACGCTGGACGCAAACCCGAGACGCCCTCTGATGTTGACCCTGACCATCGGCACCTTCGCCATCGCCCTGAATCACCTCCTGCTGATCAGCGCGCTGATTCTCGCCACCCTGGTGGGTTGGCGCGTGGCCAAGCGTGGCGGTGAGAACCCGGAATCGGTGCTGTTCAGCCTGTTCCTGCTGGGCATGCTGGTGGCGCGGCTCAGTTTTGTGCTGATGTACTGGAACGACTACAGCCACGACCCGCTGCTGATGGTGGATCTGCGTGACGGTGGATTCCTCGCCTGGCCCGGCATTATCGCCCTGGTCCTCGGCGCGCTGGCGTACGGCTGGCACCGTCCGGCCCTGCGCACGCCGCTGGGCGCCGGTGTGATCAGTGGCCTGGTGTTCTGGGGGCTGACCAGTTTGTCCCTGAGCCTGTACGACAAGGGCGCACAACTGCCGGACATCACCCTGCGCAACGCCAGCGGCGAAACGGTGCAACTGGCCGATTACAAGGGCGGCCCGCTGGTGATCAACCTGTGGGCCACCTGGTGCCCGCCGTGCCGCCGGGAAATGCCGGTGCTGGAACGCGCGCAGCGCCAACGCCCCGACGTGACCTTCCTGTTCGTCAACCAGGCCGAAAGCATGCAAAGCGTCAGCACCTACCTCGCCACCCAGGGCCTGACCCTCGACAACGTGCTCTTCGACGCCAGCGGCCGCCTCGGCCAGGCCGTGGGCTCGATGGCCTTGCCGACTACGCTGTTCTACAGCGCCGACGGACGCCTGCTCAACAGCCACCTCGGTGAACTGTCCCAAGCCAGCCTGGCCCGTGCCATGGAACCCTTCGACACCGCCCCACAAAGGAAACCCACATGCCAAGCCTCCGCCACCTGCTGACCCTGCTGCCGCTGACGCTCGCGGCCACCCTGGCCCAGGCCGAAGACTGGCCGGCGCCGATCAAACAGATCGAAGCCAAGGGCGCCAAGATCCTCGGCAAGTTCGACGCCCCCAGCGGCCTCACCGGCTACGCCGCGCAATACCAGAACCGCGGCATGGCCCTGTACCTGACCGCCGACGGCAAAAACGTGCTCGCCGGCAACCTGTACGACGCCCAAGGCAACGACCTGAGCAGCGCGCCCCTGGAAAAACTGGTGTACGCGCCCATGGCCAAGGAAGTCTGGGCCAAGATGGAAAAAAGCAGCTGGATCCAGGACGGCGACGTCAACGCGCCGCGCATCGTCTATCTGTTCAGCGACCCCAACTGCCCGTACTGCAACATGTTTTGGGAACAGGCGCGGCCATGGGTCAAGGCCGGCAAGGTGCAGTTGCGCCACATCATGGTCGGCATCATCCGCGAAGACAGCGCGGCCAAATCCGCCGCGCTGTTCGCCGCCAAAGACCCGCAAAAGGCCCTGGAAGAACACGAAGCCGCCGGCAAGGGCAGCAAGTTGCAGGCGCTGGCAAAGATCCCGGCGAATATCGAGGCCAAGCTGGATGGGAATATGAAGTTGATGGATGAACTGGAGTTGTCGGCGACGCCGGCGATTTTCTATCTGGATGACAAGGGTGGGTTGCAGCAACAGCAAGGGGCGCCGTCGCCGGAGAAGTTGGTGAAGATACTCGGACCGAAATAGTGCCCGTATCTGCCAAAAGAATGCCCGCAAAAGCGGGCATTCTTTAAAGGCCACCAACGAATCGCCAGTCACTGAAGCTAAATCAACACCAACCATTCAATCGCGATGACATATTTTGAAGTTATCGATAAATGAGTAGTCCTGGGTAAGAATTGTTATCCAGGCAATCACCGGTCCCGACGCTGCCTGATAATCAACCCAGAACCCCCCTGCCAAACCTTGAGGATAGTCGAGCACGCTAATAACACTACCGTCTTCGCCGTAGACGGTCACCGTTGCGGGCTCATGCATCCAGCCCCAACCGAACTTGAAAGACTCCAGTAAATGGTTGAAATCAACCCGGAACAGTTGGGGCGGGTTCTGAGCTGCATTATTGATGCATACTCCAAAATGATTGCCTGACACAAAATCATTATTGGCATACCTGACAATACCCGCTATCCCCGACCCCGATTGAAAGCTGACCTTCATCAATGACGTCTGGAAACTGCCGCCTGCACTAAAAGTACCCAGCGGCAGTGACTCGAAACGTTCTATCTCGCAGATCAGAGGGCGCTTGATGATCAGGTTCAGCGCAG
Organism: Pseudomonas sp. CBZ-4; assembly: GCF_000346755.1. Classification (GTDB taxonomy): domain Bacteria; phylum Pseudomonadota; class Gammaproteobacteria; order Pseudomonadales; family Pseudomonadaceae; genus Aquipseudomonas. The sequence goes on along the minus strand of NZ_ANNV01000135.1, from coordinate 21,071 downwards.
GGAATTCGATCCCTGCACTTTCCTGCCCACTACCGTCTGCCGTCACGATACAGGTTACCGCCAGACTCGAGCCATGCCTCAACATCTCAAGCACGTCGCGGCTCAACGTCACTGCCAACCCGTTGTCGACTTCATCAGATGTGAGCGACCGGCTTTGCGCGGCATAGAACGTGTGGGCACTTCCATCCTTCCTGGTGCCCGTGCACTTCAGCCAATATCGCTGCCCTGCCAAAGCAAACCACCAAGACAGGACGGTGATAGTGGCGTCCCCCGGAAAGGTCGTCAAATCCAGGAATCCACCTTGAGTCGCTGGCGGTGTCGCTTGAGGCACCACTGGTGTTGGCAAGCGCACTGGCTTACTAATCCCCAACTCCAAATCAGCCGAAGTCTGCTGCTTGCACCGGCTGGTAACGCTGTAGCGGATCGGCACAGTCTTGCCGATGCCGTGAATCACCGCCTCGCGCGGGATCCGGAAGTCCACGTACCCCGGCGTGATATTCCCCGGTTTTGGCTCCAGCACCAGGCACTCGCCCGCCTGCTCCCAACACAACTCGATGCGGTGATGAGGGCTCATACCGTTATATCCCACCCGTACGGTCACGCCCTCTCGACCGTTCCATACCGTCAGGTGGTTCCCCACCGCCTGAAGCACTTGGGGAGCCAAAAGCACCAGGTCGGCCTGGACCATTTGCAGTTGCAACGGCCGGAACGCAATGGCACCAGCCAGTTCTGCCAAACCTTGGAAGTTCACAGCGAAATGAAGTTCGAAAACCACGCAGTCGGCCAGCTGTTCCAGTTCTTCGCGCGCCAGTAGCGCGTTGACCCCGCCGCTCACCCACTCGGGCTTGATGGGCTCGGCGACCAGGATATCCCAGTGAACCAGGCTGCCGTCCTCACGTTGGCCAACGATCCACATCCAGCAGGTCTGTCCCGGCGCAATGTAATCCCAGATGGCGACCGTCGCAGTGGCGTGCCCCGAGAAGTTGTTGAGGCACAACTTGCCGCCGGTTTTTTCCTCGACGTCGATACCACTCAAGCCGGCAGGTTCAAGGACTTGAACCATCAACGTCGGCGACGGCCACAACCGGCCGCGCAAGACGGTATACGAGATTTCAACCGGGAGGCCGAAGTTGGCACTGATCGCCGACGCCGGCACAGAGAATACAAGTTTGGTCTCACCATCCTTCACGTCCTGACAGACCGGCGCCGGCGTCCCCAGGCCCGGTGTCCCTTTGAATTTCACGCACACATGATCTCCGCGTTGCATACCGTCATACGTCACATCGATATGCGCCCCGTCAACGGTATTCGTCGGGTTGACTAACCAGCCCTTCCCCTCGACATACGCCGCTTCACGCAGCGTGGGCTGCAACAGTTTCAGTTCCGGCTCGCCCAGCCGCAGGTTCGCGGTAGCGCGCGGGATTTCATGGGCATTGGCCGGGATGTGGGAAATGCTGGGGTCTTCCGGCGCGGTGCCATGCGCACCATCGAATATGACGCCAGAATGCAGCGTTACCGACGACCAATCTTCGTTTGCAGCCAACCACTCGCGCAGAATCTCCAACAGGAAGCAGAAGCCTTGCTGTGCCTCTTCGGAGGTCACCACATGGTCTTCAAGAACCCAATGAAAACGCCGAGGCGTCAGGTGCTCGTTGCCAACGGCCTCGACCCACAACCGCTGCCCGGCGGCAATGAACGGCTAACCGCACAATTGCACGTGGGCATTGCCAGGAAACTTGGCCATGTCCAGCCACCAGGAACCCTGGAAGAACGCCAGGTCCAGGAATGTGGGCGCCGGCATGTTGTCGGGATCGATCACTTCGACCGTCAACTCCAACTTCAGCGACTGATCATTGCCACTTTCATACCAAATAGTCACCGTATGGCCGATGCACAAACCAATCACCCAGGCCGGCACCGGCACCTGGACACCGGCGCTGCCAGTGCCTTGCGCGGGCGCGGTGAATACCGGATTGGCCTCCTGGCCCTTGATCGCCCAGGACACCTGGATGTGCGCACCTGCGGCGATGGCGGCAGTGATGATCACATCCGTACCCGCCGTGGAACTCATCGGCGGCAACGTGCTGTTGGCCGTCGCGTTTCGGACCTGCGGCAGCGGGAGTTGAGCACGCACCACGGGGACCTTGACCGGCGCCGCGCCCTTGGACACAGGCGGCAAGGCAGGTGCCGAAGCAGCCCCAGCGGGCTTTTTGGGTGTTTTCGGTTTAGCCATGATGATGCTCCCTTTCAAGAATAGATAACCCGCTGGCCCGCACTTGTGGGCCGATAAACAGGATTATCTAATCCTTCTGGGGTGTGGCTGCCTACTGTCAGAATTGACAGTTCCGACGCAGACCCGGGCGATACCTGACCAACGGAAATGGCGGCGCCTGGACTGACGCCATCGCGGGCAAGCCCGCTCCCACATTGGAATGCGGTCAACCTGTGGGAGCGGGCTTGCCCGCGATGAGGCCTGCCCAGACCATGAAGATTAAAAGCCCTCCAACTCCGCCATCAAATCACTCAACCGATCCACCTTCTCCGCGCTGATCTCATTCGCCGCCAACCCCTCGATATACCCGGCCAGCTCCGCCACCGTGCTGCATTCAAACATCGCCCGCAGCGGCACATCGCGCACTTCAGCCTGTTCATGCAGACGCGCTTCGATTTCCCCCAGTTCGATGCGGTAGCCGCGTATCTTCACCTGATGGTCGATTCGCCCGACGTATTCCTGCACACCATCACTGCGCCGACGCACGAGGTTGCCGGTGCGATGGAGACGCTCGCCCGACGCCCGTAACGGCCACGCACAATTCACCGACCGCGCCTTGCGGCACCAACTCCAGTGCGCCATCGAGCAGGTACAAGCGATTGTTGTCGGTCGGTGTACCAATCGACGCGGAAGAACGCCACGTCATCGGAGCATTCCGCCGGGCCATAGGCGTTGACCAAGCCAATCTGCGGGTAGCGCAGCAACGCCACCGCTTGATCCAGCCCCACGCCGGCTTCGATCAACGCGTGACCCAGGCTGTTACTGCGGCGGTTCAGCTCGTCATAAGTCCACTGCCGGTCCAGGCAACCAGCGACCCCAACTGCCCTTACAGCAACATGTTCAGCAGGCGCGCCCGCGGGTCAAGGGCAGCAAGTTGCAGGCGCTGGCGAAGATCCCGGCGAATATCGAGGCCAAGCTCGATGGGAATATGAAGCCGATGGATGAGCTGGAACTGTCGGCGACGCCGGCGATTTTCTATCTGGATGACAAGGGTGGGTTGCAGCAACAGCAAGGGGCGCCGTCGTCGGAGAAACTAGGCAAGATCATGGGGCCGAAATAAGTTTTCCCACAGGCGAAATACAAGGCCTCCAACTCTCGGAGGCCCTGCACTGGCTACAAGTGGCCATTGCTGATCAAATTTCCTCCACCGTCATCTGAGTCACATCAAAGTCATTACCTGGCGCTATCCCCATCTGACGGTTTTCAAACGTGAGCGACGCCGAACTTGACGCCGCAGTGAAGACGCCTTGGATAAGTTCCCAAGTCCTAGACGGCAACGTTACTGGCGAAACATCCACCCCATCGGCCGTAAGCACCAACCGTGGTTTATTGCCTACCCCACTGTTATCACGAACCCAAGCACTGAACTTGTGCTGACGCCCCACCTCCAGCCCAGTGAATGTCTGAAACAGTTTCACACTTTGCGTGGCTGGATCGGTTGTGTTGGTGTAACCCCAGTCAAACAAGAAATACCCGCTAGGTTTCCCAGGCACTGCACCTGTTTTTTCAATCAGATCCCTGAGGTCCGAAGCACCCGGCCCTCTTTGCCAGCCGTTCCAACCTTTGCCTGCTGGGTCGAAGTCTGTGTGGTGGTAGAACGCCTTACGGAACTCCAGATTCAACACAGGGAACGCAATCGCATTGCTCTGAACACCGCCAACATCCGGCGTCGCTTGGTGTTCGACGACCAGAGGGGTTCTGTTGCGCAGCTTCTCCAACTCTGCACGCGGGAGTAGTTTTTTCAGGCCATTGGAAAGATCACTTGTGGTGATCGGTTCGGCAATCGCCACATTGATGGTGTAAGGGGATCCACTCGCGTCGGCGGTGCCTGTGCATTTGAGCCAACCGATCTGCCCCAACAGCATGAACCACCATTTTTCCACTGTGATATGAGCATCACCGACAAAGGTACGCAGGTCCAAGGTCCCGCCTTGAGTGGCGTGTGGCGTAGCCTCTGTCACCGCAGGCGTTGGCAAACGCACAGGGATACTGATATTCAAGTTCAAAGGCGGTGAAGTCTGTACCTTGCACGCGGTGGTCACGGTAAAAGTGATTTCTACGGTTTTACCGATGCTCTCGATCATTGCATCCGGCGGCAGGGCGAAAATGATAGCCCCTGTGGAACTGCCCGGTTTCGACGCCAACGGCCAGCAAGTGCCATTCGATTTTTTCCAGCAGACACTGATGGTGTGCTTGGCGTGGTTACCCACGTAATCCACCTCGACATGCACGCCGTTGCGCCCATTGTAAGCCGTCAAGTTGGTGCCCACGGCCTCCGTCACCTTGGGCGCGGTCAGGGTCAGAGGCTCCTGCTCGATTTTGAACGTCTGCACAGGAAATGCATGAGCACTCGCCAGATCACACGCCTCACAAAAACTCGCCGAAAAGTGCAGTTCAAACTCGCTGCAATCGGCCAACTTTTTCAGGTCGGCTCTTAGGATGGGCGCATCAACCCCGTTCGCCTTCCACTCGTCTGTAACAGGTGCATCCATCAAAACATCGAATCGGTAAGCAGTACCGTCGTCATCTTTACCAGTGATCCACATCCAGCAACATTTCGAACACTCGGCATAGGCCCAGACAGGCATAAAACCAGTCGCGTCCATTGGGAATGTGCTGAGATCCACTGTGCCGTTAGTTGCTTCTTCAATAGTTGGATGAACGAACCGGGGTACCGATACGCTGACGTCCCGTGCAGGTGATGACTGTTCACTTTCGTTGAATGCAAGGGTGTAGGTCAGCGTCATCGACTCATTGAATAAACAGGCAACGATACAGGCCGATAGTTTGACCGACGCCGGATCCCCATCGTGTTCAATGACCACGCAACCTAGCGGTTTCGTCGCGAATCCCGGCCCGCCCACAAAAAAACAGACGCGATCGCCCGCATAGGTATCCAGGCCGGGAATGTCGACATCGCCCCCCTCTTTAGTGAGCTCGGGATTAAGGTGCCACCCACCGTTGTAGTCCACAGACTGGCGCAGATGCGGAGGAGGCAAGTCCTGGTACGGGTCCACCTGCAGCAGCGTGGTGGTACGCAAGTGGAAATCCTGGGCGTTGATAGGCAGCGGGTTTTCAAGAAGAGGGTCGCCTGGATCAGGAAATACAGGCCTGGTTCCATCCCAAATGACCCCCAAGTGGGCCGTCAGCGCCGAGTAGTCATCCAGCCTGGACATCCATGAGCGTGAAAGAGGAAACCTGAAGACATAACCCGCATGAGCCTCATGGGGCTGTACCACATGATCCAGCGCAATCCAGATGAAGCGATACGGCGCAATGTGCTGGTTACCGGCGACCGTGGCAAACAACCGTTGCCCCGGATAGATTAAGGGCCATGCCTCGATTTTGACGGTTTCATCACCCGTGAAGCTATGCATCCTCAGCCACCAAGTGTTCCACTCATTCTTGGAGTGCTCATACACCGGCCTCGATCCAACCAGATCCCCCTCCCTCAATAACTGAACTTCCAGCTCCAGCACCAGGGACTCTTCCTCTTTGCCCCCCACAATAGCCCTGTACCGCATCAGCACCGTGTGCCCGATCATCAGGCTGAGTAACTGCGGAGAAATCGGGACGACATCATCGCCGTCATCCACAAAGATGGGGTCGAATGCAGGCTCGGCCTGATCCTTGATAGCGATGAAAAATGTGCAGTCCGTCGCCCCCGTAGGTAGCGTCAGCTTGGCCTCAGTCCCATCGATCGCATCCATGGGGTAGAGCACGCTGTTATTGGCTGCGAACTTGACGATAGGAACAGGGAATTGCGCCTTGGGCTTTTTCGGTGGCCGAGGTGCAGTTTTGTCAGGTTGAGGAGATAACGTTTTTTTTGGGATCGGTTTTTTAGCCACGATAAGACTCCTGTCCAGCGTTAGATAACTGTCGAGGCTGGCCTTGCAGGCCAGAGACTTCGGCTATCTAACGCTTGGATCAGAAGCTTTGCCTACTGTCAGATCTGACAGTTCTGACCAAAGGCCCGCTCACATCCCTTCCAACTCCGCCATCAAATCACTCAACCGATCCACCTTCTCCGCGCTGATCTCATTCGCCGCCAACCCCTCGATATACCCGGCCAACTCCGCCACCGTGCTGCACTCGAACATCGCCCTTAGCGGCACATCGCGCTGCAAGGTCTTCTGCACCCGCGAGGCAATCTGCGTGGCCAGCAACGAGTGCCCGCCCAGTTCAAAGAAGTTGTCCTGTACGCCCACCCTTTCCACTTTCAGCACCTCGGCCCAGATCGCGGCCAGGGTGACTTCCAGTTCATTGCGCGGCGCCAGGTAATCCTGGCTCTGCAGCTGGCCGATCTCGAGCGTAGGCAACGCCTTGCGGTCGAGCTTGCCGTTGGCATTCAGCGGCAGGCGCTCGAGCCACAGCCAGTGCAGCGGCACCATGTATTCCGGCAGTTCGGCGCGCAGGCGTTGCTTGATGCGGTCCAGGCGTTCGCTCGGGTTCAGCGCTTCATCCGCCGCTACCAGGTAGCCGACCAGGTGCTTGCCGTTGACGCCTTCCTGCACGCCGACGGCCGCATCGCGCACTTCCGGTTGCTCATGCAGACGCGCTTCGATTTCCCCCAGTTCGATGCGGTAGCCGCGAATCTTCACCTGATGGTCGATCCGCCCGACATACTCCAACACCCCATCACTGCGCCGCCGTGCAAGGTCGCCGGTGCGATACAGACGCTCGCCCGCTGCGCCAAACGGGTTCGGCACAAACACCGGCGCAGTGCGCAGTGGGTCGCTGACGTAACCACGGCCGACGCCCGTACCGGCCACGCACAACTCACCGACCGCGCCTTGCGGCACCAGCTCCAGTGCGCCGTCCAGCAGGTACAAGCGGTTGTTGTCGGTCGGCGTACCAATCGGCAGGTAAGTGCCACGGGTCGATGCGGCATCGACGCGGAAGAACGCCACGTCATCGGAGCATTCCGCCGGGCCATAGGCGTTCACCAGGCCAATCCCGGGATAACGCTGCAACCACTGGTGCGCCAGCTCCGGCGGCATGGCTTCGCCCGTCGGCAGCATCCAGCGCAGGCCATCGAGGCCGATACGGTCCTGGGCCAGCATGCCCTGGATCAGTGACGGTACGCTCTCCAGCACCGTGATGCCTTGCGCCTGGACATGCTCAAGCAACCCTTGCGGATCATGGGCCAGCGCGTTCGGCACGATATCCACCCGCGCACCAAACAGCGGCGCGGCGAGGAACTGCCACACGGAAATATCAAAGCTCTGCGAGGCGGTCTGCGCGATCACATCCGCGTCGCTCAGGTCCAGGTACGGCACCTTGCTCAGCTGATTGTTGAGCATGCCGCGCTGTTCGACCATCACGCCTTTGGGCAAGCCGGTGGAACCCGAGGTGTAGATCACGTAGGCGAGGTTGTCCGGGCCGCTGTAGACCTCGGGATTCGCCCCACGGGCCGGCACTTCTTCCCACACCAGCAACTGGCAGTCGAAGCCTTCGAGCAACTCGATGGCCTGCTCGCGGCACGCTTCGGTACACACCAGCAACGGTGTGCGGCTCAGGTCGATGATGCTGCGCAACCGCTGGCTCGGCAGCCCAGGGTCCAGCGGCAGATAACCGGCACCGGCCTTGAAGCTGCCGATGATCATGCCCAGCAGGTCGAGGTTGCGCTCGCCCAGCAACGCCACCGGCTGATCCAGACCCACGCCCGCTTCGATCAACGCATGGCCCAGGCCGTTGCTGCGGCGGTTCAGCTCATCGTAGGTCCAGTGCTGGTCCAGGCAACTCGCGGCGATACGTTGCGGATGCGCGGCGACCTGGCTTTCGAACAGCGCGACATAGCTGCTTTCCAGCGGATAGTCATGCTCGCTCTGATTGCAGCCCTCTACGAGGAATTCACGCTCCTGCTCGCCAATCAGCGGCAGCTCGGCCATGTTGCCATGGAAGCCCTGCACCAGCGCCAGCAGCAGGCGCTTGAACTCGCCAAGCATGCCTTGCACGGTGCTTTCGTCGAAATAACGTTGGTCATAGGACAGGTGCAAACCCAGGTCATCGCCCGGATAACACACCGCCGTCAACGGGAAGTTGGTGTGGGTCCGCCCGGAATCCGAAGTGGCATTCAGGCTTTGCGCACGGTCCAGCACCGAGACTTCCACCGGCGCGTTTTCGAACACGAACAGGCTGTCGAACAGCGGCTGGCCCTTGGGCAGTTCGCTGTGCTCCTGGATTGTCACCAGCGGCAGGTATTCGTACTCGCGCAGCTGCATATTGCTGTCGAGCAGGCCGCTCAGCCATTGGCGCACGCTGCACGCTTGATCGTCCTCGGGCAGTTTCACCCGCAGCGCGATGCTGTTGATAAACAGGCCGACGGTGCGTTGCATCTCGGGCATTTCCACCGGGCGACCGGCCACGGTGACGCCAAACAGCACGTCGCGGTCGCCGCTCAAACGCCGCAGTACCAAGGCCCACGCCGCTTGGGCGAAGGTGTTGACGGTCAGCTGGTGAGCCTGGGCCAGTTCACGCAGTTGCGCACCGTCGCGGGCATCGAGGCGGGTGTAGCAGTCGCCCACCACCATGCCGCCGTGGCCCGCGTGGTCGCGCATGAAGGGTCGGTCGCTGGGGATCGGCGTGGTGCGCTCAAAGCCTTGCAGGTTCTGCTGCCACCACTGGCGCGCCTCGTCCAGGTCCTGGCGTTGCAGCCAGGCAATGTAGTCGCGGTAGCGCGGCGGCGTGGCCAGTTGCGCGTCGCGGCCTTCGCCGAGGGCCATGTAAATGTCGAAGAAGTCATTCATCAGCAGCGAACGGCACCACGCATCGATCAGGATGTGGTGGTTGCTCATCATGAACCAGTAGCGCTCGGCACCGACGCGAATCAAACGCAGGTGGAACGGCGCCTGGTTGAGCAGATCGAAACCGGCTTCGCGCTCTTGCTTGAGCAAGGCTTGCAGGCGCGGTTCCTGCTCGGTTTCGGGATCATTGCTCCAGTCCAGGTACTCGATCGGTGTGCTGCCCGGCTTGTGGATCACTTGCAGCATGTCGGCGCCGACGTTCCAGCAGAACGACGCACGCAAGGCTTCGTGACGGGCGATCACCGCCTGCCAGGCCTGGGCGAAACGCTCGGGGTCCAGCGCGCTGTTGATACGGTAGCGGTCCTGCATGTAGTAGAGGCCGGTGCCCGGTTCCAGCAGGGTGTGCAGCAGCAGGCCTTCCTGCATCGGGGTCAGCGGGTACACGTCTTCGATGGCGCTGGCCGGCACCGGCAACGCATCCAGCTGCGCTTGGCTCAGGTGCGCCAGTGGGAAGTCCGACGGCGTGAGGCCACCGGCATCGTCCCGCAGGCAATGGGCGATCAGGCTGTGCAGTTCGGCGAGGTAGGCGTCGGCCAACGCGCGAATGGTCTGCTGATCGTGGCGTTCGCGGCTGAAGGTCCAGCGCAGCACCAGTTCACCGCCGTACACCTGGCTGTCGACGCTCAAGGCGTTGGGCAGCGGCGCGTCGGGGTCATGGGCGAGGCCGGCGGATTCGTCCAGCGGGTGGAACAGCGCCGCGCTGCCGAAGCTCTGGTCGAACTGGCCGAGGTAGTTGAAGGTGATCTCGGCGCTCGGCAGTGCGGCCAGGGTGTGCTGGGTCAGGTCGTCCGCAAGATAGCGCAACACGCCATAACCCAGGCCTTTGTGCGGCACGCCGCGCAGTTGCTCCTTGATCGCCTTGATCGAAGCGCCCTGCTCCAACTGCGGCGTCAGGCGCAGCGGGTAAGCGCTGGTGAACCAGCCGACGCTGCGGGTCAGGTCGATATCGTCGAACAGGGTTTCGCGGCCATGGCCTTCCAGCTGGATCAGCGCCGAAGGCTGTCCGCTCCAGCGGCACAACACACGGGCCAGGGCGGTCAGCAGCAGGTCGTTGACCTGGGTGCGATAGGCACTCGGCGCCTGTTGCAGCAACTGGCGCGTGTGCTCGGCATCCAGGCGCACGCTGACGGTGTCGGCATCGCGGTTGCGCAGGCTGCCGTGGGGGCGGTCCGCCGGCAACGCGAGCGCAGGCCCGGCCAACTGTTCTTGCCACACGCCGAGTTCTTCACGCAGGGATTCGCTGCCGGCATACGCCTGCAAACGCGCGGCCCAGTCACGCAGCGCGCTGGTCTTGGCCGGCAGGCTGACGGACTGGCCGTCGCTCAACTGGCGGTAGACGTTTTGCAGGTCTTCCAGCAATACGCGCCACGACACGCCATCCACCACCAGGTGATGGATCGCGATCAGCAGGCGTTGCTGGCCCTCGGGGCCGTCCACCAGCAAGGCGCGCAGCAGCGGGCCGTGTTGCAGGTCGAGGCTGCGCTGGGTATCGGTGAACAGCGCGGTGCAATCTTGCATGTCGCGCACTTGCGCCTGCATCAGCACGCCGCCTTGGGGCACGGCCAGGTGCTCGGCGTGCCACTGCGCATCGCGCTGGGTGAAGCTCAGGCGCAGGGCGTCGTGGTGTTCCAGCACCGCCAGCAGCGCTTGCTCCAGGCGGTGCGGATCCAGCAGTTGCAGCGGCTTGAGCAGCAGCGCCTGATTCCAGTGCTGACGCTGGGCAATCTCGGTGTCGAAGAACCAATGCTGGATCGGCGTCAGGCCCGAGCTGCCGCTCAACACGCCCTGCTCCGCCGTGACCTGCTCGGAGCGCGTGGCCACGGCCGCCAGGGTTTGCACGGTCTGGTGCTGGAACAGGTCGCGCGGGCTGAAATGAATCCCGGCCTGGCGCGCACGGCTGACCACCTGGATCGACAGGATCGAGTCGCCGCCCAGTTCAAAGAAGTTATCGTCGAGGCCGACTTGCTGCACGTTCAACACCGCGCACCAGATCGCCGCCAAGGTGCTTTCCAGTTCATTGCGTGGCGCTACGTAGTGTTGGCGATTGGCGTCGGGGTCCGGCTGCGGCAGGGCGCGGCGGTCGAGCTTGCCGTTGGCGGTCAGCGGCATGCTGTCCAGCACTGTCAGGTGCGCAGGCACCATGTAGTCCGGCAGTTGCGCCTTGAGGTGAGCTTTCAGCGCATCACGCAGTGTAGCGTGATCGGCATCGCTGACCAGATACGCCACCAACTGTTTGCCGCTTGGCGAATCCAACGCCAGCACCACAGCTTCGCGCACCGCTTCGTGCTCCAGCAGGCGGGTTTCGATCTCGCCCAGTTCGATGCGGAAACCACGGATCTTCACCTGATGGTCAATCCGCCCCAAGTACTCCACCAAACCATCGGCGCGTTGGCGCACCAGGTCACCGGTGCGATACAGGCGCCCGCCATTGCCGGCAAACGGGTCGGCGACAAACCGCTCCGCCGTCATCCCCGGACGCTGGTGATACCCCTGCGCCAGACCGGCGCCGCCGACGTACAACTCGCCGGTCGCGCCTTGCGGCACCAAGGCCAGGTCGGCGTCGAGAATGTACGCTACGCGGTCACCAATGATGCTGCCGATCGGCACGCTGCCAGCGCCTTCTTCCAGTTGCTCGGGCGCAAGGCTGGCCAGCGGCATCACCACGGTTTCGGTCGGGCCATAGGCGTTGAAGAACACCTCGGGCTGGAACGCCGCGCGGATACGCTGCAAATGCTCACCGGTCAGCGCCTCGCCGCCGGTGATGCACATGCGCACCGGCAGGGTCTGCTGCTGGGTCGCCAGCCACTGCGCCAATTGGCTGCCGTAGCTCGGCGTGAAGCCGAGGATATTGATACGGTGGTTGCGGATCAGCGCGCAGATTTCTTCCGCGTCCCATTGCCCCTGGGCACGCAAGACCACCTGCGCGCCGCTGAGCAGCGGCACCAGCAGACGCTCGGTGGCGGCGTCGAAGTTGATCGAATAGAAGTGCAGCTCGCAATCGTCCGCGCGCATGCCGAAACGTTCGATCACAGCCTGGCAATGCATGGCGATTTCACCGTGGGCCACCACCACGCCTTTCGGCTTGCCGGTGGAGCCCGAGGTGTAGATCAGGTACGCCTGATGCTGCGGCAGATTGATAAACGGCAACTCATCCGCCGGGTAATTGGCGAGCACCGGCAGGTCATCTTCCAGGCACCAGCACGCCACGGTCGCCGGCAACTCGCCGAGGGCTTCGAACATCAAAGCATCACTGAGCAGCAGGCCGATGTCGCTGTCTTCGATCATGTAGTGCAGGCGGTCGAGCGGGTATTCCGGGTCCAGCGGCACATAGGCGCCGCCGGCCTTGAGGATCGCCAGCAAGCCGATGACCATCTCCAGGGAGCGCGGCAGCGCCAGGCCGACGCGCACCTGCGGGCCGACGCCGCGCTCGCGCAGCATCCAGCCCAGGCGGTTGGCGCGCTCGTTCAGTTCGCGATAGCTGAGGGTCACGCCGGCAAAGGTCAGCGCCGGGGCATCGCCACGGGCCAGCGCCTGTTGGCTGAACAACTGATGGATGCAGTGGTCGAGGCGGTGCTCGCCCCTCACGACGCCCAGGCTGTCCTGCAACGCGCGTTGCTCGGCGGCGCTGAGCAATGGCAGTTCGCTGAGACGTTGTTGCGGATCGGCGATCAACGCTTCCAGCAAGTTGCGCCAATGCTCGGCCATGCGCGCAATGCGCGGCTCGTCGAACAAGTCGGTGCTGTAGGTCAGGCAGCAACCCAGGCGATGGTCAAGGTCGGTGACCTCCAGGTTGAGGTCGAACTTGGTCGCGCGGGCATCGTTGGCCAGGTACTCGACGGTCATGCCGGCCAGTTCGCGGCTTTGCTGGAATTCCCAGCGCTGCACGTTGCACATCACCTGGAACAGCGGGTTGTACGCCGCGCTGCGCGGCGGTTGCAGGGCTTCGACCAAGTGGTCGAACGGCAGGTCCTGGTGGGACTGGCCTTCGATCACGGTGTGGCGTACTTGCTCGAACAATTCGCCGACATTCATCTGCCCGTTGAGCTGGCAGCGCAGCACTTGCGTGTTGAGGAACGCGCCGATCAGCCCTTCGCTTTCCGGGCGAATGCGGTTGGCCACCGGCGCGCCGATGCGCAGGTCGGTCTGGCCGCTGTAGCGGTAGAGCAATACGGCCAGGGTGGCGGTCATGGTCATGAACAGGGTCAGGCCGCGCTCGGCGTTGAAGGCACGCACGCGGGCGGCCAGGTCATCGCTCAAGTCGAAGCGGTACAACTCGCCCCGGTGGCTTTGCACCGGCGGGCGTGGACGGTCGCCGGGCAGCTCCAGCAACGGATGTTCGTGGCCCAGTTGCGCGGTCCAGTAGTCCAGTTGGCGCTGGCGTTCGCCGGATTCCAGCCACTGGCGCTGCCACACGCTGTAGTCGAGGTATTGCACCGCCAGCGGCGCCAGTGGCGAGGCGCGCTCGTCGATGAAGGCTTCATAGAGCGCGCTGAGTTCACGGGCAAAGATGTCCATGGCCCAGCCTTCGGTGACGATGTGGTGCAGGGTCAGCACCAGGTAGTGCTCGCGTTCGCCGGCCTTGACCACGCAGGCGCGCAGCAACGGGCCGGTTTCCAGGTTGAACGGGGTGTGGGCCTCATGGTCGGCCAGCTGTTGCAGGCGTTGTTGGCGCGTGGCTTCGTCCAGCGCCGAGAAGTCCTGCCAGTCCATGCGCAGGCCGGTTTGCGCCGCGACCTTTTGATAGGCCACGCCATCGACACTGGGGAAGGTGGTGCGCAGGGTTTCGTGACGCATGACCAAGGCCTGCAACGCCGCCTCGAAGCGCCCCACATCCAGCACGCCACGCAGGCGCGTCATGCCGCCGACGTTGTACGCCGGGCTGTCCGGCTCCATCTGCCAGAGGAACCACATGCGCTGCTGGGAATAGGACAGCGGCACCGGTTGGCTGCGGTCGACCCTGGCGATGGCGGTCTGTTGGTTGCGCTGGCCCGAGGCCTGGATCAGCCCGACCTGTTCGGCAAACGCGCCCAGCTCGCTGGCTTCGAACAAGGTGCGCAGTGGCAGCTCGACGTCGCAGGCCTGGCGGGTGCGCGAGATGATTTGCGTGGCCAGCAGCGAGTGCCCGCCGAGGGCGAAGAAGTCATCGCGCAGGCCGATACGTGGCAGGCCGAGGACTTCGCGCCAGATCGCGGCGATCTGCTGTTGCAGCGCGGTTTCGGGTTCGATGTGTTCACGGGTTTGCCACACGGGCTCCGGCAAGGCACGGCGGTCGAGTTTGCCGCTGGGGCTCAGGGGCATCGCGTCCAGGCACATCAGCAGCGCGGGCACCATGTACTCCGGCAGCTCGGCGGCCAGGGCGGTTTTCACCTCCTCTTCGTTCAAATCGCTGTGGGCGGTGTAGTAGCCGATCAACTGCGCATCCCGCACCAGCACCACGGCTTGGGCGATGCCATCGAGGGCCAGCAGGCGCGCTTCGATTTCTTCCGGCTCCACGCGAAAGCCGCGCAGCTTGACCTGTTGATCGAGGCGGCCGAGGTATTCGAGCACGCCGTCGGCGCTCCAGCGCACACGGTCGCCGGTGCGATACAGGCGTGCGCCCGCCTCACCCAGCGGGTCCGCGATAAAACGTTCGGCGGTCAAGCCGGCGCGGCCGAGATAACCCCGCGCCAGGCCGATGCCACCGATGCACAGTTCACCCGGCACGCCGAGGGGCAGCAGGTTGAGGTGGTCATCCAGTACGCGGCAGATCACATTGCCCAGCGGCCGGCCAATCGGCGAACGCTCGCCGTCTTCAGCGTGGCAATGCCAGTGGGTGACGTTGATCGCGGTTTCCGTCGGCCCGTAGCGGTTGTGCAACTGCACCGCCGGCAACTGCGCCAACACACGGTTGCGCAACTCGGCGGGCAAGGCTTCGCCACCGGAGAACAGGCGACGCAGGCTGGTGCATTCGGCCGCCAGCGGTTCGTCGATAAACAGCTGCAACAGCGGCGGCACGAAGTGCAGCGTGGTCACGCCGTGCTGCTGCACCAACTGCGCGATACGGTGCGGGTCGCGATGCTCGCCGGGGCCGGCCAGCACCAGGCGGCAGCCGGTGATCAGCGGCCAGAAGCATTCCCACACCGACACGTCGAAACTGATCGGCGCCTTTTGCATCAGCACGTCGGTTTCGTTGAGTTGATAAGTGGCCTGCATCCACTGCAAGCGTTCAGCCAGGGCCGCATGCGTATTGCCCACGCCTTTGGGCTGGCCGGTGGAGCCGGAGGTGTAGATCACGTAGGCGAGGTTGTCACCGTGCAGGTGCAGGCCCGGTGGCTGGGTCGGCCAGCTGTCGAGGTGCAGGCTGTCCATGGCGATCACACACACGCCTTCAGCGGCGGGCAATTGCTCCAGCAGCGAGGTCTGGGTCAGCAGCAGTTCGACGCCGCTGTCGGTGAGCATGTAGGCCAGGCGTTCGGCGGGGTAATCCGGGTCCAGCGGCACATAGGCGCCGCCGGCCTTGATGATGGCGAGCAGGCCGATCAGCAGTTGCGGCGAGCGCTCGGCGGCGATGGCCACGCACACGTCCGGGCCGACACCTTTGTCGCGCAGGTAGTGGGCCAGGCGATTGGCCTGGGTGTGCAGTTGGGCGAAGCTCAGGCTGCCGTCCTGCCAGACCAGCGCGGTGCTGTCCGAGGTTTGGGCGTTGAGCAAATCGGGCAGCCATTGCTGGGCTGGCGTGCACGGTGCTGCGGCCCACGGCTGCGATGCGTTGTGCATCAGTTGCAGGTCGCCGATAGCCTGCTGCGGTTGCTCGCACACGGCTTGCAGCAGGTTGACGAAGTGTTCGGCCAGACGCCCGATGGTCGTGGTATCAAACAGTTCGTCGGCGTAGTCGAACGACAAACTCAGGCGCCCGTTGCGGTCTTCTTCGCTGTGCAATTGCAGGTCGAACTTGGCTTCGCGGCTGTGCCACGCCAGTTCGTCGGCGAGCATCCCCGGCAGGCGGCGCAAGGCGCTGAGGTCGCGTTGCTGGTGGTTGAACATGACCTGGAACAGGCCTTGTTCGCGGGCCTGGGGGAAGGCTTCCAGCAGTTGTTCGAAGGGCAGGTCCTGATGGGCCTGGGCGCCCAATGTGCGCTCCCGGGTGGCCGCCAGTAATTGGTTGAACGGCAGCCGTCCATCCAGCTCGGCACGCAAGACCTGGGTGTTGATGAAGAAGCCGATCAGGCCCTGGGTTTCCTGGCGCGGGCGGTTGGCGTTGGGCACGCCGATGCGGATATCGCGCTGGCCGCTGTAGCGGTAGAGCAAGGTCTGGAACGCCGCGAGCAACAGCATGAACGGCGTGGCTTCGTTGGCCTGGGCGGTCTGACGGATCGCGGCGCCGAGG
The DNA here is from genome assembly GCF_000346755.1 of Pseudomonas sp. CBZ-4. Classification (GTDB taxonomy): domain Bacteria; phylum Pseudomonadota; class Gammaproteobacteria; order Pseudomonadales; family Pseudomonadaceae; genus Aquipseudomonas. Next base: position 4,627 of record NZ_ANNV01000135.1, on the reverse strand, counting down.
CGCGCGTCCAGCCGCACGCTGTGGCGCGAGGCGCTGTGAATCTGCTGCGACGTGCGCGGGTGGTCGGTCGCCAGACTGAGCGTTGGGTGCTCTTCACCCAACTGGTTTTTCCAGTACGCCAGTTGGCGCTGGCCTTCACCTTCGGCCAGCCACTGACGCTGCCAGCTGCCGTAGTCGGCGTAGTGCAGCGCCAGTGGCGGCAGCTCCAAAGCCTCGCCTTGGCACGCGGCGGCGTAGAGGCGGGAGAACTCATCGATGAGGATATTCAGCGACCAGCCATCGGCAATGATGTGGTGCAACGTCACCAGTAACTGATGATCTTCATCGTCGAGGCGTACCAGGGTCACCCACAGCAGCGGGCCTTGCTCCAGGTCGAACTGGGTGCGTGCTTCGTCCTCGCGGATCTGTTGCGCACGGGCTTCGCGCTCGGCGGCGGGCAGGTCGCTGAGGTCGATGATTTGCAGGTCGAAATCGGTGGTGTGATCGACCCGTTGGAAGGCCTGGCCGTCGCGTTCGTAGAAGCGCGTGCGCAGGGCTTCGTGGCGCTGGATCAGCTGCTGGAAGCTGTGGCGCACCGCGTCTTCGTCCAGCTCACCACGCAGGCGCAGCGCGCCGGGGATGGTGTAGGCGCTGCTGTGGGGGTCCAGTTGCCAGGTGATCCACAGGCGGTTTTGCGCCAGGGATTGCGGCAGCTCTTCCTGGCGCGACAGGCGCTGGATGGCGCCTTGGGCAACGCCGCCGTCGTGCTGCAAGTGCGCGACGCTGGCGGCAAAGCTCGCGAGCGTCGGCGCTTCGAACAGCAGGCGCAGGTTCAGCTCCAGGCCCAGGGTTTCACGCAGACGGGCAATCACCTGGGTGGCGGTGATGGAGTTGCCGCCGAGCAGGAAGAAGTGATCGTCGGCGGCCACGGTTGCCAGGTTCAGCTGTTCGCACCAGATCGCGGCGATCTGGTTTTGCAGCGTGGATTCCAGCGCCGCGTCATTGACGGGCGCTTGCAGGTCGGGGAATTGCGCGTAGCTGTCGAGGCTGCCATCGGCATGGCGCAGGCCGCACGCTGCGCGCTGTACCTTGCCGCTGGAGGTCTTCGGCAGCGCGCCGGGATTGAGCAACACCACCACGCAAGGCGCTTCTTGATAAGCCTCGGCGACGGCTTGGCGGATCGCCTTGATCAGTGCTTCGGGCGTGAGGATTTTCTGCACGCTGCGGCTGATTTCGGCGGCGATGCCGATGCCTTCCAGACCGCCGTCATTCACCGCGAACGCTGCGACCCGGCCTTTGCGCACCACCTCCACTTCGCGCTCGATGGTTTGTTCGATGTCCTGGGGGTACAGGTTGTGCCCGCGGACGATCAACAGGTCTTTCAGGCGCCCGGTGATGTACACCTCGCCAAAGCGGATAAAGCCCAGGTCGCCAGTGCGCAGCCAGGTGCGGCCGGCGTGTTGCACGAAGGTTTTGGCCGTGGCCTCGGGGTTGCGCCAGTAGCCGTGGGCGATGCTGGGGCCGCTGGCCCAGAGTTCACCGACGCAGCTGTCCGGCAGCTCTGTGAGGGTGTGCGGATCGGCAATCAGCACCGCGTGCTCCGGCTGGCTGGTGCCGCAACTCATGATCGCGCTGCCCTGCCCCGGCTCGGCGCGGTTGGCGGCCAGCGCTTGCTCATCGACGCGCAGCGCCGGTATGCCGTGGCCACGTTTGCCACCGGCGACAAACAAGGTCGCCTCGGCCAGCCCGTAGGAGGCGAAGAAGTTGTCCGCGGTAAAACCACACACGGCGAACTTCTCGGCGAAGCGCTCCAGGGTGTCGAGGCGGATCGGTTCGGAGCCGGAATAGGCCACGCGCCATTTGCTCAAGTCCAGGCGTTCGAGGGCCGATTCGCTGACCCGCTCGCTGCACAGGCGGTAGGCGAAATCCGGGCCGCCGCTGATGGTGCCGCCGTACTCGCTGATCGCTTCCAGCCAGCGCAGCGGCCGGCCAAGGAAGTACGCCGGCGACATCAGCACGCACGGCACGCCGCTGAAAATCGGTTGCAGCAGGCCGCCGATCAGGCCCATGTCGTGGTACAGCGGCAGCCAGCTGACGATCACGTCGTCGGGGTTGAGGTCGATGCCAAAGCCACGGCGGATCAGCACTTCGTTGGCCACCAGGTTGCCGTGGCTGACTTGCACGCCCTTGGGCAAGGCGGTGGAACCGGAGGTGTATTGCAGGAAGGCGATGTCGTCGGGTTGCAGGTCGGGGGCGATCCAGTCGCCCGCATTTTCGAGGCTGTCGACGCTTAATACCGGTGGTGCGTTTTCGATCTGCGACAAGCCTTCGGCGAGGCTGGCGATGGTCAGCAACAGGCGCGGCTCGGCATCGCTGATGATCGACAGCAGGCGCTCCTGATGATGGCGACGGGTGGACTCCGGCGGATAGGCCGGCACCGCGATCACCCCGGCGTACAGGCAACCAAAAAACGCCGCGACATAGTCCGGGCCGCTGGGGAACAGCAGCACCGCGCGGTCGCCCAACGCGGCGTTGGCCTGCAAGGCAGCGGCGATGGTGCGGGCGCGTTGGTCGAGGTCACGGTAACTGAGCACGACGCTGTGCTCGGCGGATTCGGCGAGGAAGCGCAGGGCCACCTGGTCCGGGGTCTGCGCGGCGCGACGTTGAAGGGACTGGACCAGGGTGCGGGGAAGTTCGAAGGCGTCCATCATGGGGTTCCTGCCTGAAATCGGCTTGCGGGAAATTCGGGAAGTCGGGTGCGTTCAGCCGGCGATCAATTGCCGCGCCGTGTCGTTGCGCCAGCGGGCCAGGTGCTCGTCGGCATAGCGGCGGATGCAGCGCAGCACCGCGCTTTCGTGCTGCACGAGGAAGAAGTGGTGGCCGTCGAACATGTCCAGGGAGAAGCCGCTGGCGGCGTCGTCCTGCCAGTCGAGCAACTGGTCGGCGCGCACGCTGTCTTGCTTGCCGCCGAACACATGGATCGGCAAGCGCAACGGTGCGCGCTCGCCGTAGGTGAAGCTGCCGCAGAGCAAAAAGTCGGCGCGCAGGATCGGCAGCATCAGCGCCATCAGTTCGGGGTTGGCCAGGGCTTCTTCAGCGGTGCCTTGCAGTTCGCGCAGGCGGGCGAGCAGTTGGGCGTCGGTCTTTTCGCTGGCGTATTCGCTGACATCACGCCGCGCCGGGCCCGCCGTGCCAGAGGCAAACAACGCGAGGGGCGCCGGCAGGTTGCGTGCGCGCAGGGCGTGGGCCAGTTCGAACGCCAGCAGGCCGCCGAGGCTGTGGCCAAACAAGGCGTAAGGGCCGTTGAGGTCGCGGCCGATCTCGTCGGCGAGTTGCGCCGCCAGGGCCTTGATATCGCGCTGCAACGGCTCGTCCATGCGCATGCCGCGCCCGGGCAATTCCAGCGGGCACACCTGCAACCACGCCGGCATCGCCCGGCGCCAGCGGGCATACACCATGGCGCTGGCGCCCGAATAGGGCAGGTAAAACAGGCGCAGGCACGTCGGCGTACTCATCGGGCGAGTACTCCAAACTGAAACACGCTGTATGCACGATAGAAACCCATGTCGCCCTCCTGCGGGTGCTGTTCCTTGGCCGTTTCACGAACAGACCTGTCACCCAAGAGAACGGACGGAGCGGGCAAATAATTAGTCCCAGGCTTTGCGCGAGACGTGGTTCACAGCGCACAAGAAAGCATAAGATTAGTTCGCCTTCTCATTTGACAATCATTATCATTAAGCATAATTTGTTGCCCGATGTGTAGGAGGCCTCAGCAAGGACGCCCTCCCCCAACCTCTTTGCGACAAGGTGATTTTCCATGACGGAACAAGTATCCACAGGCAGGTGCGACTCACCTCTTCTGCAGGCTTTTGTCGATAATCGACTGATCCTGGTGAAGATCGCGGCACGTATTACCGGGTGCCGCTCCCGCGCCGAAGACGTAGTGCAGGACGCCTACTTCCGGCTGCAATCGGCGCCGACGATCACCTCATCGTTCAAGGCCCAATTGAGCTATCTGTTCCAGATCGTGCGCAACCTGGCGATCGATCACTATCGCAAGCAGGCCCTGGAGCTCAAATACTCCGGCACGGAAGAGGAAGGCTTGAATGTGGTTATTCACGGCGCTTCACCGGAAACCTCGCACATCAACTTCAGCACCCTGGAAAACATCGCCGACGCCCTGACGGAGCTGCCCCAGCGCACGCGCTATGCGTTCGAGATGTACCGCCTGCACGGCGTGCCGCAAAAGGACATCGCCAAGGAATTGGGCGTGTCGCCGACCCTGGTCAACTTCATGATCCGCGATGCGCTGGTGCATTGCCGCAAGGTGTCGGGCAGCCATAGCGATACGTTTGCGCGCAGGGTCTGAACACACCACAGCACCAGATGCAGGAAAAACCAATGTGGGAGCGGGCTTGCCCGCGATAGCAGTCTGTCAGTCACCGCATCTTGATGCTGACCCACCGCCATCGCGGGCAAGCCCGCTCCCACATGTTTAATCCCAGCTCAGCGCGCCGCCAGTCTGGTACTCGATCACACGGGTCTCAAAGAAGTTCTTCTCTTTCTTCAAGTCCATGATCTCGCTCATCCATGGGAACGGGTTAGTCGTCCCTGGGTATTCTTCCTTCAAGCCAATCTGCGACAGGCG
>NZ_ANNV01000134.1 GCF_000346755.1 Pseudomonas sp. CBZ-4 | reverse complement strand
GCAACAAATGCATTGCCTGATGTACCGCTATCGCAGGCAAGCCAGCTCCCACATTGGATCTCCAGTGTTTTTATGAATGTTGTTTGAAGGACCTTGAACCATGGACCTGACCCCTCGGGAAAAAGACAAACTGCTGATCTTCACCGCAGGCTTGGTGGCCGAGCGCCGCCTCGCGCGCGGGGTGAAGCTCAACTACCCGGAAACCATCGCCTACATCTCCGCCGCGCTGATGGAAGGCGCCCGCGATGGCCGCACCGTCGCCGACCTGATGCACTTCGGCACCACCCTGCTCAGCCGCGAACAGGTGATGGAAGGCATCCCGGAAATGATCCCGGACATCCAGGTGGAAGCCACCTTCCCCGACGGCACCAAGCTCGTCACCGCCCACCAGCCGATTGCCTGAGAAGCCGCCATGATTCGTGATGCACTTGAAAGCGACCTGCCGGCGATCCGCGCTATCTACAACGATGCGGTGCTGAATACGACGGCGATCTGGAACGAACAACCGGTGGACCTGGCCAACCGCCAAACCTGGTTCAACGCGCGCCAGGCGCAGCAGTATCCGATCCTGGTGTCGGTGGAAAACGGCGAAATCACCGGCTACGCCTCGTTCGGCGACTGGCGGCCCTTCGAGGGTTTCCGCTACAGCGTCGAGCACTCGGTGTACGTGCGCAACGACCAGCGCGGCAAGGGCCTTGGCCCGTTGCTGATGCAAGCGCTGATCGAACGCGCGCGCAGCGGCGGCAAACACGTGATGGTCGCTGCCATCGAAAGCGGCAACCACGCCTCGATCCGCCTGCATGAGCGCCTGGGTTTCATCACCACCGGGCAGATGCCACAGGTGGGCATCAAGTTCGGCCGCTGGCTGGACCTGACCTTTATGCAACTGGCCTTGAACCCGGGCGCCGAGCCGCCGAAGGAGTGACGCCGATGAACGCCGCGCAACTGCGTCGAGTCAATGCTGAAAGTTTCGCCCACTACCGCCTGGGCTTGATCGAGCTGTTGCTGGACGCGGTCAGGCATGGCGCTTCCGTGGGTTTCATGGGCGACTTCGACGAGGCCCAGGCCCGCGCCTATTTGAGCGACGTGCAGGCCAGCATCGAAGACGCCAGCCTGCTGCTGTGGGTGGTGGTGCGCGATGAACAAGTGATCGCCAGCGTGCAATTGGCGCTGTGCCAGAAAGCCAACGGCCGCAACCGCGCCGAGGTGCAAAAGCTGCTGGTGCACAGCAGCGCGCGGCGCCACGGCCTCGGCCAACAGCTGATGAACACCCTGGAACTCGCCGCCCGCCAACAGAAGCGCGGCCTGTTGTATCTGGACACCGAAGCCGGCTCCCCGGCCGAAGCCTTCTACCAGTCGCTGCGCTACACCAGGATCGGTGAGTTGCCCGACTACTGCCAAAGCCCGGACGGGCGCTACAGCCCGACCGCCATCTACTTCAAGACCCTGGGGCAACCTGCATGATTCCTGGCGAATATCAGATCCAGCCTGGCGACATCGAACTCAACGTCGGCCGCCGCACGATCAGCCTGAGCGTGGCAAACAGCGGCGACCGGCCGATCCAGGTGGGTTCGCACTACCATTTTTTCGAGACCAATGACGCGCTGACGTTTGACCGTGCGGCGAGTCGCGGCATGCGCTTGAACATTCCGGCGGGGACGGCGGTGCGGTTCGAGCCGGGGCAGAGTCGGGAGGTGGAGTTGGTGGACTTGAGCGGGGGGCGGCGGGTGTTTGGGTTTGCCGGGCGGGTCATGGGCGATCTTTAGGGCCTTATCGCAGGCAAGCCAGCTCCCACAGGTGATCGCATTCCAACGTGACAACTCGGTCCACTGTGGGAGCTGGCTTGCCTGCGATAGCTATCTCACATTCAACACAACTATTTCAGGGCACACACATGAAAATCAGCCGCCAAGCCTACGCCGACATGTACGGCCCCACCGTCGGTGACAAGGTCCGCCTGGCCGACACCGAGCTGTTCGTCGAAGTCGAACAGGACTTCACCGTCTACGGCGAAGAAGTGAAATTCGGCGGCGGCAAAGTCATCCGCGACGGCCAGGGCCAAAGCCAACTGCTCGCCCACGAAGTAGTCGACACCCTGATCACCAACGCGCTGATCATCGACCACTGGGGCATCGTCAAAGCCGATGTCGGCCTGAAGAACGGGCGCATCCACGCCATCGGCAAGGCCGGTAACCCCGACATCCAGCCCGGCGTGACCATGGCCATCGGCGCCAGCACCGAGGTGATTGCCGGCGAAGGCATGATCCTCACCGCCGGCGGCATCGACAGCCACGTGCATTTCATCTGCCCGCAGCAGATCGAAGAAGCGCTGACCAGCGGCGTCACCACCATGATCGGCGGCGGCACCGGGCCGGCCACCGGCACCAATGCGACTACTTGCACCTCCGGCCCGTGGCACCTGGCGCGCATGCTCCAGGCCAGTGATTCGTTCCCGATGAACATCGGCTTTACCGGCAAGGGCAACGCCAGTTTGCCGGAGCCATTGATCGAACAGGTCAAGGCCGGCGCCATCGGCTTGAAGCTGCATGAAGACTGGGGCACCACCCCGGCGAGCATCGACAATTGCCTGAGCGTCGCCGACGAATACGACGTGCAGGTGGCGATCCACAGCGACACCCTCAACGAGTCGGGCTTTGTCGAAACCACCCTCGCCGCGCTCAAGGGCCGCACCATCCACACCTACCACACCGAAGGTGCCGGTGGCGGCCACGCGCCGGACATCATCAAGGCCTGCGGTTTCCCGAACGTGCTGCCCAGTTCGACCAACCCGACGCGGCCATTCACGCGCAACACCATCGACGAACACCTCGACATGCTGATGGTCTGCCATCACCTCGACCCGAGCATTGCCGAAGACGTGGCCTTCGCCGAAAGCCGCATCCGCCGCGAGACCATCGCCGCCGAGGACATCCTGCACGACCTCGGCGCGTTCTCCATGATCAGCTCCGACAGCCAGGCCATGGGCCGCGTCGGCGAAGTCATCACGCGCACCTGGCAGACCGCCGACAAGATGAAAAAACAGCGCGGCCCGTTGCCAGGCGATGGCCCGGGCAACGACAACTTCCGCGCCAAGCGCTACATCGCCAAGTACACCATCAACCCGGCGATCACCCACGGCGTGAGCCACATTGTCGGCTCCATCGAAGTGGGCAAGTGGGCCGACCTGGTGCTGTGGCGCCCGGCGTTCTTTGGTATCAAGCCGACCCTGATCCTCAAGGGCGGCGCGATTGCCTCGAGCCTGATGGGCGACGCCAACGCCTCGATCCCCACGCCGCAACCGGTGCACTACCGCCCGATGTTCGCCAGTTTCGGCAGCTCATTGCACGCCACCAGCCTGACCTTCATCAGCCAGGCCGCCCAGGATGCCGGCTTGCCCGAAGCCCTGGGTTTGAAAAAGCAGATCGCCGTGGTCAAGGGTTGCCGCAACGTGCAGAAAACCGACCTGATCCACAACGATTACCTGCCTGACATCGAGGTGGACCCGCAGACCTATCAGGTCAAGGCTGACGGGGTGTTGTTATGGTGTGAGCCGGCAGAGGTGTTGCCGATGGCCCAGCGCTACTTCCTGTTTTAGGCCAGTGCGGCCAGGTCATCGGCGCCGGACAGTTGATCGGCGCATGCGTTTCGGGCAACTGCGCCAGGGGGTTAGCCTCCCATCAGCTCGGCGGAAGTGCCCGGCTGGTTCGGGTCGCGGGCGGTTGCGGTCAATGCCGCCTCTGCTTGTTGCGAGAGGGCGATCCTGGTGTTGGTTTCGTCCGCCTGACTCTGTGCGGCCAGTTCCTGCGCCGCGGCGGCATAGTCCTCGGCGTGATGGTCTGGATGCTCCAGCCCAAACGTCGTGCGGCGTTCTTCATTGCGCTCTGCCAAGGCCGCGAAGGCATCGGGATAGCGCTCTTGCAGGTACCCCACCCAGAAATCACGCAGGATCAGGTTTTGGTGAAAAGCGGGCAGCTTTTCCTTGTCCTTGATCTCTCGGGCAAGCTTCTTCATGGGCTCGCCGCTGATCGGCTTGTCATAAATCATGCTTTTAGGCACGCCCGGCAACTGCAATTCACCCTCAAGCCCAATGAGGTATTTAAGGCGCACTTCCGCCGGGTCTCCGGGCTTTGCACCGGCCAACAGTTCGACCTGCTCCAGACGGAACAGGCTGCGTGACAAGTCGAGTAACGCCTTGCCCTTGAGGGTGAGGTCGGTTGGGCTCACGCCGTTCAAGGCATTGAACACATAGACGCGGGTTTCCATCTGGCTGAAACCGAGCGCCCGCCCATCGGCGCAGGTGTTCTGGGTCCTGGCGATCTCGAACAGCTCTTCGCGCAGCTCGGCATTGCTCGCCGCCGCTTCCATCACACCCCAGATCCGGTGCGTCAACGAGGCGCGGAAGGATTGGTAGTCCCGGGTCTGGCGCGCCAACGACAACAGATTGAAAAACGCCGCGTTGTCGGGTTCTTCCGCCAGGCTGTTCCACAGTTGCGTGTTGTGCGCGCGCTCGCCGTTTGGCAAGTGTTCGATCCACGGTTGCAGATCCCCTGCCGTGACCTGCGGCGCACCCAGCGCCTCGTCGGGCACAAAAGGTTGGGGCGCGGCGCCCCAGCCACTGCTTTCACTGTCGTTGCCACTGTCACTGGTCCCAGGGTGCTCCAGGTCATTGATCAACTGCTGGATATCCGCCGCGCTCAAGCCCAGCGCACGGTCACTGCCGGTGCGCTCGGCATACGCCTGCAAGCGCTGGAGATCTTCCAGGGGCAAGCCGAAGTTGTCGGTCAGGTTGACGCCCGCCATCAGGCGGTCGTGCGCGCCTTCCAGTGCACCCGGGGGAATCGATTCAAGCTGATTGCTGCTCAGTTCCAGCGCCCGTAGTGCACTCGCCTGCAAGGTACCTTGCGGCCACTCGGCCAACTCGTTGTTGCTCAGGTTCAGGGTGTGCAAATGGTTGAATTGATCAACGCGGAAGTTGTCCAGGTCGCAATAGCTCAAGTCCAGCCACTGCAATTGCTCAAGGTGCACCAATGTGGCGTACAGCAGTTCCGGATCGTTGACCCCCACGGCCGACAACTCCAGGCGGCGCAGTTCGGCCATGGCGACCACGGCATCCGGAAAAGTGTGCAGCGGGTTGCTGCTCAACACCAGGGTATTGAGCCGGGGAAACGCCCTGAGGAAAGCATTGGAACCCTGCCCCGAGAGTTGCACGCCGTTCAGGTTCAAGCTGTCGATATGGTCCAGCGTGAGCGCCAGGTCCGGCAAGTCGCCGAGGATCATGCCGTGGAAACTCAGCTCACGGTTCGCCAGCACCCCCGACACACCGTCGAGCCACCGGGCCAGGATATCCTCAGCGGCCAACTGACGGGTGTTGGAGGTCACCAGCATGTCGTGGCCCAGGCTGAAGCGACGGGTGAATATCCAGTCATTCAAGCGCCGTGTCAGCGCCCCATGGGCCTGTTCCCAGGTCCCGATGCGTTCCCGCACTTGCAGGTCACTCAGCCCTTCGCCGCGCAGGCGTTCAAGCCATTGCCCAGCCCTTTCAGCCCCCAGTGCCGGGTGCAGGCGTTGCAGCTGCTGCTCCAGCGAGAGCGTGTCGTGGCCGGTATCTGTCGCCATTATCGGCAACAACTGCTGAGTCAGGCTGCTGGCACTTTCCTCGGGCGGAAATACATCATCGACGGGGCGCTGTTCGAACAGGCTCAACGTGCCGTCGGAAAGCCCCCACCGTTGCTCGATGCGCTGGCGCGCTGTCGCCAGCCGCGATTGTGCCTCGGCGGTCAAGGGTGCGCCAGACAGGTTGCTGTTGAGCAAGATGCGGTCGTGGGCCAGGACGCTGTCCGGCAGATCGGCAAGCTGCGTACTGCGCAAGTCCAGCCACTCAAGCGCAGGCAATAGCTGCGCCCCCGTCGGCCACGCAGCCAATGCGCTGCCGTGCAGGTTCAAGGCCTGGAGTTGACGCAAACCGCTGACGTCCAGGGTGGCCAAAGGGTTGTTGCTCAGGTCCAGATGCCTGAGGAACGGCCAGTCCCCCGGCGCCATTGTCAACTCGGTCAAGCCACAGCCGCTTGCATCCAGCGAATGCAGGGCGGTAAAGCCACGCATGAAGGCGCTCAATGCGGCGCTGGGTACTTGGGCGTTCGACACACGCAAGTCGGTCACATGGGTAAAGCTATCGGCGGCGAGTCGAGGCAGTTCGCTGACCACCATGCCGGGCAAGCTCAGTGCCGGCGCCTGGCTGACGTCGTAGCGGACATGCAAGCCCTGGTACCACTGGCTGCGCAAGGCGTAGTCAATCGTCGCACGGTGGCTGCGCTCGACCGGGTCCGCACTCTGAAGCACCCAGCCTTCAAGGCCTTCGGTCAGGCCGGCGTACTCGGTACTCAGCGCTTCTATCGCGACGAACCGCTCCTGAGTGGTGGGCCAACGTGCAAAAAACTCGGACCGCAGTGCCGCATCATTGGCCGGGTTGCTGAGGGCGGGCCGACCAAGGTGCCCATAGAATTGGCCGACGCAATAATCCCTGACCATTTCATCCTGGTCCATCAGGTGCTCCGGGTGGCTTTCGATATAGGCATAGGCCGCCTTGAACCGCTCGCGCATGAACCGCGACCACTTCAAGGACAGGCCCGGCCACAGCCGCTCATGCCCCGGCTCAAACAGTTGGGGGGGAAGTTCATCGATGTCCGAGCCCTTGAAGTCCAGGGTGTGCAGCTCTGGAAGATCGAACACCCCCAACGGAAATACGTGTTGCACGCTGCCTGACAGTTTCAGGGTATGCAGCTGGCTCATTCGGCTGACATCCAGCGGCCGCAACAAGCGATGGGTTGAGTTCAGGGTCAACTGTTGCAGGCGGGTCAGCCCTTCCAGCCGGGTTTGCTCTTGCGCGCCCAGGCTTTCCACGCCCTCGATGTGCAGGCGGGTCAGCGCGGGCAAGCGCTCCATGGCGCCCAGCACATTGCCCATCGCCGTGTTGGTCCCCACCAGGCTCAATGCCTGCAGGTGGGGAAAATGATCAAGCAGCTGTTCGCTGTTCTCAAGCAGCCGACGCCCGCGCATCGTCAACGTCCGCACATGGGAAAAATCTGCGCTTAGCGGTGGCAGCGCCTCGTCGCCGTTAAGGACCAGATCGGCATGCCCGGGCAACTCCGGCAAGGGGCCGCGTTGCCAACAGCGCTTGAGCGCACTGGCCATGCGCAAGCGCGGGTCCATCGCCGGATGGCTGCGCAAAAACAGATCATCCGAAACCGTGGCCGCCCAGGTGTCCAGCGTGGTGTTCAGTAGATTCCACTCGTTACGGCGATTCTCCAGCAGGGTAAAAATCTGCGTGTGGCTGCTGCCTTCGCGGACCCTGCCCAGCACAAACGCCTCGGCCTGCTCTGCGGTCATGTCCGGGTAGAGCGCCTGGGCCCGCAGGGCCAGCGAAGACACTGCGCCCTCCCCACGGCCACTGGCTGGATACCCCAGCTTGTTCGGCGCAATACGCTGCGGCGGCTTGAACCAGGATTGCCTGGCGACGGCGCCCTCGACGATCTGCGCCGACGCCACCGGATGCGCCACCGCGTGGTCAATGATCGCGCGGCGCAGGGCCTGGCTCTGCCCGACATGGGGCATGCCCAGGGCCTGGCGCGCATCATCAGGCAAGGCATGCATCAGTGATGCGTAAAAGTTATCGCCATGGCGCGGCAGGCTGTTGAGGGCCTCGCCACGCTCGTCGAACGCCTGATAGATCGGGCCTCGCTTGACCAGGAACTTGCGCTGGGGCGCGTCCAGGCGGCCGATGCCGTCCAGCAAGGCGCCTTTGACATTGCCGTCGCGCACTTCCAGGCGTACCTGGTCCGACCAGCCTGGCAGTGTGCTCAAGGTATGCAGTGCCAGGCGCTTGCTGCTGGCGGCGGTCAGGTTTTCCATGTGCAGGCCGGCATAGGCATGCCCCAGGCGGCCCTGGCGCTGATGCCAGCGAATCTGTTCCTGCATGGCCAACGGCACACGTCCGGTGCTGTGCAGGTGGTGCAGTTGCGCCACGTCGCTTTCGGCCAACACGCTGTGCGCGGCAGGCTCGCTCAGGCCGGGGTACAGGCGTTGCAGCTTGGCGACGCTGGGGTCGGGCGCTTCGGTGCCCCTGTACAGGCTGTCGAACAGCGCCGGCTGACGGCTACGCGCGTAGTCGGCGAGTTGCTTGCGAAACGCCATGGGCCGGTTGTCACGCACCCGCGCCGCTTCGCCGCCAAGCAGGCCGACGACCTCGGTTTCATCCAGCGCGGCGAGGATCTGTGCCGGCAGCTTGCTGCCCACTACATCGGCGCGGCTGATGCGAATCGCCGGTTTTAGCCTGGCGCCACGGAGCAGCCGTTCAACGCCATAACGTTGCGAATGGCCCGTGAGACCCGGGCCGTCAAATACCTCCAGTATCCGGCCGACGGGCCAGCGCGGCATTGCCGTGACCAGCGGCAGGGTGAACAGGTAACGACCGTCAACGGCCTGGCCGCTGCTGACCTGTTCGATCACCTGCGCCACATCCTGGTCGGCCCTGAACAAGCGCAAGGCATCGGCCAACTCGGGCGGCGGTGAGGCGTTATCCACATGCATTTTGCGCAGGGCGTCATCACCGGTGCCGCTGATGTCGGCGATGTTGAGCAGTTGCTCATCGCTGAGGCCGTCCGCCATGGGCCCCAGGCGTCGCAACAGGGTGATGCGGTCCCAGGCCTGCGGTCGCTCCGACACCCGGCGCCAGGCACCCGCGCCATTGTGGCTGAGCAGCGGTTGGTAGGCCTGGAGATCAGTGGGGTGCTGGAGGCGCCAGCGCTCAAGGGTGCTGTCGAAGGTTTTCTCGTAGAACCTGCCCGACTGGCGGATGTAGCTTTTACCGTTGAATGAGTACTCACCCAAGGCGTTAGGCCCCATGTGGCTCGGCACCTTGACGGGGCTTTCATAGCCGCTGAGGTCCGGCTTGCACAAACTCGCTTTGCCATCGTCCAGCACAATCGGGTCAAGCGCTTCGATCAACGGCTCGGGCTTGGCCGCAATCACCTTGGACACGACTTTCCCACCCACCGCCATCAACGCGATAAACGCCAGGTTTTCAGCCACATCCACCAGATGCGCCTTGGCCGCGCGACGGTCGCCCTCACTCCATGCCAGGGTCCCGGCGAAGGTTTCGTAGAGCAGTTGCCCGGCCATCACCGCCAGCATCACTTCGCCCAACACCGGTACGAACATCGAGACCACATTCAATGCCAACAGGCCGATATTGAGCAGCTTGGCGAGCTTTTGCGAACGCACGCGGGCATCGACATCGGCCGTGGGCACGGCATGGCGGCGGGCATCGGCGAGGGTCTTGGCGCGATGTTGCTCGAACAGATAGCCCCACAGGTCAATGTTGTCGGCCCACACGCCATGGCCTTTGCGCGACAAGGTGATGGGGTTGAGAAACGGCTGCGGATTGGGTCGCCTGGCCGTCGGAGGGGCGGGTGGCCATTCTCGGACAGAGGTAAACATCGCGAACGGGTTGATCCCCTTGGACAACTCGTTGAGCAGCGACGCATAGGCCGCCAGCTTTTCCCCCACCGTGAGCGCCTCGACGTCCTCGGTCAGCGCGTCGAAGTACGCAGGCAGGTCGCCATAGGCGACAAATTGGCTGAAAAACCGCTGGTACGCCGTGGGGCTGCCATCGCCCGGGTCGGGGGTATCGCGTGCGGCAAAGCGCTGCGTGAACATCGCCACCATCTCGGCCCGGTTGTAGCGTTTCAACGGATGGTACGGGTCGTGGGGGATGTAGAGGATCACGTCATCGGCATAGCGGTACTTCTCGCAAATGACGAACGCCACGCAGCCGGTCATGCGTTTTTTCATCAGGCCGAGGTCGTTGAACCACACCTGCTTATCGCCCATTTTGGGATGGAGCTCACCGTCGATCACCGAGGTGATCATCTGGTAATCCGCCGGCGTAATGTCTTTTTTCAACAACGCCGTTTCCGCGGCCGCCGCCAGGTCGGCCTTGCGCGCGGTACTGAACTTGAGCCGCAGCGCCTGTTCCGCCACGCCATCCGTGGGGTACAGGAAATCGTCGAGGTGGCGCTGGTACTGCGCGCCGATGTCCAGCGAGCGGCACAACCCAGTGAACTGCACCACCGTCAACGCGGTGCTGAGCGGCTCGGTGTCGCCGGCTGTCGTTTGCTGGAGAAAGCCCGACGACGCATGAAACGCCCCCACCTCGCACTCCCTGGCTTCGAAGTTGTGCAACGCGGCCTGCAACAGCGGCAGGCGCAGCACTTCAAAACTGCCGATGGTGGTGCCAAGCACTCCGAACTCGATGGGCTTGCGCAGGTGCAGCAATGTCTTATGCACATCCAGTTGCACGCCGAATTGCTCTTGCAACGCCTTGACCAGCAGCGGCTCGGCGAAGGCGTCGATGTCTTGCAGCGGCGCCATGGCCTTGTCGAGCACAGTCTGGGCCGTGAAGCTGGCAGTGAATTGCTGGTACAGCGCCTGGCGCTGGCTGGGTGAGGCACGCTCAAACCAATCCGGCAGCGCTGCCGGTGTGCCTTTGAATTGGGCACGGCGGGACGGCGTGGCATTGATCAGCCAGGCCGGGCTGGCCTGTTCAAGGTAGTTGCGGTGGATGCTTTGGGTCGCCGCCGGCGGGCTGGCGGAAGACAGATCGGCCATGATGTTGCTCCAGTAAAAAGGAGCCTCAGCACATCATGGCCGACGAAGGGAGCCGCGCTAGATAGTTAGCGCGGGGGCTATTTCAGAAGTTTTCCCGTGGGTTGAACGCGGCCTTTTTCGCCAGTTCCTGCCACAGGGCGATGGTCTCGTCATCCGCCTGCTTGGGCATTACTGCCTTGAGCTGGATGTACAGGAAACCTCGCTCCCCAGCCTTGTTCAGCAAGCCATGGCCCTTGGCGCGCATGCGCTGGCCGTTCTGGCTGCCGGCCGGCACCTTGAGGTTGATCTTGCCAGTCAGCGTCGGCACGGCCACTTCGGCGCCCAGCGCCAGTTCCCACGGTGCCAGTGGCAAGGTGATCACCAGGTTGTCGCCTTCGACTTCGAACTTCGAATGCGGCGCAAACTTGATGATCAGGTACAGGTCGCCATTGGCCCCGCCGCCAATCCCCGGTGCGCCCTGGCCTTTGAGGCGGATGCGCTCGCCGTCGGCCACGCCGGCGGGGATCTTCACGTTCAGGCTCTTGGTGGTGTTGCTGACGTGACGGCCCGAGGCGTCGTACTGCGGCACCTGGAAGCTGATCTGCTTGGACTCGGTGGACAGCGTCTCTTCCAGGGACACGGTCAGCTGCATCTCCACGTCCTGGCCCTTGCGCCCGGTCGGACGGCGTTGGCCGCCGCCAAAGGCATCGCCACGGGAGCCGAAGATCGAGCTGAAGAAGTCCGAGAAGTCGCCCTGGTCCTGGCCGCCGCCAAAGCCGCCACGGCTCTGCCAGCCCGGTGGCCCCTGGAACGGCTGGCCATGCTGGCCGTATTTGCGCAGCTCGTCGTATTCGGCGCGCTTGTCCGCGCTTTTGAGCGCCTCGTAGGCTTCGGACGCGTCCTTGAACTTGGCTTCGGCGTCTTTTTCCTTGCTCACGTCCGGGTGATATTTGCGCGCGAGCTTGCGGTACGCGGCCTTGATTTCCTTGTCGTCCGCGCTCGGCTCGACACCCAGAATCTTGTAGTAGTCTTTGAAATCCATCGGCGGTTCACCATCCTTAATCGAGATCGCACAGCCCGGGGCACAACGTGCGGTGGTTTGCACCTGTTGAGTCTTGTGGCCTGGGGGTGCGTCAAAGTGTTATCGGCGCTTGCCGTATGCAGCAGATGTGGGGGCGAATCGCCAGGTTTCAAGCAAGATTTAACAGATGGTTGGCCTACGCATCCGCCCTCGACTGGCATACACTGCGCGGCCGTTTTTCAACCGGAACCTGATTGTCATGGAAAACCCATCCCCAGCCCGTGCCTGCGGCATCGACTTTGGCACGTCCAACTCCACCGTCGGCTGGATCCGCCCCGGCGAGGAGACGCTTATTGCGCTGGAGGACGACAAGATCACGCTGCCGTCGGTGGTGTTCTTCAACTTCGAGGAACGCCGCCCGGTGTACGGTCGCCTGGCGCTGCACGAGTACCTGGAAAACTACGAAGGCCGGCTGATGCGCTCGCTCAAGAGCCTGCTGGGTTCCAAGCTGATCAAGCACGACACCAGCGTACTCGGCACGGCGATGCCGTTCACCGACCTGCTGGCGCTGTTTATCGGCCAGCTCAAGAGCCGCGCCGAAGCCAACGCCGGCCGTGAGTTCGAAGAAGTGGTGCTGGGCCGCCCGGTGTTTTTCGTCGATGACGACCCGATGGCCGACCAGGAAGCCGAGAACACCCTGGTGGATGTGGCGCGCAAGATCGGCTTCAAGGACATCTCGTTCCAGTACGAGCCGATTGCGGCCGCGTTCGACTACGAGTCCACCATCCAGAAGGAAGAGCTGGTACTGATCGTCGACATCGGCGGTGGTACGTCCGACTTCTCCCTGGTGCGCCTGTCGCCGGATCGCCGTCACAACGACAACCGCCAGAGCGACATCCTCGCCACCGGCGGCGTGCACATCGGCGGTACCGACTTCGACAAACAGCTCTCGTTGAACGGCATGATGCCGCTGTTCGGCTACGGCAGCCGCATGAAGAGCGGCGCCTACATGCCCACCAGCCACCACATGAACCTGGCGACCTGGCACACGATCAACTCGGTGTACTCGCAAAAATCCCAGCTGGCATTGGGCAGCATGCGCTACGACATCGAAGACACCGGCGGCATCGACCGCCTGTTCAAGCTGATCGAACAGCGCGCCGGGCACTGGTTGGCCATGGAAGTGGAAGAAACCAAGATCCAGCTGACCCACGAAGACAGCCGCCACGTCGCGCTGGACCGCATCGAAGCGGGCCTGAGCGTGGACCTGAGCCGCGCGTTGTTCGAGTCGTCCATCGACGCCTTGCTGGAGCGCGTGCGCGGTAGCGTGACGCAGTTGCTCAACGACGCTTCGGTAAGCGTGGCGCAGGTGGACACGGTGTTCTTTACCGGCGGTTCCAGCGGGATTCCGGCACTGCGCCACAGCATCTCGGCGATGCTGCCGAATGCGCGGCATGTGGAAGGGAATATCTTTGGCAGCATCGGCAGTGGGTTGGCGATTGAGGCCAGCAAGCGGTACGGCTACTGAGTTTCACCTGAAAGACCGTGGCGCCCCTATCGCGGGCAAGCCCGGCTCCCACATTTGACTGTGTTCACAAATCAAAATGTGTAAACACAGTCAATGTGGGAGCGGGCTTGCCCGCGATAGCGTCAGCCCAGGCAACACAGCGCTTAAACCATCCCCCCAAGCTTCAACTCACTCTTGAGATACGCATAATAAATCGGCCCCGCCACCACTCCCGGCAGGCCAAACGCCGCCTCAAACACCAGCATCGCCAACAACAACTCCCACGACTTGGCACTGATCTGCCCGCCGACGATCCGCGCATTGAGGAAGTACTCGATCTTGTGGATCACGATCAAATAGCCCAACGCCGCCACCGCCACCCAGATCGACAGCGACAACGCGACAATGGTGATCAGCGTGTTGGACATCAGGTTGCCGATCACCGGCAGCAGGCCCAGCAGGAAGGTCAGCACGATCAGGGTTTTGGTCAGCGGCAGGTGAATCCCGCACAACGGCAGCACCACGGCGAGGAACACGGCGGTGAAGGCGGTGTTGAGCGCGGCGATCTTGATCTGGGCGAAGACGATATTGCGAAAGGCCTGGACCAGCAGGTGCAGGCGGTCGAACAGCGCGGCGGCCAGGGGTTTGCGCTTGGTCAGGTCGGGCACGCGTTGCAGGGCGATGATCGCGCCGAGCACCATGCCGATCAGCAGGGTGACGAACATGTGGGCGGCGTCTTTGCCGACCAGCTGCAGTTCGCTCAGGTGTTTGCTCATCCAGTCGCCGATGGCCACGCGGAACTCGGCGGCGCTGGCGGGCAGGTAGGCGTCGATAAACGGCGGCAACTGGCCGCGTGCGCGGTCGACCACGCCCATGAATTTGTCGAGGGAAGCCCCGGGGTTTTCTGCTTCGTGGAGCAGGAAGCTGATGGCACCGGCAAAGATCAGGGTCAGCACGCTGACGATCAAGGTGCCCAGCAGGGCCACCGCCAGCCAGCGTGCGCGCCGGCCTTCGATCAGCCGTTGCAGTTGCGGGGTGAGCATATTGACCAGCTCGAACACCAACAGACCCGCCAGCAGGCTGGGCAGTAATTTGAGCGGCAGTACCAGCAGCAGTCCGCCGAAAATGATGATGTAGCTGGCCAGCAACAACACATGACGCTGAGAAAACGTTGGCATACAGCCTCAAAACAAACGGCGTTAAAGGATGGGCAGTCTGCCAGCCTTGAGGGAATCAAGCGAGTGGGTAGGTTGTGAATGCGATCAAGTGTGGGAGCTGGCTTGCCTGCGATAGCATCACCTTGGTCTCACTGATAGACCGAGGTGCCTGCATCGCAGGCAAGCCAGCTCCCACACAAGCCAGCTCCCACATTTGATCTTCATTGGCTGTGAGATCGTGATCAGCCTTTGAGGCAAGTGCTCATGAAGGTCTTGCGCGCATCGCCGGCCAGCGCCTTGGTCTTCGCCGTCGCATTGCAGTCTTTCATCTTCTGCTGCTGCGGCGTCAGGGTCTTGGCGTCATTGGCCGCCGGGGCCGACAGGCAGGTTTTCATGAACGCCTTGCGGTCGTCGCCCTTGAGCGTCTTGGTGGTGGCTTCGGCATTGCAGGTGGTCATCTTGTTTTGCTGGGCAGTGGCGGCAAAGCCCTGGGAACACAGCAGCAGGCCCATCATCAACAACGGAATTCGCAGCATCTTCATGGAGTTTTCTCCCTGTTACCGTGCCGAGGGGCACAGCCTATGCAGCAGTGTAGTCAAAGCCTGTTACATCTTCACCGACTTCGGATATTCGACCGCCGGTACTGCTCAGGCGTGCAACCAGCGTGGCGCTGGAACATCGCAATAAAGGCCGAGGCGGTGCTGTAGCCGAGGTCGAACGCCACATGTTGCACGCTGTGTTCACTATCGAGGGCTTCGATGGCCGCCAGGTAGCGCAGGCGCTGGCGCCATTCACCAAAGCTCATGCCCAGCTCGCGCACAAACTGGCGCGCCAGGGTACGTTCGCTTACGTGGACTTGCGCCGCCCAGTGGGCCAGCGGGCGATTGTCGCCGGGATCGGCCTGCATGCCTTCCAGCACACCGAGCAGGCCGGGGTGACGGGCGTAGGGCAGGAAGCACTCGTGGATCGGCGCCTGCCTGAGCTGGTCCACCAGCACCTGGGCCAGGCGGATATCGGCTTCGCTCTCGGGGATATTCACGTCGCGTTGGGCGAAGTCGCTGAGGATCGCCTTGAGGATCTCGCTGATCGCCAGGGTGCACGGCTGTGGCGGCAACTGGGCGCAGAGTTCAGGGGCCAGGCCCACCGAATGGTAGACGATGGCCTCGGCGTTATAGGAGCTGTGCTCGGTGTGCGGCGGCACCCACACCGCGTACTGCGGCGGCGACATAAAGCGGTTGCCGGCCACTTCCATGCGCATCACGCCGCTGGCGGAGTAATCCAGCGAACCCCAGCCGTGCTGGTGCGGGGTGCACTCGGTGTCGGGGGCAAAATCGGAGTAGCGGAAGTAGACCGGGCTGGGCAGGCTGGCAAAATCCGCGAGGCGTACGGTGTGTCTGGCCATATTGTCCGGATACAAAGGTCGTTTGTCTGGATCGCAGTATAGGCTTCGATCCAGACAAGGGATAATCCCGGCTCATCAACACACCTGGTTTCTTCCGATGCAATACGCGTATCCCCTGCTGGCCATCTTCATCTGGGCCGGCAACACCGTGGTCAACAAACTGGCCGTAGGCACGATCTTCCCGGCGGAGATCGGCTTTTACCGCTGGCTGCTGGCGGCGCTGCTGTTTACGCCGTTCATGCTCAAGCCGGTGCTTGCCAACTGGGCGCTGATCCGCCCGAACCTGGGCAAGATCGTCATTCTTGGCGTGCTGGGCATGGCGGTGTACCAGAGCCTGGCGTACTACGCCGCGTCGCTGACCACGGCGACCAACATGGGCATCATCCTGTCGCTGATGCCGTTGATGGCGCTGACGGCGGCGATCATCAGCCTCGGCCAGCGCCTGACCTACGGCGCCCTCACCGGTGCCGTGCTGTCATTCGCCGGCGTGGTGGTGGTGGTGTCGTCCGGCAGCCTGGGCGCGTTGCTGCAACATGGGGTCAACCTGGGCGACGCGATGATGCTGGTGGCCACCCTGGCTTATGCGGTCTACAGCACCCTGCTGAAAAAATGGCAACTGCGCCTGCCGCCGTTGGTGTTGCTGTATTTGCAGGTGCTGGTGGCGGTGGCGGTGTTGTTTCCGCTGTTTCTGTTCTCGCAGAAAGCCGGCCTTGGCCGGGCGAATATTCCGCTGGTGATGTATGCGTGCGTGCTGGCTTCGATGCTCGCGCCGTTGGCGTGGATGCATTCGGTGAAGACCCTGGGGCCGAGCCGGACCACGCTGTTTTTCAACCTGCTGCCGTTGATTACGGCGCTGATTGCGGCGGTGGTGTTGAAGGAAGAGTTGGCGCTGTATCACCTGGTGGGTGGCTTGCTGACGTTGGGCGGAGTGATTTTGTCGGAGCGTTGGACCACGCCGGTGCGGGCAGCCTGAGCCGACGCTATCGCAGGCAAGCCAGCTCCCACAGTTGAAATGCATTCCCCTGTGGGAGCTGGCTTGCCTGCGATGAACGATAACGCGGTCTACCTGCTACACCCCTGCGGCCTTCAGCCTCTGCGCATGCTCCACAAACAAGCGGATCGGCTCCGCCCCCTTCCCCACCAGCCCCATGGACTGGTTGACGATATCAAAGTGATCCAGGGGAAAGTCATCCCCAATCACCACCCCCAGGTGTGAGCTGTAACGCCCGACCATGCCATCACACTGGCCCTTCTCGCGCACAAAGCTGCGGGCGAACAGGCGACAGCTGCGGTTTGTGCCGTCGAACAGGTTGCGGCCACGGTCGGTGATGCCCGGCTGCAAGGTGCCGGACCACGAGTAGTAACGCACGCCATTGACCTCTGCGGCCCCCTGCCCGCCCCAGGTGTCGGGCAAGCCTTGGGGATACTGGCGGTTGAACAGCGCCACCCCGGCGCTGGTCAGCGAATGGTGGGACGCCTGCAAGTCTG
Source organism: Pseudomonas sp. CBZ-4 (assembly GCF_000346755.1). Classification (GTDB taxonomy): domain Bacteria; phylum Pseudomonadota; class Gammaproteobacteria; order Pseudomonadales; family Pseudomonadaceae; genus Aquipseudomonas. The sequence goes on along the minus strand of NZ_ANNV01000134.1, from coordinate 19,852 downwards.
CCTTGAAACGCGGCCCGCGATAGCCGGTTTCCAGCACGCCCATCACCCACGCGACCACATGGAACAGCGCACTCATGAGCCGCCCCTTCACGCCGTCGATGGGGTAATGGAGGTGGATATGGTCCGCCAATTCCGAACCATGATTGGGTCCGGCCACCGACGTCACCGACGCCACCCACTCCGGGCGTTTGGCCGCTGCATAACGTGCGGTCAGCGAACCCTGGCTGTGGCCGATCAGGTTGACCTTGTCGGCGCCGGTCTCCTCACGAATCCGTTCGATCCGCGCCAGCAACTGCTCGCCGCGCACCTCGCTGGCATCCAGCGGCGCGACCTGCACGGCAAACACCTGCGCCCCGCCCGCGCGCAACGCCGGGACGATGCCGTACCAGTACGGGAACCACACCAAACGCACAAACCCGAGCATGCCGGGCACCAACACCAGGGGGTAACGCGTGGCTAACGACTGCGGCATGGGGCGAACGTCCTTGATCAGGAAAGGATGACGAGAGGTTAGCCGAGCCCCACGACGAGGTTGTGACATAAATCCAATAAAACTTTTTACTGCGGCCAACACTCACAACGTTGAGCGATCACGCCAGCAGAGCGTGGCGCAAAACCGGATTAGCCCCAGGAGATCGAGATGACTGAAGTTCAACTGACCGACGTTGCCACCCTGCGCAGCCGCGCCCGCAAGAACGTCGAAAACGGCGCGGTGACCGAAGGCTATGACGCCGACCGCAAAGAAATCATCCGCTTGCTCAACGAGTCGCTGGCCACTGAACTGGTGTGCGTGCTGCGCTACAAGCGTCACTACTTCATGGCCAGCGGCCTCAAGGCATCCGTCGCGGCTGACGAGTTCCTGGAGCATGCCACCCAAGAGGCCGAGCACGCCGACAAACTCGCCGAGCGCATCGTGCAGCTGGGCGGCGAGCCGGAGTTCAACCCGGACCTGCTGTCGAAGAACTCCCACGCGCAGTACGTGGCCGGCAAGAACTTGAAGGAAATGGTCTACGAAGACCTGGTGGCGGAACGGATCGCGGTGGACAGCTATCGCGAGATCATCCAGTACATCGGCGACAAAGACCCGACCACACGCCGGATCTTCGAAGACATCCTGGCCCAGGAAGAAGAACACGCCGATGACATGGCGGACATTCTGCAAGGCCTCTAAGCAACAACACATAGCAATGTGGGAGCTGGCTTGCCTGCGATAGCGGTGTTTCAGTCGACATCTTCAGTGACTGACTCACCGCAATCGCAGGCGAGCCAGCTCCCACATTTTTGATCGTTCCCACCTGTTAGTGTTGACAGTAGATTCCCCATCGCAGAGGGGGGTAATCAGTGATCCCAGCATTCGCCAACAATACCGTTGGCCGAACGAATGTGGGGTAACCGCTCATGAAGAGTATCCGGTTCGTTGCAACGGCCTTGGCCACGCTGCTGATAAGCCACGGTGCCCAGGCCCTGGATGCCAACGAAGAAATCACCCCTAGCAGCGAGGGGTTCAAATACTGGGTCTACGCGGTGACCTGGCAGCCAAGTTTCTGCAAGTTGAAACCCGAAACGACAGGCTGCGATAAACCGCCGCAAAAGTTTCTCACACACGGCATATGGCCCTACAACGACAGCATGGGGCAGAAAACCAACCGTCACCCCGCCTCTTGCAACACCGCCCCCAGCTGCCAATCAACCACTGCCTGCGATATCAGCGACGACAAGCTAGAACAGATTGCCAACACCCCCGCCATCGCTCAGCTAGTCACTGTAGCCCCGCAAGGGATGTTCAGATATGAATGGAAAAAACACGGAACCTGCTCAGGCCAAACAGAAAGTGACTATTTCAATGAAATCGTCAGACTCCGCAAATCCGTGATGTACCTCGAGCCCATGTTCAATAAGTGGATCGGCAGCAGCGTGGCGTTCGCCCAGTTGAGGAACGCATTTCCCACCCATGCCTCCTTCCGTTGTTTCGTCCTGAACGGCAAGCAGTACCTGCATGAAGTCTTCTACTCAATCAATCAGGACGGCACCCCCTATAAAGGTAATCCTGCCCTTCAGATTGGTATCCCCTGCGCAAATCAGGAGACGTTCATTCCTGCTGGAGTCTAACCCTTCACCGTTTTCGGGGCTTTGCCTTCTTTCATCTGCTGCAACAACGGCGCGCACTGGTTCGGCACATCCCCGCTCGGCGCGATCAACGCCAGCAAGCCCGCTGCCGGGCCGACGATCACCCCCAGCGCCACCATGCCCGCACCACGCAGCATCAGCGGTACCGCTTTCACGCCGGCGTTGGGCTTGATGAACGGGCCATTGACGTACAACGGTGAACGCAGGGAGAACAGGCGAAAGCCTTTCGATTCCGGGGTGATGGTCAGGTCCAGTTGCTCGGTGGCCATGTTCGCGGTGCCGTCGATGTAGATGATGGCGTTCTCGGTATCGAACACAAACAGGCGGGTCGTGGCCAGGCCGGTCTTGATGCCGAAGTCGGCGGCCGCGCAGTTGATCTTCACTTCCTTGTCGCCAAACAGGCGACCCACCACGTAGTTGCCGACGTTGAGCCCGGCGATTTCCATCAGGCCACGGCTGATGGCGCCGTCGTTGATCAGCATCTTCAGGTCACCATTGGAGCTGCCCAGCAGCGCCGCCACGGAATTACCGCGCCCGGCAATGTCGGCGTCGCCATTGAGTTCGCCGAAGCTGGTTTTCATCGGTTCGAAGGTCGGGAACAGCTGCTTGAGCTTGAAGTTGCGCGCGGTGAGTTTGGCGCGGCCTTCCATGGGCGTGATGCGGCCGTTCAGACGGATCTGCGCGTCGAGCTTGCCGCCCGCCACGCCGAAGCGCAGGGGTTCGAGGCTCAGTTGGCCGTCGTTGAGCACCAGGTGGGTGTAGAGGTCGGTGAAGGGCAGTTCGGCGCTGTGCACGATGCGTTTGCCGGTGAATTCCACGTCGGCGTCCATGTCGCGCCAGCGTTCGGTGCGGAACTCTTCCACCGGCAGCACCTTGGTCGCCGGTTGTTTGCTTTCACCGCCACGGGCCTTTTGCTTGGCGTTGGAGTCGGCGCCGATCAAGGGCGCGAGGTCGGTCATCAGCAGTTGGTTGGACACCAGCGCGCCGCTGAGCTTGGGCCGTGGCTGGCTGGCGACATAGGCGAGGTTGCCATGGATATCACTGTTGCCGATCTTGCCGTTGAAGTTTTCATAGGTGAATGACGCGCCGCTGGCTTCGTGCAGCTTGGCGATCAGGTGGCCGTCGGTGGCATAGGCCGGCGAGTCCGGCAGGGTCACGCCGGTCAGTGGGTACAGGTTGCCGAGGCTTGAGCCGGCGAGTTTCAGGCGCAGGTCGAGGGCGCCGAGGTTGAGCGGGTCGGTCAGGGTGCCGGCGAGAGCGATGCTGGTATCGCCGACCTTGACCTGGGCTTGCAGCGGGAACGGCTTGGCCGCGTCCTGCAGGGCGAGCAGGCCGCCGATCTTGCCGCTGCCGTCGAGTTTCTGCCCGTGGTACTGGCCTTTGACCTTGAGGGCGAACGCATAGTCTTGCGGCGCCGCGCCTTTTTCCAGGGCTTTCTTGGCATCCGCGTCGCCGACGATTTCGCCGAAGGGGATCGGTTTGCCCAGGGGGTCGATGATCACATCGAGCTGGGTCTTGAGGGTTTGGTCGTCGAGGGTCACATGGCCTTTGTCGAAGCCGATGGCACCGATGTCGACCACCCAGTTGGACGGTTCGGCGTTCGGGTCCTTGGGGTCGAACTTGAAGGTCCAGTTGGCGCGGCCGTCGGCGAGGCGCTGCAATTCGGCGCTCGGTTCCGTCAAGTCGATACGCGGGATCACCACGCGCTGTACCAGCAAGGCCAGGGGCGAGATGCGCAGCTCGACCTTTTTCAGGGTGACCATCTGCGGTTTTTTCGACCAGTCGGGGTTGCCCAGGCTCAGGTCCTCGGCAATCACATGGGGCCATGGCACCCAGGCACGCCAACCGCCTTCATCGGGCTCACGCGCCCACACCACCGCCAGGTTGCCGTTGATGGCAAACGGGCGATGCAACTCTTCGGAGACCTTGGCATTGATCTGCGGCTTGATGCGGTTCCAGTCGAAGAACGCCAACACCAACACCACCACGGCGATTAATAGAACGAAGCTGGCACAGCTCCAAGCGACGATTTTGCGCGTGCGCGTCATTGCACAGGACTCCTGAATACGACCGGCTGGGTGACAGCCTTTTAAGACAGCTTATAGGACTACGACTGGCAATCCGCGCGGGGGTTTAACCCAATCGCGCATTTGCCGGGAAAAACCCGTTTTTCTGACCACCTCGACAGATTCCCCCTACGACGACGCACCATTGTTACCCGCGCGCGTGTCGAAAATACCCACCCCGGTGCAAAACCGCGGGCTTGAGAGGTGCGAGTTAGAGCCTCCGCCGAGAACAATCAATTCTGTTGATTATTACCATTGTGTTTATGAACTTTTATATCGACTTATCGAGAGTAGCATTAGCCCTGTACCCACTTTATCGCCCTCCCAAGGAGCAACCCATCATGAAACGCCAAGTACTCGCTACCGTCCTGCTGTCCGTCCTGGCTTCCAGCGCTTTTGCCCTGCCAGCCGCCGAACAAGCGACCCCACAGAACAAGGCTCAAGCCGTGCAGTCCAGCCAGACCCTGGCCCGCAGCGGTTCGCAAGAAGAAGAAAACCGTGACTACGCCAAAGGCGCTGTCGCTGAAAACGGCCGCAACCGCCTGGAAGAGAAAGGCCTGGTTGAAGGTGGCGCCGAGCAAGCCAACAAACGCGCTTACACCGAAGGTGTTGCTGAAGGTGGCCGTGATCGCCTGGAACAGAAAGGCCTGGTCGAAGGTGGCGCTGAACAAGCCAACAAACGCGCGTACACCGAAGGTGTTGCTGAAGGCGGCGCTGATCGCCTGAAAGAACTGCACGAAGCCCAGAGCTAAGCCTGTGGTGGCCCATAAAAAAGCCCGATCCGTCGATCGGGCTTTTGCTTTGCTGTAGACCGCGTCACGCCCCACCCCGCGCAAGTTCGACGCCGATGAAGCGGTTTTGCTAGAGTGCGTCGCTGAACTTGCCGACAAAGCCCGCCCACCATGCTGCCCCGCGCCGAACAGAAGCAACAGACCCGCCTCGCCCTGATGGACGCAGCCCGCCATCTGATGGAGTGTGGCCGTGGGTTTGGCAGCCTGAGCCTGCGCGAAGTGGCCAAGACGGCCGGCATCGTGCCCACCGGTTTCTATCGCCACTTTGCCGACATGGATCAGCTTGGGCTGGTGCTGGTCAGCGAGGTCGGCCAGACCTTCCGCGCCACCATTCGCCTGGTGCGCCACAACGAATTCGTGATGGGCGGCATTATCGACGCGTCCGTGCGCATCTTTCTCGATGTGGTGTCGGCCAACCGTTCGCAGTTCCTGTTCCTCGCCCGTGAGCAATACGGCGGCTGCCTGGCCGTACGCCAGGCCATCGGCGCCTTGCGCGAAGACATCACCCGTGACCTCGCGGCCGACCTCACACTGATGCCCAAGCTGCAACACCTGGACGGCGAAGGTTTGCATGTGATGGCCGACCTGATCGTCAAAAGTGTGTTCGCCACCCTGCCCGACATCATCGACCCGCCTGCCCAGGCCCTGCCTGCGCACCTCACGCCTCAGGCGAAAATCACCCAGCAACTGCGCTTTATCTTTATCGGCCTCAAGCATTGGCAGGGGCTGGGCAGCACTGAGTAAGCCGGTCAGCCCGCCGAGTGAAAGCGCTTGGCCGTGGTGTAGTGCTTGTTCCAGTAGCTGTTGCTCAGCGAATCGATACGGATGCTTTTGCCGGTGCGCGGCGAATGGATGAATTTGCCTTCGCCGATGTACAGCCCCACATGACTGACCTGCCCCCGCCCATTGCCCTTGAAGAATACGGCGTCACCCGGCTTCAGCGCATTGCGCGCGATGGTGGCGGCACTTGAACGGTGCATCGCCGCCGTGGTGCGTGGAATCTGGATATTCGCCTCGGTCTTGAACAGGTAGACCAGAAAGCTGCTGCAATCGAACCCTTGCTGCACCGAGGTGCCCCCGAATTTGTAAGGCGTGCCCAGCAGTTCATGGGCGCGGTCTACCACTCCGTTGATGGCCGTCGGGGCGAAGGTGGGATGGGGCTGCAAATTGGCCGAAGCCGAGGAGATGGAGAAAGACAGCCCGATGATGACTAGACAAAAAAATGACTTGAGCATGATAAGCGTCGCGGCAAATTAAACACGGCGCGAATCCTAAATTCTCATCACGAAGCGCCATGAACGGCGAATCCCCAAGCCGCGTAGGATAAATCCTAAAAACGCCCCAACCATGTGCACGCAACCCCGTTGAGCACCATTCTGAAGCGGCAAGAGATTTTTCCTACGCCCCATTTGGTGGCGTCATAGCGCCTACCTACGGGCTATTCCTACTCTGCGCAGAGATTGGCAAGGCCCTTGCTCTAGCACCTGCATCGCTCATTGCTGGAAGCCTTCTGATGCTGGTGATCCACCGCCGAATCGCCCCCCAAGCCCTCTGGGCTGCCGAGCTGCTGCTGAATTTCGAAGCCCGCAGCAAAAGCCGCCTGCGCTGTTTCAGTGCCGACGGTGAAGATGTCGGCCTGTTCCTGGAACGTGGCCAGCCACCGCTGCACGATGGCGAATTCCTACAGGCCGAAGACGGACGCGTCGTACGCGTCTGCGCACGCCCTGAACAACTGCTGCACGTCACCTGCCCTAGCGCCTTTGAATTGACCCGTGCCGCCTATCACCTGGGCAATCGCCACGTCGCCCTGCAAGTAGGGGATGGCTGGCTGCGCCTGCTCGATGACTACGTGCTCAAGGCCATGCTCGATCAACTGGGCGCCACCACCGAAACCCTCGAAGCGCCGTTCCAGCCGGAACACGGCGCCTATGGCGGTGGCCATCACCATTCGCGCCATGGCGACGAAGACTTCAATTACCCGCCCAAGCTGCACCAGTTCGGCGTGCGTCTATGAACCCAGCCTGGGCGCTGTTGCGTCTGGCCAGTCCGCAATTGCCGATTGGCGGCTACAGCTATTCCCAGGGCCTGGAAATGGCCGTGGAGAACGGCCGCGTCAGTGATGCCGCCAGTGCCCGCCGCTGGATCAGCGATCAGTTGTTGCTCAACCTCGCGCGCTTTGAAGCACCGCTGCTGCTCGCCCATTGCCGCGCCGCCGCTGAACAGGATTGGCCGCAGCTGGCCAAGCTGTGTGAAGAGCACCGCGCCAGCCGTGAGACCCGCGAGCTGTACCAAGAGAGCCGGCAGATGGGCTACTCCCTGCAACAGTTGCTCAATGGTTTGCCTGAACTGGACGACGCTGCGCGCAGCTTTCTTGAACAACGCGGCGAACCTCACCTTGCCCTGGGCTGGGCCCTGGCCGCCCGTGCCTGGACCATCAACCCCGCCGACGCCCTTGCCGCCTGGCTGTGGAGCTGGCTGGAAAACCAACTGGCCGTGCTGATGAAAACCCTGCCCCTGGGCCAGCAAGCCGCCCAGCGCCTGACCAGCGAGCTGCTGCCGTTGCTGCAACAAGCCCAGCAGGACGCCGCGCGGATCGACCCCAACCATTTCGGCAGCGCCGCGTTCGGCCTGTCCCTGGCGTGCATGGCCCACGAGCGCCAGTACAGCCGCCTGTTCCGTTCCTAGGAGAACCACCCCATGAATACACAACCTTTGCGCGTCGGCATCGGCGGCCCAGTGGGCTCCGGCAAGACCGCCCTGACCCTGGCCCTGTGCCTCGCCCTGCGCGACCGCTACAACCTGGCCGTGGTCACCAACGACATCTATACCCGCGAAGACGCCGACTTCCTGGTGCGCAACCAGGCGCTGGCGCCCGAACGCATCATCGGCGTGGAAACCGGCGGCTGCCCGCACACGGCGATCCGCGAAGACGCGTCGATCAACCTTGAAGCGGTGGACCAGCTCAACCGCCGCTTCCCCGGCCTGGACCTGATCCTGGTGGAGTCCGGTGGCGACAACCTCTCGGCGACGTTCAGCCCGGAGCTGTCGGACCTGACCATCTATGTGATCGATGTGTCCGCCGGCGACAAGCTGCCACGCAAGGGCGGGCCGGGCATCTGCAAATCCGACCTGCTGGTGATCAACAAGATCGACCTGGCGCCGCTGGTCGGCGCTTCGCTGGAATTGATGAACAGCGACACCACGCGCATGCGCAACGGCAAGCCCTTTGTGTTCAGCAACCAGAAAACCGGGGTTGGCCTGGAAGAAATCGTCGCCTTTATCGAACGCCAAGGCCTGCTGACCGCCGCCTGATCAACCCATAAGGAACCTGTCCATGAGCCTCAAGAAACTCTTCACCGCCGCCGCGTTGCTGCTGGCCCCGGCCCTCGCGTTTGCCCACCCGGGCCATGGTGATAACGGCTTGATCGCCGGGATCAGCCACCCGCTGGGCGGTATCGACCATTTGCTGGCGATGCTGGCGGTCGGCCTGTGGGCCGCACAACAGAAAGGCGCGGCGCGCTGGGCGTTGCCGTGTACGTTTGTCGGCACCATGTTGATCGGTGGCGTGCTGGGCTTTGAAGGGATGCAATTGCCCGCGATGGAAAGCGGGATTGCCGCGTCAGTGCTGGCGCTGGGCCTGGCGGTGGCGCTGGCGGTGCGGCCGCCGTTGTTCGTGGCGGTCGGTGCGACGGCGTTGTTCGCGTTGTTCCACGGTGTGGCCCATGGGCTGGAGCTGCCGGACATGTCCAGTCCGTGGGCGTATGCGGCCGGTTTTGTCGGCGCGACGGCGGTGTTGCACGCGGCCGGGTATGCGGTGGTGCGGTTCCTGCCGGCTGCAGCAGCGCCGTTGGTGCGGATTGCCGGGGCGGCTTCGGCGGCGACTGGGGTTTGGTTGCTCGCGGGCTGAGCTTTGTTGCATGTGTGCGGGCCTCATCGCAGGCAAGCCAGCTCCCACATTTTGATCTGCGAACCCAATCAAATGTGGGAGCTGGCTTGCCTGCGATAGCGGTCCCACAGACACCACAGAACCCAAGCCTGCTACCATGCGCGCCTACACCCCTGCCGTGACGACGCCAGCCAATGCCCACCGCTCCAAGCTCCACCCTGAACGCCGTGCTCACGCACTTCCACACCCTGATCGTGCCGCTCTGGCAGGGCCCTGGCTGGAATGCCGAGCTGGCGTTGCCCTATGAGGCGCTGGACGCCAATCACCACCCGCTGCCCCCGCAACGCTACCGCGCCATGGCCTGTGCCCGGCAGTTGTACCTGTTCGCCAGCCTGATCGGCGAACCCGGCGCGGCGTTTGCCGAAGAGCGCGCGGCGGCGTTGTTCCGTTCCCTGCAACGGCACTTCCACGATGCCGAGCACGGCGGCTGGTTCTACAGCATCGACCCGGCCGGCCAGGCGCTGGACAAGCGCAAGGATCTCTACACCCACGCCTTCATCATTTTCGCCTGCGCTCACTACTGGGCCAAGGTGCGCGAGCCGCTGGTGGAGTCGGTGCTCAACGCCGCCCTGGCCGTGGTCGCCGAGCGCTTTGCCACAGGCGACGGCCTGTATGAAGCCGTGCTGGAACGCAACTGGTCGCCCCTCAAGTCCGGCCCGCTGCAAAACCCGCTGATGCACCTGGCCGAAGGCTTCCTGGCCACCCTCGCCGTGCGTGAAGACGCCGACGTACAAACGGCACTGCTGGGCTTGGCGACGGCCATGCAGCAGCGCTTCATCGACCGCCAGCACGGCGTGATGATGGAAAAACCGCTGGGCGCTGTGGATAACTGGTTTGAGCCGGGGCACCAGTTCGAATGGTTCTTTTTGCTGGAATCTTCCGACGTCCTACGCGGCACGCCGTTGCACGCTTCGTTGACGCGGGCCTTTGCCTACGCCGAGCAAAAGGGTGTGGATAAGTCGAGCGGTGCGGTCAGCGGCATGTTGGCGCTGGATGGCAGCGTGCGCGATGGCACCCAGCGCATCTGGGCCCAGGCGGAATACCTGCGGGCGCTGACCTTGCGGCCGGGCAGCGAGGCGGTGTTGCAGCGTCAGTTGCTGGCGCTGCAACAGCATTTTTTGCATGGCAAAGGCTGGAATGAATGCCTGGATGCCCAGGGTGTGGTGAGTCGGTGGGATATGCCGTCGACTACGCCTTATCACTTGGCGACTTGCTATCAGGGGCTGATCCAGCATTTGGGCTGACGTTCAGGGCCCTATCGCAGGCAAGCCAGCTCCCACAGTTTGATTTGTGAATACATTCAAATGTGGGAGCTGGCTTGCCTGCGATAGCCTCACCTCGGCTTAACAGACCTCACGCAATCCACTTGCGATCCCCTGTAAAACTGATGGTCAACCACCGCGCCGCATCCGCTTTGCCCAGCCCTGTGGATATCTCTTCGCGCAGCCCGTCGAGGGTCGCGACGTTATCCACCGGGTAATCCGCCGGCAACACCACATGAATCTCGATAAACCGCGCCCGCCCGTGTTTTTGCACGTAGGACACGTAGTCGTCGAAACCATGTTTGGCCTGGGCCGCGTCCATCACTTCGCGCACCTTGTCGTCCAACTGGTCCGGGGTAATCCCCAGCACCTCGCGCAACGCCGGGCGCAGGATCTTGAACGCCGGCGCCAGCATGCTCAGGGCCAGCAGGATCAGGATCAACGGGTCGACGTACACCGCCCACTCGCCATAGCCCTGGGACTTGAGCAACAGCGCGGCGAGAAAGCTGATCAGCAAGCCGACCGAGAGCATGGCGTCCACCAGCCAGCTGATGTTGTCGAACTGGATCAGCGAGGACTTGAGCGTGCGATTGCGATAACGCACGTAGAAGAAGTAGGCAAATTCGACGACGGTAAACACCGCCGCATAAATGATCACCAGCCCCAACTCGATCTCGCGCCCGCCATTGATAATGCCGAACACGCCGTTGAGGAACGCATAGATGGCGATCAGCAACAGGAAGCTGCCTTCGATCAACAGCACCATGGGCTCCAGGTGCCAGTAGCCGAACTGGAAGCGTTCGTTGCTTTTCTTGGCGATCAGCTTGGCCGTGATCAGCATCAACACCTTGATGGCGGTGGCGATCAGCGAGAAAAAGCCGTCGAACAGAATGGATTGGGCGCCGGATATCACACCCGTGACAATCCCGGCGATCGCGACTGCGAACATCAGGATGGTCGATTGTTTGAGCAGTGCCTGCTCACCTCGGTTACTCACATTTCCTCCCGTCAAAACCTTGAAACCGCTGGGTGCGGTGGGGTTCTCAGGAGGGGAGTGTACCTTATGGCCTGTTTTGACCGATTTGCCGCCATCGCGGGCAAGCCCGCTCCCACATTTTGACCGCGTACACCCTTGGTGTGGGAGCTGGCTTGCCTGCGATGGACGCGGCGCGGTCTAAAGCCTTACTTGGCCCCGCGCTCAATGGCAAACCCAGCCCAGGTCTGGCTCACCGGCATCAGTTCCAGGCGGTTGATGTTCACATGCGCCGGCGTGTTCATGACCCAGAAGATCGTATCGGCAATGTCCTGCGGCTGGATCGGCTCGGCGCCGGCATAGGTGGCGTCATAACGCGCCTGGTCGCCGCCAAAGCGCACCAGCGAGAACTCGCTCTCACACAGGCCCGGCTCGATGTTGGTCACCCGTACGCCGGTGCCTTGCAGGTCGCAGCGCAGGTTCAGCGAGAACTGCTTCACGAACGCCTTGGAACCGCCATACACATGACTGCCCGGGTACGGATAGTTACCGGCGATGGACCCCAGGTTGATGATCCCGGCGCCACGACCGTGGGCGATCAGGCGCGGCAGCAGCAGGCTGGTGGTGGTCAGCAGGCCCTTGATATTGGTATCGACCATGGTTTCCCAATCGTCGAGGCTGCACTTGGGTGCTGGGTCGGTACCGACGGCCAGGCCCGCGTTGTTGATCAGCCCGCGCAGCTTCGCGAACGATGGCGGCAGGTTGGCGATTGCCTCTTCCATGCCCTTGCGGTCACGCACGTCCACCACCAGGCCGTGCACTTCGGTCTGCTTGGAAAGCTCTTCGACCAGCGCATTCAAGCGCTCGGCACGACGACCGGTGAGCACCAGTTTCCAGCCGGCTTCGGCAAAACGACGGGCGCAGGCTTCGCCGAAACCTGAGGTTGCGCCAGTAATAAACAGCGTGTTGGACATGGTGTTCTCCTTGCGGGCATCGGAAAAAAATCAGCCAGCAGAATGCCCGTACGACGCGGCTGCGGCAACCGCTATGCACAGAACGTCATGTGTAACTGATCAGTTTTTAACCATATCTCGCAAAGCCTTACAGAGCGTGGCTTGCAGCCATGTGCGCGCAGGTTATCCACAACTGCGCCCACAGTCTTTGGGGGCAAGTGCAAAACGCCTCAAGCCGCTGTATGCGCGGCTTGCAGGCGGTTTTAGAAAGTTTTTTGCTTGACCTCGGCGGGGCCGTATGTAGGCCCATCGACGAGGAGAAAATCACAACGATGGCTCCAGGCCAGTCATTCCGGCCTCTGTGGAGGTCTTTCCAGAGTTTAGTCACAGACTTATCCACAGGCTGAGTGGACATAAATCGGTCATATACCTGTGTCTTTAAACAGGTTGACAAAGCCCTTGGCCGGTCGCCAAAAAACCACTGATCAAAAAACGATCAACCCGCTACAAGCCACGGTTTTAAAGGCCTCCAGCAGAGTACTACCACGTTACCCACAGCCGGTTCCACAGTGGATGGGGACAAGTCAAAACTGTGACAAAACAGGGATTTGCGGCGGCTATATGTCGCGCTTTGGAGGGTGGCTGGATTTGTTTTCCACAATTTGGTATCGGCCTTATGAACACCGCAAAACAAATGTGGGAGCTGCTCTTTGTGGGAGCTGGCTTGCCTGCGACAGCATCGCCTCGGTTTGTCAGATAGACCGAGGTGTCTGCATCGCAGGCAAGCCAGCTCCCACACAAAGCCAGCTCCCACAGGGGGGTTGCGTCAAGCTTTAGGTCAGTGCCCGCCGAGGTAGGCGTTGCGCACTTCCTCGTTCACCAACAGCTCTTTACCGGTGCCCGTCAGGCGAATCTCACCGTTGACCATCACATAAGCGCGGTCCGACAAGCGCAGCGCATGGTTGGCGTTCTGCTCCACCAGGAAGATGGTCATCCCGGTGGACGCCAGCTCGCGCAAGGTCGAGAAGATCTGCTTCACCACAATCGGCGCCAGCCCCAGGCTCGGTTCGTCCAGCAGCAACAGCTTGGGCCGGCTCATCAGTGCGCGAGCGATGGCGAGCATTTGCTGCTCGCCACCGGACATGGTCATGGCCCGCTGGTTACGCCGCTCCTTGAGCCGAGGGAACAGCTCGAACATGCGCTGCATGTCTTCGCTGGCGAACTTGTCACCGATGGGGATGGTGCCCATCAGCAGGTTTTCCTCGACGGTCATGTCAGGGAACACCCGCCGCCCTTCCGGCGACTGCGCGATGCCGTTGGAGGCGATGTAGTGGGACGACTTGTGGGTAATGTCGACGCCGTTGTACAGAATCTGCCCCGACTCGGCCCGTGGCTGGCCGAAGATCGACATCAGCAGTGTGGATTTGCCCGCACCGTTGGAGCCGATCAGGCTGACGGTTTCGCCTTCGTTGATGTGCAGCGAGACTTTTTTCAGGGCCTGGATCGGGCCGTAGAACACGTCCAGGTCCTTCATTTCGAGGATAGGTGCACTCATACCAGCTCCTCTTCGTCGGCGCCGAGGTAGGCGGCAATCACTTTCGGGTCGTTGCGGATCGCCTCCGGGCCGCCTTCGGCGATCACGTTGCCGTGGTCCAGCACCACGATGTGGTCGGAAATACTCATCACCATGCCCATGTCGTGTTCAATCAGCACCACCGTCAGGTCGTGTTCGTCGCGCAGCAGGCGAATCATCGCACTGAGGGCTTCGGTTTCCTGGGGGTTGAGGCCCGCCGCCGGTTCGTCCAGGCAGATGATCTGCGGCCGCGTGCACATGGCCCGGGCGATTTCCAGGCGGCGCTGCTGGCCGTAGGAGAGTTCGCCAGCGAGGCGGTTGGCGCAGTCCACCAGGTCCACCACTTCCAGCCAGTAGAAGGCGTGGTCGAGGGCGTCGCTTTCGGCCTTGCGGTAGCCCTTGGTGTTGAGGATGCCCGCGAGCATGTTGCGGTTGACCCACATGTGCTGGGCCACCAGCAGGTTTTCCACCACCGACATTTCCTTGAACAGGCGAATGTTCTGGAAGGTCCGGGCCAAACCGGCGCGGTTCACCAAATGGGTACCGCCGAACATCTTGTAGTACACCCGGCTGAGGAAGCTTTTCGGCGAGACAAAGTCGGTGGGCTGGAAGCGCTCGCCGAGCAGTTGGATCACGTCGGTCTGCTTGCCGCGCACGTTGAGGTTGATCTTGCCGCCGCTGGCTTTGTAGAAGCCGGTGAGGCAGTTGAACACCGTGGTCTTGCCGGCGCCGTTGGGGCCGATCAGGGCGAAGATCGAGTTGCGTTCGACCTTGAGGCTCACATCGCTCAAGGCCTTGATGCCACCGAAGTGCATCATCAGGTGTTCCACGGAAAGGACGACTTCCTTGCTCATGGCGCTACCCCCTTGCGTGGTGTCACACCGGTACGGCTGATGCGGATCAAGCCGCGTGGTCGCCAGATCATCATTACCACCATCAGCACGCCAAACAGCAGCACACGGTATTCGGAGAAGCTGCGCAGCAGTTCCGGCGCGACGGTCAACACGAACGCCGCGATCACCACGCCCACCGTCGAGCCCATGCCGCCCAGCACCACGATGGCGAGGATCAGCGCCGACTCGAAGAAGGTGAACGACGACGGGTTGACGAAACCCTGGTAACTGGCAAAAAACACCCCGGCCAGGCCGGCGGTTGAAGCGCCGATGGTGAACGCCGAGAGCTTGACCAGCACGTGGTTCAGGCCCATGGAACGGCAGGCGATCTCATCTTCGCGCAAGGCTTCCCAGGCGCGGCCCACCGGCATGCGGGTCAGGCGGTGCTTGATGTACAGCACGGCCAGCACCACCAGAAACAGCACGATGTAGATGAACATGAACTTGATGTTGGGGTTGTAATCGATGCCGAAGAACTCGTGGAACGGGATCCCGCCCTCCTTCGCCTTGCGCCCGAATTCCAGGCCGAGGAAGGTGGGTGATGGCACCGGCATGCCGTTCGGCCCACCGGTAAACGACAGCCAGTTGTTCAGCACCAGGCGGATGATTTCACCGAAGCCCAGGGTCACGATGGCCAGGTAGTCACCGTGCATTCGCAACACCGGGAAGCCGAGTATGCATCCCGCCAATGCCGCCGCGATGGCCGCCAAGGGCAGCACCGTCCAGAAGCCCAGGCCGAGGTATTGATACCCCAGGGCCAGGCCGTAGGCGCCGATGGCGTAGAACGCCACGTAGCCCAGGTCGAGCAGGCCGGCGAGGCCGACCACGATGTTCAGGCCCAGGCCCAGCAGCACGTAGATCAAGCCGAGGATGACCACGGTGAGCAGGTACTTGTTGGCGAAGATCGGGAACACGATGGCGATCACGATCAACGCCGGGATGATCCAGCGCAGCCGCGACTTGTAGTCCGGCGCCAGCACATGCACACCGGAGCCGCTGCTCTCGAAGCCCTGCAGGATCTTCAGGCCCTTGGGGGTTTGCAGGAACAGGCTCAGGGCAAAGCGGCCGACCATGACGATGGCGACCAGCGTGGCCACGCGGGCCGGTTCCAGGTTGAAGCTGTAGCCGTCGAGGACGACGCCGACGATCGGACCGAACACGACCAGGGAAATAAGCCCGGCGAGAATCGTATCGACCACACTTTTCTTGATATCGATGGGTTTGGCAGCAGACATGTTTACACCTTAGCCACGAGTGGGCGACCCAGCAGGCCCTGGGGACGGAAAATCAGAATCACCACCAGCAGGGAGAAACTGAACACGTCTTTGTAGTCAGAGTTGATCAACCCTGCGAACAGCGACTCGGAGATGCCGAGGATGATCCCGCCGAGCATCGCCCCAGGCAGGGAGCCGATGCCGCCGAGGACCGCCGCGGTAAACGCCTTGATACCGATGATGAAGCCGGCGTAGAAGTCGAAGGTGCCGTAGTTGAGGGTGATGAGCACACCGGCGAGGGCGGCCATGGCGGCACCGATGACAAACACGTAGGAGATCACGCGGTCGGTGTTGATGCCGAGGATGGAGGCCATCTTGCGGTCTTGCTGGGTGGCGCGGCACATGCGGCCGAGCTTGGTGTATTTGATCACGTAGGTCAGCAGGGCCATGCCCGCAAAGGCAGCGACCAGGATGAACACCTTGGTGTACGTCAGTTGCACGAAGCCGGTGCCGATATCGACACGCCAGGCCCCGGCCAGCAGGGTGGGAATGCCTTGTTGCTTGGCGCCCTGGGCGATCTGTGCGTAGTTCTGCAGGATCAGCGAGATGCCGATGGCGCTGATCAGCGGCGCGAGTCGGGTGGAGTTGCGCAGGGGTTTGTAGGCGACACGCTCGATGACCCAACCGTACACGCCGGTGACGACCACGGTGAAGATCAAGGTGCCGAGAATGAGCAGCGGGAAGGATTCGATGCCGAAGTAGGCGAGCAGGGCCAGGGTGATCGCCGCGAGGTAAGCGGAAATCATATAAACCTCGCCGTGGGCGAAGTTGATCATGCCGATGATGCCATAGACCATTGTGTAGCCGATGGCGATCAGGCCGTAGACCGACCCGAGGGTCAGGCCGTTGACCAGTTGCTGCAGGAAAATACCATCCATAACGCAATCTCACGCGGTGAGCACCTGCACACCTGTGGGTGTGCGGCGCTTCTGGAGGAAAAGACAGATTTGTTGCTGGACGCGATTGCACTGGCAACCCCGGTCCCCTGTGGGAGCTGGCTTGCCGGCGATAGCGGTTGCACATTCAACACAGTGTTGACTGCCAGTCCGTCATCGCGGGCAAGCCCGGCTCCCACAGGGGATTTGTGGTGCCCTACTGATCGTGTTTACGCTTATTTCTGCTTGTCCAGCTGATGGTATTTACCGTCTTTGTCCCACTGGTAAACCACGTAGTCGGAGATTTTCAGGTCGCCCTTGCCGTCCCATTCCTTCTTGCCCATCACCGTCTGGACAGGGTTGGCTTTCAGCCACTTGGCCGCATCTTCGCCCTTGTTGGACTTGGCGCCGTTGAAGCCGGCAGCCAGGGCCTGGACCGACGCGTAGGCGTACAGGGTGTAGCCTTCTGGCTCGGTGCCGTTTTTGCGGAACTCTTCCACCACGGCCTTGCTGTCTGGCAGCAGGCGCGGGTCGGCGCCGAAGGTCATGTACACGCCGTCGACGTATTGCGCACCGCCAGCGGTGGCCACCAGCTCGTCGGTCACGACGCCATCGTCGGACATGAACTTGACGTCTTTCAGACCCGCTTCACGGATCTGGCGAACCAGCGGACCGGCTTCCGGGTGCAGGCCGCCGAAGTACACGACGTCGGCGCCCAGGGAGCGGATCTTGGTGACGAGCGCACTGAAGTCTTTCTCACCACGGGTCAGGCCTTCTTCCAGCACCGGCTTGTCGCCGCGCTTGGTCAGTTGGGCGGAAGTGGCGTCGGCCAGGCCTTTGCCGTAGGTGTCCTTGTCGTTGATGACCGCGACTTTCTTGCCCTTGAGCACGTCGACAATGTAGTCGCCGGCGACGATGCCTTGCTGGTCGTCACGCCCGCACATGCGGAACATGGCGCCCAGGCCGCGTTCGGTGACCTGTGGGTTGGTGGAACCTGGGGTGATTGCGATGATGCCCGCTTCGTCATAGACCTCGGACGCCGGGATGGTGTTGGACGAGCAGAAGTGCCCGACTACGCCGATGACTTTGTCCTGGTCCGCCAGGCGGTTGGCCACGGCTACGGCCTGTTTGGGTTCGCAGGCGTCGTCGCCGGCCACCAGGACGATTTTCTCGCCGTTGATGCCGCCGGCCTTGTTGATGGTATCGGCTGCCGCTTGGGCACCCTTCATGTACTGCTCACCGAAAGCTGCGTTGGCACCCGTCATCGGGCCCGCCACGCCAATTTTCACATCAGCTTGAACAAACGTAGAAACACCCAGCGCCGCTGCAACGGCGAGGGCCAGAAAACCTTTCTTGTAAAACGTCTGGGACATGAGTGGTGCTCCGATATTTTTGATTTTTGGCACTACAACTTGCGTTCAAACTTTTCACTGAAAGCCCAGAGCAAAGCGCGTGCCAGTAGGTTTTTATTCTTCAAAAAGACACGGTGTCATTGTTATTGCGCGTGTTTCAGCGCCGTTCGTCAGGACGTGCAACCCTCTAGCATCGAGAGGTGCAACCTGCGCGCCGAAAAAGTACAACCCTGGCAGGTCACACCTGCAACCAAGCCTGGAAACGACAGCTCCTACAGCTGTAACAACCCGCGTAACGGAACTGCACATTTACAGTGCGTGACTGCTACGACTTGCACCAATACAGATTAGTAGCCTGCTAAGAAAATGCCGGCTTCTGAGCGGTATTTCGCTGATCAGATCACGATCCGCAGACATTGCCCGGCGTGATACAGCGAGAATCCCGCCTCATACAGGCAACTGCGCAGGCCCACCCCGGCCAGCGGCTGCATCGGTGCGAACGGAATCGGCAACGCCTGGGGATTCTGGTGACACAGGTAGTCGGCAAACGCCTTGCCGACCACGCTGCCGGTGGTCACGCCGCGCCCGTTGTAGCCCGTCACGGCCACCAGGCCCGGCGCCGGTTCGAACAGGCGCATCAGGTGGTCGGGGGTGAAGGCAATGCAGCCGGTCCAGGTGAACTCCCACTGCACCGATTTGAGGTACGGGAAGTAGTGCTGCTGCACCCGATCGGCCCACGCCTTGAGGAACCACGCCGGTTTCTGGTTGCCATTGCCCAGGCTGCCGAGCAACAGGCGGCCATCGGCATCACGGCGGATGCTGCTCAACACCTGGCGCGTGTCCCACGACCCCTGGCCGCCTGGCAGGATCTGCGCGGCGGCGGCGTCCGTCAGCGGGGCTGACGCGACCTGATAGTAGTAGCCGGGGAAAAAGTTGCGGCGCAGCTCGGTCCACTCGCCTTCGGTGTAGGCGTTGGAAGCGATCACCACCTGGGCGGCCTGCACCGAGCCTTGGGCGGTTTGCACCGACCACTGTGCGCCTTGGCGCTCCAGCTGGGTGACTGGGGAATGGTCGAACAACTGCCCGCCAAGGCCAACGGCAGCATTCGCCAGACCACTGGTGTAGGCCATCGGATTCAAGGTGCCGGCGCGGCGATCGAGCAAGGCGGCGGCGATTTTCTGCGTGCCGGTGGCCTGTTCACAGGCCTGGCCGGTGAGCAGTTCCACCGGCGCGCCACGGCGCTTCCATTGTTCTTCACGGCTGCGCAAATCCGCCTCGCCCCGGGCGTTGTGCGCCATGTGCAAGGTGCCCTCGCGGCGCAATTGGCAATCGATGTGGTATTTATCGATCAGGCTGAACACCAGGGACGGCGCCGCACCCAGCATGCGGTTGAGCTGGCTGCCGACCTCGGTGCCGAAACCGGCCTCGATGTCATCCGGCGGGATCCACAGGCCGGCATTGACCAGCCCGACGTTGCGCCCCGAACCGCCGTGGCCGGTGCGATGAGCCTCCAGCACGGCGACGCTTTTGCCTTGTTCCAGCAAGTGAATGGCCGCCGACAAACCGGTGATGCCGGCGCCGATCACGCACACATCCACCTTGACCTCGCCCTTGAGCGCGGCGCGATCCGGCCGGCTGGGGGTGAGGTGTTCCCATAAACATGTTTCGCGTAATGCCATTGCCAGACTCCGATGAGACCCAACACACCACTTTTCCGAACTGCAAACCCAATCAACTGTGGGAGCTGGCTTGCCTGCGATAGCGGTG
>NZ_ANNV01000133.1 GCF_000346755.1 Pseudomonas sp. CBZ-4 | reverse complement strand
TTGGGGCTGCTGCGCAGCCCAGCGGGAGCAAGCTCCCTCGCCACAGGTTGGGTGCAGGCTTGAAAATTCGGGTTGAATGATCGCGTGTGGCAGCGGTCGGAACCTGGGTAAGCATCATTCATTGAAGGAGCACCCATGAAAGCCCAATCCCTCGTTGCCTGCCTGTTGCTCGCCACCAGCCTGTCCACCGCCAGCTTTGTCGTGCAGGCCGGTGATACCCCGCAGGAAACCGTGCAGCCTTCCAATATCAACACCCGCGACTTGAAAGAAGGCGACCGTGCACCGGATATCCTGATGCGCAAGGAATCGGCCGTCAGTGACTGGAAAAAGCGCGGCCTCAAGCAGCCTGAAGCTGACAGCCAGTGGTCGCGGGTGGGCGATAAATTCGTGCTGCTCAAGACCACCAACGGCACCATTCTTGAGATCACCCCCGTGAAGAAATGACCTTGCATTTTGTCCCCGCTCCTGAGTTAAGGTAGCCGGCTGTAGAGGCCGCGTTACCTTGAAAAAAGAGAGCAGGATGCTTGCCACAATAAGAAACTACCCCCGCACCGTGAACCTGTTGCTGTCCGCCACGTTGATGCTGACGTTGGCCAAGGCGATCACCTTTCCCTATCTTGTGATTTACCTGACCAGCCACTTCGGCCTGGACATCACCCAGGTCGGCCTGGTGATTGGCAGTTCATTGATCGTCGGTTCATTGCTCAGCGTGTACGGCGGTTTTCTTGTCGACCGCATCAACAGCTACCGGCTGCTGCTTGGCCTGAGTGTGCTGTTTGTGCTGGGCTTTATCGGTACGGTCCTCGCGCAGAATATCTGGGCGTTCTATAGCTGCCTGATCCTGATCAACCTTGCTTACGCGGTTATCGACATCGCGGTGAAAGCCGGCTTCGCCAGCCTGTTGCCGGAAGAGGCACGCAGCGAGGTGTTCTCCATCAAGTACACCCTGACCAATATTGGCTATGCCGTCGGGCCCGCGTTCGGGGCAGTGGTGGCGAAGCTGGATATCAGCCTGCCGTTTATCTTGTCGGCGCTGTTGGGGGTGGTGTTTTTCCTGCTGTACTGGCGCTGGGGCGACCGCACGCTGACCACGGTGGATGCGACGCAGAAGCCGGTGTCGTTTATGGCCGTTGGCCGCGTGCTGTTGAAGGATCACCGACTGGTGTGCTTCACCCTTGGCGGGCTGCTCAGTGCGGTGGTGTTCGGCCAGTTCACGGCCTACCTGTCGCAATATCTGGTGACCACCACCACTGCGGAATACACCTACACCGTAATCAGCGCGGTCCTTACCACCAACGCCGTGCTGGTGATTGCCTTGCAGTACGTGATTGGCCGACGCATTTCCCACCGTCACCTGAGCCAATGGCTGATTTTCGGCTTGAGCATGTTCATGCTGGGGTTGATCGGCTTTGCGCTGTCTACCAGCGTGCTGTGGTGGGTACTGGCGATGGCGGTGTTTACGGTGGGGGAGATTATCGTGTTTCCGGCCGAGTACATGTTTATCGACCGCATCGCCCCGGACCACCTGCGCGGCATGTACTACGGGGCGCAGAACCTGTCCAACCTCGGCGCGGCCCTGGGACCGGTGTTGTGTGGGCTGGTGCTGGCCAGCCTGCCGGCCCACTACATGTTTTACATGCTGGGGGCGTTTATCGTGGGCGGCGGGGTGTTCTATTTCATTGGGGCGTCGCTGAAGGCCAATCCTCCAGCGTGAGCTTGCCGACGGTGTTGCATTGCAGTTCGTAGCGCAGCTCGTCCACCATCTTTGCCACTTCTTGCGGGGTCTGCAGCCGATTGGTGCTGATCCCGGTCACCACCAGGTCAACCCGGCCGGTTTGTGCGTCGTAGACCTTGAGGGTCAGCGACGCATCCCGGCACAGGGTGAATTCACACGTCAGCGGCGACAGGCCTTCTTCGATGCAATTTCGCAGTTGAGAGAGGGTAAACATGCGGGTTCCTTCAGGGCATGAACTTCGACACCTGAAGGTTATTGATTGCCCGCGCGCGCCATAAGGCGAATTCGCACTAGGTGTACTAGTGCATTTGCACTTCAAGCGCCTACTTTTTAAGCCGCAGTTCACCGGCAAACAGCCCGCGTTCACGGGCCCAGACGATGGCAGCGCTGCGGCTGTGCACGCCGAGCTTGGAGTACACCGTGGCCACATGGTTGCGCACGGTGTTGGGGGCCAGTTTCAGGCGTGAGGCGATCTCCTTGTCGGCCAAGCCTTCGCAGATCAGGCCCAGTACATCCCGCTCGCGGGCAGTCAGGTCGGTGAAGGCCACGTTCGGCAGGTTGGGGCTGTTGACGCTTTTGGCGTTGGCCAGCTTCTCGATCAGCGTCTGGCTGAACCAGGAGGCGTCCTGCATCACTTCTTCGATGGCGGCCACCAGTTCAAGCTCCGAGCGTTTGCGTTCGGTGATGTTCATCAGCACCAGCAGGTAGCAGGGCACGTCCTCGATGATCACGGTATCGGCAGACACCACGCAGTCGATCACCTCGTTACCTTTCTTGCGCACCTTGAGGTCCTGACCGTCCAGGTTGCCGGACTTTTCCAGGGTGGCAAACAACTGCGCACCCGCCTGGGGGCTGTCGATGAAGTCGATGTCTTCGATAGCTTTGCCGATCAGTTCTTCGCTGATATAGCCGGTGATGCTCATGAAGGCTTCGTTGACGTCCACCACTTGGCGGTTGTCGGCGCTGCACACCAGGGTCGGTACCGGTGTCAGGCGGAACGACTTGGCGAAGCGCTCTTCGCTCTGGCGCAGGGCGATCTCCGCCTTGCGCCGTGGCTCCAGGTCGGTGAAGGAAAACAGCATGCAGTCTTCCTCGTTCATGTCCAACGGCTGGCCGGCAACGATCACCAGCTTGCTGCCGCCCGCGGGCAATTTCAGCTCGGCCTGCATCTGCGGGATGGTCGCCCCTTCGCCCAGGCGCTGGATGGCCAGGTCCTTGCGCTCGGCGTGTTCCAGCACGTCCAGCTCATAGACGGATTTACCGATGACCTGGTCGCGGTTGTAGCCGGTCATCTCCAGAAAACCCTGGTTGACCTTGATATAGCGCAGGTCGCTCAGGCGGCAGATCACGGCGGGTGCGGGGTTGGCATTGAAGGGTTTTTCGAAGCGCTGTTCGGCGCTGGCCCACTCGGTGGCGTCGCTGAGGATCAGCACCAGCAACTCCGGTGCACCGTGTGAATC
The DNA here is from genome assembly GCF_000346755.1 of Pseudomonas sp. CBZ-4. Taxonomy (GTDB): domain Bacteria; phylum Pseudomonadota; class Gammaproteobacteria; order Pseudomonadales; family Pseudomonadaceae; genus Aquipseudomonas. The sequence continues at coordinate 53,353 of NZ_ANNV01000133.1, read as the reverse complement.
GCTGATCACCAGGCTGCGCAAGCGGTGGACCCAGGTCTTGTCCGCATCGTCGGTGGGCGTGACCTCCACCACCACGTCACTGAATTCATCGCCCGCTGCTGCACGGGCCAGGGGATAGTTTTCCAGCAGCACAGGATGGTTGTTGCGATAACGCAGGGCGAAGCGTTCGGCGTATTCCCGGGTGTTGGCGCCCAGCGCCTCGACGTTATCAACACCGTGCATGCTCAGTGCGGCTTCATTGGCCCAGAGGAGGGTCTGGTCGACTTCGGCGAGGATGATCCCGTCGGACAGGCCGGAGATGATCTGCTGCAATTGGCGGCGGTTGGTTTCTTTGGCGAGGACATCTTGGGGCATGGGGGCTCCGGCGGTTGGGCGCATGGGAGTACGACACCTGGAGCTCAGGATAGTGCAGGGGAGTTGCTTCGTGTGGGCGCGCGGTGTCGCTCTGCACTTGCCAAACCCGCTTGGTTCTGGGAAAACCCCAGCCTTCACGCATCCTACGAGACTTTCATGAGCAACGACGAACTCCAGATCACCGACATCCGCCTGGGCGACGGTAAAACCGTGGTCAAGGGCGCGCTGATCACCACCCAATACACGGGCACGTTGGAAGACGGCACTGTGTTCGACTCATCCTGGGAGCGCGGCAAACCGTTCCAGTGTGTCATCGGCACCGGACGCGTCATCAAGGGCTGGGACCAAGGCCTGATGGGCATGCAGGTGGGCGGCATACGCACACTGTTCGTGCCGGCGCACCTGGCGTATGGCGAGCGCTCGATGGGCGCGCATATCAAGCCCGGCAGCAATCTGCGCTTTGAGATCGAATTGCTGGAAGTGCTGACGCGGGATGAGTGAGGCGGGGTGAACATGGACGTTGATCGACAGGTGTTGCCGGGTTGCACCACTGACGGTATTCGGGTGGTTGAGTTGGGCGACCGTGATGAAGCCGAGTTGCAACGGTTTTTCGAGCAGGCGCCAGAGTATTTCATCGCGGTCAACGGCGAGCCCGCCACGCCGACCGAGGCGCGTGAAGAGTTGCAGGGTGCGTTGCCGGCGGGTTGGCGTTGCACTCGGATGTACTGGCTGGGTTATCGCGATGCCGAAGGCCGCTTGGTTGCCGTGGTGAACATCGCCGCGGATTTATTGGCGGTCGGTGTGTGGCATATCGGCTTGCTGCTGGTGGAGGCGCGCTTGCATGGCACTGGGCTGGCTCAGCGGCTGCATGCGGACCTTGAACGCTGGGCTGCCGGGCAAGGGGCTCAATGGCTGCGGTTGACGGTGGTCGTCGGCAATACCAAGGCCGAACGCTTCTGGCCCAGGCTTGGGTACGTGCAGGTGCGGACTCGCGAGGGGATCACCATGGGGCGGCAGGTGAACAGGGTGTCGATTCAGGTCAAGGCGCTGGCGGGTGGGCAGGTTGAGGACTACCTGGTGCGGGTGGTTCGGGATCGGCCCTGACTCGTCCGGGCTCAAGAAAGTGGTTCCTGAACCTATTCTGAAGAAATTTCCTGTTCACAATACGGACACTTTCCTACGGTTTACTCTCCCGCAGTCGGGGCGTAAGCTTCGCCCGTTTTCATCAATAGCGGAGACCCTCAGTGGGTACTTGTTCGAGCGACAGTTGTCGGCCGGTCCTGGTAACCGGCACAGCCTTGGCAAGGTAACGCGCATTTTCCCGATGCCGTTGTCTCGCCCCAAGCGAGAAGCGGCATCCCGGCAGCAGCCATTCCTGGCGCCTGCCTGAATCCCTCTCATCGACGCTGACCCACACCTGGGTAACCCCGGTGTGCGACCTGCTGCCCGGAACTCCCGTTTCTGCAAAGCCGTGCGGCGGCCTTTCAATGTGCCGCAGCGTTCATGGAGTTTTTTCATGCAAGCCATCAATAACATCAACTTCAATTCCCTGGTCGATACCCTGGTCAGCCTGTCCGCCGCGTTTATCCTCGGTGGCCTGATCGGCTTCGAGCGCCAGTACCGCCAGCGCACGGCGGGTTTGCGCACCAATGTGCTGGTGGCGGTGGGGGCGGCGATTTTCGTCGATATGGCCAACCGCCTGGGCGGCGCGGAAGGCGCGGTGCGGGTGGTTGTGTATGTGGTGTCGGGCATCGGTTTTCTCGGTGCCGGGGTGATCATGCGCGAAGAAGGCAATGTACGTGGTCTCAACACCGCCGCCACGCTCTGGGCGTCGGCCGCGGTGGGGGCCTGTGCCGGTGCCGACCTGATTCTCGAGGCGTTGCTGGGCACCTTGTTTGTGCTGGCGGCCAATACGCTGCTGCGGCCAATCGTCAACAACATTAACCGTCAGCCGTTGGATGTGGTGTCGGCGGAGGTCACCAACATTCTTTATGTCGTTGCGCGGCGTACCCAGCAAAAGGCGGTGCTGGCCTTGCTGGAAGCGGAGCTGGCGCGTTGCAACTATCCCGCCAGTGACGTGGATGTGCGCCCGTTTGGCAGCGAAGAAGTGGAGATCGAAGCGACTCTGGCAGTGACGTCTGTCGATGGTGACGAGCTGGACGCGCTGGTCGCACGCATTTCCACCTCGGCCTTGGTGGTGCAGGCCTTCTGGAGCCCAAGTACCACGGAGTAGTGGGTCAAATGCCTGGCATAGGGTTGGCTATGCTTTTGTGAGGAAAAGTCCTACATGCAATCAGGACTAACCCTTCAATTTAAACACCTCGCCGTTGTTAAAGTTGCGCGCTTGCGGCTGCCCAATAACAAAGGCACGGCATCAGCTGGCAGTGGTGGTGTTCTATTGGAGGGGCCAGGTTGAGCCTGGCGAGTGTCCTGATGAAGTGCAGTGCCGTTTGTCGGAACTGTCATTTTTCACAGGTGCTCGGGTCCCGTGTGATATGTCAGGTTACTTTGTCTTCTCAGGTGGGTTTTATGAGCAAAGCTTTGATTGTCGATGATCACCCGTTTATTCGCGCCACGGTCCGCTATCTCTTGAAGCAGGAAGGCTTCGATAAGATTTATGAAGCGGGGAATGGCGCTGACGCTATGCAGGTTGCCCGAGAGGAGCGCCCGGACCTGGTCATCCTTGATCTGGCGATGCCCAAGCTTGGCGGCTTGGAAGTGATCAGCCGAATAAAGGCGTTGGGCTTGCCGTGCAAGATTCTGGTGCTCACGTCCTACCTGGCAGTGTTCTTTTCCACTCGCTGCATGCGTGCCGGCGCCATGGGATTTGTCGCCAAGACCGGTGAGCTGGACGAGCTGCAAAAAGCGATCAAGGCGGTAATGTCCAACTACAGTTGCTTTCCCAGCCTGCCGACCAGTTCGGTGCGTCGCGATGATCTGCAAACCACCGAGCTCGAGTTGGTGGAGGGGCTTTCGGATCGCGAGTTGACGGTGTTGCAGAAGCTGGCCCTGGGCCTTGGCAACAAGGAAATTGCCGAAGACATGCTGCTGAGCCACAAGACCATCAGTACCTACAAGACGCGCCTCAAGGAGAAGCTGCGCATGTCTTCCGTGGTGCATTTGTCTAAATTCGCCCAGCGCAACCATCTGATCTGAAATGGCCACCCCTCGGCTGGCGAAATTCACTGCCATCCTGCTGATGGGGTCTTTGCCCTGGGTGGCGATGGCTCTGGATGAACCTCATGTGCTGCGATTGCTGGGCCATTCCAGTCTTGAAAAATCCACGGTGCAGCTTGATGAAACGGACTGGCGCTGGCTGCGAGAACGGCGCACCTTGGTCATGGGGGTGTCGGCCCCTGATTACGCGCCGTTCGACCTGAGTAACAACAATGACGAACTTGAAGGCATCTCCGCCGATTATGCGGCGCTGATCGCACAGATACTCAATGTCACGATTGAAGTCAGGCGCTACGACACCCGCGATGAAGTGATCGAGGCACTCAAGTCAGGTGCGCTGGATTTCCTAGGGTCGGCCAATGGTTATGAGGCGGCGGATACACAGTTGGTACTGTCACGCTCCTACGCCAATGACCAACCGGCCCTCGTGACCCGGTCAGGCGCCAGCCAGTCGTTGCCGGCCGACCTGGCGGGAAAGCGTGTGGCGATGCTCTACCACTACATGCAGCCCAATGCCGTCCAGGCGTTTTACCCCCGCGCGCAATTGCAGTTGTATGGCTCGACTCACCAGGCTATTGGCGCAGTGGCATTCGGCCAGGCAGATGTCTACCTGGGTGACGCCATCAGCACCCGCTACCTGATCAACAAGAATCATCTCAACAACGTCCGCATTGAGGATTTCTCTGCCTTGGAGGTCAACCCGTTCGGGTTTGCCTTCACCCTGGATAACGAGCGGCTGCTGAAGATCATCAATGCTGCACTGGCCGCTATCCCGGCCGCGCAGCAGATGGAAATCCTGCGTCGCTGGAGCGCCGGTGGCGGTGGTGCCCTGGGGGCTGAGCGGTTGCGCTTGAGCGACAGTGAGCAACGCTGGCTGGAGAAGCATCCGCGGGTGAGGGTGGCGGTACTCGACAAGTTCGTCCCGCTGTCTTTCTTCAACGAGAACGGGCAGTTTGAAGGGTTGAGCGCCGAGGTCCTGTCGCGGATCAGCTTGCGCACTGGCTTGAAGTTCGAGGTGGTGCGGGACAGCTCGCTGTTGCGGCAAATCGACCAGATCAGCAGCGGTCAGGTTGAAATGCTGGCGGTGATCACCCCGAGCGTCGAACGCGCCGATAAATTGCGCTTTACCCGACCTTACTTGTCCAACCCTTACGTGCTGGTGGTACGCGCCGATGATGACAGCGTGGTCACCCTTGAGGACCTGCCGCGCAAGCGCGTGGCGTTTATCGGCGGCAACAGCCTTGCTGCGCAGATTGCCCAGGACTACCCCGGCATCGAGTTGGTCTATGTGGAAAACCCTGAACAGGCCATGGAGTTGGTGGCCAAAAGTAGCGTCGATGCCACCGTCGTTTCGCTGATCAGTGCGCGCTTTATGATTGCGCGCCACTATCGTGACCGGCTGCGTATGACCAGCACGGTGGGTACTGAGCCCGCGCGGATTACCTTTGGTGTCAATCGCAGCCAGTTGGAGCTGTATTCAATCCTCGACAAGGCCCTGTTGAGCATCACGCCGGAAGAAATGGACGAGTTGACCAACCACTGGCGCAGCGAAGTGATCATCGGCGACAGCTACTGGTTGCGCCATCGCACGGCAATCGTTCAAGGCTTCGCCCTGGCCGCGTTGCTGCTGCTGGCGACCCTGGGCTGGGCCATTTACCTGCGCCGCCTGATTCGTACACGGGTTCAGGCCGAGCGTGCCTTGAGCGACCAGATGCGTTTCATGAGCGTGCTGATCGATGGCACGCCCCACCCGATTTATGTACGCGACCGCCAGGGTCGGTTGATGGCCTGCAACAACGCCTACCTCGATGTGTTTGGCTTCAAGCTGGAGGATGTGATCGGCAAGACGGTGATGGAAACCGACCCCGGCAACCCGCCTCAGGCCCAGTCTTTTCATGATGACTATATGCGGTTGATGACGCGGGGCGAACCGCAGATTCAGGACCGCATCCTCCGGGTGCCCAGTGGTGAAGTGCTGACCATCTACCAATGGATGCTGCCCTACCGTGATGGCGATGACAGCGTGGTGGGCATGATCGCAGGCTGGGTGGATGTCAGCGAACGCCAGCGTCTGCTGGGCCAGTTGCAAGACGCCAAGGATGACGCCGACGCCGCCAACCGGGCGAAGACCACCTTTCTGGCGACGATGAGCCATGAGATCCGCACGCCGATGAACGCAGTGATCGGCATGATCGAACTGGCCTTGAAAAACGCCGAACAGGGGCGGGCGGACCGTGATGCGCTGGAGGTGGCGTCGGGGGCCTCGCGCAGCATGCTGGAGCTCATCGGCGATATTCTTGATATCGCGCGCATCGAATCCGGCCATTTGTCCCTGGCCCTGGAACCGGCGAACCTGAAAGAGCAGTTGGCATCAGTCGTACGGGTGTTTGACGGGCTGGCACGGGCCAAGGGCCTGGTGCTACAGGTTGAGCTTGATTCGACGATCGACCGAGCGGTACTGATCGATCCGCTGCGCTTCAAACAGGTCGTGTCGAACCTGTTGAGCAATGCGATCAAGTTCACCGCCAGGGGGCAGGTGCAGCTCGGTGCGCAGGGGGTGGTGGCAGGAGACCAACTGACGCTGCGGTTATGGGTGCAAGACAGCGGCATTGGCATCAGCGCGGAGGACCAGCAACGGCTGTTCAACCCGTTTATCCAGGGAAGCAATACCGAGCAGTCGGCACGCAGTGGCTCTGGTCTGGGGCTGGTGATCAGCCGCAATCTGTGCGAAATGCTCGGTGGCCAGTTGCACTTGAGCAGTGTGCTGGGGCAAGGCACGCGGGTCGATGTGCGGATGGTGTTGGCGGTAACGGCGGCTTTGCCGGCCCAGGTGTTATCGGCGGTGCTGGAGACTCCACCGCCCCAGGCATTGGATATCCTGGTGGTGGACGACTACCGTGCCAATCGACTGTTGCTGGGCCGACAACTGAGCTTCCTGGGGCACCGCATCACCACTGCCGACGACGGCCTGCAAGGGGTGCAATACTGGCAGGCGGGGCACTTTGACGTGGTCATCACCGATTGCAACATGCCGCTGAAGAACGGTTATCAGTTGGCGCATGACATCCGCGCCCAAGAGCGTCAGCGAGGCCTGGTGCCGTGCTTGTTGTTGGGCTTTACCGCGAATGCCCAGCCAGAGGAGGTGGAGCGCTGTCGGCAGGCGGGTATGGACGGCTGCCTGTTCAAGCCCACCAGCCTTGACGACCTGCGGTTGGCACTCGCTTCGCGCGCCGCGCGCGTTGCCCAGGCTGACGGCCTGCCGATGCTGGATCTGAGCACACTGACCGGACTGACCGGGGATGACCGGGGCGCCCTCAAAGAATTACTGATCCCGTTGATCGAAAGCCTGAAAGCCGACCTCGAGTGGTTGTCGTTGCCTCAACAGGCGTTTGATTTTGCCAGGCTGCATGACCTCGCGCACCGTGCCAAGGGGGGCGCACGAATGGTCAAGGCGCAGGCGCTGATCGACCGGTGTGAAGCATTGGAGGCTGCGTGTGAGACACAGGACAGGCAGGCGCTGGGGCCAGCGATTGAGGGGGTAAGCGCAGCGATCAGCAATCTGCATCAGGCATTGAGCGTTTATTGCAATCAACTCTGATTGCCGCTCAGTTGATTTGGGATAACTCCTACGCGAAGAGGGAACATACCTGATTTTGTCTGCGGTATATGTCTGGAAAATGGTCCGCGCTCACTGCCGAGCACTGCCTACCCAGGGGTTTGCCATGCCGAATAAAGCACTGACCATCCTGATTGCCGACGAGCAACATCTGCAACGGTTGTACATCGAGAAAATGCTCAATCAACTGGGATATCACCGGATCGTGCCAGTGCAAACCTTCGACGAGGCCCAGGTGCTTGCCGCCGTTCCGGCTGAGCCGTTCGACGTGCTCATCATCAATGCGGGGCTGGCCGCCCAGGCCAGCGGGCCCCAGCTCCAGGTGCGCCATGTGCTGGTGTATGACCACCTGGACCTGGGCCAGCCTGCCGGCATCACGCCAGCGGTGCTGGTACGGCTGCCTGGCGTGCCGGACAACGTCAACCTCGAACACTTCATGGATATCATCGACCCTCCCGAAGCCGCCCGCGGCCTGCGGGTATTGCCCTGGCTGCGGGAGTTGTCCCGAACGCCCGTCGCCGGGGCTTAGTCCCACAGCGGCGCGATACCCTTGGGGCTGGTCAGGCGGTGGCCGCGTTCCAGGCCGGCAATCTTCGCCAACTCGGCGGCGCTCAAGGTCAGTTGCTGTGCCTTGAGGTTGCTTTGCAGGTTGGCACGTTGGGTAGACGACGGGATCACCGCGTAACCCATTTGCATGGCCCAGGCCAACGTGACTTGTGCCGCCGTCGCCTGGTGGTGTTCTGCGATTTGCTGAATCACCGGATCGTTCAGCACTTCGCCATAGGCCAGGGTCATGTAGGAGGTGATCCGAATGCCGTGGGCGGTAGCAAAATCCACGACCTTGCGGTTTTGCAGGTAGGGGTGCAGTTCGATCTGGTTGGTGGCGATATTTTCGGCGCCCACAGCGGCAATCGCCTGTTTCATCAGGTCCAGGGTGAAATTGGAAATACCGATCTGGCGCGTCAGGCCCAGACGCTTGGCTTCCAGTAACTGCCCCATGAATTCGGCAACGGGTACCTGGTCTTCCGGGGACGGCCAGTGGATCAGGGTCAGGTCGAGATGGTCGGTGCGCAATTTGCGCAGGCTTTCGCGCAGGCTGGGGATCAACTGGCCTTCGGCGAAATGGGCGATCCAGATCTTGCTGGTGATGAACAGCTCGTCGCGCGGGATACCGCTGTCGGCGATGGCCTGGCCAACCTCGGCTTCATTTTCGTAGATCTGCGCGGTGTCGATGGCGCGGTAGCCCAGTTCCAGGGCAGTGCTCACGGAGTCGATCACCACCTTGCCCTGCAAGCGGAAGGTGCCGAGGCCGAAGGCTGGAATGGTGTGTGGGGCGGTGGACATCGGTAGCTCCTGAAGGGATATCAACAATGACGACGAGTATCCGTCCGTTGTGCCTTCGGAAAAACCGCCGATTCTGAAAAGGACTCTTTACCCCAGGTCACGAATCGCGACCGGGGTTTGCATGGTCCAGGTGTGGGAGGGAGGCCCTCCCACATGTCTGGCGGGTCATCGGTCAGGCGAGTGTGGTGCGTTCGCGCAGCCGCTGCGCGGCATTGCGCAGCAGTTGCTCGGTAGCGTCCCAGCCCAGGCAACCGTCGGTCACCGATACGCCGTATTGCATCGATGCACTGAGTGGCTGGCAGCCCTCGAACAGGTGACTTTCCAGCATCATGCCGATCAGCGAGGAGTCGCCTTGCAGGCGCTGCTCCAGCACCTCGTTGAACACCGCTGGCTGACGCAAGGGGTCTTTGCCACTGTTGGCATGGCTGCAATCGACCATGATCCGCGCCGCCACCTTGGATTTGGCCAGGTCGTGTTTCACCTGGGCGACGCTTTGCTCGTCGTAGTTCGGCCCACGGTGACCGCCGCGCAGCACCAGGTGAGTGTCGGGGTTGCCCGGGGTCTGGATGATCGCCGGATGGCCTTGGCTGTCGACGCCGAAGTGACGGTGCGGGTGGGAGGCCGAGCGCATCGCATCGCAGGCAATCGCGACGCCGCCGTCGGTACCGTTCTTGAAGCCCACGGGCATGCCCAGGCCGCTGGCCATCTCGCGGTGGATCTGCGACTCGGTGGTGCGCGCGCCAATCGCTACCCAGCTGAGCAGGTCATCGAAGTAGCCGGCGGCCATGGGTTGCAGCAGTTCGGTGGCAACCGGCAGGCCCAGGCGCAGCATTTCGCGCATCAATTGACGGGACAGGGTGAGGCCGGCGGCCATGTCATCGCTGCCGTCCAGGTGCGGGTCGTAGGCCAGGCCTTTCCAGCCGATGGTGGTACGGGGTTTTTCGACGTAGGCGCGGATCACCAGCAGCATCTGGTCACTGACTTCCAGGGCCAGTTTCTTCAGGTTGCGTGCGTACTCCATGGCCGATTCCGGGTCGTGGATCGAGCACGGGCCGACAATCACCAGCAAGCGCTTGTCTTCGCCATTGAGGATGGCGCGCACGGCTTGGCGATGGGCGTGGATCTGTTCGTTGAGGAACGGGCTGAGAGGTAGCTGGTGCTTGAGCTCAAGGGAGCTGGGCAGGCGCTGGGTCAGGGCTTCATTGGCGCTGGACAGATTGGTAACAGGCAGAGCGGCGGTGGCAGCGTTCATATTCAAGGCTTCCTGGGCAAGCGGCGGGTTATTCCCGCACGCTTGGCCCTACTGGGGTGTTCGACAATTGGCCGTATCGGCTACGTGTGTTGGCTTGCCACCAATAGGTGACCGATCGGAGGCGGCAGGCTGTCCCGAACGGAGCTTGCTAAATCGCCATGCAGTGCAAGTGTCGTAGCGGTAATAGGTGGCGTAGTTCATGTCGTGATTCCTTAAGTGTTCTTGCAAAATTTTATGAAGGGCTTTTGTCTGCAGGCCAAAAAACAAAACCCCCGGTCGGGGAGCCGACCGGGGGTTAGATTTCTCTGGCAGGCGACCCCTTGAGTAGTGGCCGCCGATTTCAGGTATCAGGCGCGCCAGTGGCTAAACCAATACCCAAAATAAAAGCTTACCGCTGCGCTCGAACCGCATACACGGGTAGCCGACACCGAGCGCGGGGCGCTGGCAGCAGGGCAAACCTGGGTGTGGGTGAGTTGCAACATGGTGTGTCTCCAAATGATGGGGGGGAGCTTACTCGAGGCACGCAGGAGGATTCAATGGGTAATCTCTATGGCGTGGGGGTACTTAGCGCTATTGACCGAGATATGCTTGTAACACTTTGATATTGATTGCCTGGACGCGACCATGACTGCCTTTGCCCTTGCTGCTGCTCAAACGATCGCCGTTGCGGGCGACATACCTGCCAATCTCCAGCGGCATCTGGCGTTCATGGGCGTGGCAGCGGAGCACGGTGTGCAAGTGTTGGTGTTTCCAGAGTTGTCATTGACAGGCTATGAGCCGGCATTGGCTGCCGGGTTGGCAATCGCCCCGGATGACACGGTACTCGCGCCGCTGCGTGAAATGGCGCAGGCGCTGAGGCTGACGGCGGTGGTGGGGATGCCGATCCGTTTGGCGCCTGAGGCCGGTGTGTCGATCGGCGCATTGGTGTTGGGGGCGGACGGCTCCCTGGCGGTGTACACCAAGCAGCACCTGCATCCGGGTGAAGAGGTTGCATTTGTCCCGGGGCAGGGCGGTGCTGTACTCGAGTGGGGTGGCGAGCTGATTGCGCTGGCGGTGTGTGCGGACTTTTCCCACGCAAGTCATGCACTTTCTGCCGTTGAAACCGGGGCGAATGTGTACGCCGCAGGTGTGTTGATCAGTGAAGGCGGCTACGCAACAGACAGCGCCCTACTGCAGGGCTACGCCGCCGAGCATGGTCTGTTGGTGTTGATGGCCAATCATGGTGGCCCATCCGGCGGCTACGTGTGCGCGGGCCGCAGTACGATCTGGGCCGATGATGGTCGTTTATTGGCTGCCGCGCCGGGTGTGGGGGACGCGTTGGTAATAGCCCGCCGCGAAAGCGGGCAGTGGTCTGGCCAAGTGATGGCTCTGTAAATGGCATTCCACCTGCGCGCCGCGACGGATCGCGACCTGACATTCGCACGCACACTGACCCATGAGGCCATGAGCGGCTATTACACGCAATATGGCCTGCTGTGGTCCAACGACGGTTTTGATACCGCGTGGGCCGGTCGGGAAAACTGGCTGATTTGCCGCGACGACTGCGTCCTCGGCTTTATCAGCCTGAGTCGTGACAGCCGGGCGCTGTATATCCGCGAACTGCATCTGCTCGAAAGCTGTCGCAAGCAGGGTGCTGGCAGTTGGGTGCTGGAGCAGATGGCGCTCAAGGCCTGTGCACAGGGCTTGTTGCGCTTGACCGTGTTCAAGACCAACCCGGCGAAACGCCTCTATCAGCGCATGGGGCTGAACATCGTCGGGGAGGAAGATTGCTTCTGGCGGATGGAGCGCGTCTGCCCCTCAAGCTAAACCTGCGCCGAATCCTAATAAGCGCATACTGACCTTAGGAGACGACTTCCTGATCGTTGTTTTGGCCATCAGCCTCAGAAAGGATGATCCCTTCTTTCATGCCCAAAAGGACCGCTACCTTATGGGCCTCACCACGCCGTCCCTTTTTGCGTCCAGCGAGCACTTGATAGGTGGTTGCCGGATCAACGCCATGTTCACGGGCGAACGCTTGAACTGACTTTCCTTGATGTTCCAGCCAGGCCTTGGCTTGTGCAGCAGTACGGATTCCGGGCATAGTTCAAAACCGTTCAAGTTCGTTTAACAAAGAGATGAGTGTGTCACCTCTTGGGGTGTGCCAAATAGGATCATACATCCAAATGAGTGGAATCGGTTCGCGTTTGAGGCAAGAAAGAGAGCGACTTGGCCTGTCGCAAAAAGTTTTTGGTGAGATCGGAGGCGTTGAAGCCAATGCACAAGGTAAATATGAAAGTGGAGGGCGCGCGCCTAAAGCGGACTACTTGTCTCGTGTCGCCGAAAGAGGTGTAGATATCCTGTATGTGTTGACCGGGAATGCCACGCCGATTCAATCGGAACACCTAAGCCGGGTCGAAGAGAAAGTATTGGGCGATTACCGGGCGATGTTCAAGGAAGATCAGGATGCTATCCGCCGATTGACTTCAACCCTGGCCGAGCATTCATTTCATTTGAATGGCAAAGCCAAGGCGCAATCCCAGGATTCCTGACGTTTTACCCCGCAAACTCGGTCGCCCGCCATTCGGCGGGCGAGTGCGGTTCGTTCAAACGCTATATATATGACGCTTGCAGCTAGGTCTGCGCCTTGGTTTTTTGCTAAGGTGTTCAGCAACCTATAAGACCATATCGCGAGGTGTCTGCTTGATTAGGGTGCTAGTAGTCGATGACCATGATCTCGTTCGTACAGGCATTACACGAATGCTGGCTGACATCGATGGCCTGCAAGTAGTCGGCCAGGCTGAGTCCGGGGAAGAGTCCCTGATCAAGGCGCGTGAGTTGAAGCCCGATGTGGTGTTGATGGACGTCAAGATGCCGGGCATCGGCGGTCTTGGCGCAACGACCAAGTTGTTGCGCAGCCACCCGGATATCAAGGTCGTGGTGGTGACAGTGTGCGAGGAAGATCCTTTCCCTACGCGCCTGCTGCAGGCCGGGGCCGCGGGTTACCTGACCAAGGGCGCCGGCCTGGCCGAGATGGTGCAAGCCATTCGCCTGGTGTTTGCCGGCCAGCGCTACATCAGTCCGCAGATTGCCCAGCAGTTGGCGATCAAGTCCTTCCAGCCCGTGAGTGATTCACCGTTTGATGCGCTGTCGGAGCGGGAAATCCAGATTGCCTTGATGATCGTCGGCTGCCAGAAGGTACAGACGATCTCGGACAAGCTGTGCCTGTCGCCCAAGACCGTCAACACCTACCGCTATCGCATCTTCGAGAAACTCACCATCAGCAGTGATGTTGAACTGACCCTGCTCGCGGTACGCCACGGCATGGTGGACGCCAGCGCCTGACATGACCACGCCGTTTGATCCGAGTGCCTTTCTCTCAACCTGCAGTGGCCGCCCTGGCGTGTACCGCATGTTCGACAGCGAGGCACGCCTGCTTTACGTCGGTAAAGCCAAGAACCTGAAGAACCGCCTGGCGAGCTATTTTCGCAAGAGCGGCCTTGCGCCCAAGACGGCGGCACTGGTCGCGCGCATCGCCCAGGTCGAAACCACCATCACCGCCAACGAGACCGAAGCGCTGCTGCTTGAGCAGACGCTGATCAAGGAATGGCGGCCGCCCTACAACATCCTGCTGCGCGACGATAAGTCCTACCCCTACGTGTTTTTGTCTGACGGCAACTTTCCACGCCTGAGCATCCATCGCGGGGCGAAGAAGCAGAAGGGCAAGTACTTCGGCCCGTATCCCAGCGCTGGCGCGATCCGCGAGAGCCTGAGCCTGCTGCAAAAAACCTTTTTTGTGCGCCAGTGCGAAGACAGCTTCTACAAGAACCGCACCCGGCCGTGCCTGCAATACCAGATCAAGCGCTGCAAGGCGCCGTGCGTGGGCCTGGTCGAGCCCGCCGAGTACGCCGAAGATGTGCGCCATTCGGTGATGTTCCTCGAAGGACGCAGCAATGCGCTCACCGATGAACTCTCCGCCGCCATGGAACAGGCCGCCAGCACCCTGGATTTCGAGCGCGCCGCCGAGCTGCGCGACCAGATCTCCCTGCTGCGCCGCGTGCAGGACCAGCAGAGCATGGAAGGCGGCACCGGCGACGTCGATGTGATCGCCGCCTTCGTCAACCCCGGCGGCGCCTGCGTGCACCTGATCAGCGTGCGTGGCGGGCGGGTGCTGGGCAGCAAGAACTTCTTCCCGCAGACCGGTATCGACGAGGACGTGGCCGAAGTCATGGCTGCGTTTCTCGGCCAGTACTACGTCAGTAGCCCTGAGCGCGACCTGCCGTCCGAACTGATCGTCAACGTGGTGCACGAAGATTTCCCCACGCTGATCGCGGCGATCCACGAACTACGCGGCCGCGAGCTGGACATCAGCCACCGCGTACGCGGCACCCGGGCCCGCTGGCAAACACTGGCGGTGACCAACGCCGAGCAGGCCCTGAGCGCGCGCCTGGCCAATCGACAGCACGTTGCCGCACGCTTCGACGCCCTGGCCGAGGTCCTCAACCTGGACGAGCCACCGCAGCGCCTGGAGTGCTATGACATCAGCCACTCCAGCGGCGAGGCCACCGTGGCCTCCTGCGTGGTGTTCGGGCCGGAAGGGCCGATCAAGTCCGACTACCGGCGCTACAACATCGAAGGCGTCACCGCCGGCGACGACTACGCCGCCATGCACCAGGCCCTGACTCGGCGTTTCAGCAAGTTGAAGGACGGCGAGGGCAAGTTGCCGGATATCCTCTTGGTGGACGGCGGCAAAGGGCAGCTGTCCATGGCCCGTGACGTGCTCAACGAACTGGCGGTGCCCGACCTGATCCTCCTCGGCGTCGCCAAGGGCGCCACGCGCAAGGCCGGCTTCGAAACGTTGTACTTGAATGATGCCGCCCATGAGTTCACCTTGAAGGGCGACTCACCCGCACTGCACCTGATTCAACAGATCCGCGACGAAGCCCACCGTTTTGCAATTACCGGCCACCGCGCCCGTCGCGGCAAAACCCGGCGAACCTCAACCCTGGAAGGGGTGGCGGGGGTTGGCCCGACGCGACGTCGCGACTTGCTTAAACATTTTGGTGGCTTGCAAGAGCTCTCCCGTGCCAGCATTGACGAAATAGCCAAAGCACCCGGTATCAGTAAAAAGCTCGCTGAGCTGATTTATGCCAATCTGCACAGCGAATAGAATGCCTTTCCACCTCGTAGCCAGTTGTGCCGATGAATATCCCTAATCTGATCACCGTTCTACGCGTCCTGCTTATTCCGATTTTCATTCTGTTGTTCTATTTGCCGTACGAATGGAGCTATGCCGCCTCCAGCTCCGTGTTCGCCTTTGCGGCTGCCACTGACTGGCTCGACGGCTACCTGGCCCGCCGTCTTGAACAGAGCACGCCCTTCGGTGCGTTCCTCGACCCCGTGGCTGACAAACTCATGGTGGCCGTAGCCCTGGTCCTATTGGTGCAGGAACACGGCAACCTGTGGCTGACCTTGCCAGCCGCCGTGATCATCGGCCGCGAGATCGTCGTCTCGGCGCTGCGCGAATGGATGGCTGAAATCGGCGCCCGCGCCCACGTCGCCGTGTCCAACATGGGCAAGTGGAAAACCGCTGCGCAGATGCTCGCGCTCGTGATCCTGCTGGCCAACCCATCGGACTTCTCGTTCTGGGTCCTGACTGGCTACGCTTTGCTGCTGATCGCGGCGGGCCTGACGCTGTGGTCCATGCTCCAGTACCTGCGTGCCGCCTGGCCTCATCTGCGCACCACCGTTGAAAAGAAATAAAACTTTTTTGAATCAAAGGGTTGACCGGTTACGAGATTTGTATAGAATGCGCATCACCAAGCGGGAATAGCTCAGTTGGTAGAGCACGACCTTGCCAAGGTCGGGGTCGCGAGTTCGAGTCTCGTTTCCCGCTCCAAACAAAAGAAAAAGCCACTCAATAGAGTGGCTTTTTTTTGCCTGCGATTTGAGCCTGATGTGCTCACTCCAACCGCCACCCAACCGCCCGCTGGCGTTCCCTCCAGAACCCCGCATACCGTCCGTTCTGCCCCAGCAACTGCGCATGAGTGCCGCACTCCACCAGCCCCCCTTCATCCAGCACCAGAATCTGGTCGGCCGCCATGATGGTCGGCAGGCGATGGGCAATCACCAGCACCGTGGCGCGGTGCATCAGCGTGCGGATAGCGGCTTGCACGTAAGCGTCGTTCTGCGGGTCGAGCGCCGCAGTGGCTTCGTCCAGCAACAGGATCGGCGCGCGTTTGAGCAGGGCCCTGGCGAGGGACACGCGCTGGCGTTCGCCGCCGGAGAGGCTGGCGCCGCCTTCGCCCACGGGGGTGTGCCAGCCTTGGGGCAGGCGCGCGATGATTTCATCGACCCCGGCCAGGCGCGCCGCTTCGGCCACCTGCTGCGCAGTGGCGTCGGGGCTGCCGACGCGGATGTTGGCTTCCAGGCTGTCGTCGAACAGGTACACGTCCTGCATCACCAGGGACAACTGCGCCATCAGCTGCGAGTTGGTGAGTGCACGCACATCCACGCCACCCACCTTGACCTGGCCCTCGCTGGCATCGAAGAAGCGCATCAACAGACGAGTGATGGTGGTTTTACCTGAACCCGAGGCGCCGACGATGGCTGTCATGGAATGGGCCGGGACTTTGAAACTCAGGTCCTTGAGCACCGAGGGGCCACTGGGATAGGCAAAGCTCACGCGTTCAAACGCGAGGCTGCCGGGCGCCGTCAGGGGCTGGCTGCTTGCCGGTTCCGGCAGGCCGGGTTCGCGCAGGATACTCACCAGTTGATCGAGGTCGTTGCCGGCCATGCGCAACAGGCCACTGCGCGCGGCAGCTTCGGCCAGCGGGCCGACGAAGCGGGCGGCGAGGGCCAGCAGTGCGACCAGTTGGATGGCGTCGATTGCACCGGTTGCCGCCAGGGCGATGCCGACGCCCACCAGCAGGGCGAAGGCCAATTGCACGGTCAGGCCACCGGCGAGCAACTTGGGAAAGGTCTGCGCCAGCATCGAACCGCCCGCGTGTTTCTGCGCCAGGTTAGCCGCGTGCAACGGTGCATAGCCGTCCCGCGCCTGGCCAAAGGCGCGCAGCACCGGCTGGTAGCGGGCGAACTCGACCACGCGGTTGCCGGCCAGGGTCGCGGCGGCTTCGACGCGCTGGTCATTGGCGGCAATGGCGTTAGCCGACCAGTGATGGGTGGCGTAGATCAGCGGCGCACAGAGCACGGCGGTCAGTCCCAGGCGCCAGTCGAACACAAACAGCGTGAGGGCCACCGTGGCCGGCACCACCACCCCGCACACCACTGGCCCCAGGTAATGGGCAAACAGCCCGGTGACCATCAGCGTGCCGCTGGTGGCGCTGCGCGACAGGCGCCCGACCTTTTCCGCGTTGAACCAGCCCAGGGGCAGGCGCATCAGGTGTTGGCCAAGGCGCTCATGCAGGGTCGTCAGCACCAGCAGCGCCAGGGCAAAACCGCGCATTGCCTGCTGGTAGTGGGCGATGCACGTCAGCACCACCATGGCCGCCAGGGCACACAACCAGGCGAGTGCCGCCGGCAAGTCGCCGGCGAACAGCGCGTGCAGGATCGGCACCAGCAACGCCACGGCCAGGCCTTGCAGCACGGCACTGGCCACCAGCCAGGCGAGGTAACGGTAGAGGCGCGCGGCATGGGCCGGGCCCAACAGGGTGAGCAGGCTGCGGATCACAAGGACATCTCCAGGTCGGGGGTGGTGGCGCGCCACATGCGGGCGTAGGCGCCATCGGCGTGCAGCAGGTCAGGGTGACGGCCGCACTCCACCACGCGGCCGTGATCGAGGACGACGATTTGATCGACCCCGCGGATGCTGGCCAGGCGATGGGCGATCACCAGCACCGTGCGCCCTCTGGCCAGCGCCGACAGGGCGTCCTGGATCAGCGCTTCGGAGGCTGGATCGGCGTGGGAGGTGGCTTCATCGAGGATCAGCACCGGCGTATCGGCCAGCAGCGTGCGGGCGATGGACAGTCGCTGGGCTTCGCCGCCGGAGAATATCGCGTCCTCGCCAATCACCGACTGGTAGCCACGGGGCAGCGCCTCGATACGCGTGTGGATCTGCGCCGTACGCGCGGCCGCCTGCACGTCCTCGTCACTGGCCTCTGGCCGGCCCAGGCGCAGGTTTTCAGCCACACTGCCGTGCACCAGTTGTGCGTCTTGCAGCACAAAGCCGACGTGCCGGTACAGTTGGTGCGGGTCGATCTGGCGCACATCGGCACCCCCGACCAATACCCGCCCAGCGTTGACGTCGTGAAAGCGCGGCACCAACTTGGCCAGGGTCGACTTGCCTGCGCCCGACGCTCCCACCAGCGCGGTGACCGTGCCTGCCGGGCAATGCAGCGTGATGCCGTCGAGGATCAGGTGGGCGGGGTCATAGCCAAACTGCACGTTGTCGAAGGTAATGGCACTGCCTTCGGGCGATTGGCAGGCGGTCGGGCTGGGCAGTTCGTCGATGTTCAGCAGGGCTTCGATGCGTGCCGCAGCTGCCAGGGCGGTGCGTTGCGCGGTCAGGCTCTGGTTGATCACCAACAACGATTGCGGGATCACCACCGCCACCAGGGTTTCGGCGAACAACTCCAGCGGCGTGACCCAGCCCCGCGCCAACAGCAGGCTGCCCACGCCCAGGCTGGCCAGCAGAATCAGCGGCACGCTCAAGGCCATCGATGACAACGCTTCAAGGCGCAACAACGGACGCACCCAACCCGCGTACTGCTGGCTGAACTGGTTGACCGCCTGCTGATAGCTGCGATGGGCCTGGCCGCCGCGCCCGAAGGCCTTGACCACCGCAATCCCATGGACGAACTCGACAATCGCCGCGCTGACCCGGGTCATGCTCTGGTCCAGCAACTGCATCTTGCTGCCGAAGCCGCGCATCATCAGGGCGTAGGCCAGCGCGTAGACCGGCAGGGTCAGCACCGCCAGCACCACCAGGTAGCCGTTCAGGCTGGCCAGCCATACCAGCCCGGCGAGGGGCGTGACGACGGCGGCGGTGAGTTCCACGGCGTGATGGGCGACGAGGTGGTGCAGGTCTTCGAGGTCATCCTGCACCACTTTGCGCACCGCGCCGGACGTGGTGTCGCTGTACCAGCCAAGGGGCACGCGCCCGAGTTTGCGCACCATCGCGTCACGCAAGCCGGCTTGCAGGCGGTGATCGGCCACGTGGGTAAGCCACAGCGCCACGCCGTTGGCCATCCAGCCCAGGCTCAGGGCGATCACCACCAGCGCCGCCCACGACCACAAGGTGTGACGCGCGGCGTCGCTGGCCAGGAGCAGCCGGGCCAATTCGGTCAGGCCGATGAAGGGCACCAGGTTGACCAGCGCGCCAATCGCGGCAAACAGCACACCCAGGCGGATCAGTGGGTTGACCGGGCGTTTCAAGGTGTCCAGGGCAGTTGTCATCGGTGTTCCGTAGGTCTTCTGCGGGGCAAACGATGCTAGTCACTCCAGATTTGACGGCTACCCGCATCGAGTCCAATTCGCCCCGCATTCGACATCCCGACCCCACCAGCGGCGCGATACGGTTGGAAAATGACTTGAATCGGGTAGAGGCCCACCGGTGGCCCTGGCTACCGTTCCAGGCTGCCTGTTTCGTGGGCAGGTATTTCCCCCAACCGGTGTCCTTGGAGTGGCAGATGTCAGTCGATTCAGGTTTGCAAGTGCGCGGTCTGCGCAAGCGCTACAACAACGGCGTCGAAGCGCTGCGCGGCGTGGACCTGAGCGTGGGCCCCGGCATGTATGGCTTGCTGGGGCCCAATGGCGCCGGCAAAAGCAGCCTGATGCGCACCTTGGCCACGCTGCAACCGGCGGACGCCGGCAGTATTCATCTGGATGGCGTGGACGTGCTGGCTGACGCCGATCACCTGCGCCAGCGCCTCGGTTATCTGCCGCAGCAACTGGGCGCTTATCCCGGCGTGAGTGCGCGTGACCTGCTCGACCGCTTCGCCTGGCTCAAGGGGCGCACCGATGCCCGGCAACGCCGCGAGGAAATTGAAGGCCTGCTGGGCAAGGTCAACCTGCAAGACGCCGCGCACCGTGCGTTGGCCACGTATTCGGGCGGCATGCTGCGCCGCTTTGGCATTGCCATGGCACTGGTGGGCGCGCCGCGCTTGTTGATTGTCGATGAGCCCACGGCGGGCCTCGACCCGGCGGAACGCAACCGTTTCCACCGGGTGCTGGCGGACGTCGCCGCCGAGTCGGTTGTGCTGCTGTCGACCCATATCGTCGAAGACGTCGAAAACCTGTGCAGTCGCCTGGCCGTCCTGGCGGCTGGGCGGATCATCGTCGAAGGCCGCCCGGCGGACCTGCTGGCGGCCGAGCAGGGGCGCCTGTGGCAAGCGCCGTTTGGCCGTGGCGAACCCTTGCCGGCCGCGTTGCATGTGGCGGCCAGCCCGCAAGGCAGTCGGGTGATCGTGCACGGCGAACGGCCCCTTGATCCGCGTTTTACGCCCCACGCACCGCGCCTGGAAGATATCTATTACCTGGCCTTGGCCCAGGCCGGCGAGGCGCCCGACGCATGAACCACTTTGCCCTGATGCGCCGCGAAGCCTGGGTGGAACTGCGTGCCGGGCTGCGCAGCGGGATTCCCGTGCTGGTGTTCCTCGGCCTGGCCGGCTACTTGCTGATGTCCCTGACCAACGCCGACTACGTGCAGAAAATGGGCGCCAGCGATATCCCGCGCAACGCCCCGAGCCTGATCTACCTGATGTCCTGCGGTTGCATGTTCTTCCTGTTTTTTGCCTGGGCCTGGGTGTTTGCCCAGCCAGCCCTGCGCGACCGCAAGGCGCAGTTGGAAGAGGTGCTGCTGGTCTTGCCGGTGTCGCTGCCGGCGCTGTTGTGGGGGCGCTTTATCGGCGCGGCAATGGTCGGCGGGTTGCTCGCCAGCGCCCTGGTTGTGGGCTTCTTACTCAGCCCGATCCTTGCCTGGCTGGGCTGGGTGCCAGCGGCGAGCATCGGCGCGCCCGCGTGGTCGGCGCTGGGGTTCGCCTGGGTGGCCTTGTTGTTGCCGGTAAGCACCGGCATCGGCGCGCTGTATTACCTGCTGGCGTTGCGCAGTCGCGGGTTGGCGGCGCCGTTTGCGTTGGCCACGGTACTGATGCTGTTGTGGATGTTTGCGGTGGTGGTGCTCAAGGGCGGGCAGATCAACCCGTTGCTGGCGGCCAGCCTCGATCCGTCGTTGTTTACCTTTGCCCAGGCCCAGGTGGAAACCTGGACGGCGGCGCAGAAATCCGAGGCCCTGCTGGCCCTGACCCCAGGCTTCTGGCTCAACCGCAGCCTGTGGTGTGCGCTGCCCTTGGTGCTGTTGGCCTGGGTCTTGGCGCGCACCACGCGTGAGGGCCTGATGGGCCGCCGTTCCGGCGCTGTACTGGCAGAGCCGCCGATGCGCTTGGCCGAGGGTACCGCGGTGCTCGGCCCCGTGCTGCGCAGCCATTGGCTTCGGGCGTTGTGGTACGAAGCCCGTTGGCAGTCACGCCAAATTTTCGCCCGCAAGGTGTGGTGGCTGGCCCTGGCGCTGCTGATGGTGATGGGCGTGCTCAGCGGCTTTGTCCATGGGGTGTGGCACGCCCGTGGGCCGATGGTGCCGAGGGCGGACTTGAGCTTGCCGTTGCTGTCCAGCGCGCTGTTCCTGGTGCTCGCGTTTGTATTGGCGGCGCTGGTGGGGTTGGTGTGCCGACGCGATGACGTCGAAGGCCTGGGCGCGATGCTGAACGCCACGCCGGCCCCGGCGTGGGTGCGCCTTTTTGGACGGGTGCTGTGTGTGGCGGTGGCGACGGTGCTGTTGGCACTGGTGCCGGGTGCCGCCAGCCTGTTGATCACTGCGCTGGTTGCACCGCAAAGCCTGGCCCCGGGGTTTGTGCTGACCTATCAACTGCTGGTATTCGCACCACCGTTGCTGGAATTGGCACTGCTGACGCTGCTGGTACACACGCTGATCCGCCGCACCGGCCTGGCTTACGCGACGTCGATGCTGCTGACGTTTTTCCTGGTGCTCAATCACGAGCTTGGGCTGGTGAGTTACCCGCCCTATGAAATGGCGATCCCGGCCCATGTGGCGTTGTCGGCGTTGACCGGCTGGGCGCCGTGGTGGCCGTATCTGGCGACGCTGGCGGGCTGGAAGCTGGCGGGGTGTGCGGTGATGGTCGCACTGGCGGCCTTGCTCGCGCCCCGTGGAGTCGGACGTTTACCCGCGTCGCTGCTGGCACTGGGTGTGCTGGGCTTGCTCGGCACTGGTGTGTTGTTGCATCGCCACCTGGTGGAGCAGGGCGATTACCGCTCCAGCGCTGACGAGCTGGCCGAACGTGCTGCCTGGGAACAGCGTTGGCTGGCCGATGCAGGCGCATGGCAGGTCGCCGGTGGACAGGTGCAGGTGCAGATCGACAGCGGGCGTCGGCAGGTGCAAGGGCAGTGGCGCCTGGACCGGGTGATCGCCGCCAACGGCCATCTGGACGCCGAACTGCCGCCGGGTTTACACGTGACCGGCGCCAGCGTCATGGGTCAAGCGGTCGCCGTCGAGCAGGCCAGCGACCACCTGCGCATCCCCTTGGGGTCGTGTGCGGCGGCCGGGTGCAGCGTGACGTTGCACTGGACCGTCAGCGCCAGCGGTTGGCCCGCCGACGGTGACGGCCTGTGGCTGACGCCCCAGGCCACATGGCTGGAAGCGCGCCGGGTGCTGCCGCGCCTGGGCCTGGACCCGGAGCGCGCCTTGCGTGCCCCCGCGCAACGCATTGCCGCCGGGTTGCCCGCGCTGATGCCGGTGTTACCGATGGGCGCGGCCGTGGCGGCGCAAGCCGTGGCCCCGGCCGGGGATTGGCAATGGACGATCAGCCTGGATGGGCAGCCGTTCAGCGGCCACAGCCAACATCCCCTGGACTTCGCTTACCGCCCGACGCCACTGGCCTCGGTCCAAAACCTCGACGGCGTGCAGGTGCTGGCCGATGCCAGCCGCCAGCACACCGCCCGCGAAGTGCGCGACGACCTCACGGCGATGACCGCGTGCGTGGCCCGGCGCCTGGGCGCTAGCCCCATCGTCAGCGAACTGAGCCAGTGGCCCAGCGGCATGGGCGCCAGTCGCCTGAGCAACGCGCACCTGCTGCTGGCGCAGACACCGCACTGGGACGTGGCGGCCAGCGGCGTCGGGCGCTGGGCGCGGCGCGCGCAGATCGCCGAACTGCTGGCGCGCCAGCAGCTGATCAGTGCCAGCGACCTGCGCGAACAACCGGGGCATGTGTGGCTCAGCCAGGGCGTGGCCGGGGCCTTGGGCTTGCTCTGTGTGGGCGAGGTGGACGGTCCACAGGCCCGCGCTGCCTTGATCACGCTGATGGCCGATGACCTGACCCGCGCATTGGGCAGCGACGGCGAGCCCGTCGGCACCCTGGCCAGCGCCCGTGCGCAGGGCTGGGCCGCGTTCTATGCACCGCTGGCCAGCCTCGACTGGGTCGCCAGCCAAAGCCCCGAACAACTGCTGGCAATGACTGCCGCCGTGCGCACTGGCCAGGGATGGCCCGTTTCGATCCAGGGCCTGCTCGGCGCGCCCTCGGAAGCCGTGGTGACCCAGGCGCGTGAGCGCTGGGGAACACCGGAATGAATGTCCTGAAACCCTTATCCCTGGAGTTCTACATGCCTGCCCAAGTCACCCTCAAACCCCTGCGCCGACCGCCAGGCTGGCGTGCCAACGTGCTCACCCAAGCCTTGGCCCTGGCCCTGTCCAGCCAGATGTGCAGCGCGTTTGCCGCCGACTACCGGCCCAGCCCCGAGACCCTCGAACTGGCGCCGCTGACGGTCAGCGCGCGGCTGCATCAGGAGAGCGCCAAGGACATCCCGTTCGGCCTGACGGTGCTCGACGGCCAGGCCCTGGAGACCCGGCGCCTGCGCACCCTCGAAGACGCGTTGCGCGCCACGCCGGGGGTGGACGTCAATTCGTGGGGCGGCGCCAACGATGCCAACGTGCGCATCCGTGGTGTCGGTTCGCTGAACCAGATGAGCATGGATGACGGCTCGGTGCAGCTGAATGTAGACGGCGTGCCGATGTCGGTGCGCAATGCGGCCATGGCCACCCTGGATGTACAGCAAGTGGAAGTGCTCAAGGGCCCCCAGGGCACGTTGCTGGGACGCAACAGCGAAGCCGGCGCGATCAACGTCACCACGCGCAAGCCGAGCCGTGAAGTGCAAGGTTATGTGCGCGGCGAAGTCGGCCAGCAAGGCCAATTCATGACCGAGGGCGCGGTGGGCGGGCCATTGACCGACACCCTGGCCGGGCGCATCGCCGTGCGCCGCTCAGGCTTTGACAATTGGGTCGATGATCAACAGGACGGCGACCCATTGACCCGTCCCCGCGACCTGGCCCTGCGCGGCAGCCTGCTGTGGGACAACGACAGCGGCACCACGGGCCTGCTGGTGGCCGAGCGCCAACGCGCCGAGCATTACGCCGGGCTGGAAATGCTGCGCCCGTTCGGCCACCGCCCGCGCCTGGACTACACCCCCGGCGTATTTGACGGCAACCAGAAGACCCACGAGCGCTACTCCTTCGAACTCAACCACGACCTGGCGCAGGCGCGCCTCACCTCGATCAGCGCCTATACCCGCACCGATTTCAATGGGGTCAAGGGCTACGACCGCAACATCACCCGCGCCCTTTACGGTGCGCCATTCGAATACCTGATCGAAGACACCGCCCGCGAGCAAGTGTGGAGCCAGGACCTGCGCCTGGGCTCATTGCCGGACGCCGAGGTGTTCTGGGTCGGCGGGATGAACCTGGCGCGCTCCGAGCGCAGTTTCGATTCGGACAACTTCACCAACGGCTCCTGGCAACAGCGCGACTTCAGTACCAACAGCTACGCGGCCTATGGCGAGATCACCGTGCCGCTTGCCGAGCGCTGGAAGCTCACCACCGGCCTGCGCCACAGCTGGGACCGCAAGACCTATGGCGCCGACTACGCCAGTGGCGGCGCGGTGACCGGCGACAGCCGCCAGCTGCAAGACCACTACAGCACCGGCCGCGTGGCCTTGGCCTATGCGCTGACCGCGCAGACCAACCTGTATGCCGTGTTGTCGCGTGGCTACAAGTCTGCGGGGTTCAATGATTACGCCACCTCGGTCAAGGACAGCGAGCCGTACAAAGCAGCCAAAGTGAATGCCGCCGAACTGGGCTTCAAGCATGAAAGTACCGGCGGTGCGCTGAGTGTGGAAGGCGCGCTGTTTATCACCCGTGTCGCCGATGACCATTTGCTCGGGTACGACTTCACCAGCCTGGCCGTCAGCGCAGTGAACGCCGACACCCGCAGCAAGGGCGCCGAGCTGTCGACGACCTGGCATGTGAACGATGAACTGACCCTGGGCAGTGCCGTGAGCTACACCAACGCGGTGGTGACCTCCGACGCACCGGGCGTCTCCGGCGGCGATGTGGCCGCGGGCAGCCGTGTCCCGGATGTGCCGCTGTGGAGTGGCAATTTCAGTCTGGCCTGGACGCGCGACTTGCCGAACCTGCTGGGCCTGCCCGCGCCACGCCTGAACACTTTGCTCAACTACCGCGTGCAGAAAAACCGCCCGGCCGACGCGCAGAATCACTATGACCTCAAGGGCTACGCCAAGCTGGACCTGCACCTGGGCCTGGAAAGCGGCGGTTCGGAAATCTACCTGTGGGGCGACAACCTGCTGGATGCGCGGTATGACCTGTACGGCGCCTACTCGACCGACGCAGTGCTGACGGGGATGCCGGCGCGCGGGCGTTCGGCGGGAGTGGGGTACAGCTACGCGTTTTGAAGCGCGGGGAGTCGGCACGCCGGCTCCCCGGTTTATTCAGAACTGATAGGTGTAGCCGACGCCCAGGGTGCGGCGGCGTGCCGGGGCGCCATAGGCCACCGGGTCGCTGTAGAAACCGTAGGTGTCGTAGGTCTGGTTCAGCAGGTTGTCGGCGAAGGCATACACCTCGCCGAAGCGGCTTTCGAGGCCTGCGCGCAGGTCGAGTTTCTCGTAGTTGTCCAGGTTGAAATGGTTCTGCGGGTCGGCCGCGCGCTCGCCCACCAGGTGGTAGTTGAGGCTGGTGTTCAATGTGGTGTCGCCGAGGCTGGCGAAGCTGCCCAGTGGGTGTTTCCAGCTGGCATTGAAGTTACCGCTCCAGCGCGGCACGTCCGGGGTGCGGTTGCCGGCGTTGACGTCACCGGCCTGGATGCCCAGCACTGCGCTGGTGATCTTGGCGTCGAGGTAGGTGGCGCTGGCGGCCAGGGTCAGGCCGTGGTCGAAGTGCCAACTGCCTTCGAGTTCGGCACCGCGGGTGCGGGTGTCGGCGTTGAACGCGTTGGTGGCAAAGGTGGCGGCGTCGTAGCCGAGCAGGTGGTCGTCGTGGACGCGGGTAAAGAACAGCGCGCCATTGAGGCTGCCACGGCGGTCGGCGGTTTCGCTCTTGAAGCCCAGCTCGGCGGTTTTGCTGACGGCGGCCTTGTACGGTTGGCTGTCGCTGACCTGCGAGGCATAGTCATTGAAACCACCGGACTTATAGCCCCGCGCCAACTGCACATAGACATTGGTCTGCGGGCTGATGGCGTAGCTCAGGGCCGCACGGCCGGTGCCGTAGTGGTCGGTGAGTTTGCGCGAGTCGTTGACCGCGTCGCTGCCGGCGAAATACTGCCCGTCATAGGTCTTGCGGTCCCAGGAATGGCGGTAGCCGGTGGTCAACTTCAGGCGCTCGGTCAGCGGGAAGGTAGCTTCGCCGTAGCCCGCATAGGTGGTCGTGGTGAAATCGCGGAACTTCGCCCCGGAGGTGCCGTAGGTATTGCGCGGGGTGTCGTAGCTGCGTTCGTTGCGCGTGGCAGCGAGGCCGGTGACCCAGAACACGTCGGCGTCGGGCAGGGCGCTCAGGTGCACGTCCTGGCTCCAGCTGCGCTCGAAGGATTTGTCCACCACCCAGAACTCGCTCGGGGTGCCGTAGAGGGCACCCATCAGTTTGCTGTCATAGGCGATCAGGCCCTCGAAATCGGCGGTGCTGGTGGCGGTGGTGGAGGTCAGGCGGCTGTTGGCGAAGTCGTGGTCGAGCTTGATCGCATAACGCTCGATGGTCTTGTAGTTGTCATCGAACAGGCCGGGGCTGAGGTCCAGGCTCGGGTCGCTGCCGTAGGGGCGCAGCACCAGGGAGTTGGTCGCGCGTTTGGTCTTTTGTCGCTCGGCGCTGAGCAGCACGTGGGTGTCGTCGTTGACGTCCCACAGCAGGCTGCCACGGAAGGCTTCGTTGCGCGGCTTGGTCAGGGGGTGGTTGGTCTGGTCGTTGTCGATCCAGCTGTCATAGCCCGCGCTGCGCATGGCCAGGCGCCCGCTGAGTTGGTCACTGATCGGGCCGCCGATCGCACCTTCGCTGAGGAACTGGCCTTGCTGGCCGACTTCGCCGCGCACATAACCTTGCAGTTCGCGGGTCGGTTGGCGGGTGGTGATGTTCACCGCGCCGGCCTGGCCGATGGCCCCGGACAGCGTGCCTTGCGGGCCCTTGAGCACTTCGATGCGCTCCACGTCCAGCGTCTCGAACCCCAGGCTGCGCGACGACACGGGCACGCCATCAATGTTGAAGGCGACGGAGCTGTCATCCATCGACATCTGGTACAGCGAACCCACGCCACGGATCAGCACGTTGAAGTCATTCGGCCCGCCGGACGAGTTGACGCTGACCCCGGAAGTGTTGCGCAGGGCGCTTTCCAGGGTGTCCAGGCGTTGCACGCGCAGCTGTTCGCCGCTGATCACGCTGAGGCTGATGGGCACTTCCTTGGGGTCTTCCTGAGTCATGCGGGCGGTGACGGTGGAGGCGGGCAGTTGCAGCGCTTCGGCGGGCGCGTCGGCGTAGGCGGAATGACTAAGTGTCAAACTGATGGCTATTGTTATAGTGTAACTACTTTGCGCGAATCGGCGAGTCGACATGATGGGGCCTTGGCTGAGGGTTTTGGAGAGTCGCGATAACGGCCAAGATGCTAGTGATTATCAATTGCGCGACTCTACCCCGATGTGGTCTGATTCGAGCCGTATCCGGTCAGCAGGGAGATTCAACGATGTCAGCTGTTCAGGCACCCACGCCGGTCTCGCAGATCATTGCCAACGGCTATCGCGGCGAATTCGGCCCCGGCAACCAGTGCCGGGTCACCCGCGTGACCTTGCACGGCGGGCTGGACCTCGTGCGCTGGCAAAGCACCTTTGCGCAGCCGGTGGAGCTGCCATTGCAGGACGACAGCGAACGCATCCACTTCAGCTTCACCCACCGCCTCAAGGGCAAGGCCCATTGCAGCTTTCACGACGGTCGCCGGCACACACGCCATGCGATCAATGAAGGCGCCGGCAGCATCAGCTTCGGGCGCAGCCGCGAGGGCCTGTATCACCAGCAGGGTGAGATCGACAACATCACCGTGATGATCAACCCGCAGTTGCTGGCCCAGTGGGACGTGGAGATTGATCCGACCCTGGGCAGTGCGCTGGCGTGTGAGCATTGCTTCCTCGACGGCTACCGCAGCGGCGAAATGAGCGCCACCGCGCACCTGCTGTGCAACGCCATGGACCTGTCCCAGTCGCGCAGCAGCCTGTGGCTGTACGGCCAGAGCGTCACGTTGGTCAGCCTGTTCCTGCAAGCCCGGCGCAACCTCGCCTGCACCTGCCGCCTCAGCCCCCTCGACCGCCAACGCTTGCTGCACGCCCGCGAGTATCTGCTCGCGGACCTGGGCAAGGCGCCCAGCCTGCCCGAGCTGGCGCGGGAGGCCGGGATGAGCCAGCCGAAGTTGACGCGGGGCTTTCGCCAGCTGTTTGCCAACAGCGTCTACGGCGTGTTCCAGCACGCGCGCATGACCCAGGCGCGCAGTCGCTTGATGGAGGGGGAGGCGTCGGTGATGCGGGTGGCGTCGGACCTGGGCTATGCGAATGCCAGCCATTTTGCGACGGCGTTTCGCAAGCAGTTCGGGATCAACCCGTCGAGTTTCAAGGCCGGTGCGGGTCACGATTGACCTGTCAGCTGCAAAAAACCGCCACTCGTACGAGTGGCTTTTTTTTGCCTGGGATGATCGTTCCCACGCGGAGCGTGGGAACGATCAGTTAACCGGCGCGGCGTTTTCAGCCACTTTTACCGGCAAGACAGCATTCCAAAAGCGACCCGATACTTTCCTGAGAGCGACCTGTCGATTTTTTAATGCCTGCGGTTAAGCGATTGAATTCAAACGAGAAAATATAATATCAATTGTGTTTTGTCTGAATTCTATATGTATACAGAGAAAATACATCCTATTGACCGACCCTTTTGCCCATGCCAGTCTGGCTTCACCCAGCCGCGTTTGCGGTGCCGAATTTACCCGTTGTCCCCTCACATCGACCTCCATCCCAGGAGGCTTGAAACTATAACTACAACGTAGATCGAGGCATGCCATGAAGACATTTTGGAAAACCGTTTGTGCGGTTGCGTTAGTGGGGCTGGTGACACTTCCGGTGCAGGCCGAAGAAAAAACCATCACCGTCGGCACCATGTCCTGGGAAGACCTGACGCCCATTACCGGCGTGACCAAGAAGGTCCTGGAAAACGCCGGCTACACCGTCAAGGTGGTCGAGTTCTCCGAGGTTGGCATTGCGTATGCCGCGTTGACCAAGGGCGATGTGCAAGTCCTGGCGTCGCAGACCGACTACGCCACCCAGGATTACTGGAACAAGAACAAGAACCGCCTGGAAAAACTCTCGCCGGTCTCCTACGGCCTGTACCAGGCCATCGCCGTGCCGAAGTACGTCGATATCGACTCGCTGGAACAACTCAACGACAACGCCGACAAGTTCAGCGGCAAGATCATCGGTATCGAGCCGGGTTCGGGCTTGATGAGCGATGCCAACAAAGCGGTGAAGGACTACGGCTTCAAGCTGCAACTGCTCGAAGGCAGTACCGCCGCCATGACCGCCGCCCTCAAGTCCGCCGTTGACCGCAAAGAATGGGTCGCCGTGACCATCTGGGAACCGTCGTGGATGGCGCAGAAGTTCGACCTCAAGTTCCTCAAGGACCCCAAAGGCTCCTTCGCCCCGCCGCAAGCCTACTACTGGATCGGCCACAAGGGCTTCGCCGCCGAAAACCCCCATGCCCGAGAAGTCATCGCCAGCGTCTACGTGCCCCTGGCCGATATCACCGCGATCAACGGCGCCGTCAAGGATGGCCAGACCATGGACCAGGCCGTCGCCGCCTGGGCCGACAACCACGCCGACCTGATGAAGCGCTGGGCCAATATCAAACAATAACCCTCGAAGCATTTTTGCCACTGCCAGGTACGGACAACGCGTTCTGATCCATTAGAAAAACCAGCCCGACTGGTTCAATAGGCTTAGCAATGACAACGGTCAAAATAGACACCAACGAAGTGCTTGTGGATTGCCAGTCGGTCTGGAAAATCTTTGGTCAGAATGCCAAGGCGGCGATGGACGCGGTCGTCCACAAGGGCCTTGGCAAAACCCAGGTCTTGCAGGATTTCAGCTGCGTGGTCGGGGTGTCGGATGTGAGCCTGCAGGTTCGCCGCGGTGAGATCTTTTGCATCATGGGGTTGTCCGGCAGTGGCAAATCCACCCTGATCCGCTTGCTCAACAAATTGATCTCCCCTAGCGCCGGCAAGGTGCTGGTCAAGGGCCAGGACTTGTCCGCGTTGTCGCCCGCGCAACTGCGTGACGTGCGCGCCAAAAACATCGGCATGGTGTTCCAGAGCGTGGCGCTGCTGCCCAACCGCACCGTGCTGGAAAACACCGCGTTCGGCCTGGAAGTGCAGGGCGTCGGCAAGGCCGAGCGCTACAAGGTGGCGGAACGTGCGCTGGCCAAGGTCGGGCTGAGCGACTGGGCCGCGCGCTACCCCAGCGAACTCTCGGGCGGCATGCAACAGCGTGTCGGCCTGGCGCGAGCGTTGACCGCCGACCCGGAGATCATCCTCATGGACGAGCCGTTCAGCGCGCTCGATCCCTTGATCCGTCGCCAGTTGCAAGACGAATTCCGCCAGCTCACCAAAGAGCTGGGCAAGTCCGCCGTGTTCATCACCCACGACCTGGAAGAGGCGATCCGCATCGGTGATCGCATCGCCATCATGAAGGACGGGGTGATCATCCAGGTCGGCACCGCCGAAGACATCGTGTTGAACCCGGCCGACGACTATGTCGCCGAATTCGTCGCGGGCATCTCGCGCTTGCACTTGGTCAAGGCCCACTCGGTGATGACGCCCATCGCGGCGTACCGCCAGGCCTTCCCGCTGTGTGATTTTTCGCGATTACCGCAGACCTCGCCCGATACCGACATCGACGCCTTGATCGGCCTGACCATCGGCGCCGACCTCGAACCGCTGGCGGTGGTCGAGCACGGCGTGGTGGTCGGCATCATCACGCCCAAGGATCTGCTGCGTGGTGTGCAAGGCATCCCCAATGAGGCCCACGCCGTGGCGCCGGTGCTGGATACCACGCCATGACCACCCCGGATTTTTCCGCCCAGTTCGACGCTGCCGTGGACGCGGGCCTGATGTGGTTGCAGGACAACGGCGAGTTCTTTTTCGAAACCGTCAACACCGCGCTGAACGGCGTGTTCAAGGGCGTGTTGTGGTGCCTCGCCGCGCCGCCATTCTATGTCATCGCCCTGGTGATCGGCCTGTTGGGCTGGCGCATGGTGGGGCTGCGGTTTGCCGTGTTGGCGGCGCTGGCCTTGTTGCTGTGCAGCTTTATCGGGCTGTGGCCCGAGACCGTCAGCACCCTCGCGCTGGTGCTCACGGCGACGTTGCTGGCGCTGCTGGTGGCGGTGCCGTTGGGCGTGTTGGCCGGGCTGGCGCCGGCGTTTGACCGCGTGGTCGACCCGTGCCTGGACCTGGTGCAGACCCTGCCGCCGTACATCTACCTGCTGCCGGCGATTGCCTTGCTCGGCTACGGCCCGGCGACGGCGTTGCTGGCGACCTTTATTGTCGCCGTGCCACCGGCCTTGCGCCTGACCTCGCTGGGCATCCGCATGACGCCCAAGGAGTTTGTCGAACTGGGCGATGCCAGCGGCGTCACCGGCCTGCAGATGTTCTTCAAGATCCGCTTGCCGTTCGCCATGCCGAGCATCATGGCGGGGGTGAACCAAAGCCTGATGATGGCGTTCGGCATGGTGGTGATCGCCGGGATCGTCGGTTCCGGTGGGCTGGGTGAAGCCATCTACGGCGCGGTGCGCACCCTGGATATCGCCAAGTCGATCAACGCCGCGTTGGCCATCGTCATCCTTACGATGATCCTCGACCGCCTTGCCCAAAGCGCCGCTGAATCGCGCACCGGAGCCAGCCAATGAACCTGACGGACTTTCGCTTCTCCCCCGGTGCTTTCCTGGCGCCGGCGATTGATTGGCTGAATGCCAACCTGCACGGCCTGTTTGTGCTGATCAGCAAGATCATCGAAGCCACCCTCGGCGCCATCGAAACCGCGCTGCTCGCGCCTCACGCTTATGTATTGATCGCCATCGTGGTGCTGCTGGCGTGGGTGCTGTCCAACTGGCGCGTGGCCGTATTCGCCGGCCTGATGTTGGCGTTCTGCTTGTTTGCCGGCCTGTGGGTGGCGTCGATGCAGACCATCGCGCTGGTCTCGGTGGCGGTGCTGATCTCGGTCAGCGTGGCGTTCCCGCTGGGCATCCTGGCGGCGCGGGTCAAGCGCGTGGATGCGGCGCTGCTGCCGATCCTCAACATCATGCAAACCGTGCCGCCGTGGGTGTACCTGATCCCGGCGGTGATGCTGTTCAGCCTGGGGCGCGTACCGGCGATCATTGCCACCATCGTCTATGGCATCCCGCCGATGCTGCGCCTGACCACGTTGGCGTTCAAACAACTGCCCAAGGACTTGCTGGAGTTGGGCCAGGCCATGGGCGCTTCGCCGCGGCACATCCTGTTCAAGATCGAGTTGCCCACGGCGGCGCCGACGCTGCTGGTGGGGCTGAACCAATGCATTCTGCTGTCGCTGGCGATGGTGGTGCTGGCCGGCTTGGTCGGCGCGGGAGGCCTGGGCGCCGAAGTGACGCGCGGCCTGACCCGCATGGAAATGGGCCTGGGCCTGCGTGCCGGGCTGGCGATTGTCGCGGTGGCTTTGTTGCTCGATCGCTTGTCACGCGGCGCCTTGCAGCGCCAGGCACGGCGGACGTGACGTGGTAGCGCGACGCCAATTCAGCGATGTCATGCAGTGCAAGAACCTGCGTTATCTCAACGATCACCCCGGCCAGGAAGTGCGCCGGGCGCGCGCCGGGTTTGTGCTGCTGGAGCATTTTTCGCTGCCGGCCTTTACCCAGGCGCTGGACACGATTGTCACCGCCAACCTGATCCGGCCCGAGTCGTTTGCCACGCAAACCTTTGGCCTGGCGTTTGACGAAGTGGTCAGCGACCTGGGCCTGGTGATCCGGCCCGATGCGCGCCTGAGCCTGGACGCGGTGCTGCAACTCGACGTGCTGGTGATCTGCGGCGGCTACCGCACCCCGCTGCGCTACAACGATGAGCTGAGCCTGTTGCTGGGCGCAGCGGCGGAGCAGGGCGTTGCACTGGCGGGCATCTGGAATGGCGCCTGGTTTCTCGGCCGGGCCGGGGTGTTGGAGGGCTATCGCTGTGCGATTCACCCCGAGCATCGCCCGGCGCTGGCGGAGATTGCGCGGCTCAGTCATGTCACCAGTGAAGCCTATGTGGTGGATCGCAATCGCCTCACGGCATCGAGTCCCACGGGCGCCTTCTATATGGCGCTGGAGTGGATCCGCAGCCTGCACGGCAAGACCCTCACCGATGGCATCGAGGACATCCTCGCGTTCGAGGCCTCGCGTTTTCGGCGGGCCAAGCCGCTGTTGAGCGTTTCGGTCAGCGGGCCGCTGCGCGAGGTGATCAACCTGATGGACGTGAACCTCGAAGAGCCGCTGCAAATGGAGGACCTGTGCCTGTATGCCGGCCGCTCGCGACGGCAGATCGAGCGGCTGTTCAAGGAGCAACTGGGCACCTCGCCGCAGCGCTACTACATGGACCTGCGCATCACCGAGGCGCGGCGCTTGTTGCAGCACACCTCGCTGACCATCGTCGAGGTCTCGGTGGCCTGTGGGTTTGTCTCGCCCAGTCATTTCAGCAAGTGCTACAGCGCTTATTTCGGGCATCGTCCGTCCAAGGAAATTCGCCTCGTCAAATAGCCGGTAAAGCCCGCAGGCACAGGGCTATCGACGATGTTTTTACTGTGTATATTAATTGTAGACAATTAGAATATTGTTGTTTTATAGTGCGAATACAGGTAGTAGACCGTGTGCACTTACTACTTAGGAAGGTTTCACCATGGCTACCAAAGAACTCACTACGCCGGCTCCGGTCGAGCCCAGCATCGACCGCAAGGCGGTTTTGGGTGAAGCGCTGCGCCGCCGCATCCTCAGCATGGAACTGGCACCGGGTGCCGTAGTGGACGAGTTGGCGCTGTGTGATGAGTTCGGTTTGTCGCGCCCACCGGTGCGGGAACTGATGCGGCAAATGGCGGCGGAAGGGTACATCGACCTGGAAGCCAACCGGGCCGCGCGGGTATCGGCGATGAGTTACCAGTCGCTGCGCAGTTTTTTCCTCGCGGCGCCGTTGATTTATATCGCGACGACGCAACTGGCCTGTTCCCACGCAACCCCGGCTGAAGTGGTGGAATTGAAGCGCATCCAGGCGCTGTTCCGGACCGCCATCGAGGAAAAGGATGTGGAGAACCGGGTGTTGTACAACGACGAGTTCCACCTGCAGATCGGCAAGATGGCCCACAACGCCTACCTGATGCCGAGCTTGCAGCGCTTGCTGATCGACCACGCCCGTCTGGGCAAGATCTTCTACCGCCACCCGACCACGGTGGACATGCAGGAAGACCTGGAAGTGGCCGCCCAGCAGCATGACGACATGATCCGCGCAATCGAACACCACGATCCGGTCTTGGCCGGGGAAATCGTGAAGGCCCACCTCGAACTGTCCCGTCGGCGGATGTCCGAGTACGCGGCGCCCGAAGGCCTGGATGTAGCGCTCACGCTTTGACCTTTTGATGCAGGCCGAAGCGACGCGATGCAGACGGGTAGCTGTTAGCTCTAACAACTATAAAAGAACCCAGGTCGCGAATAATGGCACTCATCAGAAACACCCCGGCAGACGATTCAACCTGTGGCTGGTTCCACCTGAGCCCGCCGCGCGTGGCACGTGCGCGCCATAGTGGTATCAGCGCCACGCGCTGGGCCGTGGTCGGCGCAGGCTTCACCGGCCTTGCGGCGGCGCGCCAGCTGGCGCTGAACTTCCCGGATGACGAGATCGTGTTGATCGAAGCCCAGGAAGTCGGCTACGGCGCTTCCGGGCGCAACGCCGGCTTTGCCATCGACTTGCCCCACGACATCGGCGCCGAAGACTATATCGGCGACATCGCCACCGCCAGGATCAGCATGGAACTCAACCTCGCCGGGCAGTCCATGCTGCGCGCGCTGGTCGAGCAGCACGGCATCGACTGCCAGTGGCGCGATTGCGGCAAGTACCAGGCCGCCATCGAAGACCGTGGCATTGCCGTGCTGGACGCCTACCGCCGTGGCCTCGACAAGCTCGGGCAGGCCTACCAGGTGATCGACGCTGCTGACTTGCCCAGCCGCATCGGCACCGATTTCTATCGCAAGGCGCTGTTCACCCCAGGCACCGCGCTGGTGCAACCGGCGGCGCTGGTCAAAGGCCTGGCGGACACCTTGCCGGCCAACGTGACCCTCTACGAAAACACCCCGATCACCGCCGTCGAGTACGCCGACAAAACCGTGCTGATCCACAAGAACGGCCGCATCATCGCCGACAAGCTTGTGCTTACCAACAACGCCTTCGCCATGAGCTTCGGCTTCCTCAAAAGCCGCATGCTGCCGATCTTCACCTACGCCAGCCTGACCCGGCCACTGAGCGAAGACGAGCAGGCGCGCCTGGGCGGCGACCCGTTCTGGGGCGTGATCCCCGCCGACCCGTTCGGCACCACCCTGCGCCGTACCGTCGACAACCGTCTGCTGGTGCGCAACAGCTTCAGCTACAACGCCGACGGGCGCAGCAATCCCAAATACCTGCAACGCTTTGTGAAACGCCACAAAGAATCCTTCGACCGGCGCTTCCCGCTGCACCGCGACGTCACCTTCGACTACACCTGGGGCGGTTCCCTCAGCCTGTCGCGCAACCACATGGCGCACTTCGGCGAGCTGGCCAAAAACGTCTACGGCGCCCTGTGCTGCAACGGCCTGGGCGTAACCCGTGGCACCGTCACCGGCACCTTGCTGGCCGAGTGGCTGGCGGGCAAAAGCAATCACCTGGTGGACTTCCTGTTGACGTCCCCGGGCCCCAGCAGAAACCCACCGGAGCCGCTGTTATCAGCGGGTGTAAACATGAACTTGTTATGGGGACAAAGCCGCGCCGGCCAGGAAAGCTGATTCGCACCATCATCAACACGTAATACCGAACTTAATCTATTGATTGGACAACAGCAGGCGTTTCAGCGACTGCGGTTTCTGATTGAGACGGCTTTCATTCGCCTGGATTTCAAGTGTGCGTTGTACCCCGGCGAATGAACGAAGCGAAGTAGGAGATAATAATGACAAGTCCGAATGCCTCAGTTGAGGATGTACCTCTTAATAACTTTCACCGATTGCTCACGGCCCGTTCGGGCGGTGGTTCATTTGTCGATGGTTATGTTTTAAGCATTATCGGTATTGCCATGTTGCAAATAACCGATGCGCTGCAATTGACCGAGTTCTGGCAGGGTTTGATTGCCGCATCGGCCTTGATTGGCGTGTTCTTTGGCGGTTTTATCGGCGGTTGGTTGACCGATAAGTTGGGGCGCAAGAAAGTTTATTTCATTGGCCCCTCGTTATTTATCCTGTGTTCCCTGGCGCAGTTCTGGGTTGAATCGGCGTGGCTCTTGTTTGCCCTGCGTTTCATCATCGGCCTGGCCGTGGGCATTGAATACCCGGTGGCCACTTCGTTATTGGTGGAGTTCCTGCCGAAGAAACAACGCGGGCCACGGCTCGCCGCGTTGACCATCCTGTGGTTCGCCGGTGCGGCGTTTGCCTATGTGGTCGGCAACGCCATTATCAACACCGGCGCCGACGATGCCTGGCGCTATGCGCTGGCCAGTGCGGCGGTGATCGGCCTGGTGCTGTTCGTATTGCGCCTGGGCACCCCGGAATCGGCGCGCTGGTTGCTCAGCAAAGGCCGCGACGTCGAGGCCGAGCAGGTGATCAAGCGTGTGTACGGCACGCACTATTCGCTGCGCGACCTGCCGGAGCAGCCGGACGAACGCAAGATGACCTTCCGCGACCTGCTGCGCTCGGGTTACGGCCAGCGCCTGTTCTTTGTCTCGGTGTTCTGGTCGTGCTCGATCATCCCGGTGTTCGCCGTCTACGCCTTCGCCCCCAAAGTCTTGCAAGCCCTCAACCTGAAAGGCGAGTGGGCCTCCTACGGCTCGATGTTCATCACGCTGCTGTTTGTGGTCGGCTGCATCCTCGCCACCCGGCTGATCAACACCATCGGCCGGCGCAGCATGCTGATCCACAGCTTCCTCTGGTCGGGCCTGGCGCTGTTGCTGCTGGCGGCGTTCTCCAACAGCCATGAACTGCTGGTGTTGTGCCTGTTCGGCGCCTACGCCGTGTTTATCGGCGGCGCCCAGGTGCTGCAACTGGTGTACCCGAATGAATTGTTCCCCACCGAAATCCGCGCTTTTGCCGTCGGCATCGGCACCTCGCTGTCGCGGGTCGGCGCCGCCGTGGGCACCTACCTGGTACCGCTGTCGCTGACCTCGATTGGCATCGGCAACACCATGTATGTCGCCGCCGGCGTGACTTTTATCGGCCTGGCCGCCGCCTGGGCCATGGCCCCGGAAACACGCTCGTTGAACTTGCGGGACGCAGCGGCCTTGAGCAGCTGAGCGAAAACACACCTCTTTCACTGTTGGAGAAACACCCATGAAATTTGAAGGCATCTACACCCCGGCAATCACCCCATTGACCGCCACCGGCCAGATCGACAACGCAGCCTTCGCTGACGTGCTCGAATACCTGATCGAATCCAAGGTGCACGGCATCATCATCGGCGGCTCCACCGGCGAGTACTACGCGCACACCGCTCAGGAGCGCATCGACCTCGCGGCCCACGCCAAGGAAGTCATCGGCAACCGCGTCGCGCTGATCGTCGGCACCGGCGCCATCCGCACCGAAGATTCGGTGGAATACGCCAAGGCCGCCCGCGCCATCAAGGCCGATGCGATCCTCGTCGGCTCGCCGCCGTACGCGCTGCCCACCGAACAGGAAAACGCCATCCACGCCCTGGCCGTGGACCAGGCCGCCGGCCTGCCGATCATGCTCTACAACTACCCGGGCCGCATGAGCGTGAGCATGGGCGATGACTACTTCAAGGCCGTCAGCGCCTCGAAGAACGTCGTGGCGATCAAGGAAAGCTCGGGCGACATGGCCCAGGTCCACCGCCTTGCAACTCAGTACCCGCACATCGCGCTGTCCTGCGGCTGGGATGACCAGGCCCTGGAATTCTTCGCCTGGGGCGCGCGCAGCTGGGTGTGTGCCGGTTCCAACTTCGTGCCGCGTGAACATATCGCCCTGTACGAAGCCTGCGTGATCGAAAAAGACTTCGACAAAGGCCGCAAGATCATGAGCGCCTTCATGCCGCTGATGGACTTCCTCGAAGGTGGCAAATTCGTCCAGGCGATCAAGGCCGGTTGCGCCTTCAACGGCCTGCGCACCGGCAGCGTACGTGCACCGCTGCAACCGCTGTTCGAAGACGAAAAACAGGCGCTGGAAACCGTCATCAGCAATCTCAAGCGTGACGTCGCGCGCATTGTTGGAGGTGCATGATGACCCACCTGCTCAGCGCCGCCGAATACGCGGCCATCGCCAAGGATATCCAGTTCCCCACCACGTCCTTTATCAACGGCGCGCCCTACACCTCGGTGTCGGGCAACACCTTCAGCACCACCAACCCGGCCACCGGTGAAGTGCTGGCGCAAATCACCGCGTGCAACAGCGCCGACGTGGATGTCGCCGTGGCCTCGGCCAAACAGGCTTTCGACGATGGCCGCTGGCACAAGCTCAGCCCCGGCACGCGCAAGAAAGTCCTGCTGCGTTTTGCCGACCTGCTGGAGCAACACTCCCACGAACTGTCCGTGCTCGAAAGCCTCGACAGCGGCAAGCCGGTGCGCGAGTGCCAACTGACCGACGTGCCGGAAACCATCCACATGATCCGCTGGCACGCCGAGCTGATCGACAAGATCTACGACAACACCGCACCGGTGGGCCACGACGCCCTGACCCTGGTGGTGCGCGAAGCCATCGGCGTGGTCGGCCTGGTGCTGCCGTGGAACTTCCCGCTGCTGATGCTCGCCTGGAAAATCGCGCCGTCCCTGGCGGCTGGTTGCTCGATCATCGTCAAGCCGGCCAAGGAAACCACCTTGACCGCCCTGCGCGTGGCCGAGCTGGCGTCCCAGGCTGGCGTGCCGGATGGCGTGTTCAACGTGGTCTCCGGTGGCGGTCGCGAAGTCGGCGAGCCGTTGGGCCGGCACATGGACGTGACCATGGTCAGCTTCACCGGCTCCACCGACACCGGTCGGCTGTTCCTGCACTACGCCGCCGAGTCCAACCTCAAGCGCATCGTCCTGGAACTGGGCGGCAAGAACCCCGCCGTGGTGATGAACGACGTCGCCGACCTCGATTTGGTGGCGGGGCATATCGTCAACGGTTCGTTCTGGAACATGGGCGAGAACTGTTCGGCCTCGTCGCGGTTGATCGTCCACGCCGACGTCAAGGATGAACTGCTCAAGCGCATCGGCGTGCAGCTGCAGGCCTGGAAGATGGGCAGCCCGCTGGACCCGGACAACCGCCTGGGCTCGATGGTCAGCCAGGCGCACTTCGACAAAGTCAGCTCGTACCTGGTGCAGGCCGGCCACGAAAACCTGCGCGTGGTCTTCGGTGGCAAGACCGAAGAGGGTATCTACGTGCAGCCCACCGTGGTCGACGGCGTCAGCGCCGATAGCCTGCTGTTCAAGGAGGAAATCTTCGGCCCGGTGCTGACCGTGACCACGTTCACCACCCTGGACGAAGCCATCGCCCTGGCCAACGACACCATCTACGGCCTGGCCGCGTCGGTGTACACCGACAACCTGCGCCATGCGATCAAGCTGTCCCGCGAGATCCGCGCCGGTATCGTCACGGTCAACTGCTTC
Source organism: Pseudomonas sp. CBZ-4 (assembly GCF_000346755.1). Taxonomy (GTDB): domain Bacteria; phylum Pseudomonadota; class Gammaproteobacteria; order Pseudomonadales; family Pseudomonadaceae; genus Aquipseudomonas. The sequence goes on along the minus strand of NZ_ANNV01000133.1, from coordinate 13,427 downwards.
GGCGAGGGCGATGCTTCAACGCCGTTCGGCGGCTACAAGCAGTCCGGCTTCGGCGGGCGTGACAAGTCGATCTGGGCCCACGACCAGTACACCGAGATCAAGACCATCTGGATCGACGTGTCCGAAGGCTAAAAAAACCAGGCGCCTCCCTACAAAGCTCCACGCAAGCGGCGATCGAGGCGCCTCCCTTTCCACCGGGTCAACAATAAGAAGTCCACGGCCCAGCTCGTTTTCGCGAAGCTCTTTTCATGACTGCCTATCGTACTGCCCTTACTTCTGCCCATATCACTGCACTGCTGTTTGGCTTGACCGGTATTTTTGGCGCACTGATCCACGCCAGCGCCAGTGTGATCACCTTTGGCCGCGCAGCGTTTGCGCTGCTGGCCCTGGCGGTGTTCGCACAGCTGCAAGACCGTGCGCTGCTGCGCGGCCTGAACCTCAGGAAACTCTCGATTTATGCACTTTCGGGGCTGATGCTCGCCGCGCATTGGGTGACCTTTTTCATCGCGATCAAGGTCGGTGGCGTGGCGGTTGCCACCCTTGGCTTTGCCAGCTTTCCGGCCTTTATCACCCTGCTCGACATGGCGGTCTTCCGTGACCGGCCGCATCTGGCCGAAGCGCTGTTGTTGCTACTGGTGACCCTGGGCCTGGTGTTGGTGACGCCGTCGTTCGAACTCGCCAACCAGGGCACCGTCGGCTTGTTGTGGGGCCTGGCCTCGGGGCTGTCGTTCGCCTTGCTGGCCATGACCAACCGCCGCGCCACCGACGGGCGCAATGGCGTGCAAGTGGTGTTCTGGCAGAACGCCACGGTGGCGCTGATCATGGCGCCGTTTGCGGTGTTTGACCTGGTGGAACTCGATGCCGTTGACTGGACTCACCTGGCCATCCTCGGCGTGCTGTGCACCGCTGTCTCCCAAGCCCTGTTCGTCAAAAGCCTCAAGGGCCTCAACGCTCGCAGCGCCGGCATGATCATCTCGCTGGAACCGGTGTACGCCATCGCCTGCGCCTGGTGGTTGTTCCACGAAACGCCCTCGTGGCGGATGCTCGCCGGCGCGACGCTGATTGTGCTGGCGATCCTGATGTCGGCGCAGGGGGAGGGCAAAAGCGCCGCCGTCATCGACTGACGCAGCGGTGAAAAGTACAAGCGTCTCCATGGAACATCCATTTCACCGCTGACCCGCGCTGGCAATACTGGACACCAAATCCAATAAAAACAGGTGTCCTGATGCAGCCTTCCAATTCCTTGCTTGAAGACCTCAAGCCTCTCCTGCCGACGATCGCCGCAAACGCCCCGCAAGCCGAGCGCGAGCGAAAAGTGCCAGCGCAGAACATCGCCTTGCTCAAAAGCATCGGCCTGCACCGCGCGTTCCAGCCCAAGGCCTACGGCGGCCTGGAAATGTCCCTCCCGGCGTTTTGCGACTGCATCGCACTGCTGGCGGGTGCGTGTGCCAGCACGGCCTGGGCGGTGAGTTTGCTGTGTACCCACAGCCACCAACTGGCAATGTTTCCCCGGCAACTGCAGGACGAGCTCTGGCTGGACCACCCCGATGCCACTGCCAGCAGCAGCATCGCGCCGTTCGGCAAGGTCGAAGAGGTCGAAGGTGGCGTGCGGTTCAGCGGGCAGATGGGCTGGAGCAGCGGCAGTGACCATGCCGAATGGGCCATCCTCGGCTGCCGCCGACAGAACAGCGAGGGCGGCCAGGACTACTGCTTCGCCGTGTTGCCCCGCAGCGACTATCAAATCCTCGACGACTGGTTCGCCCTCGGCATGCGCGGCAGCGGCACCAAGACGCTGAGCGTCGAGGGCGCGTTTGTGCCCAACCATCGCATCCAGAAAGCCAGGGACATGATGGAAGGCACATCCGCCGGTTTCGGCCTGTACCCCGACAGCCAGATTTACTTCACGCCCTATCGCCCGTATTTCGCCAGCGGTTTCTCAACGGTCAGCCTGGGTGTCGCCGAGCGCATGCTTGAGGCTTTCCGGGAGAAGACGCGTCATCGGGTGCGCGCCTATACCGGCGCCCAGGTTGGCGCGGCCACGCCGGCCCTGATGCGCCTGGCCGAATCGACCCATCAGGTGGCCGCAGCCCGCGCCTTCCTCGAAAAGACCTGGCAGGAACACGCCGAACATGGCGCGCGCCAGGTGTACCCGTCCAGGGAAACCCTGGCGTTCTGGCGCACCAACCAGGCGTATGCGGTCAAGATGTGTATCCAGGCGGTAGACCGCTTGTTTGAAGCCGCCGGTGGCGGGGCGTGGATGGAGAGCAATGAGTTGCAACGGTTGTGGCGCGACGCCCATATGACCGGGGCACATGCCTACACCGACTATGACGTCTGCGCGCAGATCCTCGGGCGTGAGCTGATGGGGCTTGAGCCTGACCCGACGATGGTCTGATCGGCCTGTCCACCACACCCATCATCGGCGCCGCGTGCGATGGCGCCAGGAGTCTTGCATGTCTACTGAATTTGATACACGCGCCTTTCGCCGTGCCCTGGGCAACTTTGCTACCGGCGTCACGGTGGTCACCGCCGCCACCGAGCGCGGCCAACAGGTCGGGGTGACGGCCAACAGTTTCAACTCGGTGTCCCTGGACCCGCCCCTGGTGCTGTGGAGCATCGACAAACGTTCCAGCAGCCATGCAGTGTTCGAGCAGGCGAGCCACTTTGCGGTGAACATTCTCGCGGCCCACCAGATCGCGCTGTCGAACAATTTCGCCCGCCCCCGCGAAGACCGCTTTGCGGGCATCGCCCATGAACGCGGTGAAGGCGGGGCGCCGGTGTTTGCCGACTGCGCCGCGCACTTTCACTGCGAGAAGTACCAGCAGGTGGACGGTGGGGATCACTGGATCATGATCGGTAAAGTCGTGCGCTTCGATGACTTTGGCCACGCGCCGTTGCTCTACCATCAGGAGGCGTATTCGATGGTGCTGCCCCATCCCCAGTCAGCGCAGTGATCAACGGATGAGCCACCTGCCGGGGAGTGGCGTGCCTGCCCAGCGTCCTCGAGCCGATAGGCGCGGTTAAAATCGTGGGAGCGGGCTTGCCCGCGATGACAGTGTGTCAGTCACCGGATGCATCAGCGGATACTCCGCTATCGCGGGCAAGCCCGCTCCCACGGGTTGATCGTTCCCACGCTCTGCGTGGGAATGCCGACTATGACGCTCTGCGTCATGCCCTCACGCCGCCGCTTGCCGCCCCGGAATCGCCGCAATCAGCTCGCGGGTGTACGCCGTCGCGGGGCGGTTGAAGATGTGTTCCACCGAGCCATGTTCGATCACGCGGCCTTGGCGCAACACCAGCACCTGGTGCGCGAAGTTGGCCACCACCGACAGGTCGTGCGACACCAGCACATAGGCAATGCCCATCTCCCGTTGCAGCTCTTCCAGCAGGTCGAGAATGTGCGCCTGCACCGACACATCCAGGGCGCTGACCGGTTCATCCAGCAGCAACAGGTCCGGTTTCAACGCCAGGGCGCGGGCGATGGCGACGCGTTGGCATTGCCCGCCGGAGAGTTCGCGGGGCAGGCGGTCCAGGTAGCTGATGGGCAGGTGCACGCGGCTGATCAGTTCGCGCGCGGCCTGTTCCAGGGCGGCGCCCTTGAGCAGGCCGAAGGATTCCAGCGGCTCGACGATACTCTCGAAGATCGTCAAGCGCGGGTCCAGCGCGGCGAACGGGTTCTGTTGCACCAGCTGGATACGCTGGCGCAGCGGGCGGAATTCGCGCCAGCTGAGGTCGGTGATGTCCCGCTGTTCGAAGTGCACGCGGCCGTGGCTGGGCTTCTCCAGGCCGAGGGCGATGCGCAGCGCCGTGCTCTTGCCCGAGCCGGACTCGCCGACAATCGCCAGGGTCTGCCCGGGGTACACCTCCAGGCTCAAGTCCTCCAGGGCCAGGAAGGTGCTGGCTTCGCCCTTGACCTTGGGCAGCGCGAAGGTCTTGCCCACGTGGTGCAGGCTGAGGATCGGCGCCTGCGTCGGGTCCAGGTTCAGCAAGGGCTCGCGGCGCCGGGCAAACGCCGGTGCGGCGGCGATCAGGGCGCGGGTGTAGTCGTGCTGCGGCGCGTCGAGGATCTGCCGGGGCGGGCCCTGTTCCACCAGTTCACCGTGCTGCATCACCAGGATGCGGTCGGCGCGGTCGGTGGCCACGCCGAGGTCGTGGGTGATGATCAGCAGCGAAATCCCGCGCTCACTGACCAGGCGTTGCAGGTGGTCGAGGATCTTGCGCTGCACGGTCACGTCGAGGGCGCTGGTGGGCTCGTCGGCGATGATCAGGCGCGGGTTGCCGGCCAGGGCGATGGCGATCAGCACGCGCTGGCGCATGCCGCCGGAGAGTTCATGGGGATACTGGCGGGCGCGCAACACCGGTTTGTCGATGCCCACCTGTTGCAGCAGCTCGACAATATCGGCATCCACGCCGGGGTAGCGTTTGCCGTGCGCCAGGATCAGCGCTTCAGCGATCTGCTGGCCCACGCGCAACGTCGGGTTGAGGCTGACCATCGGGTCCTGCGGCACCAGCCCGACGGTGCGGCCGCGCACGCCGCGCTTCTGGCGTTCGCTGGCGTGGGTCAGGTCATTGCCGGCGATCCACAGCGCGCCGCCGCTGATCTGCGCGTTGTCCGGCAGCAAGCCGAGGATCGCGTTGGCCAGGGTCGATTTGCCCGAGCCGGACTCGCCGACAATCGCCACGGTTTCACCCTCGGCAATCGCCAGCGACAGCTGTTTGACGGCGGCGGTGAGTTGCCCGCCGGAACGGTAGCTGACACTGAGTTGGCGCACATCCACTAAAGCGCTCATCGCTGGGTTTCCTCGAAGGTGCGGGCGATATGGTTGAGGCTGAACACCACGGCCACCAGGAACAGGCCGGGCAACAGGGACACCCACGGCGCGGTGATCAAAAAGTGCCGGCCGTTGGCGATCAACGTGCCCCATTCGGCGGCCGGGGGCACCGCGCCGAAACCGAGGAAGCTCAGCCCGGCGGTGGCAAGGATCGCCGCGCCGAAGTCCAGGGTCGCCAACACCGCCACCGGGCCCCAGGCATTCGGCAGGATATGGCGCAGCAAGGTGCGCCCCCAACTGGCGCCGCCCAGGCGCGCGGCCTCGACATAGGGCAGGGTCTTGACCCGCAGCACTTCGGCGCGGGTGGTACGGGCGAACCCCGGAATGATGCCGACGCCCACGGCAATGGCCACCGGCACCGTGCCAAAGCCGATAGCGGTGACAATCGCCAGGGCCAGCAGCACCCCGGGCAGGGCCAGCAGTACATCGACAACACGCATGATCAGCGAGTCGATCCGCCCACCGGCAAAGCCCGAGAGGATGCCCAACCCGAGCCCGCCCACCAGCGCAATGCCCACCGCCAGCGACGCCGCCAGCATCGACAGGCGCGCGCCGTAGACCACCCGGGTAAACAGGTCGCGGCCCAGTTCATCGGTGCCGAACCAGTGGGTGAAATTGGGCGCGCGCAGCTTGTCGGCGGGGGCGGTGGCGTAGGGGTCAAAGCCGGTCAGCAAGTGCGGCACCACCGCGCTGAGCAGTGCGAACAGCACCAGCAACAACGCCAGGCTGAAACCGGGTTTGCGCAACAACGGCAGCAACACCGCCGTGGCGCGTTGCAGGCGACTGCGGCGGCGCCACAGCGGTTGGCCGGCCGGTAGCGCTTTGCCGCGCAGGTTCTGCTCAAGGATGGTCATGGTCTAGGACACCTTTGGCGTGTGGGAGATACGCGGGTCGAGCCACGGGTACAGCAGGTCCACCAGCAGGTTGACCAGCACAAACGCCGCCGCCGACACCGCGACGATGGCCAGCACCACCGGGATGTCCTGGCGCAACACGGCTTCCTGGGCCAGGCGGCCGATGCCGGAGCGGGCGAAAATGGTTTCCACCAGCACCGCACCGGACACCGTGTTGCCCACCTGCAAGCCGATCAGCGTAAGGATCGGCAGCGCCGCATTCTTGAAGCCGTGGCGCGCCTGCACCTGGCCGCGGCTGAGGCCCTTGGCGTAGGCGGTGACGATATACGACTCTTTCCACACGCCCTGGAAACTGCGTTGCAGCACCTGGGCGTACACCGCCGCGCTGGGAATCGCCAGGGTCACCGCCGGCAATATCAGGCTTTCAAAGCCCTTGCTGCCGGTGGCCGGAAACCAGCCCAGGCCAAACGCAAACACCTGGATCAGCAACAGGCCCATCCAGAACACCGGCACCGAAAAGCCCAGCGACGGCAAGCGTGTCAGGGCCTTTTTCAACGGCTGCCAGCGGACGTAGGCGGTGAGGTAGGCCAGGCCAATGCCGCCGAGCAACGACAACACAATGGCCAGGCCGGCCAGGGACAGGGTTTGCGGCAGGCGCTCCACCAGCAAATCAGCCACCGGGCGGTTCATCGACAGCGACTGGCCGAAGTCACCGCGCAACGCGCCCCACAGCAGGTCGAAGTACTGCTCGAACACGCCCTTGTCCAAGCCGTAATAAGCGCGTGCCTTGGCCAGGTCTTCCACCGACAGCGCATCGGCCTCCATGCCCGAGGCGCTGAGCATCAGGGACAGGGTGTCGCCCGGCAGCAGATACAGGATGAAGTAGGTGATGCTGTAGGCGCCCCACAACACCAGCAGCGCCTGGCCGACACGGCCGATCAGGTAGCGGCTCATGGCGTGCCGATCTCGATATCACCCAGCAGGGCGAACCCTTCGGCGGTCCAGCGGAAGTTTTTCACCTTGGCCGAGGTCGCGGCCTGCCACACCCGCTCATACACCGGGAAGGCCGAGCTTTCATCAATCAGCAGGTCTTGCAGGGCGCCATAGGCCGCCGCGCGTTGCGGGCCCTGGGTGGCGGTGATGCCGGCATCGAACAAGCCCTTGGCTTTTTCCAGTGTGGCCGGCTCGTAGGTGTTGGTGGCCACGGTGGAGCTGTTGGCGGTGCGTGGGTCGAGGATGGTTTGCAGGATGATCGGGTCGGCGCGGGTCATGTAGTTGATCGTCAGGTCGTAGTTGCCGGCGGAGTTGTTGGCCACCCACTCGGCGCGGGTGACCACGCTGAGTTTCAACTCGATGCCGACCTTGCGCAGTTGGTCCTGGATCAACACGTCGCCGGCGGTTTCCGCCGGGCTGATGTTGTAGCTCAGGCTCAGGCGCTTGCCGTTTTTCTGCCGGTAACCGTCGGCGCCCTTGGCCCAGCCGGCGCCATCCAGCAGCTGTTCGGCGCCCGCCGGGTCGTAGCCGAGCTTGGCCGCCTGGCTCTTGGCGAAGGGCGTGGTCACGTCGAAGATGCCTTGCACCACCGGGAACTCGGCGTTGTACACGGTGCTGGCGTAGCTCGTGCGGTCGATGGACTTCTGCACGGCCAGGCGCACTTGGCGGTCGGCGAGGATGCGTTCGCCACGGGTGTTGGGGTACAGGTTCAACGCCGGGCCCGGCAGCGAGCGGCTCTGGATGGTTGCGCCCTTGGACTGGAACAGCTTGAGGTCCACTTCGGAGAACGGGTTGCGCGGCCACAGGATGTCGGCCTTGCCTTGCAGGAACAGGCCGTTGCGCACGCTTTCTTCGGGGATGTAGCTGACGTCGATCGCATCCAGATGGGCTTCGCCCTGGTTTTTCATATTGGCCGAGGCCCAGGCATAGCCTTTGCGTTTGGTCAGGTGCGCGCCGACTTCCGGGGTGTAGCTCGCCAACACGAACGGCCCGGTGCCGATGATCTTGCCCAGGGAGCGTTCCTTGACCGTCAGCGCATAGGAGGCGGGCGCGAGGATCGCCAGGTTGGTGGTGGAGGTGGCCTGCAAGAAACCCGCGTTGGGCCGCGACAGCACCAGCTTGACGGTGAAGTCATCGACCACTTCGGCATGGTCGTAACCCGCCAGGTAGGTCGCGCCAAACGTGGCCGGCAGCTCGGTGGCCAGGGCCTTGTCGCTGTCGAACGCAGTCTTCACCGCCTTGGCATCGAAGCGTTCGCCGTTGCTGAAGGTCACGTTGTCGCGCAGGTGAAAGGTGTAGGTCAGCGCGTCGTCACTGACCTCCCAGCTTTTGGCCAGCCACGGGATGATCTTGCCGGTTTCCGGGTCCTGGTCGGTGAGGGACTCGGCGACATTGCGCAGCAGCACCCGGTGTTCCAGCCAATAGACCTGGAACGGGTCGACGCTGACCAGAATAGTGTTGTCGCCAAAGAACGCGATATTCAGGGTTTTGTTGGCCTGGGCCTGCTCACCCGCAGGCGAGCAACCGGCCAGGGCCAGCGCCAGGGCGCACGGGGCCAGCAAGCGGCTCATCAAGTTGGAGGTAGTCAATGGGTAGCCCTCATGTGGCGGTTCGGGTGCATGCACGGTGTGGATCAGAAGTCGTAGGCCAGCTTGGTGTACCAGTAGCCGCCGCCCGGGTAGAACGGCGGGTTGCCGTAGGCCGCCAGGCCCAGGTTGCTGTACACCGCGTGCTTGTCGGGGCGCACGTCGAAGATGTTGGTGCCGCCGATGCTCACGGTGAGGTGGTCGACGAAGGTGTAGCTCACGTCGAGGTCGGTGATCCATTTGGCGCCGAAGCTGCGGTCGCCGCTGGGGTTGACCGCGAGGGTCTTGACCGCGCCGTAGCGCGCGGTTTGCAGGTTCACCGCGAGGTCGTCGATCTTCCAGTTGGCGCCGAGGATCCATTTGGTCTTGGGCGAGGCGTCGGTAAGGTCGCCGGCGCGGTCGCGGCCCACCAGGGTCACGCCGGTGTTGGCCAGCGCGGCCGGGGTGTCGCGGCTGTCCTGGATGGTGGTCTTGTTCCAGTTGAAGCCCAGGCTCCAGCGCACCTCGCCATAGGCATCCAGCGGCGTGGTGTGGTCGGCGACCACGTCCAGGCCCTTGGTGCGGGTGTCGAAGGCGTTGGTGTAGTAGTTGACCCAGGTGCCGGACGGCACGCCTTGGGCGGTGAGGATCGCGTTGATCGCGCCGTTGCCGCGGTCGTAGATATTGCTGGTGAGGGCGATGCGGTCGTCGATGTCGATCAGGTAGGCGTCGGCGGTGATGCTGGTGCGCGGCGCCGGTTGCCAGGTCAGGCCGAGGCCGAGGTTGCGCGATTTTTCCGGCTTGAGGTCATCGCCACCGAGGGCCTTGGCCAGGTTGCTGCCGGATGGGGTCAGGCGGGTCACGGCGGGCACCACGTTGCCGTCGGCATCCAGGGCTACGCGGTTGTCGGCGACGGTGTAGCCGATCTGCGTCAGGGACGGCGCACGGAAGCCAGTGCCGACGGTGCCGCGCACGGCCACGCTGTCGGTCAGCTCATAGCGTGAATTGACCTTGAGGCCGAAGGTGTTGCCCGAGTCGTCGTCGTAATGTTCGACGCGACCGGCCACGTCGAGGAACCATTTATCGGTCAGGTCAAAACCCAGGTCCAGGTAACCGGCGACGTTGTTGCGGATCAGGCTGACTTCATCTTCCGGGCGGATCGTCACCGCCGCCTGCGCGCCCGACGCGGCGGGGTAGGTGCCGGTGATATAGGCCTCGCGGTCACCGGCGAAGGTGCTGAAGTGCTCCCAGCGATGTTCCAGGCCGGCCGACACCTGCACCGGCGTGGTCAGGTTGAACAGGCTGTCGTAGCGGCGGGTGAAGTCGAGGTTGTTGACCCACTGTTCAAAACGAAAGGTCGCCAGGTTGTCGAACTTGGTCGGCGACGCGGTGCCCAGGGACGGGTTGATATTCAGGTCGCTGGAGTGGTGCACGTTGTTGCGCCCGTAGGTGGTGCTCAGGTCCCAGTTCCACTCGGCCAACTCGCCCTTGCCGCCAAACAGCAACTGGTAGTCGCGGTCCTTGATGTTGTTCAGCGGGAAGTAACCGTCGGGGAACACCTCGGGCACGGCGGCGGTGCCGGTGGGCAGGCGGAAATAGTTGGCGGCTTCGGCATCGCGTTCGCCGTAGGTGGAGAACGAGTACAGCGTGAGGTTTTCCAGGGGCAGTTCGGCGTTGTAGGCGAGGTTGAAGGCCTTGAGGTCGGGGTCGCCGTTCTTGATCGCCACGCGGTCCCAGGCCGCTTCCTTGGCCGGGTCGTTGAAGGCCTTGACGCTGCGGTCGGCCTTGTCGTTCCACGACGCATTGCCGCGTTTGCGCGCGTCGGCGGAGAGGTGGAAAAAACCGCCCTGGCCCAGCTCGAAGCCTTGGTCGCCGGCGACCTTGATCGTCTCGCCTTCGCCTGAAAACAGCTGGCCGTAGCTGGTTTCCAGGTGGCCACCGCTCTTGGTGTTTTTCAGGATGATATTGATCCCGCCCGCCACCGCATCCGAGCCGTACTGCGCAGCCGCGCTGTCCTTGAGCACTTCGATATGGTCCACGGCGCTGACCGGGATCAGGTCGATGTCCACCGCATTCGCGCCGCTGTTGTCGATGGAACCGCGCTGGCCGGTGGCGCCGTTGTGACGGCGTTTGCCGTTGACCAGCACCAGGGTGTACGCCGGGCCCAGGCTGCGGTTGCTCAAGGGCCGCGTCACCGAGTTGTAGCCGGCGATATTGGTGCCGAAGTTGAACGACGGCAGCAACTTGGCAATCGCCTCGGACAACTCCGCGCGGCCGGTCTTGAGCAACTGGTCGCTGTTGATCACGTCAATCGGCGCCGGGCTGTCGGCCACGGTGCGTTCCTGGCCGCGCAGGCCGGTGGAGATCACGGTCACGGTGTCGAGCTTGGCGTCATCGGCAAACGACGGTGCGGCCGCCAAGAGCAGGGAACTGGTCAGCAAGGACAGGTGGAACTTCTTCAGCGGTAGGGCGCAGGTGATATCGGGCATGTCAGCAATAGTCCATTGATTCTGGTACTGGCCCGTGGCGTGGGTACAGCGTCGAAAGCGAGGTAGGGGAAACGATTAAGGTGGGGTTGAACTGAATTTATTACTATAAAAAACCTGAGTGAAATTCTTTTTTCGAATAAGCTAATTATTAAATATTGTTATTTAGATAATTTATAAAATTATTAATTTTCATGACCTGCACTGATGATCGTTCCCGCGCTCCGCGTGGGAATGCATCCCGTGACGATCCGCGTCACACAAGCGGACGCAGAGCGTCCGAAGCGGCATTCCCACGCAGAGCGTGGGAACGATCAGGTGGTGTGTGTTGAGCCGGATACATTTGACCGGTTACGCCGCGAATGAGATGGATTATCAATTCTGTTTATTTCGGCGTTTTTATCCCTTAAACTCCGCGCCGCTGGCGTTTGGCTACCTGTGCGCCCGCAGAAAAACAATAACTATCTGGCGTAGGGGTGCAGGGCGTGAATGTCAAAAAAACTACAATCGCGATGGCCGTAGGGTCCATGGCGTGCCTGGCGAACGGCGCCTGGGCGGCTGAGAGCAACAGCCTGGAAATCGCGCCGATCACCGTCAGCGGCGAAAAAATCAACCGCACCCTGGAACAGACCCAGTCCAGCGTGGTGGTGGTGACCGAACAGCAACTACGCGACAAGGCCGACCACAGCCTGGTCGACGTCTTCGCCCGTACGCCCGGTGTGTACAGCCAGGCCGGCAATGAAAACTGGGGGATTCGCGGCGTGCCGGTGTCCGGTTTCGACGACCAGGGCCCGGCGACCCTCAATGGCGCGGTGTCGGTGTATGTCGATGGCGCCGTCCAGCCCAACCGTACCCTCACGCTGACGCCGACCGGCTTGTGGGATGTGGAGCAGGTCGAAGTGTTCCTCGGCCCGCAGTCCACCACCCAGGGCCGCAACTCCCTGGCCGGCGCCGTGGTGATCCAGACCCGCAACCCGACGTTCCAGCCGACGTTCTCGGCGCAGACCAACGTGGGCAACTACGGCGAAAAAGGCGCGGCCGTGGCCGGTGGCGGGTCCATTGTCGACGACAAGATCGCCGGGCGTATCGCCCTGGACTATCAGGACGGCGACGGCTACATCGACAACATCGCCCTGGGCAAGGACGCCAACCCCCATCGCACCAGCAATGCGCGCGGCAAATTGCTGATCGTGCCCACCGACGACCTCGATGTGCTGCTGACTTACGCCCACAACGAGCACCGCCAGGGCGACAACTCGGTGATGCGCAACAAGGACAAGGTGCGTTACTACAAGATTTCGTCCGACACCCAGGCCTACGACAACCTGATCCAGGACACCGTCAGCGCCAAGCTCGACTACCGCCTCGACGAGCACTGGTCGCTGACCAGCCTCACCGCCAACACCGCCTCCGACTACAACAACCGCCTGGACTTCGACCAGAACGCCGTCGACAACGAAGTGATCCGCCGGCGCCAGGATGGCAACCTGTTCAGTCAGGAACTGCGCCTCAACTACAGCTCGGACACGGTGAAGAGTTTTGTCGGCGCCTACTACGGCCACAACACCAACAACTTCCATGATCAGCTGTTGTTCGATGGCGACCTGGCAGCCACCGTCAAAGGCGCCACCACCATTGAAAACAAGGCGCTGTTTGGCGAAGTCGACTGGACCTTCGCCCCGCGCTGGACCCTGGTCACCGGCCTGCGCTACGACCGCGAGAGCAACGACACCAATATCAAGCAGGACGACTTGTCCGACGCAGGCAAGGTCAACAAATCCTTCGCGGCCTTGTTGCCCAAAGTGGGCATCAACTACGAACTCGCCGCCGGCCAGTACCTCGGTTTCATGGTGCAGAAGGGCTATCGCGGCGGCGGCGTCAACGTGCGTTCCGGCAGTGGCCACGAGGCCTATGACCCGGAATACACCACCAACTATGAGCTGTCGTATCGCGGTTCTTTCTTCGACGACACGCTGCGCGCCCGCGCCAACCTCTACTACACCGACTGGAAAGACCAACAGGTCAGCGTGCGTCAGGCCAACACCAATATCATCAACGTGTACAACGCCGGTCGCAGCGACATCAAGGGCCTGGAAGTGTTCGTCGAAAAAGACCTCAGCGAACAGCTGACCCTGACCCTCGGCGGCGCGATCACCGACAGCCAGTACAAGGACTTCGTCACCGACCGTGGCCAGGACCGCAGTGGCGAAGCCTTCCTGTATGCGCCGAAGTACAAGGCGTCGGTGGGCGCCCTCTACCGCGTCAACGAACGCCTGACGTTGAACACCGACGTCACCTACCAGAGCAGTGCACCATCGGCGTATGAATTCAACGCGGCCGGCAAGGTCACGGGCGAGCGTCGCAGCGACAACTATGTGCTGGCCAACTTCAACGGCGAGTACAAGGTCACCCAGAATGTGGCGGTGTCGGGGTTTGTGAAAAATGCCTTCGACAAGCAGTACGTTACCAACAACCGCGACGACGAAATCATCGACGCTGGAGCGCCGCGTACCTTTGGTATGGCGGTGCGGTACGACATGTAAGCCGAACCCTTGTATTCCCCGGTTTCAATGTGGAACCGGGCTTATGTGGGAGCTGGCTTGCCTGCGATAGCGGTCGGTCAGTTACAGGTGTGTTGTCTGATCCGCCGCCATCGCAGGCAAGCCAGCTCCCACAGTTGATCGGCGTTGTTCGGCA
>NZ_ANNV01000132.1 GCF_000346755.1 Pseudomonas sp. CBZ-4 | reverse complement strand
GCAACTGATGTACCGAGGTGATGCCATCGCAGGCAAGCCAGCTCCCACATTGACCGTGTTTACAACGGGGATTTGGCGGCGACCGCTGCGGCCGCGCGCTTGGCATTCAGGGCGTAATACAACACCCCACCCAACGCCGAACCGGTAAACCAGCCATAGCTGTAGAACCAGCTGAACGCATCACTGCCCAACGACAGCAGCGTCAACACCACCGGCACGCCAAAGGCGATAAACCCGCTCCAGTTCCACGCTGGGTACACGTCATCGCGGTACAGCCCGGCCAGGTCCAGTTGTTGTTTGCGGGTGATGAAATAGTCCACCACCATGATCCCGGCAATCGGCCCCAGCAGGCTTGAGTAGCCAAGCAGCCAATTGGAATAGACGGTCTCCAGGCTCACATCCGAAACGATCAGGCCAAGCTTTTTCAGCAGCTCATGCCCCATCAGCGCCAGCCCCACCAACCCGGTGAGGATCACCGCCGTGGTGCGGTTGATCAGCTTCGGCGCGATGTTCTGGAAGTCGTTGGTCGGCGAGACAATGTTCGCCGCCGTGTTGGTGGACAAGGTGGCGATGATGATCAACAGCATCGCAATCGCAACCCACACCGGGCTCTGGATATGCCCGATCAAGGTCACCGGGTCGGACACACTGACCCCCACCAGTTTCACCGACGCGGCCGTCATGATCACGCCCAGCGCCGCGAACAGGAACATGGTCAGCGGCAGGCCGAAGATCTGCCCGAGGATCTGGTCCTTCTGGCTTTTCGCGTAACGGCTGAAATCAGGAATATTCAGCGACAAGGTGGCCCAGAACCCCACCATCGCAGTCAGGCCAGCCATGAAGTAACCGGTCAGGCTCGCGCCTTCCGGGCGCTTCGGCGGGATCGCCATCAACTCGCTGATGGACACATTGGGCATCGCCCACACCAGCAGGCCAATCCCCACCGCCACCAGCAGCGGCGCCGACAGGGTTTCCAGGCGCTTGATCGACTCGGCGCCACGCAGCACCACCCACAAATTCAGGCACCAGAAAATCATGAAGCCGATCACTTCACCGGTGCCGCCGAGGGACTTCCAGCCCTCGAAAATCGAGCCCAGAAACAAGTGAATCGCCAGCCCGCCAAACATCGTCTGGATACCAAACCAGCCGCACGCCACCAGCGCGCGAATCAGACACGGCACGTTGGAGCCGAGAATGCCGAACGACGAACGCAACAGCACCGGAAACGGAATGCCGTACTTGGTCCCGGGAAACGCGTTGAGGGTCAGCGGGATCAACACCACGATATTGGCCAGCAAGATCGCCATCAGCGCCTCGCCCACCGACAAGCCGAAGTACGCGGTGAGCACCCCGCCCAACGTGTAGGTGGGCACGCAGATCGACATGCCGACCCACAGCGCGGTGATGTGCCACTTGTTCCAGGTTCGTTCATGCACCTTGGTCGGTGCCATATCGTGGTTGTAGCGGGGGCTGTCGAGGACGTCGGGGCCGGCGTCGAGTTCGTACAGGCCGTTGCGTTCTATGACTTGCGATCTGTTCTGTTGCATGGCCGCTCCACGGTTTTTTCGAATTATTGTTGCTCATCCAACGCTTGGCGCTGGATGGCCGGAGTACCTCGTAAACAACATGACATCACGGGTCCGGCCAGCCGCCACTGCACTCAATAATCGTGCCGACAACTGTCACCACACCCGAACCGCTTATATAACTGGCTGATGTTAATCAGCTTTCCGATTGAACCTACGGTACTGCTCACAGGGCTCAGGCTAAACCCGGCGGAAGTTGCCCGAACTGTCAGGACTCAATCTGGTGCAACACAATTATTTTTATTTCCCAGCGCCGTCAAGCGGCATATCTCAAGCGTCTGATTTGCAATAAGAAATGTTGCTCAATTTAAGAACCTGTCAAGTGCGTCAAAACAGTGAACGCCCGCTTCATTTTGGTGATTTTTATTTTTAATCGTTATAAATCAATACGTTAATAACAATATAAGCTTATAAAAAATCTTCTTGCCCAATCGAAAAACTCGGGCTAGTTTCTATTCCTGTCACCGCTGACAGGAATTAACCCACCTATCGGCAAGCAGCATTACAACACTTAGAACTGGCACAAGCCGGTCAAGCCTGTGAGGAACTCGACATGTCGCTGTTGATCCGTGGCGCCACCGTTATTACCCATGATGAAAGTTACCGCGCCGATGTTTTATGCGCAGGCGGTCTAATCCGCGCCATTGGCACGGACCTGGAGATTCCCGCCGGCACTGAAATACTCGACGGCAGCGGCCAATACCTGATGCCGGGCGGCATCGACCCCCACACCCATATGCAACTGCCCTTCATGGGCACCGTGGCCAGTGAAGACTTTTTCAGTGGTACGGCGGCGGGTCTGGCGGGCGGTACCACGTCGATCATCGACTTCGTGATTCCCAACCCGCAGCAGTCCTTGCTCGAAGCCTTTCACCAGTGGCGCGGCTGGGCAGAAAAGTCTGCTGCCGACTATGGCTTCCACGTCGCGATCACCTGGTGGAGCGAGCAGGTGCGCGAGGAGATGGCCGAGTTGGTCAGCCACCACGGTATCAACAGCTTCAAACACTTCATGGCCTACAAGAACGCGATCATGGCGGCCGATGACACCCTGGTCGCCAGCTTCGAGCGCTGCCTGGAACTGGGTGCGGTGCCCACCGTGCACGCGGAAAACGGCGAGCTGGTGTACCACCTGCAACGCAAGCTGATGGCCCAGGGCATCACCGGCCCCGAAGCGCACCCGCTGTCACGGCCATCCCAGGTGGAAGGCGAAGCGGCGAGCCGGGCGATTCGCATCGCCGAGACCATCGGCACCCCGCTGTACCTGGTGCACGTCTCGACCCAGGAAGCACTGGACGAAATCACCTACGCCCGCAGCAAAGGCCAGCCGGTGTATGGCGAAGTCCTCGCCGGCCACCTGCTGCTGGACGACAGCGTCTACCGCCACCCCGACTGGCAGACCGCCGCCGGCTACGTGATGAGCCCGCCGTTCCGCCCACGCGGGCATCAAGAGGCGCTGTGGCACGGCCTGCAATCGGGCAACCTGCACACCACCGCCACCGATCACTGCTGCTTCTGCGCCGAGCAAAAAGCCGCCGGCCGTGACGACTTCAGCAAGATCCCCAACGGCACCGCCGGCATCGAAGACCGCATGGCGCTGCTGTGGGACGAAGGCGTCAACACCGGGCGCTTGTCGATGCAGGAATTCGTCGCGCTGACCTCCACCAACACCGCGAAGATCTTCAACCTTTACCCACGCAAAGGCGCGATCCGCGTGGGCGCCGATGCCGACCTGGTGCTGTGGGATCCCGAGGGTACACGGACGATTTCCGCCAAGACCCACCATCAGAATGTCGACTTCAATATCTTCGAAGGCAAGACCGTACGCGGTGTGCCAAGCCACACCGTGAGCCAGGGCAAGCTGGTCTGGGCCGATGGCGACCTGCGCGCCGAACGCGGTGCCGGGCGCTATGTGCAGCGGCCGGCGTATCCGCCGGTGTTTGAGCAGTTGAGCAAGCGGGCTGAGCATTCCAGGCCCACGGCTGTGAAACGCTGAGACCGCCAATCGCGGGCAAGCCCGCTCCCACATTTGAACTGCATTCACAAATAGAAATGTGTGAACACTTTCAAATGTGGGAGCTGGCTTGCCTGCGATGAGGCCAGTACAGGCAACACAAAAACCAATGCCCATCAGAGGCAGCACCTCAATAACCGTGAGGCCACCACCGTGATCCAGACCCTGACCCACCTCCCCCATCCCCTTGAGGATGGACCGACCCTCGCCAGCCACTTCACCGACCTGGCACCGCCCCTCAACGCCCGCCAGGCGCAACTGGAGGCTTCCCGCTGCCTGTATTGCTACGACGCGCCGTGCGTCAACGCCTGCCCCAGCGAGATCGACATCCCGTCCTTCATCCGCAATATCCACACCGACAACGTGCAAGGCGCCGCGCAGAAAATCCTCTCGGCCAACATCCTCGGCGGCAGCTGCGCCCGCGTCTGCCCTACCGAAATCCTTTGCCAGCAAGCCTGTGTGCGCAACAAGGCGGAAGAATGCGCGCCGGTGCTGATCGGCCTGCTGCAACGGTATGCCGTGGACAACGCGCACTTCAGCGAACACCCGTTCCACCGCGCCGCCGCCACCGGCAAACGCATCGCCGTGGTCGGCGCCGGGCCGGCCGGTCTGGCCTGCGCCCATCGCAGCGCCCTGCACGGCCATGATGTGGTGATCTTCGAAGCGCGGGAAAAAGCCGGCGGCCTGAATGAATACGGGATCGCCAAGTACAAGCTGGTGGATGATTTCGCGCAGAAGGAACTGGATTTCCTCCTGCAGATCGGCGGCATCGAGATCCGCCACGGCCAGCGCCTGGGCGATAACCTCACCCTCAGCGAACTGCACCAGCAATTCGACGCGGTGTTCCTTGGCCTCGGCCTGGCCGCGAGCAAACAGCTCGGCCTGCCCCATGAAGACGCCCCCGGCCTGCTCGCCGCCACCGACTACATCCGCGAATTGCGCCAAACCGACGACCTCACCCAACTGCCCCTGGCCGACCGCTGCATCGTGCTCGGCGCCGGCAACACCGCGATCGACATGGCCGTGCAGATGGCCCGCCTCGGCGCCCGCGATGTCAACCTCGTGTACCGCCGTGGCGTGGCGGACATGGGCGCCACCCGACATGAACAGGACATCGCCAAGGCCAACCAGGTCCGCCTGCTGACCTGGGCCCAACCCGAAGAAATCCTGCTGGATGATCAGGGCAACGTACGCGGTATGCGCTTCCTGCGCACACGCATGGAAAACGGCCGCCTGCACCCCACCGGCGAGACCTTCGAACTGGCCGCCGATGCGATCTTCAAGGCCATCGGCCAGGGCTTTGACAGCGACGCGTTGCACGACCCGCTGGCCCAGCAACTGCACCGCGTCGGCGAACGGATTTTCGTCGATGAGCACCTGCGCACCAGCATTCCCGGGGTGTACGCCGGTGGCGATTGCGTCAGCCTCGGCCAGGACCTCACCGTGCAGGCGGTGCAACACGGCAAGCTGGCCGCCGAGGCCATGCACGCCCAACTCATGCTGACTGTGGAGGCTGCGTAATGGCCGATCTCTCGATTGTATTTGCCGGTATCAAAGCCCCCAATCCGTTCTGGCTGGCCTCCGCGCCGCCCACCGACAAGGCCTACAACGTGGTCCGCGCCTTCGAAGCCGGCTGGGGCGGCGTGGTCTGGAAAACCCTCGGCGAAGACCCGGCGGCGGTCAACGTGTCCTCGCGCTACTCGGCGCACTACGGCGCTAACCGTGAAGTGCTGGGCATCAACAATATCGAGTTGATCACCGACCGCTCCCTGGAGATCAACCTGCGGGAAATCACCCAGGTGAAAAAGGACTGGCCCGACCGCGCGCTGATCGTCTCGCTGATGGTGCCGTGCGTGGAAGAGTCCTGGAAAAACATCCTGCCGCTGGTGGAAGCCACCGGCTGCGACGGCATCGAGCTGAACTTCGGCTGCCCCCACGGCATGCCCGAACGCGGCATGGGCGCGGCGGTGGGCCAGGTGCCGGAATATGTGGAACAGGTGACACGCTGGTGCAAGACGTACTGCTCGCTGCCGGTGATCGTCAAGCTCACGCCGAACATCACCGACATCCGCGTCGCCGCGCGGGCGGCGTATCGCGGCGGTGCGGATGCGGTGTCGCTGATCAACACCATCAACTCCATCACCAGCGTCGACCTGGAACGCATGGTCGCCCTGCCGATGGTCGGCACCCAGAGCACCCACGGCGGTTACTGCGGCTCGGCGGTCAAGCCCATCGCGCTGAACATGGTCGCCGAAATCGCCCGCGACCCGCAGACCCAAGGCCTGCCGATCTGCGGCATCGGCGGCATTGGCAACTGGCGCGATGCGGCGGAGTTCATCGCCCTCGGCTGCGGCGCGGTGCAGGTGTGCACGGCGGCGATGCTGCACGGGTTTCGCATTGTCGATGAGATGAAGGACGGGCTGTCGCGCTGGATGGACAGCCAAGGCTACAAGAGCTTGCAGGAATTCTCCGGGCGGGCGGTGGGCAATACCACGGACTGGAAGTACCTGGACATCAACTATCAGGTGATCGCGAAGATCGACCAGGCGGCGTGCATTGGGTGTGGGCGTTGCCATATTGCCTGTGAGGATACGTCGCACCAGGCCATCTCCAACGTGAAACTGGCGGATGGCACGCACCACTACGAGGTGATCGATGAGGAGTGCGTGGGCTGCAACCTGTGCCAGATCACCTGTCCGGTGGCGGACTGTATCGAGATGGTGGCGGTGGATACGGGCAAGCCGTTTTTGAATTGGACGCAGGATCCGCGCAATCCGTATCGGGAGGCTGTGTAGGCTTTTAGATCGCTATCGCAGGCAAGCCAGCTCCCACAGTGACCGCATTTCGTCTGAAGGAATGCAGTCCACTGTGGGAGCTGGCTTGCCTGCGATGAGGCCATCAGCGTCACCACAAGGCTCAAGGCTCCAACCCAATCCCCCGCAAAATCACCCCCGTGACCGTCTGGATCGCCTTCTCAAACTGCCTGTCCGACAACGGCTGGTGATCATTCAAAATCTTCACCTGGTGATCAAAGTCGGCATAGTGCTGGGTCGATGCCCAGATCATATACAGCAGGCTCGACGGCTCCACCGGCAGGATGCGTTTGTCTTCCACCCACTGGCGAATCTTCGCCTCCTTCATCTTGGCCCAGTCGTACAGGCTCGCATCCAAGGCCTCACCGAGGGTCGGCGCGCCGTGGATGATTTCATTGGCCCAGACCTTGGAGCCATACGGCCGCGTACGCGAGCGCTGCATCTTGGCGCGGATGTAGCTGCTGAGCACCACGCGCGGGTCATCGAAGGTTTCGAAACTCAGGGCGTCCTGCTTCCACAGGTCCAGCAGGTCGAACAGCACCGCGCTGTACAGTTCGCTCTTGGTGGTGAAGTAGTAATGCAGGTTGGAACGCGGCAGTTGCACTTCTTCGGCGATGTCGGCCATGGCGGTGCTGCCATAGCCCTTCTCGGCGAAGACCTTCTCCGCCGCCAGCAGGATTTTTTCGACGTTGACCCGACGAATGCCACTCTTGTGATTGCCCATAAGGGCTCCCCGACAACAACATGGGTTAGAGACTACCACCGGCTCTAGATCGCGGCGACAGGCCATACTGAAACTTCGTACACTGCCCCCTTCTCCCCATTGATTGGTATTGCACAATGTTGATCAAAAAGACCCTGACCACCGTCGCCCTGCTCGCCTCGCTGCTCGGCGCTTCGGCAGCCTTTGCCCACGCCCACCTGAAAAGCACCACGCCCGCGGCCGACAGCACCGTCGCCGCGCCGGCCGACCTGCGCCTGACCTTCAGCGAGGGCGTGGAAGCCACCTTCACCAAAGTCTCACTGAGCAAGGACGGCACGGAAATCGCGATCAAGGGCCTGGAAACCCCCGACGCCGACAAGAAAACCCTGGTCGTCACGCCAGCGGCGCCACTGGCCGCGGGTAACTACAAGGTGGTGTGGAACGCGGTGTCGGTCGACACCCACAAGAGCAATGGCGAATACAGCTTCAAGGTCGGCCAATAACCCATGGCAACCCTGCTGGTGCTGTGCCGCTTTGTGCATTTCATCGTCGTATTGCTGATGTTCGGAGCTTGCGTGTTCAAGCCCCTGCTACTCGGCGCCGGGCCACACCCGACGCTGGACCGGCACCTGCTGCGCATCACCCGGGCACTGGCCTGGGTCGGCCTGTTGTCGGGTGCGGCGTGGTTGCTGCTGATCACCGCCAGCATGGCCGGCAGCTGGGACGCGGCGCTGCAGCCGGCCACCGTGCAACTGGTGCTGGGCAAGACCTTTTTTGGCCAGGTGTGGAGCTGGCACCTGCTGTGCAACCTGTTGCTGGTGATTGCGCTAGCCAAGCCCTGGCCGGCATTGCGCCTGCCGTTGCTCGCACTGCTGCTGGTGACCCTGGCACCCGTGGGCCACGGTGCCATGCTCGATGGGCTCAGCGGGCGCTTGCTGATCCTCAACCAGGTGGTGCACCTGGTGTGCGTCGGCGCGTGGCTCGGTGGCTTGTTGGTGCTGGTGTTGATCCTGCGCCAACCCCAGGGCTATGCACTGGAGCCGATCCTGCGGCGGTTCAGCGGGGTCGGCTATGGTTTGGTTGCGGGGTTGTTGGTGACCGGGTTGATCAACGTGCGCGTGCTGACCGGGCAACTGTGGCCGACGCCCTTGTTCAGCGGCTTTGCCTTGATTCTGCTGGTCAAGGTGATGCTGGTGCTGGGCATGCTGGCCCTGGCGTTGTTGAACCGCTTGCGGATCGAACGCTGTGACGAACGTCGCGCCAGCTTGAAGGCCAGCGTGCTGCTGGAGTGGCTGCTGGGGGTTGCGGCGGTCGCCGCCGTCTCCCTGCTGGGGACCTTGCCGCCGATGGTCATGGCCAACTGAAAATCCCCCACTCTTACATTGGACTCCACAGTTGTGGGAGCGGCCCTTTGTGGGAGCTGGCTTGCCTGCGATGCAGGCACCTCGGTACATCGGTTGCACCGAGG
>NZ_ANNV01000131.1 GCF_000346755.1 Pseudomonas sp. CBZ-4 | reverse complement strand
ATCAGCCAAGTCTCCAGTGACTGACACACTGCAATCGCGGGCAAGCCCGCTCCCACATGGGTCTACGGTTATTCAGATAGCTATCAGGGAGTTCCAACAACATGGCCGTTACCTGCACCACCCTCGACGAAGTCCGCAGCAACATCGACCGCCTCGACCAGCAAATCGTCACCCTGCTCGCCGAACGCGGCCAATACGTCTCCCAAGCCGCTCGCTTCAAAAAAGACACCGACAGCGTCAAGGCCCCGCAGCGGGTTGAACAGGTCATCGCCAAAGTGCGCAACCTGTCCAATACCGTGGGCGCCAACCCGGACGTCACCGAACAGGTCTATCGCGCCATGATCGCGGCGTTTATCCAGCAGGAATTGGCTGAGCATGCGGCGCTCGGAGAAGTCAGTTAAGAATTAACAAATTTGTTCGCCTGCACAGAAAACCCTGAGCCGCATCCAACCCACTGATTAACAAGCAAGAAATCTCTGAAGTTTTTTTAGCTTTTTTGAACGATCCTTAACTTGCTCAGACTGAGCCTCGCTTTATGGGGATTTGAGTCTAGTCTCGGGTGGCAATCATATTGCCACCACATCTATACACGGATCCGAATAGGTAGAGGCTTAGTATGGAATTTTTTGAAAAGCTCACCAGTCTGGCAGCAAAGGTTCGGCTACAAGGCCCTGCCATTCAAACCGAAGAAGCGACAAAGAATGCTTTCGTAATGCCTTTTATCAACACGGTGTTGGGCTACGACGTGTTTGATCCGCAGGAGGTGATGCCCGAATTTGTCTGTGATGTGGGCACAAAGAAAGGCGAAAAAATCGACTACGCGATCATGAAAGACGGTGAGGTCCAAATACTCATCGAATGCAAAAAAATTGGCGAGTCATTGAGCATCAATCACGCATCACAGCTCTTTCGTTACTTTCACGTCACCAGCGCAAGAATCTCAATTCTCACCAACGGCCAGGTCTACCGGTTTTTCACAGACTTGGACGCCCCGAACAAAATGGACGAAAAGCCGTTTCTAGAACTGGACTTGTTGGACATTGATGAGTATTCGGTTCCCGAGTTGATCAAACTCACCAAGTCGGCATTCGATGTTGATTCAATCATCAATGCCGCAGGAGAACTGAAATATGTCAGCCAACTGAAAAAGCTCATCGGCACCCAGGTCAGCAAACCAGAAGACGACTTCGTGAAATTCTTCGCTTCCCGTGTTTACGAGGGCGTCATCACACAGAAAGTGCGTGAGCAGTTTTTCGAACTGACACGAAAAGCGCTTGCCCAGTTTTTAAACGACCAAATCAACGATCGCCTCAAGTCGGCGATGAGTGGTGTGATCCAACCGACGATGGCTTCAATCCCCGTCTCAAACGGTGCAAATACAGAAGCGCAAGATAGAGACGAATCAGAAGACAAAATTCTGACAACACTGGAAGAACTGGAGGGCTATCACATCGTACGGGCAGTTGTGCGCTCTGTGGTCGATGCCAAACGCATTGTTCAGCGGGATACCCAAAGCTATTTCGGGATATTGCTGGACGACAACAATCGCAAGCCGATTTGTCGCCTTCACTTCAATCGTAGTCAGAAATACCTCGGAGTATTTGACGAAGAAAAGAATGAAACCCGGCATGCGATTTCGTCCATCGATGAGATTTACGAGTACGCGGATCAGCTGAAAAAAACGGTGGGTTACTACGCGTGACCCAACTATAAAACTCAGCAAAGATCCAAAATGTGGGAGCGGGCTTGCCCGCGATAGCGATGTTTCAGCCAAGTACCCACTGACTGACCCACTGCTATCGCGGGCAAGCCCGCTCCCACATTTGCTCCGTACCAATACTGCTTGATCGCGTCACCCGGGCAACTGGACCACCTAGCACCAAACACCATTATCACCTTCCTTTCACACCACCCCGACAATCCTCTATCTAGACTTCTCCCTATCAGCCGGGAACCGGCCAGGGAGTCTGTCATGTGGCGGTATGCGGTATTGCTGTGTTCGGTGATGTGGCTGGCGGGTTGCCAATCAACCCATCAGGACTTATTGGCCAAAGGTTATCCACCGGCATTCGCCGATGGCTTTGACGACGGTTGCAGCAGCGGTCGCCAGGCGGCTGGCGTGATTACCGGGGAGTTTCGCAAGAACGTCCCGCGTTACCTGAAAGACCGCGAGTACGCCGAAGGTTGGGAAGACGGCTTTCGCCAGTGCAAGGCCATGCGTGAGAACGAAGAGCTGCGCGACTACAAGGACAATCACTGGGACGACCGTGAGCGCGCCTGGCAGCATGAGAAAGACCGCGATGCCGCCAGGGCCTATCGTTCGCAATAGGTCGCTTTCAGACATCCACTGAAACTAAAGCGCAGCGAATATGGCCGAAACTCCATTGAGGGAGACTGTCATGAGCCGAGCTTTTGTGAATGAGGACAACGCCGCCGCCCAGGCTGATCAGCCGGTGGAGCGTCAGGTCAGTGGTCAGCCCAACCGTGTCACTGCGCAAGGGTTGGCGCAGTTGCAAGCCAAGGTTGCACAGTTGCAGCACGCCTACAGCCTCGAATCAGCCAAAGGCGATAAACAACGCCAGGCCGACCTGGAGCGGGACTTGCGCTACTTCAACCTGCGGGTGCTGAGCGCCCTGGTCGTACCGCCGGCCACCTCCAGCGAGAAGGTGCAGATCGGCAGCTGGGTGACTTTCGCCAACGAGCAGGACGCGCAGCAGCGTATTCAGTTGGTCGGTGAGGACCAGGCTGACGCTGCGGCGGGCCTGATCAACTGGGGCTCGCCCCTGGGCCGCGCATTGCTCGGGGCCCAGGTGGGTGACGAGGTGCTGTGGAAACGCCCCGTTGGCGATCAGCTGATCGAAGTGTTGCGCATCGACCCTGAGGTTTAGACGATGCCTTGCGCCAACATCGCATCAGCCACTTTCACAAAGCCGGCGATGTTCGCGCCCTTCACGTAGTTGATCCGGCCGTTTTCTTCGCCGTAGTGCACGCACGCGTGGTGGATCGACTGCATGATGTTGTGCAGCTTGCTGTCCACTTCACCGGCGGTCCACAGCAGGCGCATGGCGTTCTGCGACATTTCCAGGCCGCTCACGGCCACGCCGCCGGCGTTGGATGCCTTGCCCGGGGCAAACAGGATGCCTGCCTCGATAAAGATATCCACAGCCGCCAGCGTGGTCGGCATGTTGGCGCCTTCGGCCACGCAGAGGCAGCCATTGCGCAGCAAGGTGCGGGCGGCGTCGGCGTCGAGTTCGTTCTGGGTCGCGCAAGGCAGCGCGATGTCGCAGGCCAGCTCCCACGGGGCCTGGCCCTTGCGGAACTCCAGGCCGAAACGCTCGGCCAATTCGCTGATGCGACCACGCTGGACGTTCTTCAACTCCAGCAGCGCCGACCACTGCTCTTCGGTCAAACCACTTTCGGCGTACAGGGTGCCTTCGGAGTCGGACAGGGAAATCACTTTGCCGCCCAGGTCCATGACCTTGCGCGCCGCGTATTGCGCCACGTTGCCGGAACCGGATACCGCCACGCGCTTGCCTTCAACCCGCAGGCCGTCGCGCTTGAGCATTTCTTCGGCGAAGTACACGCAACCGAAACCGGTGGCCTCCGGGCGGATCAGGCTGCCGCCGTAGGTCATGCCCTTGCCGGTCAGCACCGAGGTGAACTGGTTGCTCAGGCGCTTGTACTGGCCGAACAGGAAGCCGATCTCGCGGGCACCCACGCCGATATCGCCGGCCGGTACGTCCACGTCGGCGCCAATGTGGCGGTACAGTTCGCTCATGAAGGACTGGCAGAAGCGCATGACTTCGGCGTCGCTCTTGCCCTTGGGGTCGAAGTCCGAGCCGCCTTTGCCGCCGCCCATGGGCAGCGAGGTCAGGGAGTTCTTGAAAGTCTGCTCGAAGGCGAGGAATTTCAGCACGCCCAGGTTCACCGACGGGTGGAAGCGCAGGCCGCCTTTGTAGGGGCCGATGGCGCTGTTCATCTGGATACGGAAACCGCGATTGACCTGGACCTTGCCATGATCATCCACCCACGACACCCGGAAGGTAATCGCACGTTCCGGCTCGCAGATGCGCTCCAGGATACCCGAGGTCAGGTAATGCGGATTGGACTCCAGAAACGGCCACAGGCTGCGTAGGACTTCTTCTACGGCCTGGTGGAATTCTGGCTGGTCCGGGTCGCGTTTCTTCAGGCGGGCAAGGAAGGATTCGACGGATTCGATCATGGAAAAGTCTCGGCAAATTGATTGTTTTTAAATGAGATTGGGCCGGACTTTATCAATTCATGTCGCACTGCGACAGGGCAAAATGTCGCCTTTGTGAATTTAAATGGTGCATTTGATATAAATAAACCGGAAATCCAGGGCTTTCATGCACCCAAACGGGGATCGCAGACCCCGTCTTTGCCCCCGTATAGACGCCACCTCAAGCCACGCCGGACTCACCGCCTCAATGGCCACACGCGGCAGGCGCCTGATACCAATTGAACTTGAGAAAGCCACGACTCAACTCGTCGATGAGGGATCTGTCGACTTCGTCGGCAATGCCATTTTTATCCACGTCGATATCAGAGAATGTGTCCAGCACATGGTCGCCGTCGCTGTCATAGGCCGCGGCTTTATAGGTGGTGACGGTTCGCCCGTTGAGCCCCAGTTGCTCGGTGAACTCCAGCCGCACACTACTCGGTTTGCCGTCGCTACCGAAGTGCTCGACCGAAAGGGTCAGGATCCGCCGCATCAGGGCGTGCTGATTAAGCCATTTGAGCTTGAGGAAGTCGTCAGCGAACTGCTTGAGCATGAACCTATCCTGCACGCTCGGGTTGCCATCGAAGTCGATGTCGCCGGCACACTGGACATCGACTTTTGCATCACCGGTCAGATCGACCGCCAGGGCATGATGGATCAACTGGTCGGGGGCCGAACCCTGCTTCTGGTAAAAATACAGGTTCACCGTGTCGATTTTGTCGTTTCCGCTTCGATCCTGGCCGACCACTGTCAAGTAACGCATACCCCTGCTCCTCCATAAGTAATAGCTGCTCATGCTAGAGATTGGGACTGGCGTGTCACAGGTATCGAGCTCGCTGGAGCCCGTCGGAAAAGCCGACACGGCTCGCCCCTCGAAACGCCAAACCGCACGCAAAAAAAACGGAGCCCGAAGGCTCCGCTTTTTCAAACCACCAACCCGAATCAGGCCAGTTTTTTGTGACGCACGCGGTGCGGCTGGGCAGCAGCATCGCCCAAGCGCTTCTTACGGTCCGCTTCGTACTCGGTGTAGTTACCTTCGAAGAACACCGCTTGCGAGTCGTCTTCGTACGCCAGGATGTGGGTCGCGACGCGGTCAAGGAACCACCGATCGTGAGAGATCACAATGGCGGCGCCCGGGAAGTCCAGCAGGGCCTCTTCCAGGGAACGCAGGGTTTCAACGTCGAGGTCGTTGGACGGTTCGTCGAGCAGCAGGACGTTGCCGCCCTCTTTCAAGGTCAGGGCCAGGTGCAAGCGACCGCGCTCACCACCGGACAGGTCCTTGACGAACTTCTGCTGGTCGCCCCCCTTGAAGTTGAAACGACCAACATAGGTACGCGACGGGATTTCATAGTTGCCGATGCGGATCTGGTCGGAACCGTCGGAAATCTGCTGGAACACGGTCTTGCTGCCGTCGAGGTCTTCGCGGCTCTGGTCCACACAGGCCAGTTGCACGGTTTCGCCGATCTCGATGCTGCCGGAGTCCGGGGTTTCCTTGCCCATCAGCATGCGGAACAGTGTGGATTTACCCGCACCGTTACCACCAATAACGCCGACGATCGCGCCTTTTGGCATGGAGAACGACAGGTTGTCGATCAGCACGCGGTCGCCATAACCTTTGGACACGTTCTTGAACTCGATGACCTTGTCACCCAGGCGCGGACCGGCCGGGATGTAGATCTCGTTGGTTTCCGAACGCTTCTGGAATTCCTGCGATTGCATTTCTTCGAAGCGTTGCAGACGTGCCTTGGATTTCGACTGGCGGGCCTTGGCGCCTTTGCGCACCCACTCCAGTTCTTCCTTCATGGCTTTTTCGTGGGCCGATTGCTGCTTGGATTCGGCGGCCAGGCGGTCGGACTTGGCTTCCAGCCAACCGGAGTAGTTGCCCTCGTAAGGGATACCGGCGCCACGGTCGAGCTCGAGGATCCAGCCGGCAACGTTGTCCAGGAAGTAACGGTCGTGCGTGATCGCAACCACAGTGCCCGGGAAGTCGTGGAGGAAATGTTCCAGCCAGGCGACGGAATCGGCGTCCAAGTGGTTGGTTGGTTCGTCGAGCAGCAGCATGTCGGGGGCCGACAGCAGCAGGCGGCACAGGGCCACACGACGCTTCTCGCCACCGGACAGGAATTCGACCTTGGCGTCCCACGCCGGCAGGCGCAGGGCGTCGGCGGCCACTTCGAGCTGGCGCTCCAGGTTGTGGCCATCGCCCGCCTGCAGGATCGCTTCGAGCTTGGCCTGTTCAGCGGCCAGTTTGTCGAAGTCGGCGTCTTCGTCAGCGTAAGCCGCGTAGACCTCGTCCAGGCGCGCCTGGGCGTTCTTGATCACGGCGACGGCTTCTTCCACCACTTCGCGCACGGTCTTGGTCGGGTCCAGGATCGGCTCTTGCGGCAGGTAACCGATGTTCAGCTCGGGCATCGGGCGGGCTTCGCCTTCGAACTCGGTATCGACGCCGGCCATGATTTTCAGCAGCGTGGACTTACCCGAACCGTTGAGGCCGAGCACGCCGATCTTGGCGCCAGGGAAGAAGGACAGCGAAATGTTTTTCAGGATTTCCCGCTTCGGCGGAACAACTTTTCCCAGCCGATGCATGGTGAAGACGTATTGAGCCATGGTGAACCTAGCGTCAGTGACTGATGAATTAAGCGGGCGAAGCCCGTGTCAGGCCATGCGCCGCGCGGGCCGTTGACGATGATCAATGCCTGCGTGCGGAAAAAAGCCTGAATGTCTGGGGCTGGAACGCCCTCGCGTAACCGGCAAAGCTACCTGAATGCGCTTGGTCAGTCCAGCCAAGCGGGGCTGGCACTTTGCCACAACTCAAGGCATGCTAGCCGCCCTTCGGCGTCCGGCTTATAGTGCGTGCCGCACGCCAGTCCAGCCAACCCGCAGGATCACAGCTTGTCCAAAGTCACGCCGCCCACTCCTCTGCGCGCCGCTCACATAGCGCCGGGAGCACCCCTGCACGGCACCTTGAAAGGCGCATTGGCGACGCTTGTCCTCATGTTGCTCGCCTTATTGTTCTGGCAGTTGCTGGACCAGTTGCAGCAAAACCAGAAAAACCAGCAGCAATACACCATCGACTACAGCGCCGACCTGGCTGAGCAGATCAGCCTGAACATGGCCCTGAGCGCAAAAATCGCCCTGAACCTGCTGCCGATGGTCGAGCCGCCGCGCAACAACGAACAGCAGCAAGCCTTGATGCACACCTTGCAGCGCTCCCTGCCGGAGTTGCGCAGCATCGCCCTGCTCGCCCCCAGCGGCGCCATGATCAGTGACAGCGCCAGCGACAGCCAGGACGCTGCCTGGCTCGAAGAGCTGGTGCAGCGCAGCCATTCCCAGCCTTATTACCTGAGCAACAGCAGCGACGGCACTATCATCTACCTGTTGCTGCACCAGCCCAGCGGCGGCTCACGGGTCTACTGGGCGCTGCGCCTGGCGCCGAACTACCTGGTCAACCTGACCCGCCAGGACGGCCAGGGCCAGCGGCCGATGTGGGCCATCGAAAACCGCCTGAACCACCGCGTGGTCAGCCGTGACAGCGGCATGCCGGCGCAATGGTCCTCTGCGTTGACCCCGGACGAACTGAACAAAAGCGTACTCGTCACCCCCCTGAGCAAAAGCGACTGGCAATTACGCGGGCTGTTCGACCGCACCGCCGTACTGGAAGAACTGCTGCCGGCCTTTATCGGCAAATGCCTGCTGGGCCTGGCGTTCTCGCTGATCCCGGTGCTCGTACTGGTCAACATGCGCCGCCGCCAGCGCCAGGTGCACGAGGGCCGGCGGCGTTACCAGGATATTTTCGAAGGCACCGGCGTGGCCCTGTGCGTGCTCGACCTGTCGGGGCTCAACGCGTTTTTCGACAAGGCCCGCCTGCAAACCCGCGAGCAGTTGCACGACTGGCTGCAAGGCAACCGCGAGCAGCGCCAGCAGTTGCTCAAGGAACTGCGCATCACCGAGGTCAACCAGGTCGCGGTGCGCCTGCTCAACGTCGGCTCGTGCGAAGAGGCCTGGGAACGCCTGATCGATGATTGCCCGCGCAACGCCACGGCCATCGGCTACCAGGTGCTCGAAGCGGTCCTGACCGAACAGAAGCAACTGGAGCTGGAAATCCAGCTCAACGACGTCGCCGGCAACGAACAATACCTGTGGCTGGTGATGCGCCTGCCGGAGCAGCAGGACGACTTCAAGGCCGTGATCCTGAGCATCAGCGACATCACCAGCCGCAAGCTGATCGAGTTGTCGCTGGTGGAACGCGAGAGTTTCTGGTCGGACGTGGTGCGCACCGTGCCCGACCACCTGTATGTGCAGGACGTGATCAGCCAGCGCATGATTTTCAGCAACCACCACCTGGGCCACACCCTCGGCTATAACAAGGCCGAACTGCAGCAAATGGGTGAGTACTTCTGGGAAATCCTGCTGCATCCCGAAGACGCCGAGCGCTACCACGACCTGCGCCAGCAGCAGCGCCAGGCCGGCTATTCGACGCAGCTGCAATGCCAGCTGCGCTTCCGTCACCGCAATAACCAGTGGCGCCGCTTCGATATCCGCGAGCAGGCCCTGGCCCGAGACAAGGCGGCGCAAGTCACGCGCATCATCGGCGTGGCCAAGGACATCACCGACCAGATCGAAGCCAGCGAATCCCTGCGCGACAGCGAACAGCGCTACCGCATGCTCGCCGAAAGCATCAGCGACGTGATCTGCTCCACCGACAGCCAACTGGCCCTCAACTACATCAGCCCCTCGGTCAACGCCGTGCTGGGTTATGACGTGGATTGGGTGTTCAAGAACGGCTGGCAATCGATCATCGCCAACCCGCAGCAACTGAGCGGCATCTATAGCCTGGTGGAACAGGTCAGCCGCGCCCTCGGCGACACCGACGCGCTGGCCAAGCTGCGCGACGAAGCGCAAACCCAGCTGTTCCTGTTTGACTGCCTGCGCGCCGACGGGCGCAAAGTGCCGATCGAACTGCGCCTGGTGCTGGTGTGGGATGAACACGGTACGTTCGAAGGCATCCTCGGCGTCGGCCGCGACATCAGCCAGCAACGCCGCGCCGAGAAAGACCTGCGCATGGCGGCCACGGTATTCGAACACTCCACTTCGGCGATCCTGATCACCGACCCCGCTGGCTACATCGTGCAGGCCAACGACGCGTTCAGCCGCGTCAGTGGCTACAGCGTGGCGGATGTGCTCGACCAGTTACCAAACATGCTCACCGTCGACGAGCAGCAGGAAGCCCATCTGCGCTACGTGCTCAAGCAGTTGCACCAGCACAGCACCTGGGAAGGCGAAGTGTGGCTCAAGCGCCGCAACGGCGAGCATTACCCGGCGTGGGTCGGCATCACTGCCGTGTTCGACGACGAAGGCGACCTGGCCAGCTACGTGTGCTTCTTCAGCGATATCAGCGAGCGCAAGGCCAGCGAGCAGCGCATCCACCGCCTGGCCTATTACGACGCCCTGACCCACCTGCCCAACCGCACGCTGTTCCAGGACCGCCTGCACACCGCGTTGCAGTCGGCCGAGCGGCAGAAGTCGTGGGTGGTGCTGATGTTCCTCGACCTTGACCGCTTCAAACCGATCAACGACTCCCTGGGCCACGCCGCCGGCGACCGCATGCTCAAGGAAATGGCGACGCGCCTGCTCGGTTGCGTCGCCGAAGACGACACCGTGGCGCGCATGGGCGGCGACGAGTTCACCTTGCTGCTGCAACCGCGCATCAGCCGCGAGATGGCGCTGAACCGCGCGATCCATGTGGCCGAGCAGATCCTCGCCAGCCTGGTGAAGCCGTTTGTGCTGGAGGGTCGCGAGTTCTTTGTCACGGCCAGTATCGGCATCGCCCTCAGCCCGCAGGACGGCAATGAGCTGAGCCAGCTGATGAAAAACGCCGACACTGCGATGTATCACGCCAAGGAGCGCGGCAAGAACAACTTCCAGTTCTACCAGGCCGACATGAACGCCAGCGCCCTGGAACGCCTGGAGCTGGAAAGCGACCTGCGCCACGCCCTGGACCAGAACGAATTCGTGCTCTATTACCAGCCGCAGTTCAGCGGCGATGGCAAACGTTTGACCGGCGCCGAAGCCCTGCTGCGCTGGCGTCATCCCCGTCGCGGGCTGGTGCCGCCAGGGGACTTTATCCCGGTGCTGGAAGAACTGGGCCTGGTGGTGGACGTCGGCGACTGGGTCATCAGCGAAGCCTGCCGCCAGCTCAAGACCTGGCACCAGAACAAGGTGCGCGTGCCGAAAGTCTCGGTGAACATCTCGGCGCGGCAGTTCTCCGACGGTCAACTGGGCGAGCGCATCGCCAGCATCCTGGAAGACACCGGCCTGCCGCCGGCGTGCCTGGAGCTGGAGCTGACCGAAAGTATCCTGATGCGCGAAGTCAACGAAGCCATGCATATCCTCGACAGCCTGAAAAACCTGGGCTTGAGCATTGCCGTGGATGACTTCGGCACCGGCTATTCGTCGCTCAACTACCTCAAGCAATTCCCCATCGACGTGTTGAAGATCGACCGCACCTTTGTCGATGGCCTGCCGTCTGGCGAACAGGACGCGCAGATCGCCCGCGCCATTATCGCCATGGCCCACAGCCTGAACCTGGCGGTGATCGCCGAGGGCGTGGAGACCCATGAGCAGCTGGACTTCCTGCGTGAGCATGGTTGCGATGAGGTGCAGGGGTATCTGTTCGGGCGGCCGATGCCGGCGAGTCGGTTTGAGGCGCAGTTCAGTAATGATGCGCTGTTCATGTTCGACTGAGACTTTGTGGTGAGGCTGCTGGCCTCATCGCGGGCAAGCCCGCTCCCACATTTGGACTGTGTGAACCCGATCAAGTGTGGGAGCTGGCTTGCCTGCGATGAGGCCGGTACAAGCACCACTTATCCCCAGATGAGCCCCACTTGTCCGCGACATGATGTCCTTTCATATGCCATCTAAAACCCATTGGGTTAGAATGCCCTCCTTTTCTGCCCCCGATCCTTGAGGACCGCCATGTTCAGCCGTGATTTGACTATTGCCAAGTACGACGCCGATCTCTTTGCCGCCATGGAGCAAGAAGCCGTGCGCCAGGAAGAGCACATTGAGCTGATCGCTTCGGAAAACTACACCAGCCCAGCGGTCATGGAGGCTCAGGGTTCGGTTCTGACCAACAAGTACGCCGAAGGCTACCCAGGCAAGCGCTACTACGGCGGTTGCGAGTACGTCGACGTGGTTGAGCAGTTGGCCATCGACCGTGCCAAGGAACTGTTCGGCGCCGATTACGCCAACGTCCAGCCACACGCCGGTTCCCAAGCCAACAGCGCCGTGTACCTGGCCCTGCTGCAAGGCGGCGACACCATCCTGGGCATGAGCCTGGCCCACGGCGGTCACCTGACCCACGGCGCCAGCGTTTCCTCCTCGGGCAAGCTGTACAACGCCGTTCAATACGGTATCGATGCCAACGGCCTGATCGACTACGACGAAGTCGAGCGCCTGGCAGTTGAACACAAGCCAAAAATGATCGTGGCCGGTTTCTCTGCCTACTCGCAGATCCTGGATTTCCCACGTTTCCGCGCTATCGCCGACAAGGTTGGCGCTTACCTGTTCGTCGACATGGCCCACGTGGCCGGTCTGGTCGCCGCTGGCGTCTACCCGAACCCGGTGCCTTACGCTGACGTAGTGACCACCACTACCCACAAGACCCTGCGCGGTCCACGTGGCGGCCTGATCCTGGCGCGCGCCAACGCCGACATCGAGAAGAAGCTGAACTCCGCCGTATTCCCGGGCGCCCAGGGTGGCCCGCTGGAGCACGTGATCGCCGCCAAAGCGATCTGCTTCAAGGAAGCACTGCAGCCTGAGTTCAAGACCTACCAGCAACAAGTGGTGAAGAACGCCCAGACCATGGCCAGCGTGTTCATCGAGCGCGGTTTTGACGTGGTGTCCGGCGGTACTGAAAACCACCTGTTCCTGCTGTCGCTGATCAAGCAGGACATCTCCGGTAAAGATGCTGACGCTGCCCTGGGCAAAGCCTTCATCACCGTGAACAAAAACTCCGTGCCGAACGACCCACGTTCGCCGTTCGTCACCTCCGGCCTGCGCTTCGGCACTCCGGCTGTGACCACTCGTGGCTTCAAGGAAGCAGAGTGCAAGGAACTGGCTGGCTGGATCTGCGACATCCTGGCTGACCTGAACAACGAAGCCGTGATCGACGCGGTCCGTGAGAAGGTCAAGGCCATCTGCAAGAAGCTGCCGGTATACGGCGCTTGATTGCAGTTGCTTGAATGAAAAGCCCGGCTCTTGAGCCGGGCTTTTTATACCCAATCGAAAAGTGAAACACGGTCACCTGTGGGAGCTGGCTTGCCTGCGATAGCGGTGTATCAGCCGCTGATGGGCTAACTGACAGTCCGCTATCGCAGGCAAGCCAGCTCCCACAGTGGATCGGATTTCAAGTCAGGATTGGTAGACGCGGGCAAAACCCTCGCGAATCTTGTCTTCCGGCAATTCGTCGGCAATAAACACAATCACACTCTCCCGCGCCTCGCCCTCGGCCCATTCGGTATCCCAATCGAACCCGTAGAGCTTGAGCACGCCCTGGAACACCATCCGGCGGTCTTCCCCGGCAATATTCAGCACGCCCTTGTAGCGCAGCAGTTGCTTGCCGTGATCTTCCAGCAGCGCGTTCATGAACTCGCTGAGGCGATCGATATCCAGCGGCTGGTCGGTGCGCAGCACCAGGCTGGAGATGCGGTCGATAGACGGCGCCTTGCTCACCGGTCGCAGGCTCATGCCGGCGTTGAGGTTGAAGCCACGCACGTCGAGCAATTCGGCAAGGTCGATGTTGCCGTGGTCCACCACACGAATCGGCGCACGCCGGTTGATGCGCGTCAGGCGCTCGCTGAGGGCGTCGAAGGTGGCGTCATCCACCAGGTCGCGCTTGCTCACCAGCAGGCGGTCGGCAAAGCCGATCTGGGCCTGGGCGATGGTCTGGGTCAGGTGATGCTCGGCGTGGGCCGCGTCCACCAGGGTGATGATGCCGTCGAGGATGTAGCGCTCACGCAGTTCCTCGTCGATGAAAAAGGTCTGCGCCACCGGTGCCGGGTCGGCCAGGCCGGTGGTCTCGATCACCAGGCGGTCGAAGGCGATCTCGCCGCTGTCCAGGCGTTCGAGCAGCAGGTACAGGGCTTTGGTCAGGTCGGTGTGGATGGTGCAGCACACGCAGCCGTTGGACAGGGTCATGACTTGTACCGGCTCTGCGCCCAACAGCTGGGTGTCGATACCGGCGTCACTGAATTCGTTTTCGATCACGGCGATTTTCAGGCCGTGCTCGGCCTTGAGCAGGTGGCGCAGCAAGGTGGTCTTGCCGGCGCCGAGGAAGCCGCTGAGGATGGTGACGGGGATGGGAGAGGACAAAAAATGCTCCTTTTGATGAAGGAATAATGAAGGCACACAAAACAAATGTGGGAGCTGGCTTGCCTGCGATGCAGACAACTCGGTTTTTCAGTCAGACCGAGGTGATGCTATCGCAGGCAAGCCAGCTCCCACATAAAGCCCTGCTCACACAGGGGATATTGCGTTAACTCAACAGCACTTGGGCCCACCCTTGCCGCCGTAACGGGCTTCCTGACGTTCCCGGAAGAACGTCTTGTAGTCCATCATCGGCTTGTCCGGGTGCTTGGTTTGCATATGCTCGACGTACGTGTCGTAGTCGGGCATGCCGACCATCAGGCGCGCGGCCTGACCGAGGTATTTACCGAGGCGACTGATGTCATTGAACATGGCTGCAATCCTCTATCACGCGTCCGGCTGGGCCTGGAACGGGGCTTCTTTATCCGTACGTTCTTTATTGCCCCAGGCGGCGACGCCGACCTTGAGCGCATAGAACAGGATGCTGAACACCACGAACAGGAACATCGCCGTCAGCGTTGCGTTGGTGTACGCGTTGTAGATCACGTGCTGCATCTGGTCGATGCTCTTCGCCGGAGCGAGGATCTGGCCGTTGGCCAGGGCATCACTGTACTTCTTCGCCAGCGACAGGAAGCCGATCGCCGGGTTGGCGTCGAACAGCTTGATGAAGCCTGCGGTGGTGGTGCAGATCAGCAGCCAGACGGCTGGCAGCATGGTCACCCAGATGTAGCGTTGGCGTTTCATTTTGATCAGCACAACCGTCGCCAGCATCAGCGCGATGCCTGCCAGCATCTGGTTGGAGATACCGAACAGCGGCCACAAGGTGTTGATGCCGCCCAGTGGGTCGATCACACCTTGGTACAGCAGGTAACCCCACATTGCCACGCAACCGGCGGTCGCGATCAGGTTGGCGGTCCACGATTCGGTGCGTTTCAGCGCCGGCACGAAGGAACCCAGCAGGTCTTGCAGCATGAAGCGACCGGCACGGGTACCGGCGTCAACTGCGGTAAGGATGAACAGCGCTTCGAACAGGATCGCGAAGTGGTACCAGAACGCCATGGTGTTTTCACCCGGCAGCACACTGTGCAGGATCTGCGCGATCCCCACCGCCAACGTCGGCGCACCGCCGGCACGGGCCAGGATGGTGGTTTCGCCGATGTCATGGGCCACTGCTTGCAGCGCCTCCGGCGTGATCGCAAAGCCCCAGCTGCTGACGGTTTGCGCCACGGTGACCACGTCCGCACCAACCACGGCGGCCGGGCTGTTCATGGCGAAGTACACGCCCGGCTCGATCACCGAAGCGGCAACCATCGCCATGATGGCCACGAACGACTCCATCAACATGCCGCCGTAACCGATGTAGCGGGCATGGCTTTCATTGGCCAGCAACTTGGGCGTGGTGCCCGAGGAGATCAGCGCATGGAAACCCGAGACCGCGCCACAGGCGATGGTGATGAACAGGAACGGGAACAGGCCGCCCTTCCACACCGGGCCGGTGCCGTCGATGAACTGGGTCAGCGCCGGCATTTTCAGGTCGGGCATGGTGACCAGGATGCCAATGGCCAGGGCGATGATCGTGCCGATTTTCAGGAAGGTAGACAGGTAGTCACGCGGCGCCAGGATCAGCCACACCGGCAATACCGCGGCGACGAAACCGTAGCCGATCAGCATCCAGGTGATTTGAATGCCGGTGAAGGTGAAGGCCTTGGCCCACACCGGGTCAGCCGCAATCTGCCCGCCCAGCCAGATCGAACCCAGCAGCAACAGTACGCCGATGATCGAAATCTCGCCGATGCGGCCCGGGCGGATGTAGCGCATGTAGATGCCCATGAACATCGCGATCGGGATGGTCGCCATCACCGTGAAGATGCCCCACGGGCTCTCGGCCAGGGCCTTGACCACGATCAGCGCCAGCACCGCGAGGATGATGATCATGATCAGGAAGCAGCCGAACAGCGCGATGGTCCCCGGAATGCGGCCCATCTCTTCGCGCACCATATCCCCCAGGGAACGGCCGTTGCGACGGGTGGACAGGAACAGGACCATGAAGTCCTGCACCGCACCGGCTAGCACCACGCCGGCAATCAGCCACAGCGTGCCGGGCAGGTAGCCCATTTGCGCCGCCAGTACCGGGCCGACCAGGGGGCCTGCACCGGCAATCGCCGCAAAGTGGTGACCGAAAAGGATGTGTTTGTTGGTCGGCACATAGTCCAGACCGTCGTTGTTGATCACTGCGGGGGTCGCCCGCCGTGGATCGAGTTGCATCACGTTATTCGCGATGAACAGGCTGTAGTAGCGGTATGCAACCAGGTAGATGGCCACAGCAGCGACCACAATCCACAAGGCGTTGATCGCCTCGCCGCGGCGCAAGGCCACTACGCCAAGGGCGCACGCTCCTACGATTGCCAGCACCAGCCAGGGTAGGTGGCGTAGCAGGCTATTATTATTTTTCATTTTTATATTCCAGCCAGGGTGGACAGAAAGGACAGCCGTTCCGAGTTTAGCGCTGTTGGCTTTAAAGACCACCCCCCTACGTTGGTCTAGAGCCTTCTGCGGGCAAAAAAAGCAGAAATATCGGGCCAGTGATGGCGCAGGGCTACAATCCCCCTATCTCCAGAGGGTTTCACCATGACCGAGCAAGCGTCTGATCGCCGTCGTTTCCGGCGGATCGCCTTTGATGCCAAGACCGAACTTCGGCAAAACGGCCGGGAATGGCCAGTGCAATTGGTGGATTTGTCGTTAAAGGGTTTGTTGGCGCAACGACCCGAGGACTGGAAGGGCAACAAGGCATTACCGTTCGATGTCGATATACGCCTGGACCCCAAGACCCCTATCAAGATGCAGGTACGGCTGACCCATGAGGATCATGGGCAATTGGGGTTTGTGTGCCAGCACATTGACCTGGATTCGATCAGTCACTTGCGAAGGTTGATCGAGTTGAACCTTGGCGATGAGGAAGAGCTGCACCGGGAGTTGGCGGCACTGCTGGAGACCTGACAAGCATCATAAATCAACTGTGGGAGCTGGCTTGCCTGCGATGGCGGCGCACCAGCTTGCACTTGCTTAGCTGACCCACCGCAATCGCAGGCAAGCCAGCTCCCACAGGGAACAGCATTGCCTGAAGGATTGGGGATCACTCGAATAGCGCATCCAACGCCTGCTCCAACCGCGTCACGCCAATAATCTGAATCCCCGGCGGCGACT
Organism: Pseudomonas sp. CBZ-4; assembly: GCF_000346755.1. Classification (GTDB taxonomy): domain Bacteria; phylum Pseudomonadota; class Gammaproteobacteria; order Pseudomonadales; family Pseudomonadaceae; genus Aquipseudomonas. The sequence goes on along the minus strand of NZ_ANNV01000131.1, from coordinate 37,153 downwards.
CCTTCGGCGCGTTGCCCTTGGGCACGATGGCCCGCTTGAAGCCATGCTTGGCCGCCTCTTTCAACCGCTCCTGGCCACTCGGCACCGGGCGCACCTCGCCCGACAGGCCAACCTCACCAAACACCAGCAGGTCGTGCGGCAACGGCCGGTTGCGCAAGCTGGACATCACCGCGGCCATCAACGCCAGGTCGGACGCGGTCTCCAGCACCTTGACCCCGCCCACCACGTTGAGGAACACGTCCTGGTCATGGGTCGGAATGCCACCATGGCGATGCAACACCGCCAGCAGCATCGCCAGGCGGTTCTGGTCCAGGCCCAGGGTGACGCGGCGCGGATTGGCCAGATGACTGTCATCCACCAGCGCCTGCACTTCCACCAGCATGGGCCGGGTGCCTTCCCACGTTGCCATCACCACGCTGCCGGGGACTTCTTCCTGGGCGCGCGTGAGGAAAATCGCCGATGGGTTGGAGACTTCTTTCAGCCCCCGGTCCGTCATGGCGAACACCCCCAGTTCGTTGACCGCCCCAAAGCGATTCTTCACCGCCCGCAGCAACCGCAGGCGGCCGTCGGACTCGCCCTCGAAATACAACACGGTATCCACCATGTGTTCCAGCACCCGAGGCCCGGCCAGCGCGCCCTCCTTGGTCACATGCCCGACCAGGAAGATCGCCGTGCCACTCTGCTTGGCATAGCGCACCAGCAGCGCCGCACTCTCACGCACCTGGGACACGCCACCCGGCGCCGATTGCAGTTGTTCGGTGAAAATGGTCTGGATCGAGTCGATCACCATGACCTTGGGCTTTTCGATCCGTGCCGTGGCGATGATGCTTTCGATGCAGGTTTCGGTCATCACCCGCAGTTGGTCCTGGGGCAAGCCCAGGCGACGGGCGCGCATGGCCACTTGTTGCTGGGATTCTTCCCCCGTGACGTACAACGCCGGCATGCGGCTGGCGATGCTGCACAGGGTTTGCAGGAGGATGGTGGATTTGCCGATGCCGGGGTCGCCGCCGATCAGCACCACCGAGCCGTCCACCAGGCCGCCGCCGAGGACGCGGTCCAGCTCGCCGGAGGCGGTGGAAAAGCGCGGAATCTCTTCGACGCTGACTTCGGCCAGCGTCTTGATCTGCGCCTGCTGCCCGGTCCAGCCCGCACGCCCGGTAGGTGCCGCAGCGCCACCGCTTTCGATCATGGTCTCAGTGAGGGTGTTCCACGCACCACACTCGCCACATTGGCCGGCCCACTTGGGAAAGGTCGCGCCGCACTCTGTGCAGCCGTACATGCGCTTGGCCTTTGCCATTCGAGAACCTCCAACCGAAAAACCGCGATGATAGCTCAGCGCGCTGCCGGGGTCCGAATTTCACCGCTGGCCAAGCGTGACGCACTGTTGCCGACCGGGTCTTCGGCGTTGAGATCAGCGCCCTTGGCTTTGAGCTCGTCCAGCAGTTCAAGACGGTTGAACAACCCGGCGTACATCGCCGCCGTCTGCCCGGCGCCATTGCGTTGGTCGGGATTGCAGTCGGTGCCCAGCAGGCGCTGGGCGATGTTCAGCTCGCCCTTGAAGATCGCGCCCATCAGCGCCGTGTTGCCACGGTTGTCTTGCACACACGCATCGGCGCCGGCAGTGAGCAAGCGCTCCACGAACGGGCCTTGGCCGTGGTAAGCCGCCAGGATCAGCGCGGTGTAGCCTTTATCGTCCTGGGTATTGAGGCTGTAGCCGGCGTCGATGAAGGTGTTGAGCATGTCGAGATCGCCACGGCGCGCCGCGTCGAAATAGTAGTCCTGCAACTGCGCCTTGAGGGCGGCCGGTTCGGGGGGCCCGGCCTGGGCAACAAAGGCCAGCATGGCCAGCAGCAGTCCGATGGAAATACGCATGGGTGTTCTCCTGCCAAAAGGCCAGCGCCCGATCAAGGGCGCCGGCCGTGACCGACGGATCAGTCCGTCAGTTTGTCTGCCAACGCCTTCACGCGCGCCAGGTCACCCTTGGCGACCTTGGCCACGCCGGTGCCGTACTCAGGGTCTGCCTTGTAGAGGAACGACAGGATGATGTGCTTGCTCTCGTCATCGGTGGTTGCCAGGGAGCCGCCGAAGTTTTCGATCAAGTCCTGACGCTCTTTCTTACTGAAGGAGCGGTACAAATCGCCAGCCTGCTTGAAGTTCTGCTCACGCTGGATCTTCGCTTGCTGGGTGCTGCCCGCCAGTGGCGACTGGCTGTAGCGTGCGGCTTGCGGTTCCTCCCGTGGCAGCAGGCGGCTTGGCTGGTAGTTCACGCCGCTGGTGGTCTTGCCGAAGTTCATCGCGCCATCCTGGTTGCCGTTGTTGACGGTCACCCGAGGTGCGTTGATCGGCAGTTGCAGGGCATTGGCGCCCAAGCGGTACATCTGGGTGTCGGCGTAGGAAAACACCCGGCCTTGCAGCAGGCGGTCTTCCGAAGGCTCGATGCCCGGCACCAGGTTGGCCGGGGCCATGGCAACTTGTTCGGTTTCCTGGAAGACGTTCGCCGGGTTGCGGTTCAACACCATCTGCCCGACTTTACGCTCGGCAACATTCGGCCAGATCTTGGTGGCGTCCAGCGGGTCGAAGTCAAACTTGGCCAGGTCCTCAGGCTTGAGCACTTGCACGTACAAGTCCCACTTGGGGAAGTCGCCTTTGTTGATATGGGTGACCAAGTCGTTGGTCATGTGGCTGTAATCCCGCCCCTGCACTTCGGTAACTTGCTTGGGATCAAGGTTCTTGATGCCTTGCAGGCTCTTCCAGTGGAACTTGACGTAGTGCACTTCGCCCTTGGCATTGATCAAGTTGTAGGCATGTACGCCATTGCCGTCCATTTCCCGATAACTCGCCGGAGTACCGGAGTCGGAGTACAACTCGGTCAATGTACGGGTGGCCTCGGGTACATGGGAGAAGAAGTCGAAACGGCGGGAATCGTCGTCGAGGTTAGTGCGCGGGTCCGGCTTGAAGGCATGGACCATATCCGGGAACTTGATGGCGTCACGGATAAAGAACGTCGGGAAGTTATTGCCCACCAGGTCCCAGTTGCCTTCAGCGGTGTAGAACTTGGTGGCGAAACCACGTGGGTCACGCAGGGTTTCCGGAGAGTGATTGCCGTGGACCACGGCCGAGAAGCGCACGAATACCGGAGTCGCCTCGCCTGCCGCGAACACCTTGGCCTTGGTCAGGTCGCTGAGGTTATCGGTGACGGTGAACGTGCCGTGGGCGCCGGTGCCACGGGCATGCACCACGCGCTCGGGGATGCGTTCACGATCGAAGCGTTGCAACTTTTGAATAAGCTGCACGTCCTGGAGAAGTACCGGGCCATTGGCGCCAGCGGTTTGCGAGTTCTGGTTGTCGCCAACGGCAGCGCCGTTGTCGCGGGTCAGGTTGGCGGCCTGCACCGACAGGGACAGCAGGCTGGCGGCTGCCAGTACCAGCACGGATCGCGCTGAAACAGGCCCGCGGTTCATTGGGTTCTTCATCGAGGTTTCCTCTGGTTTTTTTAGTGCACATTCAGTTGTGCTTGCCAGAGGCTAGTGACCCGGGAGCCGGAAGATAAATAGAAAAACACCACCAGGTCGATTGAGAAAATAATGTGGTAAGCCGTTGAAATGACGAGTAATTCGCGCGCGATTGATGGCACTTTGCAAACTATTTGCGTTTTAATGTGTCGATAAAACCTAACAGTGTTAACAGTTGTGTCGCGCAAGCCCTCTACGACTGACTTACACTGACCTCCACCCTTCTCATCTGTAACAAGGAATAACCTATGGGCGTGATCAGTGAGTTCAAGGCCTTCGCGGTCAAAGGTAATGTGGTCGATATGGCCGTCGGTATCATCATCGGCGCAGCCTTCGGCAAAATTGTTTCCTCGTTTGTAGGCGACGTGGTGATGCCCCCCATCGGCCTGTTGATCGGTGGCGTGGACTTTGGTGACCTGGCGATAACGCTCAAGGCCGCGCAAGGCGACGTGCCTGCGGTGGTGCTGGCGTACGGCAAGTTCATCCAAAGCGTGATCGACTTTGTGATCGTCGCGTTTGCGATCTTCATGGGCGTGAAGGCCATCAACCGCCTGAAGCGTGAAGAGGCCGTGGCGCCAAGCCTGCCGCCGACGCCGACCAAGGAAGAAGTGTTGCTGGGTGAGATCCGCGATCTGCTCAAGGCACAGAACGACAAACCGCTTTAACTGAAGCCGGTATGAAAAAGGCGCCTTTCGAGGCGCCTTTTTTTTACCAGTAGTTTTCCACCGCCACCTGGCCAGGACGCCGGCTCAGGCTCAGTTGCATATCGCGTTGCTTGAGCAACTGGCGTGTGTCATCGACCATCTGCGGATTGCCGCAAATCAGCACGCGGGAGTGTTCCGAGGTCAGCTCGACGCCGGCCGCCTGCTCCAGTTCGCCATTCTCGATCAGCGTGGTGATGCGTCCATTCAACGCGCCGGGGTGCTGCTCGCGGGTGACGATGGGAATGTAGATGAGCTTGTGCGCGTACTCGGCCAGGTATTCGCGCTCGCCCAACTCCCTGATCAGCGATTGATAAGCCAGCTCCTTGGCTTCCCGGGCGCTATACACCAGGACAATGCGCTCGAATTTCTCCCAGACCTCGAAGTCCTGCAGGATCGACAGGAACGGCGCCACCCCGGTACCCGTGCCCAGCAGCCAGAGGTCACGCCCGTCGACAAAACGGTTCAGGGTCAGGAAGCCCGTGGCCTGGCGCTCCACCATCAAGGTATCGCCCACCTGCAGGCGACTCAGCTCACTGGTGAACTCGCCACCGGGCACAACGATGGAAAAAAAGTCGAGGTGCTCGTCAAAGGGCGACGACACGATGGAATAAGCGCGCCACACGGTGCTGCCATCCGCCTTGGTCACCCCCAGGCGCACGAACTGGCCAGCGGTGAAACGAAAGCCCGGGTCGCGGGTAGTGCGCAGGGTGAAGAGGCTAGGGGTCAACGATTGCACGTCGAGCAGGGTCTGCCGGGTAAATTTCTCAGCACTGGCCGTCATGGGGAACTCCGTTTTACACAGGCGCCTAGTTTCTCTCAAAGCCGTGTGCGCAAACACCATTGATTTGTACTGGCATTGCTGCGGGGCAGAGCGGCGGCAGCTTGCAATCAGCTGAAACGTGTCAACCCGTCAAGACGGTTTTCTGAAAAGCGGGAGCTTTTACTCAGACTAAATATTTGGCTATTAACACACATCCAATCCAAAGTCAGATTAACCACTTCATATAAACGCCATCATTTTGATGCCGCTCACAACCCCTTAAATCCAATAAAAAAATAACTTCCCTCTACGCTTCCTATACAAAACAACCATCTCTCGTACAAAAAATCAGCGCCGTGTCAGCTAAGCGTACTGACGATTTTTTCACTTTGCCGTGTAAGGCATGTCCTACACTAATTTCCGTGAAGCGCTGGAATGAGGACGTACCCGCGCCACGTAGAAACCCATGGAGAGTTACCAATGGTGAACTGGCGAAATACTCAGCCCCCTAAACTGGAAGCTAAAAACGAGATTCAAACTGTCTTTGACATGGTCACCCACCATATCCGTGAGCTCGACTTCCAATATTGTTCCTTTACGATGAGTTCTCAAGTACCCAACAACGAAACCAAACCGATCCAAATCAACAACTATCCGAATGGATGGAACAATCTTTATCAACAAGCGCACTTCTTCGAAGTAGACCCTGTTGTCGCTCACTGCAAACGCTGCGTACTGCCCATCGTCTGGGAGGAAAAAACCTTCGGCACGGCGCCTGGCTTGTGGTCGCTGGCCCAATCATTTGGTGTACACCAGGCCTGGACGCAACCTGTGCACGACTTCCAGGGCGTCTACAGCATGCTGACCCTGGGGCGCGGCTGCGGTGAGGTCAGCCCACAGGAGCTGTATGAAAAGGCCGGCAACGTGTTGTGGCTGTGTCACGCAATGCACGCTGTCGTCGCGCAGCAATACGCACACAAACCCAGCACCAAGGCGCAGCACACGCTGACAGCACGAGAAACGGAAATTCTCAGATGGTCGGGCATGGGCAAGACAGCGGAAGAAATCGCCAGCATTATCTCGATTTCGCCGCGGACAGTCGGCTTTCATATCGGCTGCGCAACCAAGAAACTGGGCGTGACAAACAAGATCGCTGCCGTTCTCTGTGCTTCCAGAGCGGGGCTTCTCTAGCACGTACAGAAACACCCCATGTAATCCCGCCGGAAAAAACGTAACATTTACGGCCAATTCTGAGTGTTGAAGCAGCCCCCGGGTGTCGCCTCGCAGTTCACTCAGACGGTTTGGCCGAAGACTGCCGAACACCCATCGATTACCCAGAGCCTCCCCGCCATGCCCCTGCTCGAAAGCCCCTTCGCCCAGCTCGATCTGATCCGCCAGCCAGAACAACACAACGATCCGCTGCAAGCCTTCGATGCCGCCGACGAGTACCTGCTCAACCATCTGGCGCAGCAGCAGCCGAGTGCCGCGACACGCGTGTTGGTGCTCAACGACAGCTTTGGCGCCCTGGCGGCCAGCCTTGCAGGCCGGGTGCAGGTGACCTCCAGCGGCGACTCCTTTCTCGCGGCCCAGGGGCTGGAAAAAAACCTCACGCGCAACGGCAAGGCATTCGATGCGGTGCCATTCATCCCCGCCAGCCAGGTGCCGAGCGGGCCTTTTGACCGCGTACTGATCCGCGTCCCCAAGACCCTGGCGTTGCTGGAAGAGCAACTGATTCGCCTGCAAGGCCAACTGGCCCCGGGCGCGGAAGTCATCGCCGGGGCGATGATCAAGCACTTGCCACGGGCCGCCGGGGAGTTGCTGGAGCGTTATATCGGGCCGATGCACGCCTCGCTCGCCGTAAAAAAAGCGCGGCTGTTGATCGCCACCGTTGAGGATCGGCCCCTCGCAGTCTCGCCCTACCCGACCCGCTACACCCTGGACGCGCCCGCCATCGAACTGCTCAACCATGCCAACGTGTTCTGCCGCGAAGGCCTGGACATCGGCACCCGCGCCTTCCTGCCGCATCTGCCGAAAAACCTCGGCAGTGCCCGCGTGGCAGACCTGGGTTGCGGCAACGGCGTATTGGCGATCGCCAGCGCCCTGCACAACCCCGACGCGCAGTACACCTTGGTGGACGAGTCCTATATGGCCGTGCAATCGGCGCAGGAAAACTGGCAAGCCGCCCTCGGCCAACGTGACGTGATCCTGCGCGCCGCCGACGGCCTGGCCGGCCAGGAGCCCGACTCGCTGGACGTGGTGCTGTGCAACCCGCCATTCCACCAGCAGCAAGTGGTCGGCGACTTCCTCGCCTGGCGCATGTTCCAGCAGGCACGGGAAACGTTGGTGGTGGGCGGCGCCCTTTATATCGTCGGCAACCGTCACTTGGGTTATCACACCAAGCTGGCCCGCCTGTTTCGCGGCGTAGAACAAGTCGCCACCACGCCAAAATTCGTGATCCTCAAAGCGCGCAAATAAAAAAACCCTGCCGCTCTTGCGAGGGGCAGGGTTGAAAGGCCGGGCCATCAAGCCCGGTTGGGATGTCAGTGTGTGCTCAGGCCCGCCGCATTCATGAACATGCGCATCAGGCTGGCCACGACAAACAGGGCCAGCACGCTGCCGGTCCAGATCATCGCCAACCACCCCAGGCGCCGCCACAGTGGCTGTTTCTCGGCCTGTTCAATCTCGTGCAACGAAGGTTTGCCGGACATGGAACGACCCTCCTAGTGATAACCGTCTTCGTGGGTGACCTTGCCGCGGAACACGTAGTAGCTCCAGAAGGTGTAGCCCAGGATGAACGGGATGATGAACAACGTGCCCACCAGCATGAAACCCTGGCTTTGCGGCGGCGCGGCGGCATCCCAGATCGACACGGACGGCGGGATGATGTTTGGCCACAGGCTGATCCCCAGGCCGCTGTAGCCAAGGAAGATCAGCACCAGCGTCAGCAGGAACGGCGTGTAGTGCGCATTGCGTGCCACCGCGCGGATCAAGCCGTACAGGGTCACCAGCACCAGGATCGGCACCGGCAGGAACCAGAACAGATTCGGCAGGGTGAACCAGCGTGCGGCGATTTCCGGGTGCGCCAGCGGCGTCCAGATACTGACAATGCCAATCACCGCCAACAGTGCGAAGGCCAACGGCCGCCCCAGGTTGTGCATCTTTTCCTGCAACGAACCTTCGGTCTTCATGATCAGCCAGGTACAGCCCAGCAGCGCGTAGGCCACGATCAGCGCCACACCGCAGAACATCGTGAAGGGCGTGGCCCAGTCCAGCGAGCCGCCGGCGAACTGGCGGTCCACCACCGGGATGCCATCGATGAACGCCCCCAGCGCCACGCCCTGGAAGAACGTCGCCGCCAGCGAGCCGCCGATAAACGCCTTGTCCCACAGGTGACGCTTGTCGTCCTTGGCCTTGAAGCGGAACTCGAAGGCCACGCCACGGAAGATCAGGCCGATCAGCATCAGGATCAGCGGCAGGTAGAGCGCCGACAACACCACCGAATACGCCAGCGGGAACGCGCCGAACAACGCCGCACCACCGAGGACCAGCCAGGTTTCGTTGCCGTCCCACACCGGGGCGACGGTGTTCATCATCACGTCACGGTCAACCTTGCCCGGGATAAACGGAAAGAGGATGCCGATACCCAGGTCGAAGCCGTCCATGACCACGTACATCATGATGCCGAAGATGATGATCACGGCCCAGATCAGCGGAAGATCAATACCCATCTCAATGCCCCTTGTGCTGGATGTGGGTGTGGTCGTCATCGCTGCCATCATCGGCGGCAGACAACGGACGGGCTGGCGTGCGTTTCTGGCCAGGACCACCGTGGGTCGGCTCATCGCCTTCGTGGGTCTGCGGGCCTTTGCGCACCAGGCGCATCATGTAGCCCAGGCCGGCGCCGAACAGCGCGAAGTACACCACCACGAACAACACCAGCGTAATCGTCATCTGCACCAGGCTATGCCCGGAGGACGCATCCGCCGTGCGCATCAGGCCGTAGACCACCCACGGCTGACGGCCGATTTCCGTGGTGAACCAGCCGGCGAGAATCGCGATCAACCCCGACGGGCCCATCCACAACGCCAGGTACAGGAACGGCTTGGACGTGTACATCTTGTCGCCCCGGCGCAGCCACAGGCTGAACAGACCGGTGAAGATCATCAGGAAGCCCAGGCCGACCATGACCCGGAACGACCAGAACACGATGGTCGAATTGGGACGGTCTTCAGGCGGGAACTCCTTGAGGGCCGGCACCTGTTTGTCCAGGGAGTGGGTCAGGATCAGGCTGCCCAGGTAGGGGATTTCGACGGCGTACTTGGTCTTTTCCGCCTTCATGTCCGGCCAGCCGAACAGGATCAGCGGAGTCGGCTCGTTGCCTTTGTTTTCCCAGTGGCCCTCAATCGCGGCGATTTTCGCCGGTTGGTGCTTCAGGGTATTGAGGCCGTGGAAGTCACCGATCACCGCCTGGATAGGCGCGACGATCAGGGCCATCCACATCGCCATCGAGAGCATCTTGCGGATTGCCGGGTTGTCCTTGCCGCGCAGCAGGTGCCAGGCGGCCGAGGAGCCGACGAAAAACGCGGTGGCCACAAACGCGGCCGTGGCCATGTGCGCCAGGCGGTACGGGAAGGACGGGTTGAAGATCACCGCCAGCCAATCGGTGGGAATGACCCGGCCGTCGATGATTTCGAAGCCCTGGGGCGTCTGCATCCAGCTGTTGGACGCAAGGATCCAGAAGGTGGAGATCAACGTACCGACGGCCACCATCACCGTGGCGAAAAAGTGCAGCTTGCGCCCCACCTTGTTCCAGCCGAACAGCATTACCCCAAGGAAACCGGCCTCAAGGAAGAAGGCCGTGAGCACTTCGTACGTCAGAAGCGGCCCGGTAACGGCGCCAGCGAAGTCCGAGAAGCGGCTCCAATTGGTGCCGAACTGGTAGGCCATGACCAAGCCAGACACCACGCCCATGCCGAAGTTGACGGCAAAGATTTTCGACCAGAAATGGTAGAGGTCGCGGTAGGTGTCGTTGTGGGTCTTGAGCCACAGGCCTTCCAGCACCGCAAGGTAACTGGCCAGGCCGATGGTGATCGCCGGGAACAGGATGTGGAATGAGATGGTGAACGCGAATTGAATTCGGGCGAGATCTAGCGCCTCCAAACCGAACATAAGTCTTCCTCTGTCAGGTAATACCGGCTGCTGGCGGGAGCCTGCACCCACTGCCCCCACGGATATGGAGTCTGGCGAATTTCAATTCGTTCTTTTTTTAACCAACCACGTAGGGAATCTGGCCCTAAGGCCGCCAGAGCAATCCCTGGGCAGGTTTTGATCTGGATCAAGCATTGCTGAAAGAGTAGTCCCATTTTCAATGTAGGACGGCGTGGTCTTTTGCCGCGTGACAGACTGCCTCAGCTCAGTTTCAGCAACTATCTGTTACAACTTAATGCTAATCTCGGCCTCTCCTCCGGCCCTGACCTGAATTCCCGATGCCCAGTGAACCCGTGTTGCTGTTGCGCCACCACCGCCCTTTCATCGCGTTCTGGCTGGCGCGCATCTTCACCGCCAGCGGTTTCCAGATGCTCACCGTGGCCATCGGCTGGAACCTCTACCAACTGACCGGCAACGTGCTCGACCTGGGTTTGGTCGGCTTGGTGGAGTTCGTCCCGCGCGTGCTGTTCATGCTGCACACCGGGCATGTGGCCGACCGCTATGAGCGGCGCAAGGTCGCGGCCATCTGCCAGACCGTGCAGGCGCTGATTGCGCTGTCGCTGGCCATCGGTGGCCTGACCGGCAATGTCACCCGCGAGATGATCTTTATCCTCGCCTTCCTGCTCGGCGCCGCCCGCTCGTTTGAAATGCCCACTACCCAGGCGCTGCTGCCAAGCATCGTGCCCAGCGCCTTGTTCCCGCGCGCGGTGGCGTCGTCGCAGTCGGCCCAGCAACTGGCAACCATCGTCGCGCCAGCCCTGGGCGGTTTGCTCTACGCATTTGGCAGTGTGTGGGTGTACGGCCCCACCGTGGTGCTGTACCTGATTGCCTGCGGGTTGACCCTCAACCTGCCCGCCCGCCAGACCCCGCTCAACAAAGGCAAGGCCACCCTGGATTCACTGCTGGCCGGCATCCGCTTTATCCGCAGCCGCCCGGACATCCTTGGCGCCATCTCCCTGGACCTGTTCGCCGTGTTGCTGGGCGGCGCCACTGCGTTGTTGCCGGTGTTCGCCAAGGACATCCTGCTGACCGGCGCCTGGGGCCTGGGCCTGCTGCGCTCGGCGCCCGCGGTGGGCGCGCTGTTGATGTCGTTGTGGCTGGCGCGCTTCTCGGTAGACCGCCATGTCGGCCGCGTGATGTTCACCGCCGTCGGCGTGTTCGGCGTGGCAACCATCGCGTTCGGCCTGTCCACCTCGTTCTGGTTTTCGTTGGCGGTGCTGGTGGTACTCGGCGCGGCCGACATGATCAGCATGGTCATCCGTGCATCGTTCGTGCAGTTGGAAACGCCGGATGAAATGCGCGGGCGCGTCAGTGCGGTCAACGGCCTGTTTATTGGCGCGTCCAACCAGTTGGGTGAGTTCGAATCGGGGATTACCGCCCACTGGTTCGGCACCGTGCCAGCAGTGGTCATGGGCGGCGTCGGTACGCTGATCGTGACCGGGACGTGGATCAAACTGTTCCCGACCCTGGCCAATCGCGACCGCATGCATGTGCCGGTCGAGGAAGCGGCGAAGGTCTGATCAGCGGATATTGAGCAGGGTTTTCAGGGTGTTCTGCGGGCCGTTGATCGACGAGTTGCTGTATTCGAACCAGCCCTGGGCTTCGACATTCAGGTCGAACACATAGATGTAGCCCATCAACGTGCCCGCGCCGTTGCACACCTCGCTGACGCTGCCAACCTGGCACACCGGCGTGCGCTGGCCGTTGAGCACGGCACCGTCGAATCGGCCTACGGGGTTGTTGCCCAGGCCGACTTCCATCACCGAGACCTTGGTGGGCCCACGGTGGGTGCACATCTGCGTGCCTTGTGCACGTTCCGGGATGGTTTCGGTGCAGCGCGCCGACTCGACCTTGAACACCCGCACCTCGCTCAACGGCGGTGCGGTCGCGCCCCACACCGGTGCTGCGCCGAGCCACAGGCCGAGACAAGGGATCAGAGCTAGACTCCACGCGTTGGCTTTTTTCATGCTGTCGATGACCCTGATTTAAACGTCGGCGCAGTATGCCTCAAGGCCATGATCCTGAGGGATTGTTCACAAGGGCGAGGCCAACCACCACAGGGCCTCGGCTGCTGGTATGATGCGCCGCTTTTTCCGATCCTCTCTGAAACCACAGGCGCTTGGCGCAGTTTGTGCTTTGACTTAGAGGTCAACAAATCACGACGCAAAATAGCGTCACAGGGAGCCGGCATGCTGGAAAAGCTGTTTCAACTCAAAGCCCACAACACCAATGTGCGCACCGAGATTCTCGCGGGTATCACCACGTTCCTGGCGATGGCCTACATCCTGTTCGTCAACCCGAGCATCCTCAGCCAGACCGGCATGGACAAGGGCGCGGTGTTTGTCGCGACCTGCCTGGCAGCGGCCATCGGTTCGACCGTGATGGGCCTGATCGCCAACTACCCGATTGCGCTCGCGCCGGGCATGGGCCTCAACGCCTTCTTTACCTATACCGTGGTCCTGCACATGGGTCATACCTGGCAGGTGGCACTGGGTGCGGTATTTATTTCGGCGGTGTTGTTCTTCCTGCTGTCGATCTTCCGCATCCGTGAGTGGATCATCAACGCCATCCCCCTGCCCCTGCGCTCGGCGATTGCCGCGGGTATCGGCCTGTTCCTGGCATTGATCGCCCTGCACAACGCCGACATCGTCGTCAGCAACCCGGCCACCATGGTTGGCCTCGGTGACCTGACCAAAGCCGCGCCTATCCTGGCCACCCTCGGCTTCGTACTGATCGTCGCGCTGGAAGCCCTGGCTGTACGCGGCGCAGTGCTGATCGGCATCCTCGCGGTGACCATTGCATCCATCGCCTTGGGCGTGACCCCGTTCGGCGGCGTCGTGTCGATGCCACCGTCCCTGGGCCCGACCTTCCTGCAACTGGACATCAAGGGCGCGCTGGACATCGGCCTGGTCAGCGTGATCTTCGCCTTCTTGTTCGTGGACCTGTTCGACAACTCCGGCACCCTGATCGGCGTCGCCAAGCGCGCCGGCCTGATGGGCAAGGACGGCCACATGCCAAAGATGGGCCGTGCGCTGATCGCCGACAGCACCGCCGCCATGGCCGGTTCGTTGCTGGGTACGTCGACCACCACCAGCTACATCGAATCCGCCGCGGGCGTGAGCGCCGGTGGCCGCACCGGCTTGACCGCCATCGTGGTAGCGATCCTGTTCCTGCTGGCCCTGTTCTTCTCGCCATTGGCGGGCAGCGTCCCGGCCTTCGCCACCGCGCCAGCGCTGCTGTTCGTGGCCGTGCTGATGACCCAGGGCCTGGCGGAAATCGACTGGGATGACATCACTGTTGCAGCGCCGGTGGTGATCACCGCCCTGGCGATGCCCTTCACTTACTCCATCGCCAACGGCATCGCCTTCGGTTTCATCGCCTGGACCGCCATCAAGCTGCTTTCGGGCCGCTACCGTGAGCTGAACCCGGCGCTGGTGATTCTGTCGATTCTGTTCGTGATCAAGCTGGGCTGGTTCAACGCATGACTTTTGACGCCGCAAGCTACACCGCTCAACTGCAAGACAAGGTCACGCGCCTGCGTGACCTGTTGGCCCCGTTCGATGCGCCTGAGCCACAGGTATTCGACTCGCCGCTGCAGAACTTCCGCCTGCGGGCGGAGTTCCGCCTGTGGCGCGAAGGGGGTGATCGCCACTACGCGATGTTCGCCCAGGACGACAAACGCACGCCGATCCTGATCGAAGAGTTCCCCATCGCCAGCCTGCGTATCAACCAGTTGATGCCGCAACTCAAGGCCGCCTGGCAAGCCAGCGCCGCCCTGAGCCACAAGCTGTTCCAGGTGGAGTTCCTCACCACCCTGGCCGGCGACGCGATGATCACCCTGTGCTATCACCGCCCGCTGGACGAGCATTGGCACACCGCCGCGAACCAGCTGGCGGCGGACTTGAACGTGAGCATCATCGGCCGCTCCAAGGGCAAACGCGCTGTGATCGGCCAGGACTACGTGGTGGAGAAACTCGACGTCGCCGGTCGTACCTTCAGCTATCGCCAACCCGAAGGCGCGTTCACCCAGCCCAACGGCACCGTGAACCAGAAGATGCTCAACTGGGCTTACGAAGCGCTGGGCGACCGGCCGGATGACCTGCTGGAGCTGTACTGCGGCAACGGCAACTTCACCCTGCCGCTGGCAACCCGCGTGCGCAAAGTGCTGGCCACCGAGATCAGCAAGACCTCGGTCAATGCCGCCCTGAGCAACCTCGATGAAAACGCGGTGGATAACGTCACCCTGGTGCGCCTTTCCGCCGAAGAACTCACCGAAGCCCTGAATGAAGTGCGCCCGTTCCGTCGCTTGCACGGCATCGACCTCAAGCGCTACGAATTCGGCAGCGTATTCGTCGACCCACCGCGCGCCGGCATGGACCCGGACACCTGCGAGCTGACCCGGCGTTTCGACAACATCCTGTACATTTCCTGCAACCCAGAGACATTGGCGGCGAACATCGCGCAACTGCATGACACCCACCGTATTACCCAGTGTGCGATGTTTGACCAGTTCCCGTGGACGCACCATATGGAATCAGGTGTGCTGCTGACGCGTCGCTAAATCTCACAGCCACCCACGATCCCCCTGTGGGAACTGGCTTGTGTGGGAGCTGGCTTGCCTGCGATAGCGGTGTATCAGGCACTGCTGGGCTAACTGACAGCCCGCTATCGCAGGCAAGCCAGCTCCCACATTGGATCTTCAAACATCAGTCGAATCCTCGGGTTTCACCGTATCCTTGCGCGGCCGCCCGCCCTTCTTGCCATTGGCACGGGCAGCGGCAGCCTTGGCGGCGCTGCGCTTGCGGCCGTTGCGCGCGGCCACCAGGCTCACGGCCAGGTCCATCAGGGGCTGGCTCGTAGCGATCAGGCCGGTGATGGACACGTCCAGGTCCTGGGGTTCACAGCACAGCGCTTTACCGCCGAAACCGACCTCCAATTGCTGGAAGTCCTCCAAGGAAAACCCCTCGAACTCGGGAAGGCCCGCCACGGGCAGCGAGACCCGGCTACCGTCGCTGAAGCCGATGGAAATGCTCTTGTCCTCATAGCTCACCGAGCTGGCGCGGGCGTACAAATGCCGTGTCTTGCGTCCCCTTGCTATCGCTTTATCGATATCGGCCTCGGTGAGCGGCACGTAGGGCGAAACTTTGGCTTTTATAATTTTCATAAATCAATCCTCACGGAATCTGGTGCCCTCACCAGATTCAAAATTGTCCGTGGCCCCACAACATCGTGCCACGCGCTTGCGATGACATAGACACCTGGCCGGATGACCAACCCCGGCACCAGCTCAGCAGCATCCCAATCCCAGGAATGGTTCTCCAGGCAAACCGTCTGAATTTTCTCCCACCAAATCCTTCGCGCTCGCGCCAGATAGTGCCGCTGCATCAACGCCTGACGAATGCCCAGCAGAACTGCACCGGGCGGCCGCCGCCGTTCAGGATCTACATCCCATAGCTCCACTTCGCCACCCAAAAAGCTGAAACGAAAGCGCGCATCCCAACCCGCGCCCCTGACATGAACATGCGGCGGGCAATGTTCATCCCTGAGCAACACTGAAATCACAAATCCCTTGTAAGTGCCTATTCGCATCGTAACCCATCCGTTAGGTTATTTTCCGCCCGGTAACAATTTCGCCTTTGTCACCCGACAACCGGCTCCAAAATCCTGGTGCTTTTCACAGACTAGTAACCGGGAACCAAGCGTCGAACGCCGTGTTGTTACCGCGCATAACCGTTCGGTAATCGAACATATCTTCCGCCGTCGATTGACCAAATTAACCATTCAGTACATTTTACTTCCACAACTAACAATAACTGTGGAGACCCTCCCATGCCGCCTATCGTGCTGGTGCTCAACGGCCCCAACCTCAACCTGCTCGGCACCCGTGAGCCTGCAACCTATGGCCATGAAACCCTGGCCGACATCGCCGCGCTGTGCGGGCGCAGCGCCGAGAAGCTCGGGCTGAAAATCGAATTTCGCCAGACCAACCACGAAGGCGAACTGCTCGACTGGATCCACGGTGCCCGCACCCGATGCGCCGGCATCGTGATCAACCCCGCCGCGTGGACGCACACCTCTGTCGCCATCCGCGACGCGCTGGTGGCCAGTGAAGTGCCGGTGATCGAAGTGCATTTATCCAACGTGCATGCCCGTGAAGCATTCCGTCATCACTCCTTTGTGTCGCCCATCGCCAAGGCCGTACTGGCCGGGTTTGGCAGCCATGGCTACCACTTGGCCCTTGAACACTTCAGCCAGGTGTTGAACCCATGAAGCCGCGCATTCTCGCCGGCCTGATCGGCGCCGGCATCCAGGCTTCGCGCACCCCCGCCCTGCATGAACAGGAAGGTGACGCCCAAGGTTTGCGCTACCTGTATCGCCTGATCGACCTGGACCCGCTGCACCTGAACGTGGATGCCCTGCCCGACCTGCTGGACGCCGCCGAGTTGATGCAGTTCACCGGCCTGAACATTACCTACCCATGCAAGCAGGCAATCCTGCCGTTGCTCGATGAATTGTCCGACGAGGCCCGCGGCATCGGCGCGGTGAATACGGTGGTGTTCAAGGACGGCAAGCGCATCGGCCACAACACCGACTGCCTGGGATTCGCGGAGGGTTTTCGGCGTAACCTGAGTGATGTCGTGCGGCGGCGTGTGGTGCAAATGGGCGCTGGCGGCGCCGGTGCGGCGGTGGCCCACGCGCTACTGGCCGAAGGTGTCGAGCACTTGAGCATTTTCGACCTGGACAACAGCCGCGCCCAGGACCTGGTAGACAACCTCAGCCAGCGTTTCGGCCCGGGCCGCGCCCAGGTCGGCGGCCACTTGGAAAATGCCATGGCCGAGGCCGATGGTGTGGTCAACACCACGCCGATGGGCATGGCGAAGCTGCCGGGCACACCGGTTCCAGCTGCCTTGCTGAGGGCAGAACTGTGGGTGGCCGAAATTGTGTATTTCCCGCTGGAAACAGCACTGCTGCGGGATGCCCGGGCCCTGGGTTGCCGTACGCTGGACGGCGGCAATATGGCGGTGTTTCAGGCGGTGAAGGCGTTTGAGCTGTTCAGTGGCGAAGCGCCGGACGCGCAGCGGATGTTGGCGCACTTTCAGGCCATGAATCACTAAGGATGCACAGCCAATCCAATCTGTGGGAGCTGGCTTGCCTGCTCCCACAGGGGTTGTGTTCCAACCTGAAGAGTCAGGCCTGCAAGTACCGCATCACGGACTCACAAATCATGTCCCGATGCCGCTGCTTGATGGCCTCATCCGACAGCTCGATCTGAAAAATCTCACTGAAGGTATGGCGGTTGGACACCCGGTAGAAGCTGAATGAGTTGATCAGCAGGTGCACATCCAACGGTTCCAGCCCCGCACGAAACACACCCATCTCAGCCCCACGCCGCAACGTCGCGCCAAGCGCTTCAAGGATGTTGCTGTTCATCGCCTTGATCGACTCCGAACGCTTCACATACTCGGCGTTGTGGATATTTTCGATGCTGACGATGCGCACAAAATCCACGTTCTGGTCGTGGTGATCAAAGGTGAATTCCACCAGCCGACGGATTGCTTCACGGGGCTCCAGGGCGGTGAGGTTCATCCGGGTTTCCGTGTTGCGGATGTCGCCGTAGAGCTTCTCCAGCACCTCGACGTACAGCTGCTCCTTGCTGCCGAAGTAGTAATAGATCATGCGTTTGGAGGTGTGGATGCGCTCGGCGATGGCGTCCACGCGCGCGCCGGACAGGCCTTGCTGGACAAACTCGACGATCGCTTCCTGCAGGATATTTTCGCGGGTCTTTTCCGGGTTGTTCTTACGACTCTTGCGCGGCGTTTCGGACGCAGCGGAGAGGTCGGGAGTCAGGGTCATGGTGCGCTCACGGCCGTTTTTATTGTGCAGGCGCCGATTATGGGCTGCGGCGCTCCCCGAAGGAAGCACCGCGCCATTGCTCACAACCGCGCTTGGCGCACCGCACCGCTGCGGGATTTGGCCATGGCCGCCAGGCGCACGGCCACGTTGGCCGCGCCGTAACCGGCATAACCGTTCTTGCGCTGGATGATCTCGAAGAAGAACCGCCCTTCGAACGGCTCGGTGTACACGTGAAACAGCTCACCGCCGTTGGCATCACGGTCGTACAGCACGTTGTAGTACGCCAGCTCGCTGAGGAACTCCTCGTCAAAATCAAAGCGCGCCGCGAGGTCATCGTAGTAGTTGAGCGGGATGTCCAGCAGCGGCACGCCCGCGTCTTTGGCCCGGCGCACCTCGGCGAAAATATCCGCGCAGTCGAAGGCAATGTGGTGCACACCCGAACCGCGATAGCTCGATAGCGCGTGGGAAATCGCCGTGTTGCGGTTCTCGGAAATATTCAGCGGCAGACGAACGGAACTGCATCGGCTGCGCAGCGCGCGGCTTTTCACCAACCCGTACGGGTCGGGCAACACCACTTCGTCGTCGGCCTCGAAATCCAGCAGGCTCTTGTAGAACAGCACCCAACTGTCGAGGCTGTCGGCCGGCAGCGCCATGGCCATATGGTCGATGCGCAGCAAGCCGCCACCGGCCGCCGGCGCGGTTTGCAGGTTGAAGTCGGTGTCGTACAGCGTGCCTTCGCTCGGGTCCACCAGGTAAATCAGGCTGCCATCCGGCGCACGCACGGCGGCCAGTTCCAGCTCATTGGGGCCGACCAACCCGCGATAGGGCTGGCCCTTGTAGGCCACCGCCCGCTCCAGGGCCTTGGCGCTGTCCTTGACCCGCAGCGCCGTGGCACACAACGACGGGCCGTGCGCCTCGAAAAAGTTGTGGGCGAAGGAATAGGGTTCGCAATTGAGGATCAGGTTGATATCGCCCTGGCGCAACAGGCTCACGCTCTTTGAGCGATGCTGACCAGCCTTGACGAAACCGAGGCGTTCCAGCCAGTGGGTCAGCTTGGCGCCGAGGCTTTCGTCCACGGCAAACTCCAGGAATTCGATGCCGTCGTATTCGCTGGCAGCCGGGGTATCGAACAGAATCTCCACCGGTTGCGCCGGGGCTTGCTGTTGCAGGCGCTCACGGGTTTTCTCTTCCAGGTACAGCAAGGAGCGCAGGCCGTCCGCCGCATTCGCTCGGGTCGGCGCGGCGCGGAAACCGTCGTTGAAAATCTCCAGGGACAAGGGCCCGGTGTAGCCACTCTGGATGATCGGCGCAAGAAAACCCGCCAGGTCGAATTCGCCTTGCCCCGGGAAGCAGCGGAAATGCCGGCTCCACTCCAGCACGTCCATGGCCAGGATCGGCGCGTCGGCCATCTGCACAAAGAAAATCTTGTCACCGGGGATCTGCGCGATGCCACTCGGGTCGCCCTTGAGCGACAAGGTGTGGAAGCTGTCGAGCAGCACGCCGAGGGCGGGGTGATCGACCTGGCGCACCAGGTTCCACACCTGCTGCCAGGTGTTCACGTGCTTGCCCCAGGCCAGCGCCTCGTAACCGATGCGCAAGCCACGGCGGCCGGCATGTTCGGCCAACAGGCTGAGATCGTCGAGCAATATGCGCTCATCGCCGACGCAATCGGCGGAGGCGTTGCTGCACACCAGCACCAGGTCGGTGCCCAGCTCCTGCATCAGGTCGAACTTGCGTTCGGCGCGCTCCAGGTTGCGTGCGAGGCGGTCGCGGCGGCAGCCTTCAAAGTCGCGAAACGGCTGGAACAACGTGATGGCAATCCCCAGGTCGGCACACATTTGCCTAACTTCGCGGGGGCTGCCGTCGTAATACAACAGGTCGTTCTCGAAGATCTCCACGCCATCAAATCCGGCGGCGGCGATGGCTTCGAGTTTTTCCGGCAGGGTGCCGCTCAAGGAAACGGTGGCAATGGAACGTTGCATGGGGCGACTCCCGGCAATTATTGTTTGCGCCAAATTATTCGCCCCCAGTCTACCCACAGCAATTAAAATGTACGAACCGGTTAGTTTTTGGTGCGATTATCGAACACTAAGCCGCTTTGGCGAATTGACGATTTTTTAGCCGCTGCGCACCATCGACTCCGCAACCTGACCCAGAACACACCATAAAAATTTCAAAAAACGGGTACGACCTCATGCCTCTGCAAAATTCCGCCCTGGCCGCGCGCCCCGGCACCCCGCACGCCGGCATCGGCGACAAGATCCGCGGCGCCATGGCCGTGGGCAAGACTCGCTGGGGCATGTTGGCCCTGGTGTTCTTCGCCACCACCCTCAACTACATCGACCGTGCCGCCCTGGGCGTGATGCAACCGATCCTCGCCAAGGAAATGAGCTGGACGGCGATGGACTACGCCAATATCAACTTCTGGTTCCAGGTCGGCTACGCCATCGGCTTTGTGCTGCAAGGCCGCTTGATCGACCGGGTCGGCGTCAAACGCGTGTTCTTCTGCGCCGTGCTGTTGTGGAGCCTGGCCACCGGCGCCCACGGCCTGGCGACGTCGGCAGTGGGCTTTATGGTCTGCCGCTTTATCCTCGGGCTGACCGAGGCCGCCAACTATCCGGCCTGCGTCAAGACCACGCGCCTGTGGTTCCCCGCCGGCGAGCGTGCGGTGGCCACTGGTATCTTCAACGCCGGCACCAACGTCGGCGCGATGATGACGCCGATGCTGCTGCCGCTGATCCTGCACGTATGGGGCTGGCAAGCCGCGTTCCTGTGCATGGCTTCGCTGGGCGCGATCTGGCTGGTGTTCTGGGGTTTGAAGTACTACAACCCGGAAGACCATCCGAGCGTTAAGCAATCGGAACTGGACTACGTGCAACGGGAAGTCGAACCGGAACAACCGGGCGTGCCGTTCAGCCGTATCCTGCGCATGCGCGGCACCTGGGCCTTCGCCATTGCCTACGCGCTGACCGCGCCGGTGTTCTGGTTCTACCTGTACTGGTTGCCGCCGTTCCTCAACCAACAATACAACCTGGGCATCAACGTGACCCAGATGGGCATCCCGCTGATCATCATCTATCTGACAGCCGACTTCGGCAGTGTGGGTGGGGGGATTCTGTCGTCGTTCCTGATCGGTCGTGGCATGAACTCGATCAAGGCGCGCTTGCTGTCGATGCTGCTGTTCGCCTGCTGCATCGTCGGCGTAATCATGGCCGCCGGTTCCAGTCAGCTGTGGGTCGCGGTGTTTGCCATCTCCCTGGCCATCGGTGCGCACCAGGCCTGGACCGCCAACATCTGGAGCCTGGTGATGGACTACACGCCCAAGCACATGATGAGCACGGTGTTCGGTTTCGGCGGCATGTGCGCGGCCATCGGCGGCATGTTCATGACCCAGATCGTCGGCCACATCCTCACCGTGACCAACAACAACTACACCGTGTTGTTCACCCTGATCCCGGCGATGTACTTCATTGCGCTGACCTGGATGTACTTCATGGCCCCGCGCAAGATTCCTACCGTAGACGTCTAACTCTACCGACGCCGCTGCTGCCAGGCAGCGGCCAGCCCGCTCATGCAGATCACCCCGATGCCGACCACCGTGGTCACGTCGGGGGTATGGTTGAACACCAGCCAACCCAACAACCCCGCAAACACGATCTGGCAATAGCCGAACGGCGCCAGCAAGGCCGGCGCCGCGAAGCGGAACGCCTGGGTCAACAGCAAATGCGCGGTCATCCCGCAGGTGCCCAGCGCCAGCATCAACACACCGTGCCACAGCGTCGGGATCTGCCAGAAGAACGGCACCAGCGCACTCATCACCAAGGTATTGCACAGGCCGGCGAAGAAGTTGCTGGTGGTTGGTGTGTCGTATTGGCTGAGGATGCGCGTGAGCAACTGGTAGAAGCAGAAGAACAGCGCCGAACACAGCGGCAGCAGCACCGCCGGGGTGAACAGTTCACCGCCGGGGTGGATGATGATCAACACGCCGACAAACCCGCAGATCACCGCCAGCCACTGGCCACGTGTGACGTGCTCGCCCAGCAGCGGCACCGAGAGGGCTGTCACCAGGATCGGTGCGAGGAAGTTCACCGCTGTGGCTTCCGCCAACGGGATGTAATGCAGCGCCGCCGTAAAGAACAGGCTGGTGCCCAACAGGCACAACGCCCGCACCACCTGCATGCCCGGCCGTTTGCTGCGCAGCACGCGCAGGCCCGATTGCGGCAGGAAAATCCCGGCCATCAGCAAGGTGTGCACCAGGTAGCGCGCCCACACCACCATCACGATCGGGTAGAACCCGGCGAGGTATTTGGACAAGGCGTCGTGGCTGGAGAACAGGAAAGTGGCCACCACAATCAGCAAAATGCCTTTGAAGGGGTGGTTGACGCCGGAGAGGGGAGTGCTGACGGTCATTGAGTTCTCTTGCATGACGGGCTGAACGCGGGCTGCTCAACCCGGTAATCTAGCAGCCGGGCCGGCGTCTGCCCCAAGAGCATAACCAAACACTGTGCGAACAGCGCACTAAATCACGGGATTGAAGTCCAACGTCCCACGTTTGCCCGTACGTTGCACACTTTTTAGCCAAGGCCTGCCGCTATGAAAAAAACCCTGTTCGTTCTGTCTGCCGTCGCCCTGCTTGCCGCTTGCAACCAGGAAGCCAAGGAAGCACCAAAACCCGCGCCCGCCTCCGTGCAAGCGACGCTGGTGCCAGCAACCCCGCCCACCGACCAATGGGTCGGCAAGTGGGTGGGCGTCGAGGGCCTGCACCTGACCATCGCCAAGGACGACAGCATCGGCCGGGGTCACTACCTCCTCACCATGCAATACGGCCTCGACGCCGACGACTCGGGCACCTTCAAAGGTGAAGCCGCCGAAGACGGCATCGCCTTCACCCGCCCGGACGGCCCGCAACTGCTGCGCGCCGGTGACGGCGAAGCCACCGGCCTGAAGTGGCTGGCAGATAAAAAGGACTGCCTGATCGTGGCAACCGGCGAAGGCTACTGCCGCTAATAACGTCCATACTCATCCCACTTACTTGTAGGACCGTTCACCGAGAGGATTGCCCCCATGCTATGGAAAAAAGGCCGACGCAGCGACAACGTGGTGGATGCCCGCGATGACAGTGGCGGCGGCGGTGGCGGTGGCGGCATGCGCTTTGGCGGTGGCAAGGGCCTGAGCCTGACCGCCATCGTGCTGATCGTCGGCATTGGCTGGCTGACCGGCCAGGACCCGTTGCAGATCCTCGGCCAGCTCACCGGCCAGATGGAGCAGGCGCCGTCGGTCAGCACCCAGACGCGCCAGGCGCCGCCGGCCAACGATGAGCAGGCGGATTTTGTCCGCGCGGTGCTCGGCGATACCGAAGACACCTGGGCCCAGGTGTTCCAGGAAAACGGCCTGGCCTACAAGAACCCGAAACTGATCCTGTTCCGCGGCCGGGTGAATTCCGCTTGCGGTGGGGCCACATCGGCCAGCGGCCCGTTCTATTGCCCGGCAGACCAGCAGGTGTACCTGGACCTGGATTTCTTCCGCGAAATGTCCCAACGCTTCCAGGCTGCGGGCGACTTCGCCCAGGCCTACGTGATCGCCCACGAAGTCGGGCACCATGTGCAGACGTTGCTGGGTATCTCGTCGAAAATCCAGGCCGCACGCCAGCAGGGCCGGCAGATGCAGGGCGACGGCGGCCTGCTGGTACGCCAGGAACTGCAAGCCGACTGCTTCGCCGGGGTGTGGGCCAACCGCGCGCAAAAACGCCTGAACTGGCTGGAACCCGGCGACATCGAAGAAGCCCTGAACGCGGCCAACGCCATCGGCGATGACCGTTTGCAGCAACAGGGTCAGGGCCGCGTGGTGCCGGACTCGTTTACCCACGGCACCTCGGCGCAGCGCGTACGCTGGTTCAAGACCGGCTTCGCCCAGGGCCAGATCACTCAATGCGATACCTTTTCCGCCAAGAGTCTTTAAATGAATAAACGATTGGGATTGCTGCTGGGCCTGTTAGTCAGTTGTTCAACCTGGGCGGCCGGACACGGCGCCAAGGAAGCCAGTCTTGATCGATTCCCCCTGGAGGCCGGCGACCTCAGCGTCGGCCTGAGCCAGGATTGGCGCCAGCCGCTACCCGACGTGACCCGTGCGCTGATCATCGTGCACGGTCGCCTGCGCGATGCGCAGACCTACCTGGAAAGTGGCGAGAAGGCCGCCGAAAATGCCGGACAAGGCGCCAGCACCCTGGTCATCGCCCCGCGTTTTCTGATCGAGTCGGATGCGCAGCATGAGCATCTGGACAAGCAGATCCTGCGCTGGACCGACAATGGCTGGATGGCCGGCGAGCCGTCCACCGGCCCGGGCCACATCAGTTCCTACGGCGCACTCGACCAAATCATCAAGCACTTGGGCAACCGCAAGCTGTTCCCGGCGCTGAAGGAAATCGTGGTGGCCGGACATTCCGGTGGCGGCCAGGTGGTGCAGCGCTTTGCCCTCACCAGCCACGACCACCCGAAGCTGCAAACCGAAGGCATCGGCCTGCGGTATGTGGTGGCGAATCCTTCGTCCTACGCCTACTTCAGCCCGCAGCGGCCAATGAAATTCGATGCGGCCAGTTGCCCGGGTTTCAACGACTGGAAATACGGCATGCGGAACTTGCCGGCTTACGCCAAAGGCAGAAGCGTCGAGGCGCTTGAACAGGCTTACGTGTCACGCAACATCACTTACCTGCTGGGCCAGCAGGACACCGACCCGAATCATCACGCGCTGGACAAAGGCTGCGAGGCCGAAACCCAGGGTGCGTATCGGTTGATTCGTGGGCACAACTATTTTGACTACCTCAAGCAGCGGCATCCGCAGTTGGGGCATCGGTTGATTGAGGTGCCGGGGGTGGGGCATAACGGGGATGGGATGTTTACATCGCCTGAAGGCCAGAAAGTCCTGTTTGCACAATAACAACTGAAGAAACCCAATCAAAAATGTGGGAGCTGGCTTGCCTGCGATTGCGGTGGGTCAGCTGAACATATTTCAACTGACCGTTAGCTATCGCAGGCAAGCCAGCTCCCACATTTGATCTGCAGAGGCCTATCTAGATCATCCGGCGCAAGGCCGCGCAATCCTCAGCATGCCAGTCGACAAGCGCCGGCCACGGGTTCTCCGGCAAATTCACCAACACCGTGCGCGTCCCCGCCGCCCGGCCGCAATCCAGGTCAAAGCGGTAATCCCCCACCATCACCATCTCCGCCGGCGCCACATCCCACGCCGCCGCCAGTTTCAACAATCCATCAGGATCCGGCTTCGGCTTGGCATCATCACGCCCCAGCACATCTTCGATGGCAAAGCAGTCCGCCAAGCCAATCGCCTCCAGAGTGATGTGTGCCAGTTCCCGCGCATTACGCGTCAGGATGCCCAAGCGATAACCACGCCCGGCCAGCTCACGCACCAGTTCCACGGCGCCCTCTGCAGCCACCGAACCCAGCGCCAGCTCGCGCTCATGTTCCAGCAACCACGCATGCTTGGCCGCCGCAACCTCCTGGGGCAAAGCCGCCAGGTGAGTGAGGATGTCGTCCTCAGGCGGAATTTCCAGCGCCTCGCGAATCGCCGCAAAATCATGCACGGCCACCGTGAGGGTGCCGTCCATGTCGAATACCCAGTGTTTAACGTCTGACAGGCTCATGCCCAATCCTTGCGATGGCGGATCAAGCCTTCCTGGGTCACCGACGCCACCAGTTGCCCGGCGCGGTTGTACACGCTGCCTCGGGAGAACCCACGGGAATTGCCGGCCCACGGGCTGTCCATGGCGTACAGCAACCAGTCGTCCGCGCGCAGGTCGGCGTGGAACCACAGCGCATGGTCGAGGCTGGCGACCTGCATGTCTTTCTGCCACACGGTCTTGCCATGGGGCAGCAGCGAGGTGGTCAGCAAGCCGAAATCCGAGGCGTAGGCCAGCAGGTATTTATGCAGCGCAGGCGTGTCGGCCAGGGCGCCATCGGCACGAAACCATACGTACTTGACCGGGTCGGACGGCTGCGGGTTGAACGGGTCTTTTTCGGTGACCGGGCGCACTTCGATGGGCTTGGGGCACAGCAGCTTGTCGCGCATGTGCTCGGGGATCAGGTGCGCGCGTTGCTGGGTCAGTTCCAGCTCCGACGGCAGGTTCTCCGGGCCGACCACCACGGGCATGGTGCTCTGGTGCGAAAAGCCCTCTTCGTCGTACTGGAACGAGGCGCTGCAGGTGAAGATCGGGTGGCCCTTCTGGATCGCGGTGACGCGGCGCGTGCTGAAACTGCCGCCATCGCGCACGCGGTCCACCGAATACACCACCGGCAATTTTGCATCGCCGGGGCGCAGGAAATAACCATGCAGGGAGTGCACGTGCCGCGCTTCTTCTACGGTCTGGCTGGCAGCCGACAGCGACTGGCCGAGCACCTGGCCGCCGAACAGTTGGCGAAAACCCAGGTCCTGGCTGCGGCCGCGAAAGAGGTTTTCCTCGATCGGCTCCAGGGTCAGCAGGTCCACCAGATCTTCCAATACTTGGCTCATAGAGCAACTCCTACAATCTATGGGGCATTCCGGGCTGCTTATCCGTGCAGCGTGTCCAACCATTGGGCGCGGGTGATGCGGTACAACACATGATGGCGCAGCGGGTCATCGGCTGCGACCTTGGGGTGTGCAAAATCTGCCTGGGGATCGTAATGCATACCGATGGCCTGCATGACTTTTTGTGAGGGCATGTTGGCTTCGGTGGTGAAAGCGACGATTTCATCCAGTTGCAAGCGATCGAATCCCGCGCGTAATGCGGTCCAGGCCGCCTCGCTTGCGTAACCCAGGCCCCAGTGCTCGCGGGCCAGGCGCCAGCCAATCTCGACCGCCGGGGTGAACGCCGCGTCAAAGCCGACATTCAGCAGCCCGGTGAGGCCGATGAACTCGCCTGTATCCTTGCGCTGCAAGGCCCATAGGCCAAAGCCGTATTCGGCGAAGTGGCCACGGATCCGCCCGATCAGCGCGGCGCTTTCCAGGTGGCTCAACTTGGCCGGGAAGTAGCGCATCACCTGGTCGTCGGCGCACATGCGCGCAAACTCCGGCAGGTCGCTGTCGCGCCATTGGCGCAGCACCAGCCGTGCGCTTTCCAGTTCGAGTATCGGCTCCATGGGTCCCCTCCCTTGCGATGTGCGTGAGTGTACAACGCGGGTAAGATCCGTCGCAGGTTCCCATCAGAAAATCCCATGCCTTTGCCACTGATCTACCACGACGACTACAGCCCCGAGTTCCCGGCGGACCACCGCTTCCCCATGGACAAGTTCCGCCTGTTGCGTGACCACCTCGTGTCCAGCGGGTTGACCGAGGACAGCCAACTGCTGCGCCCGCAGTTGTGCCCACCCGAGATCCTGGCCCTGGCCCACGATCCTGGCTACATCGCACGCTACATGGGCGGCGAATTGTCCCGCGAAGACCAGCGCCGCCTCGGCCTGCCGTGGAACGAAGCCCTCGCCCGGCGCACCGTGCGTGCGGTCGGCGGCTCCATCCTCGCCGCCGAACAGGCGCTGGAGCACGGCCTCGCCTGCCACCTGGCCGGTGGCACCCACCACGCCCACTACGATTACCCGGCCGGCTTCTGCATCTTCAATGACCTCGCGGTGATCAGCCATTACCTGCTGGCCAGCGGCCGGGTCAACCGCGTGCTGATCTTCGACTGCGACGTGCACCAGGGTGATGGCACCGCACGCATCCTCCACGACACGCCGGACGCCATCACCGTGTCGCTGCACTGCGAAAAAAACTTCCCCGCGCGCAAGGCCCAGAGTGATTGGGATATCCCGCTGCCCATGGGCATGGGCGACGGCGATTACCTCAAGGTGGTGGACGACGCGCTCAACTACCTGCTGCCGCTCTACCAGCCAGACCTGGTGCTGTACGACGCCGGCGTCGATGTGCACAAGGACGACGCCCTCGGTTACCTCAAACTGACAGACCAAGGCGTCGCCGCCCGCGATGAAAGCGTGATGCGCCACTGCCTGGGCCGCGATATCCCGGTGATGGGCGTGATCGGCGGCGGCTACAGCAAGGACCGCCCTGCCCTGGCCCGTCGCCACGGCATCCT
This sequence comes from Pseudomonas sp. CBZ-4, assembly GCF_000346755.1. Taxonomy (GTDB): domain Bacteria; phylum Pseudomonadota; class Gammaproteobacteria; order Pseudomonadales; family Pseudomonadaceae; genus Aquipseudomonas. Next base: position 9,037 of record NZ_ANNV01000131.1, on the reverse strand, counting down.
GCACCACAGCGCACAGCGGGTGTGGGCGTCATCAGGCTGTCATTGAGTTGTGGGCGTTACCCACAATGCCTGTGGAACGGCCTGTGGATAACTTGAGCGTAAGCCTCTGTGAGCCAGTAACTGTATAGCTTGTAGGAAGCTGTACATTTTTTGATCAGTCGTTTGTGTTCTCGTCGGGTAGAATGCTCGCCCTGTTTAGTCGACCGTAGCCCTTGCCATGCCCCAGACCCCACCTCAACACGTCGCCATCATCGGCGGCGGCCCTGCCGGGCTGATGGCCGCCGAAGTCTTGAGCCAGGCGGGGCTGCGCGTGGATGTGTACGATGGCATGCCTTCCGTGGGGCGAAAATTCCTGCTGGCCGGCGTGGGCGGCATGAACATTACCCATTCCGAGGCTTACCCGGCTTTCCTGTCGCGCTATGCCGAACGTGCACCGCACATGGCCCCGCTGCTGCGTGGGTTTGGCGCCGAGGCGTTGTGCGAATGGATACACGGCCTGGGTATCGAAACCTTTGTCGGCACCTCTGGCCGGGTGTTTCCTACCGACATGAAAGCCGCGCCGCTGTTGCGCGCCTGGCTCAAGCGCCTGCGGGACCAGGGCGTGGTTATCCACACCCGCCATCGCTGGACGGGCTGGAATGCCAGCGGTGATTTACTTATCCACAGTCCCGACGGCGAGAAAACTGTCCACAGCGATGCGGTGCTGCTGGCCCTCGGCGGCGGCAGTTGGTCGCGCCTGGGCTCTGACGGCGCCTGGCTCAAGTTGCTGGAAGACCGAGGTGTATGCAATGTGCCGCTGCAACCCAGCAACTGCGGGTTCGAGGTGTCGGCCTGGAGTGAATTGATGGTCAGCAAATTCGCTGGCGCACCGTTGAAGAATGTCGCGATCGGCCTGAGTGACGACAAACCCCGGCTCGGCGAGTGCGTGGTCACCGCCACCGGTATCGAGGGCAGCCTGATCTACGCCCTGTCGGCACCGATTCGTGAAGCGATCAACCAAACCGGCTCGGCCACGGTGCATATCGACCTGTTGCCGAGCAAGCCTGTGGACAAGATTCACGCCGCGCTGGCCAAACCCCGTGGTTCGCGTTCGATGAGCAAGCATTTGCACAGCCAGTTGGGGCTGGATGGCGTCAAGGCAGCGCTGTTGCGCGAGCTGGCGCCTGCCGAACACTTCAACGATCCAATGCTGCTAGCCGCCGCAATCAAGGCCCTGCCGCTGCCGCTGGTGAAAACCCGGCCAATGGACGAAGCGATCAGCACCGCCGGCGGCGTGCCGTTCGAAGCGTTGGATGAGCGCTTGATGCTCAAGCAATTGCCCGGGGTGTTTTGTGCGGGGGAGATGCTGGACTGGGAAGCGCCGACGGGCGGGTATTTGCTGACGGGGTGTTTTGCCAGCGGGCGAGCGGCTGGGCGGGGGATGGTGGAGTGGCTTAAGCGCTGAGATTAGTGGTGGATTCGATGCCGCTATCGCTGGCAAGCCAGCTCCCACATTTGACGGTGTTCACACATCAAAATGTGGGAGCTGGCTTGCCTGCGATGAGGCCATCAGCTACAGCGCAAAATCACTTCTTCTTACGCGGCCCGGTATTAAACACCGGCACCTTGCGTACCGGCTTGATCGAAGGCTCCGACGGTGCCACTTCACCGCTGTCCACCCACTTGCCCAGGTTGCGCTTGCCGCCACCACCCGACGTTTTAGGCTTCTTCGGTTTTTTCGGCTTCTTCACCACCTGCCCGCTGGCATCGGTGTCCGGCACGCGGTGCTCCGGTTCGAAGTCCGGCTCCATCTTGCGGGTCAACGTCTGACGCGTGAGCATCTCGATGGCCGACAGCATGTTCACTTCATCGGCACACACCAGGGAAATCGCCTCACCGGTGTTGCCCGCACGACCGGTCCGGCCGATGCGGTGGATGTAGTCCTCAGCCACGATCGGCAGGTCGAAGTTGACCACCAGCGGCAGGTCTTCGATATCCAGGCCACGGGCCGCCACGTCGGTGGCCACCAGGATCTGCACGTCGCTCGACTTGAAGCGGTCCAGCGCGCGTTGGCGCGTGGCTTGGGGTTTGTCGCCATGGATGCCATCGGCGTTGATGCCCAGGCCCTGCAACTTGTCCACCAGCGCATCCACGCCGTTACGGGTCTTGGCGAACACCAGCACCTGCTTCCAGCGGCCCTTGCGCATCAGGTGCACAAACAGCTCTGGCTTGCGCTTCTTGTCCACCGGCACCACCCACTGTTTCACGGTGTTGGCAGCAACGTTGCGCGGGCTGACTTCGATGCTCAGCGGGTCGTTGAGCATCTGCCCGGCGAGCAGGCGGATGTCATCGGAGAACGTCGCGGAGAACAGCAGGGTCTGACGCTTTTTCGGCAGCATGCGGTAGATGTTCGCCAGCTCTTCGGAGAAGCCCAGGTCAAGCATGCGGTCGGCTTCGTCCAGCACCAGGGTTTGCAGCTGGTTGAGCTTCAGCGCGTTCTGGCGGAACAGGTCGATCAGGCGGCCAGGGGTGGCGACCAGAATGTCGACGCCCTTGCGCAGCTTCATCATCTGCGGGTTGATGCTCACGCCGCCGTATACCGCGTAAGTGGTCAGCGGCAGGTTTTGCGCGTACTCGGCGACGCTGGCGTGGACCTGCTCGGCCAGCTCGCGGGTCGGGCACAGGATCAGTGCACGCGCCGAGTTGGCGGCGACTTTCGGCCCTTCCATGGTCAGCAGTTGCAGCAACGGCAAGGCGAAACCGGCGGTCTTGCCGGTACCGGTCTGGGCCGCAGCCATCAGGTCGCGACCGGCCAGCACCGCCGGAATGGCTTGCGCCTGCACCGGCGTCGGGGTCTGGTAGCCAAGCGTCTCAAGGGCGCGCAGCAAGGGTTCGATCAGGCCAAGGGAGGCGAAAGTCATGTAGTTACCGTAGGAAAATTCAGCGCAAGCACGCAATGCGCCGCAGTTTACCTTATTTCGGGCTTGGGCTTGCGCCACTGGGGCAGGCTGATCAGCAGGACCGCGCTGATGATCACCAGCATCGCCAGGGCTTCTTCCATGCCGATGGTTTCGCCGACGAATACGATCCCGAGCAACACCGCCACCGCTGGGTTCACATAGGCGTAACTGGTCGCCGCTGCCGGACGCACATGCTTGAGCAGGTACATATAGGCGTTGAAGGCGATGATCGAACCGAACACGGCCAGGTACGCCAGGGCCAGCCAGCCTTCAAGCGGCGGCATGGCTTGCAGGCGTTCACCGGTCAGCGCGCTGCCGATCAACAGTGTCACGCCCGCCACCAGCATCTCCGCCGCACTGGCCATCGCGCCCTGGGGCAATGGCAAGCGGCGGCTCCACACCGAACCGAACGCCCACGAAGCGGCCGCGAACAGCAACAAAGCTGCGCCCATCGGGCTCGATTGCAAGGTGCTGCCCATGTTGAGCATGGCAATGCCGGCGATCCCCAGGATCACACCCGCCCATTCCAGACGAGTATTACGTGCACCCCAGAAATATCCACAGAGCAAGGTAAACAACGGCACCGTCGCCACCGCCAGCGCGGCCACCCCGGACGACACCCCGGAATGCTCGGCCAACGTCACCGCGCCGTTGCCGAAGGTCAGCAGCAAAATCCCGATCTTCGCGCACGCCTTCCACTGCTCCCACGTCGGCGCCGGCACCCCGCGCCAGCGCAGATAGCCATACATCACCGCCCCCGCCGCCAAAAAGCGAATCCCGCCGAGCATCAGCGGCGGCCAGTACTCCACGCCGATACGGATCACCAGGTAGGTGGAACCCCAGATCACATACAACGCAAAAAAGGCAGCGATCAACGGTAAGGGAAAGCGACTTGGGCCAGGCATTGGGTGGCTCTATGGCAGGAGATGGGATGCTTATTCTAAAAAGGCAGGCCCTTAAACATAAGTTACAAAACCTGTTTAAACCGCCCATACACTTTTCAAAGCATGGTTATGAAGGCTATAACCCATGCTTTCGAAAGCCACACGCAACTGGAGCCTTATCATGGACAAATACGACCGCATGCTCCTCAGCGCCTTGCTCGAAGACGGCCGTGCGTCCTACGCCCAGCTGGCACGCACGGTGAACCTCTCGGCACCGGCCGTGGCGGAACGGGTGGCCAAGTTGGAGGCCAGCGGGGTGATCACGGGGTATCAGGCCAAGGTGGATCTGTCCAAGGTCGGTTTGCCGATCCAGTGTGTCATTGAGCTGCGCTTGACCAACCACGGCAGCCAGAAGGTGTACGACGCCCTGGCGGAAATCCCCGAGCTGACCGAATGCCATCGGGTGACGGGTGATCCGTGCGTGATCATGCAGGCGGCTGTGGGCTCGATGCCGGAGCTTGAAAATTTGATCAACCGGGTCGCCAAGTTTGGCTTCAGCAAGACGTCGATTATTTTGTCGAGTGCGATAGAGCGGCGGGTGCCGTTGGCGCAGTTGGAGAGCAATGGGAAAAGTGGTGGCTGAACGATCGCTATCGCAGGCAAGCCAGCTCCCACAGTTGGAATGCATTCCACTGTGGGAGCCGGGCTTGCCCGCGATGGCGTCAGTTGCCTCACAGCGGACTTGAGCGCTGTTTAATCAGATCGACAACCTGCTTGATCGTGGTGATGTGATCCCAATCTTCCTGAGTCGCACGCAGGTTGAATTGCCACTTGATCTGCATGATGAAACAGGTCAGGTCGTCATCGATGATCTTGAAGTCATGGATGAAGTCCGTTTGCTCCGACACTTGGCTACGGTCGATAAAGCCAATTATTTCAACGAACAATTGAATGACCCTTTCGCTGATCTGAGCCCTCATTTCGCCAATCTCCTTGCCCTCTTCCAATATCGAAACAGATACCAGATTTGGTGGAGATGGCGAAAGTGGTCGTGGATCAGGCGCTGGACTGCACACAGTCCCGATGAACGACACATAACCCCTGTGGGAGCGGGCTTGCCTGCGATGGCGGTGGGTCAGCCAGCATTTGCACTGCCTGACACACCGTCATCGCGGGCAAGCCCGCTCCCACAGGGGAATGTGGTGGGGTTAAAACCCGCGATGTTTCTTCAGGTGTTCGGTGATTTTTGCCGCAGGGACTTTCTGCAAGCTGCACAGCAGGTCGTGGGACAATTCGCGCAAACCGTGGGTACCGCGCAACTCCTGCGCCAGATGCGCCGTCAGGTTCGCCGCCATCTCCGCATCCGCCATCGCCCGGTGAGCCTTGCCTGTGTGGGGCAGTTGGGCAAAGGTGTTCAACGTGCCGAGCTTGTGGTTCGGCGCCGCAGGCATCAACCGTCGCGCCAGCAGCAACGAGCAGGCAAACTTCTGCAAACGGGTACGGCGGATCAAGCCCAGCTCAAAGTCCCAGAACTTCTGGTCAAACGCGGCGTTGTGCGCCAGCAGCGGCGTGGTGCCGACGAACTCGTTGACCTCGTTCATCACCCGCTCCGCCGGTGGCGCGCTGCGCAGCATGGCGTTGCTGATGCCAGTGAGTTGTTCGATGAACGCGGGCACGTGCACGCCGGTTTTCATCAGGCTCTGGTAGCGGTCCACGATCTGGCCGCGCTCGAGGATGACCACGGCGATTTCCGTGGCGCGGCACTGGCTGCTGGGGCTGATGCCGGTGGTTTCAAAGTCGATGACCGCTATACGTTCCAAACCTGTTCCAACTCCGTCTAACCATTTATTTGAGCAGCAACGCGCCTTCGATCGGCACGTAGCGGCTGGCAGCGCGTATCAGCGAATTGGCCGTCAGCCCCGGTACGCCGTAGGCCACGGCTTCAACGCCATGCTTGTGGATGATGCGCTCGAGCAGCATGTCGAAATCACCGTCGCCGGAGGCCAGGACGATTTCGTCGACGTGGTCGGCGGCGTCCATGATGTCGAGGGTGATGCCCACGTCCCAGTCGCCCTTGGCCGAGCCGTCGCTGCGCTGGATATACGGCTTGAGTTTTACCGTGAAGCCCAGGTTGCGCAGGATCTGCTGGAATTGCTGCTGCTTGCTGTCGCCCCGGTCGATGGCATAGGCGTACGCCTCGACGATCTGCCCGCGTGAACTGATGTCAGCCCACAGGGCAGCGTAGTTGAAGTGGCAGCCATACGCTTGGCGCACGGTGTAGTAGAGGTTTTGTACATCGGCGAACACTGCAATTTTCTTCACCGCACTTCCCCATGACAGCCACTTGGATGCCGGACGCGCACGCCCGCAAAGGCGCCAGTATGCCAGCCATGGGGGCGTTTCCGAGAAAAATCAGCCCGGGGCGACGAAGCGCACCGGGCTTGGGAGTGTCAGACGAAGGAATCGTCGTCGCCAAAGGAGGAGGAATCGTCGGAATAATCGCTGTCGGCAAAGCTGTCCGAGTTGTTGCTGCCCCAGTTGTCGTTGCCGGCAAACTTCTGGTCGTCATTACCCCAGCCGCCTTGATCGCTGGCCGGTGCCGGCTGTTCGATGATCTCTTCCACCACCTGCGGCTGCTGGTTGTGATGGAACAGGCTGCTGATGCCTTCGGCCAGCAACACACCACCGGCCACACCGGCCGCGGTTTTCATCGCGCCACCGAGGAAGCCGCTGCCCACCGGCGCGGCGGCGGGAGGCTGTTGATAACTTTGCTGCGGCGCCGGCGGTTGGCTGAACGACGGCCGTGCCGGTTCACGCCAGCCACCCGACGATGGCGCCGCGCTCTGCGCCGGTGGCTGTTCACGAGAACCGCCGCCACCAAAGATGCTCGACAGGAAGCCACCGCTGCTCGGCGCTGCGGCGGGTGCCGATTGGGCTTTGGCGCGCTCTAACTCTTCCTGCAACTGCTGGATCTGCTGCGCCTGCTGCTTGTTCTGCGCGTCGAGGCTCTTGAGCGCATGTTCCTGCACCAGGATCGACTGGGTCATGTAGTACCCGGCCGCCGGTTGGCGCGTCATGTGCTCCTTGATCCGCGCTTCGGCCAGGGCGTCGCGGGGGGCTGAGTCCGTTTCGGCTTGTTGCAACCGTGAAAACAGTCCATCGATCAGGGTTTGCTCTTCGCTGTTCATGGCGACCTCGTTAGATTGCCGGTAGAAATCGTGGCCTCGCCTGACGTCAGGCTGAGTGCGATCTAGTTATGGGGGTGTTACGAGTTGTTTCAATGGTCTTTACGCAAGGTTTACGTTTGCGTGCCAAAGGTCACGATCGGTTAAAGTGTTGCCCTTGCTTTCAGGCCTGCGAAGAACTTGATGAATCCGTTAGACGTACTGCGCGACTCCTTTCGTTTCACCCTCGGCAACCTCGGCGCCATCGTCCAGTTGTGCCTGCCGCTGGTGATCCTCGAAGCCCTGCTGCAACAGGTACTCGACCACACGCTGGGCGCGGATGCGTTCCCCGGCTACAGCGTGGTGGTGGGGTTGCTGGTGTACCCGCTGTACACCGGCGCCCTGATCCTGTTTCTCGACGCCCGCACCCGTGGCGAGTCGCCGCGCACCAAGGATGTATGGGCCATGGCCCTGACCCTGTGGCCGCGCTTTGCCCTGCTGACAGCCATGAGCACGCTGTTGATCCTGCTGGGGTTATCGCTGTATTTCCTGCCGGGGCTGTGGCTGATGGTGGTGCTGGCGTTTGCCGAGTACCTGTTGGTGCTGCGCGGCATGTCGGCGCTGGAGGCGATGAAGGAAAGCTTGCGCCTGACCCGTGGGCATTTCTGGCGCATCCTCGTGTGCCTGCTGTGCGTGATGGCGCCGCTGTGGCTGCTCAAGGGCGCCAGTGTCGCGGCCTACCCAACGCCCGCGCCGCTGCTGGGGTTGGTGATGGACAGCGCCCACAGCTTCCTGCAGCTGTTCACCAGCGTGGTGCTGTTCCGTTTATTCATGCTGATCGGTGGCGACGCCGACGCGCGGTGATATGCTCCGTGCCATCTCTGAAACGCCATAAGCCGAGCCAATGACCCGTTTATTGCGCATCACCCTGCTGGGCCTGCTGATCAGCGCAGGCCTGCTCACTGCCCTGATCTACAGCCTGACCTGGCGCCCCGAACCCAAGGAAACCCTGCCCGTCAGCTGCGTGGCACCGCGTGCGCCGACCCTGCTGCCGGGGCAGGCGCTCAAGGTCATGACCTGGAACGTGCAGTACCTGGCCGGCAAGAACTACGTCTTCTGGTACGACACCGCCGACGGCAGCGGCCCCGACGAGCGCCCCACCGTCGAAGACATGGCGTTCAGCCTCGACGAAGTGGCCCGGGTGATCCGCGACGAACAACCCGACCTCCTGTTGTTGCAGGAACTCGACGAAAACGCCAAGCCCTCCCACTACCAGGACCAGCTTGCCCTGTTGCAGGAACGCCTGGTCGACCTCTACCCCTGCAGCGCCCAGGCCTTCGACTGGAAAGCCGACTTCGTCCCCGACCGCCACATCTTCGGCAGCGTCGGCCGCAAGCTGGCGACCCTCAGCCGCTACCAGATCGAACATGCCGAGCGCCTGCAATTGCCGGCGCCCGAGGCCAATATCCTCAGCCGCCAGTTCCAACCCAAGCCGGCGCTGCTGTTGACTTACCTGCCGCTGAGCGACGGTGGCCAACTGGCCGTCCTCAACACCCGCCTGGACGGCAACGCACCTGGGCGCAGTGCGGTGCAGGCGCAAGTGCAAGCCACCCTCAAGCTGCTGGATAAATTCGAAGGCCGGGGCACACCCTGGTTGATCGGCGGGGATTTCAACCTGCTGCCGCTGGGGCAATTCCTACGCCTGGACGCGGCTAAACGCGGGCAGTATTCGCCGGACAGCGAGCTGCATCTGCTGTGGGACAAATACCCGATGATCCCGAGCAACAGCCAATCCAGTGGCATTGATCGGGAGAAATGGCTGACGAACTTTCCGAATGATCCGAGCATTGATGGCCCGGATCGCACCCTTGATTATCTGTTCTATAGCCCGCGCATCAAGCGGGTGGAAGCCAGGGTGCGGCAGGACGATACGTTGCGTATTTCCAACCATTTGCCGGTGATTGCGCGGTTCCTGTTGCCCGCCGCGCAATAGCGCCCATTGGGGGCTGGCTTGTGTGGGAGCTGGCTTGCCTGCGATAGCGGTGGGTCA
>NZ_ANNV01000130.1 GCF_000346755.1 Pseudomonas sp. CBZ-4 | reverse complement strand
GGGGTGAATTCACCGCCGCTATTGCAGGCAAGCCAGCTCCCACATGGGTGCCTCAACCGGCTTCAGACTTCAGTGGTTTCAGGTTTCGCGGTCTTCCTTGATACATCAGCCACCAACGGAATCTCCTTACCCTCGGCATCAAACAGCTTGCCGCCGCGGAAGTAATCCCCATCGCGCAACGCGGCCACATCGTGGAAGCACAAACTGCGCTCCGTCCCTGCCACAAACACCGATTGCTGGTCCGAGTTACCGGCGGTGAAGTGGTTGAACGCCAGGTTCAGCAAGATCGCCATGATCGCGGACGAGCTGATGCCCGAGTGGAAAATGGTGGCGAACCAAGTCGGGAAGTGATCGTAGAAGCTCGGTGCCGCAATCGGGATCATGCCAAAACCGATGGAAGTGGCGACGATGATCAGGTTCATGTTGTTGCGGTAATCCACCTTCGACAGCGTGCGGATACCGCTGGCCGCCACGGTACCAAACAGCACGATACCCGCCCCGCCCAACACCGACGTCGGCACCGCCGCAATCACCCGGCCCATAAAGGGCAGCAGGCCGAGGATCACCAGGAACAACCCGCCCGTCGCCACCACAAAACGGCTCTTCACCCCGGTGACCGCCACCAGGCCGACGTTCTGGGCGAACGCGCTCTGGGTGAACGAACCAAAGATCGGCGCAAACATGCTCGACAACATATCGGCGCGCAAGCCGTTACCCAGGCGTTTGGAATCGACCTTGGTGTCGATGATCTCGCCCACCGCCAGGATATCCGCCGAGGTTTCCACCAGCGTCACCATCACCACGATGCACATGGAGATGATCGCGGCCACATGGAAAGTTGGCATGCCGAAATGGAATGGTGTGGGAAAACCGAACATCGGCCCCTGGGTCACTCCGGAGAAGTCCGCCATACCCAGGAACACGGCAATCACGGTGCCGATCACCATCGCCAGGAGGATCGACAGACGGGAGATGGTCGCACTGCCGATCTTGCTCAACAACAACACCAGCATCAGGGTCAATGCGGCCAGGCCGATGTTGGACATGCTGCCAAAATCCGCCGCGCGGCTGTTGCCGCCCATCGCCCAGCGCGCCGCAACGGGCATCAGGGTCAAGCCGATGGTGGTGATCACGATACCGGTCACCAAGGGCGGGAAGAATTTGGTGATTCGCGAGAACACCGGGGTAATCAACAGCCCGATAAACGACGCGGCCATCACCGCACCGAGGATCGCCGGAACCCCGCCGGCGCCATCGCTGCCGACGATTGCCACCATGGTGGCCACACCGGCAAACGACACGCCCTGCACCAGCGGCAACTGACAACCAAAGAACGGTAAACCCAAGGTTTGCAACAAGGTGGCCAGGCCACCGGCAAACAGCGACGCGGCGATCAACAGGCCGATATCCGCCGGCGACAACCCGGCCGCCTGGCCGACGATCAGCGGTACGGCGACGATGCCACCGTACATGGTGAGGACATGCTGCAGGCCGTAAGCCATGTTGGCGGCGACGCCCAGATTTTCATCTTCGGGCCGCTGCGGTGACGCCTTCGGGATAGTCATGGTGAGGGGATCTCTGTTTTTGTTGTGCAATCACTGTATGCAAAGGAAACACGGGATGTCCATAGAGTTGTATACAATCAATTCCACAACAAGCTTGTAATCCTCGTTACAAAAATCCATTCAGCCGCCCTGTCCCGCGGCCTGAAGACCTGCGCAAAAGGACCTGAAAAAAAATGCTCAACCGCAAACTGCGCATCCACGCCCCCGCGATCTATTACTTCGACATGGTGCGGCGCTGCCATTCGATCCGCGAAGCCGCACGGCGCCTCAATGTGGCGTCGTCGACGGTGAACCGGCAGATCCTCAAGCTGGAAGATGAGATGGGCGCGACGCTGTTTGAGCGTTTGCCAGGCGGCCTGCGTGTGACGGCGGCTGGCGAAATCCTCACGCGCCACATCACGCTGCTGTTGCAGGATGTGGAACGGGTGCGCGGTGAACTGGATGGCTTGCATGGCGTGCAGACCGGCCATGTGGAAATCGCCACGGTGGAAGGCGCTGCCGTTGAACTGCTGCCCGCCGCCCTCAAGCGCATGCGCGAGCGCTATCCGAAGGTGACGATTGGCGTCACGGTGCAAGGCTCGCAATCGATTCCCGGCGCGGTGGTCAATGGCCAGGCGGATTTGGGGCTGGCGTTTGCCCTGCCCCGCAGTGGCGAAATCACCCAACTGTGTGTCGGCCATTTCCGCCTCGGCGCGCTGATGACACCGACCCACGCATTGGCGGGTGAAAGCCAAGTCAGCTACGGGCAGTGCTGCGAATACGGGGTGATCCAGGCCAAGAGCGAGCTGTCGGTGCATCACCTGATCGCCCCGCTGCACAAGCGTGCAGCGCCAAACAAGGCGCTGCTGCACAGCAACTCCATGGAATTGGCCCGGCAGTTGGCACGCCAGCAATTGGGCATTGCCTTCCAGACCCGCATCGGCATCGAGGCCGACCTGGCGCGCGGCGAACTGCTGCATATCCCCTTGAGTGACCAGGGTGGAATCTTCAGCGACCTGGGCGTGTATGCGCGCAAAGACCGCGACTTGCCAGTGGCGGTGCAAGCGTTGGCGCATCTGCTGGGCGAGGAAATTACCTTGCGCGAACGCGATGAAATGACTGCGCCCCCGCGTATTTCCTGACTTTCAGGGCAGCCCGGCTGCTGCCGTTTCGGCATCGGCCCAGGCGAGATTCTGTTCTTTGGCGTGCGCGATCCTTGTGTCGATACTGCGCCCGGCGGCCCCTGCAAGGTCGCCATGAGCCAAACGCCAAAGGAATTAAAACAATGAAAAAGGCACTGCACGGCGCAACCGTATTGCTCACCCTCCTCGGCGGCGGGGAGGCTGTCGCGGTGGAATGGATGAACAACAGCGTAGGATTCCGCTACGGCCAACAGTTCACCAATCCGAATAACCCCGACGAATTCAGCAAGCGGATCTACAGCTTCACCCACGCCAGCGGCTACACGTATGGCAGTAATTTCCTCAACCTGGATGTGTTCCTGTCCGACAGCAGTGACCCGCGCAAGGGCACCGATCACGGCGGCAGCGAAGTGTACGCGGTGTATCGGCACCAGCTTTACGCGTCACGGGTGTTCGATGTGCCGTTGGGCACCGGGCTGGTCAAGGATTACGCGCTGACACTGGGCTTCGATGCCAACCGCAACAACAACTTCGCCTCGGCAAAAAAACGTGCGTTGGTGCTCGGCCCGACCTTGAAGTTCAACACCGTCGGCGTGCTGGACCTGAGCCTGTTGTACTACAAGGAAAAGAACCACACCGGCATCCCCGGCGCGCAAGAGTCGAACCACACCTTCGACGACACCTACATGCTCAACCTGACCTGGATGCGTCCCTTCGAAATCGCCAACCACGCGGCGAAATTCCAGGGGTTCATCAACTACGTCGGCGAGAAAGGCGAGGACTACCACGGCCGCGACACTGCGCCCGAAGCGCTGGTGCGCAGCGCGCTGATGGTGGCCGTGCGTCCGGGTAAAAGCGTGAAGCCGAACCTGTATCTCGGTGTGGGTTACGAGTACTGGCACAACAAGTTTGGTGTGGACGGTGGCCGGGGTAGCCGCACGTCGACGCCGACGGTGAATATGGAAATCACCTTCTAGGGCATTTCAAAGTGTGGGAGCCAGCTCCCACAGTTGATCGCATTACACTTCTAAGCTTGTGCCAGCTTCGAACCGTCAGCCTTCGGCCGCGCCAACCAGTACCCCAACACCGCCAACGGCGCAGTCGCCAGCATCACGATCACGGTAATCAGCAGCGGCTGGTCAATCATCGACGACACCAGCAGGCTGCTGAGAAAGCACAAACCCAGCTGCAGGGTGTTTTGCAGGGCCGCCGCCTTGCCGGAATTTTCGGCAAACGGCATCAGCGCATTCGCCACTACAATCGGATAACTGGCACCGTTGACCAGCGCCATCAGGCAGAACGGAATCAGCAAGGTGGTGAGGGTCGGCACGGTCAGCGTCGCAACCAGGTACAGCGCCACCATGCTGATGCAATACGCCACCAGCAACCAGGGCAACAGCGTCTTGCCCTGGAAGCGCTGCAAGGCGCTGCGGCAACTGTAGCCACCCACCAGAAACGCCAAGGTCGGCAGGACGTAGCTCAAGCCGATGTCATTCGGGCTGTAACCCATATCGCCAAGGATGAAGGGCGAAGCCGTCAGCCAGGCGAAGAAACTGGCCGAACACGCGGCAAAGATCATCACATTGCCGGTGAACACCCGGGAGCCGAGCAATTGGCCATAGCCGAGACGCGAAGGTGCGCCCTCTTCTGCCGGACGTTTCGGCATACGACGCAGGAGCAATGTTGGCAGCAGCAACAGCAGCGACACCCCCAGCAACACACCGAAGATCGCCTGCCAGCCAAAGTGATTCAACACGATCGCCCCCAACAGCGGCGCCAACGCAGGGGACAGGGACATCAGTGGCATGATGCTGGCGAACACGCGGTGGGCCTTGTCAGCCGGATAGCGGTCGATCACCAGCGCCTGCCAGCTCACGGCGGCGGAACACACGCCAATCGCCTGGATAAAACGCAGCGCCAGCAATTGCGCTGCGGTCTCGACCCAGAACATGCCCGCGCAACCGAGCACGAACAGGCTCAAGCCGGCGAGCAGAATCGGCTTGCGCCCCAGGCGGTCGGACAACGGCCCCCACAACAACTGCCCTACCGCGAAGCCGGCGAGAAAAATACTCAAGCTGGCACCCACCGCGCCCGCGCCAATCTGCAGTTGCTCGCCCATGGCGCCGAATGCCGGCAAGTACATGTCCATGGCGAGGTAGCCGAGCATGCTCAGCCCCGCCAGATACCAAGTGAAACCAAAAGAATTTTTCATCGAAGCCTTGTAGATCCTGCCATCAAACTATTTGCTGACTGGCGCCCATTATGAGGCTGACAGTTTCTGTGTGAAGCGATAATAATTGAATACTCTTATCAATAAATTTGAAGGCAACGGCCATGTGGTCCGAATACTCCCTGGATGTGGTCGATGCGGTGGCACGCCACGGTAGCTTCAGCGCTGCAGCGCAGGAATTGAACCGCGTGCCGTCAGCCATCAGCTATACGGTGCGTCAGATTGAAGAGTGGCTGGCGGTGCCGCTGTTTGTGCGCCGGCACCGCGATGTCGAGCTGACCGCCGCCGGGCGCCTGTTTGTCGACGAGACACGGGGCGTGATGAAAAAAATGCTCGGCACCCGGCGCCTGTGCCAGCAGGTGGCCAATGGCTGGAGCGGCCAGTTGAAAGTGGCCGTGGACTCCATCGTCAAACCCCAGCGTTGTCGGCAACTGGTGCTGGATTTCTATCGGCAGTTTCCCGAGGTGGAATTGCTGCTGGAGTACGAGGTGTACAACGGCGTGTGGGATGCCCTGGCCGACGAGCGCACCGACATCGTGATCGGCGCCACCAGCGCAGTGCCGGTGGCCAGTCACTTCACCTTCCGCGACATGGGCCTGTTGAACTGGCTGTGCGTGGTCAGCGCGCGGCATCCGCTGGCGGCCGTGGAAGGCCTGCTCAGTGACGACCAACTGCGGCCCTTCGCCTCGCTGTGCATGACCGACACCTCGCGCAACCTGCCCAAGCGCGACACCTGGACCCTGGATAACCAACGCCGGCTGGTGGTGCCGAATTGGGCCTCAGCCATCGATTGCCTGCGCGACGGCCTGTGCGTCGGCATGGCGCCGGCGCATCAGGTGCTGCCGTGGATCGAACGCGGGGAGTTGGTGGCGCTGCAGTTGAGCCGGCCGTTTCCGGCCAGCCCATCGTGTGTGGCCTGGGCGCAGAGCAAGGTGTCGCCGGCAATGGCGTGGTTGCTGGATTATCTGGGGGACAAGGAGACGATGAATTCGGAGTGGCTCAACGGCCTCTGAAACATATGGAGATCCCTATGTGGAAATGCCTGCTCCCACATTTATTGATTGCCGCTAGTCCAGCAGGCGGGTGATGGCCCGCACGATCATCTCCACCTCTTTGGCCTCCAGGGTCAGCGGCGGCAGCAGGCGAATGATCTTGCCCCGCGTCACGTTGATCAAAAGTCCGTGCTCCTGCGCCGCACGCTGGGCCAGGCCACGATAAGGGATGGCCAGCTCGATGCCGATCATCAAGCCCTGACCGCGAATGGCCAGCACCTGCGGATGTTCACTCAACTCCACCCGCAGCCGGGCCAGCAGGTGCTCGCCCTGTTGCGCGGCGTTCTGCAGCAAACCTTGCTCTTCAATGATGTCCAGCACGGTGCAGCCTACGCGGCAGGCCAGCGGGTTGCCGCCAAAGGTGCTGCCGTGACTGCCTGGGGTGAACAGCTGCGCCACCGCCGACCGCGCCAGGCAGGCACCGATCGGCACGCCGTTACCAAGGCCTTTGGCCAGGGTCATCACGTCCGGGAGGATGCCTTCGTGCTGGAACGCAAACCAGGTGCCGGTGCGGCCAATGCCGGTCTGGATTTCGTCGAGCATCAGCAGCCAGCCGTGGCGCGTACAGTGATCACGCAGGGCTTGCAGATAGCCGGGCGGCGCGGGCAGCACGCCACTTTCGCCCTGGATGGGCTCCAGCAGGACGGCGGCTATACGCGCACCGTAAGCCTTCGTGATCGTCTCAATCGCGGCGATATCACCAAAGCCCACCTTGATAAAATCCCCCGGCAAGCGCTGGAACCCAAGGCGCACCGATGGCCCGTCGCTGGCCGCCATGGTGCCCAGGGTGCGACCGTGGAAGGCGTTTTCCATCACCACCACCAACGGCTCTTCGATGCCCTTTTTCCAGCCATGCAAGCGCGCCAGTTTGAGCGCCGTCTCGTTGGCCTCGGCGTCGGAGTTGTTGAAGAACGCGCGGTCGAGGCCAGACAACCGCGCCAGACGCTGGGCCAGGCGTTGTTGCCAGTCGATGCTGTAGAGGTTGGAGGTGTGCAGCAGCAATCCCGCCTGCTCACGGATGGCACTCACCAGTTTCGGATGGGAATGCCCCACATTGGTCACCGCCACACCCGCCACCGCGTCCAGGTATTCGCGGCCTTGCTGGTCCCACAGGCGCGTGCCCAGGCCACGGGTAAAACTCAGGGCCAAGGGTTGATAAGTGGTCATCAGGCAGGTGGCGGTCATGGTTGCAGCTCCAGTGCATCGTTGTGATGCCTGCAGTATCGTTAGCCACCTGAGCTGGATAAACTGCGCTTTCGTGCAATTACTTTGAATCAGGACTTGATAATGGATTTGTTCCAGGCGATGTCGGTGTACGTAAAAGTCGTGGAAACCGGCAGCATGACGGCGGCCGCCCAGGCCTGCGGGATGTCGACCACCATGGTCGGCAATCACCTGCGCGCTCTCGAACAGCGCCTGGGGGTCAGCCTGCTCAAGCGCACCACGCGCAAACAAAGCCTCACGGAATTCGGCGGGCAGTATTACCAGCGCTGCCTGGAAGTGCTGGGGCTGGTGGCCGACTCCGAGCAACTGGCCGAGCAGGCCCACAGCGATGTGCCCAAAGGCACCCTGCGCATCACCGCGCCACCGGCCTTCGGCACCGAGCGCCTGGCCCCGGCCTTGAGCGAGTTCTCCCAGCGCTACCCGCTGATCAAGCTCTATGTAGTGCTCAGCAACCAGCGCATGGACATGGTCGACAGCGGCTTCGACGTCGCCATCCGCCTGGGCGACCTGGAACCCTCCAGCCTGATCGCCCGGCCGATGCAGGATTACACCATCACCCTGTGTGCCTCACCGAGCTACCTGGCGCGACGCGGCACGCCGCGAACCCCCGAAGACCTGCAACAGCACGACTGCCTGGCCTTCGCCTACCCGTCCACCGACGATTGGCGCAACGCCGACAAACTCTGGCGCATGAGCGGCGCCGAAGGCGAAGTGGAAATCCCGGTGTCCGGCTCGCTGACCATCAACAGCTCGCAAGCGCTGCGCCAGGCGGCGGTGCAAGGCATGGGCATCGTCATGCTGCCCGATGCCCTGGTGCAACCCGACTTGCAGGACGGCAAGCTGACGGCCTTGCTGACCGCGTATCAACTGCCCAGCCGCCCGATGCACTTGCTGTACGGCCAGGACCGTTATCGCCTGCCAAAACTGCGGGCGTTTGTCGATTTCGCCATGGAGAAATGGGCGCGTTAGAAACTGCCCACAAGCATGCGTGGTGCGCTCGGCAGAGCGTGAGAAGGTTCTGGGACAGCACAAAACAAATGTGGGAGCGGGCTTGCCCGCGAAAGCGGTGCATCAGTCGCCCTATTCAGCGTCTGACACTCCGTCTTCGCGGGCAAGCCCGCTCCCACATTTTTTACTGGACCGGGTTTAAGCGGTGATCAGGCCCTGGATCTTCACGTCCGGGTTCACGTCGGCGTCGTAGTCAACACCGTCGATTTCAAAGCCGAACAAGCGCAGGAACTCCGCCTTGTAGCCGGCAAAATCGCTGATCTCGTTGACGTTGTCGTCGGTCACCTGGTTCCACAGCGCAGCCACGGCGTCCTGGACTTTCGGTTCCAGCTCAGCCAGGTCGGCACGCAGGCGACCGTCGGCGTCGAGTTTCGGCTCGCTGCCGTACAGGCTGTCCTTGAACAGGCCGTAGACCTGCTCGATGCAACCTTCGTGGGTGCCCTGCTCTTTCATCACCTTGAACAGCAGCGACAGGTACAGCGGCATGATCGGGATCGCCGAGCTTGCCTGGGTAACCACGGCCTTGAGCACCGACACACGGGCATCGCCCTTCAGCGCAGCGAGGTTATCGCGCAGGGTCAGGACTTTTTTGTCGAGGTCTTTCTTGGCTTCGCCGATGGAGCCGTTCCAGTAGATGTCCTGGGTCAGCTTTTCACCGAGGTAGGTGAACGCAGTGGTCTTGGCGCCTTCGGCCAGGACGTCGGCGTCACGCAGGGCGTCGATCCACAGCTGCCAGTCTTCGCCACCCATGACTTTCACGGTGCCGTCGATTTCTTCCTGGGTTGCAGGCTCAAGGGTGGTGTCGACCACGACGCCTTTGTCGGTGTTGATACCGCGCAGGGTCACAGGCTTGCCGATCGGCTTGAGGGTGGAGGTGTGCACCACGCCTTGCGGGTCGGTACGGCGTGGCGCAGCCAGGCTGTAGACCACCAGGTCGATCTTGCCCAGGTCTTTCTTGATGGTCTCGATGGTCAGGCGCTTGATCTCGTCGGAGAACGCGTCGCCGTTGATGCTCTTGGCGTACAGGCCTTTCTCGACAGCGAACTTCTCGAATGCGGCGCTGTTGTACCAGCCGGCCGAACCGAGCTTGCCGTCTTCACTTGGCTTCTCAAAAAACACGCCCAGGGTGTCGGCACCGCAGCCAAACGCAGCACTGATGCGCGCGGCCAGGCCGTAACCGGTGGAAGCGCCGAGGACCAGCACCTTCTTGGCGCCGCCTTCGATGACGCCGTGTTGGGTCACGTAGTCGATCTGTTGCTTGACGTTCGCTTCACAGCCAACAGGGTGAGCGGTCACACAGATATAGCCACGAACCCGCGGTTTGATGATCATAAAATTTCTGCCTCTTCCAAGGGGTCGATGGCCAGTGGTGGCCATTCAACTTCAATCGTACCGGTCTATGACGCCCGAAAAACCGAAGCGTCACGATAGTCGCAAATCTTCTGTTTACAAAATCCAATCGGTAAACGCGTATGCCGTTAAAAACTGTGTAAAGCGTTCACAATTTCGCAATATTTGTAACGCCTGTCCGGCGCTGGACGCCTTATCATGACGCAGTTGTTTCATTATGTTTCAAAACCCACCACTCGCGGCCACGGATCCGGACCTGTCGATTGGCGTCCAGCCGGAGCTGAGTTTCATGAACAAGTCTGCCCTACGCAAAAAAGCGGTGTCCATCGCCTGGATACTTGGCGTGCTCCTGATTATCGGCCTGTTTCCCCTGACCACCGTGGTGTTCCTCGGCCTGGTACTGGTGTGCGGTATCTATGACTTCCTGCGCAACGGCCTGTATGACGCGCCCACCCTCAAAAAATACTTTATCGGCAGCGGCCGCAATACCTGGTTGCTGGCGCCGTTCAACACCTTGTTCGACCTGTTGAGTTCACGTAACCGCCACGTCTATACGATGAACGACCTGCCGCCGGCCTGGCGTGAAGACCTGCAACTGGTGCTCAACGAAGCCATGGGCCACAAGGATGAAATCATCGGCTACCTGGACGAACGCATGGCCGAGAAGAAGCGCGGCATGTTGTTTTTCCAGTGGTACGGGCGGCCGATCGAAACCACCCTGGACATCCCGAAACTGCGCGAGAAACTGCCGTTCGTGAAGACCATCGGTGTGTCGGTGTTCAACGAGAACCGTTCGACCTCTTTTCACTTCGGCCCCCTGCGCATGATGTTCCGGGTGCTCTACAACATGGCACCCGCGCCCCATCATGACGGCGTGTACATCCAGGTCGGCCAGCACAAACATTACTGGCACGACGACCCGTTGTTTATCTTCGATGACACGCTGATGCACGCCTCCTTCAACAAGAACGATGCAAAGCGTTACTGCCTGTTTATCGATATCGTGCGGCCGACCCCGCTGCCGCGGGTGCTCAATGCCGTGATCGCGGGGTTTGCCGCAATGGTCTTTACCCTGCGTCGGGTTTTCTACAAAAACTGGAAGCTGATTCAGTAAGTTCTGCGGCATGATGGTGCGCGACGGTGTTTGCACTCGGCCTTGTGCCTGAGGTAAACAATGGTCTCGTGCGACCGAGTTCGGCGCCCAACATTCTCCAGCCATCGCGGCCCGTTACGGGCGCGGTGGCTGCGCTTTCAAGGAATCAGAATGCCCCAACGTCAAGTCATCAATGCCTCCGTCAGCCCCAAGGGCAGCCTCGAAACCCTGTCCCAACGTGAAGTGCAGCAACTGAGCGAAGCCGGCACCGGCAGCACCTACACCCTGTTCCGCCAGTGCGCCCTGGCAATCCTCAACACCGGCGCGCATATCGACAACGCCAAGACCATCCTCGACGCCTACAAGGATTTTGAAGTGCGCATCCACCAGCAGGATCGTGGCGTGCGCCTGGAACTGCTGAACGCGCCGGCCGATGCCTTCGTTGATGGCGAAATGATCGCCAGTACCCGTGAGATGTTGTTCAGCGCCCTGCGCGACATCGTCTACACCGAGAACGAGCTGGACAGCCAGCGCATCGACCTGAGCAACTCCCAGGGCATCACCGACTATGTGTTCCACCTGCTGCGCAACGCCCGTACGCTGCGTGCCGGTGTCGAACCGAAAATCGTGGTGTGCTGGGGCGGCCACTCGATCAATACCGAAGAATACAAATACACCAAGAAAGTCGGCCATGAACTGGGCCTGCGCAGCCTGGACGTGTGCACCGGCTGCGGGCCCGGCGTGATGAAAGGTCCGATGAAAGGCGCGACCATTTCCCATGCCAAGCAACGCATTACCGGTGGGCGCTACCTGGGCCTGACCGAACCGGGCATCATCGCCGCCGAAGCGCCCAACCCGATCGTCAACGAGCTGGTGATCCTGCCGGATATCGAAAAACGCCTGGAAGCGTTCGTGCGCGTGGGCCACGGCATCATCATCTTCCCGGGCGGCGCCGGCACGGCCGAGGAGTTCCTGTACTTGCTGGGCATCCTGATGCACCCGGACAACCGCGACCTGCCGTTCCCGGTCATTCTCACCGGGCCGAAACACGCCGCGCCATACCTGCAACAACTGCACGCGTTTGTCGGGGCCACCCTCGGCGAAGCGGCACAGGCGCACTACCAGATCATCATCGACGACCCGGCCGAAGTGGCCCGCCAGATGACGGCCGGGCTCAAGGGCGTGAAGCAGTTCCGCCGCGAGCGCAACGATGCGTTTCACTTCAACTGGCTGCTGAAGATCGACGAAGGTTTCCAGCGCCCGTTCGACCCGACCCACGCCAACATGGCCAGCCTGCAACTGAGCCATGCGCTGCCGCCCCACGAGCTGGCGGCCAACCTGCGCCGCGCGTTCTCGGGGATCGTGGCAGGCAACGTCAAGGACAAGGGCATCCGCCTGATCGAAGAACATGGCCCGTACGAGATCCACGGCGATCCGGCCATCATGAAACCGCTGGATGAGTTGTTGCAGGCATTTGTCGCCCAGCACCGCATGAAGTTGCCAGGTGGCGCGGCTTATGTGCCGTGCTATCGCGTGGTGCAATAACGCCAGCAGTTGGTCATACGTTGTAGCGCTTTGGGCGTGTTCCAGGGCGTGCTGATGGTGTGAATCGGGCTAGGGTTTAGTGAGTCCGATTCACTCACAGCAGAAGGCACAACCTATGGACCAACGGATCTTGTCCTCCATAATTCCTTACCCTAAGGTAAGGAATATCACCGTGGAGATTTTCAATATGGCGACCGCCACACTGACCTCGAAAGGGCAAATCACCATTCCTGTCCAGGTAAGGACCGCCCTGGGCCTTGAGACAGGCGATCGCGTTGAGTTTGTCGAAATGGAAGACGGCAGGTTTTCGATCATTGCCGCGAGCAAAACCGTGCATGACCTGAAGGGCCTGATCCAGAAACCCGCCAAGGCCGTGTCCGTTGAAGACATGAATCGCGCTATCGCCGCACAGGGAGCAAAGGCCGGATGATCGGCCTGGATACCAATGTGCTGGTGCGCTATGTCACCCAGGATGATCCCGTCCAATCGGCCAAGGCTTCAGATCTGATTGAATCGCTCACCACGCTGTCGCCGGGGTTTGTCAGCCTGGTCTCGGTGGTGGAACTGGTATGGGTGTTACAGAGCTGCTACCAATCAGCCAAGAGTGACGTGGTGGTGGTTCTGGAGACGTTACTGCGCACCCGCGAGCTGACTATCGAGCATGCCGAAACCCTCTGGCAGGCACTCCGACGGTTTACCGCAAGCAAGGCCGACTTCGCCGACTGCCTGATTGAACGCTGCGCCCATGCAGCAGGATGCGAGTACACCGCCACCTTCGATCTCAATGCCGCGAAGGCAGCGGGCATGAAACGGCTGACCTAGCCGTGCGGGGCTCAACGAACCCAGCCACCCCCCTGCCAGTGATAACCGTCATTGCGTTGCACCCAGTGCGGATGTACATAACGGTAACCTTCGCGCACCGGTTCCCAGTGACCGTGTACTGCCACATAGCGCCCGCTCTCCCAACGCCAATAACCGCGTGACCACACATAGCCGTAACGTGGCACAGGTTCGACTTCGATCACTTGCACCGGCGGCGGCTGTGGCGCGATGACTTCGACATACTCTCGTTGCACCGGCCTGCGCTCATGCACGACACGCTCCTGTACACACCCCGACGCGGCCACCACCACTGCCGCCAATGCTGCATAACGTAGCAACATACAAACCCCTCGGGCGTTATCGCCCCAAGCCTACACCGGTAAAAAATCCCCCCTTGTCACAGCCGCGCTCCTGCTTGGCCTGGGTTCTTTTTAACAGGTGGTGTCTGTCGGGTTGCTGAACCCATCGCCGCCGCCAAGACTCTCGCCCCCACGTATTGCACAGGCACAAAAAAGCCCGCTGACCGTCACCGGTTCAGCGGGCTTCTTTTGTCTCAGCGTGACCCTAGGACCACAGCTGTTTCTTACAACGCCAGGTCAGACGCCGGCTTGCTCGGCTCAGCCGCAGGCTTGGCAGCCTCGACAGCCTTCGGCGCAGCGCTCTGTGGGATCACAGGCGGTGTCGGCAGTTGCAGGACACCGGCGGTGTAGGCCCATTCCTTGGCAACAGCCTCAGGGCTGTCGTTCAGCTTGGTGCCGTAGCTCGGTACGATCTGGTGCAGTTTCGCCTGCCACTCAGGGGTCGCAACCTTGTCCTTGAACACTTTCTGCAGCACGGTCAGCATGATCGGAGCCGCGGTGGACGCGCCTGGCGATGCACCCAACAGGCCCGCGATGGTGTTGTCGGCGGAGCTGACCACTTCGGTACCGAGTTTCAGGACGCCGCCCTGCTCTTCGTCACGCTTGATGATCTGCACGCGCTGACCGGCTTGCCACAGGCGCCAGTCTTCTTTCTTGGCGTTCGGGAAGTACTCTTGCAGCGCCTTGAAGCGGTCGTCATCCGACAGCATCAGTTGGCCAGCGAGGTACTCGACCAGTGGGTATTCACGAATACCGACTTTGGTCATTGGCCAGATGTTGTGGGTGGTGGTGCTGGTCAGCAGGTCCAGGTACGAGCCTTCCTTCAGGAACTTGGTGGAGAAGGTCGCGAATGGGCCAAACAGGATCACGCGCTTGCCATCCAGCACACGAGTGTCCAGGTGCGGAACCGACATCGGTGGCGCGCCAACCGACGCTTTGCCGTAGGCCTTGGCCAGGTGTGCCTCGGCTACGGTTGGGTTATCGGTCACGAGGAACGAGCCACCTACCGGGAAGCCAGCGTATTCCTTAGCTTCAGGAATGCCCGACTTTTGCAGCAGGTGCAGTGCACCGCCGCCCGCGCCGATGAACACGAACTTGGCGTCGGTTTCGGTCTTGGTGCCGTCTTTCAGGTTTTTGTAGCTCACACGCCACGAACCGTCGGCGTTCTTGGTGATGTCCTGCACTTCGCTCGACAGTTTCAGGTCGAACTTGGGCGTGGTTTGCAGGTGAGCGACGAACTGGCGGGTGATCTCGCCGAAGTTCATGTCGGTACCCAGCGGGCTCCAGGTGGCCGCGATCTTCTGGTTCGGGTCACGCCCTTCCATCATCAGCGGAACCCACTTGGCGATCTGCGCCGGGTCTTCGGAGTACTGCATGCCGGCGAACAGCGGGCTGGCTTGCAGGGCTTCGTAGCGCTTCTTGAGGAACTTGATGTTGTCATCGCCCCACACAAAGCTCATGTGCGGAGTGGTGTTGATGAACGAACGCGGGTTCTTCAGCACGCCCTGCTGGACCTGCCAGGACCAGAATTGACGGGAGATCTGGAACGCTTCGTTGATTTCGACCGCTTTCGGGATCTCAACGTTGCCGTTCTTGTCTTCCGGGGTGTAGTTCAGCTCAGCCAGGGCCGAGTGGCCGGTACCGGCGTTGTTCCAGCCGTTGGAGCTTTCTTCGGCCACACCATCGAGGCGCTCGACCATTTCCATCGACCAGCCCGGCTCCAGCTCATTGAGCCATACACCCAGGGTCGCACTCATGATGCCGCCGCCGATCAGCAGCACATCGACTTTCTTTGCCTCTTCCGCGTGAACGGACGTGATCCCCATCGACAAAGCCAGCCCCAGCAGGGCAGTGTTTACTTTCTTAAACATCAGTAGCACCTATGATAAAACGCCATCCGCCCTACCGCCCCCGTTCGTGAGCAACCCTCCTTCACACTGCGCCAGGCAACGCACCGCGGGGTTTGCACACTCACTTAAAGGCCGCAGGGTGGGCACACAAGGCCGACGTATCGACCTCACTTTTATGTCCCTTCTGCGCTGACTTCTTATCATTATTGGCTTCAGCTACCTAGGCGACAGCCAACCGTCGGCGCGTATTCGGGTGAACGCACCTTGGAAAGCGTAGACCAAGACGGCGCGCAGAATATCACGCTCGGGGAGGATGGGGCGTCTGATGTGGACTCGCCGGTCGAATGCCGCCATCGGCTGGCGGGCCTGGGCCGCACCCGCAAGGGGTGGCACGGAACTATTCAGCTCCCGATCCGGTCAACCCGGTGGCAAATGTAGCAACTGCCAGCGCAAATATTTCCATTTACTCTACAATCAGCAACACGTGAAAACAGGCCTCTTCGTGAGTAGTATGACGACACCAAACGATCGATATAGAGATGACGAAATAGATCTTCTGCCGTTTATTCATGCCCTGTGGAAGAGCAAGTTCAAGATCATTGCGGCAACCGTGGTTGGGGTGGCCATTTCTTTCGCCGTCTTCTATACCGCCGCACCCAAATGGATCGCCAGCACTTACATCGCGAAACCGGCGCTATTGAGCCTTTATAACGAGTTGCGCAGTGACCATATCGCGCCCGCCACTGAGCAGGCTTCAGAGATCAGGCTCTACAGTTCGATACAGGACGATGTGTTCAATACCGCCATGGGCATCATGACGGCCAACGGAATCGACAGCGCAGGCACGCCGCAGCCTTATATCTTCCGCGTGTCGTCCACGGCCAGCAGCAAAGAGCAGGCAGAGGCGCAACTGAAGGCGGCGCTGGCCGTCGCCAACACGCAGGCGCTCAACCTCAACCTGCCCTCACTGGCTGCCGACAATACGCTCAGGGCCTTCAATCCACTAAGCGGTTTCAGCACGTTTAATTCAAAGAGCTTGAAACCCTATTTGGCGCCCGGCATTTTCATCGGGTTTATGTTCGGCTGCCTAGTTGCCCTGATCCCGTTACTCAAACTTCATTTCGGACGGGCGACTGGCAAATAACGTCACGCACATCCATTCGCGGACTCGGCAATAAAACTTGAATCACGGATGCCCCAAGCCGTTTCGCGAAAACCGTCGTTTTCATTGCGCACTCGTCAACCTATCAAGTAATGGCGTAAAGCCATCTTTCGCCACAAACAGTACTTCGTACACAAGTCGCATTCATCAGCTGGTTGGTAGCCTTCCATTGCGCTGGTCTGGCGCTTCGTGCCCGAGCGCCGCAACGAACCACGCCGCGTTCAACCTGGCCAATGCATTGGGTCGATGGTTTGGCGGGATCGCGATCAGCGCCGGTTTCGGCTGGACCAACACCGGCTACATCGACACAGCGACCGCACTGAGCGGCCTGGCGTTTACCGGGTAGCACGTCGAATGCCTGTAGGCACCTAAATGAAGACCGCATCTGAGTCAATGCCTGAAAAATCAAAAAATCGCCATTTACGATGAATATTTATTCATCAGACAGGTTAGGTTCAGGTTGGATCCAATAGCGGCATGCGTGTAACATCCCTGTAACATTTACCCAATGACAAGGATGTGTTTTGATTTTCCCCGACAGAGGTGTGCTTAAGAGTTTTCCCTCGATACTCGACCACCGTAAAGCCAGAATTTTTCTGACAGAAGACACGAATATCAATGTCGAACTGGCGATCCAAGAGCTGATTGACAGCCGGCACCAGTTGCAAGACCGCATCAGCGCCCCGCTCCAAGGCATGGAAAGCGACCTCTTCGCCAAATTCCAGCCCCTCGACAGCTTCAAGCCCAAATTGAGAGTGACCCTCGGACGTGCAAAGCGCGACGGCGCCTTCGATTGGCCGGTCGAAGAAGTCATCAACACCCACGCCGCACAACAACGCGGGGCCCCCATCGCCAACCTGCTCGGGTTTGGCTACCGAAAATCCGCGATTGGTTTGATCCAGGAATTCTTCATCTTCACCGAAATGCTCGACGACCACGTCAACGGCCTGCAGTGGCTGGACAAAAGCCGCGACATCCGCGGCCTGGTCAACCTGTCGTTCGACCTGCTGCGCGCCCTGCATGACAAGGGCATCGTGCATATGGACTTCTGGGCGAACAACGTGATGATCAACGCTGACGCACCCTACGCCGCCAAGGCCATCGACCTGGAAAACTGCTTCCTCACCCCTACCGATCACATGACCGAAGTGCTGGCGTTTCAATTCGGGTTCTTTTATCGACGGGAAGTTTTCCGCTTCATGATCGAGCAGGACTACGACCAGATGGTTATGGAAGAGCTGCACAAATACCGCGAAATCGACCGTAGCCGGTTTGACAGCATGTATACGTCATGCAAACACGAAAATATCAGCCGTCGCGCCAGACGCGAGATTTTCCATAGGGGCACTGTAGTTGCGGGATAAGCGTGACGGCGCGCATTGAACCTGAAGCCGCAGAGCAAGATATCTGGCCCCTGATTCCTGATAAACTCGCGCCCTCTGCCTTGCTCACTCAGATTTCCCAATGTCCCTGACTACTGCTGCACCGCAATCCGTTGCACGGCGCTTTTCTGTTGCGCCGATGATGGATTGGACCGACCGCCACTGCCGCTTCTTCCTGCGCCTGTTGTCGAAAAACGCCCTGCTCTACACCGAGATGGTCACCACCGGCGCGATTCTCCACGGTGACCACGAGCGCTTCCTGCGTCACAACGACGCCGAGCACCCTCTGGCCTTGCAACTGGGCGGCAGCGTTCCGGCGGACCTGGCCGCGTGTGCGCGAATGGCTGAGGCCGGTGGTTACGATGAGGTGAACCTCAACGTCGGTTGCCCCAGTGACCGCGTGCAGAACAACATGATCGGTGCCTGCCTTATGGGCCACCCCGCCCTGGTGGCGGATTGCGTGAAGGCGATGCGTGATGCGGTGGCGATTCCGGTGACGGTAAAACATCGCATCGGGATCAACGGCCGCGACAGTTATGCGCAGCTGTGTGATTTTGTCGGCCAGGTGAAGGACGCGGGATGCACCAGTTTTACCGTGCATGCGCGCATTGCGATTCTGGAGGGGTTGTCGCCCAAGGAGAACCGCGATATTCCGCCCCTGCGCTACGACGTGGCAGCGCAGTTGAAGCAGGATTTCCCTGAATTGGAGATCATCCTGAACGGTGGGATCAAGACACTGGCGCAGTGCCAGGAGCACTTGCAGGTGTTTGATGGGGTGATGCTGGGCCGCGAGGCTTATCACAACCCCTACCTCCTGGCGGAGGTGGATCAGCAGTTGTTTGGCAGTACTGAGCCTGTGATCACCCGGGCGCAGGTGCTTGCGCAATTGCGGCCCTATATCGCGGCGCATCTGGCGACGGGCGGCTCGATGCATCACATTACCCGGCATGTGCTGGGGCTGGGGACGGGGTTCCCGGGGGCACGGAAGTTTCGGCAGTTGTTGTCGGTGGATATTCACAAGGCGAGCGATCCGCTGGCGTTGCTGGATCAAGCCGCGCAATTGCTGGACGGGCGCTGATACCCTCGTCACAGGTCATCGGGGTTGAACCTGCCGGCCTTTTTGCCCTCCTATCTACCAGCAAGGCCAGTCATTCAAACGGCTGTTTTCAGGTTGTTGCCCTCGCAAACGATCGAACGCATTTGCGCCCTTGAGCGCCTGTCGGCGCTCGGGTAATGTCATCAGACCCATAGGACAGAGCACGCCCATGACTTCCAAGCTGGAACAACTCAAGCAAATCACCACCGTCGTAGCCGATACCGGCGATTTTGAAGCTATCGCTCGGGTCAAACCGCAAGACGCCACCACCAACCCTTCCCTGCTGCTCAAGGCTGCTTCGATTCCCGCCTACGCCAAGCTGCTGGACGAGTGCGTCAAAGACTGCAACGGTGATGTCGGCCTGGCCAGCGATCGCTTTGCGGTTGCGGTGGGTCAAGAAATCCTGAAAGTGGTTCCGGGGCGTATTTCCACCGAGGTGGACGCACGCCTTTCGTTCGACACCGACGCTGTACTCAAGCGTGCGCACCGTCTGATCGACCTGTACGAAAAGGCCGGCATTGGCCGTGATCGCGTGCTGATCAAGATTGCCTCCACCTGGGAAGGCATCCGCGCCGCAGAAAAGCTGGAAAAAGAAGGCATCCAGACCAACCTGACCCTGCTGTTCTCCTTCGCCCAGGCTGTTGCCTGTGCCGAAGCAGGTGTGTTCCTGATCTCACCGTTCGTGGGCCGCATCTACGATTGGTACAAGAAGGCCAACGGCAGCGACTACACCGGCTCGGAAGACCCGGGCGTGCAGTCGGTGACGCGCATCTACAACTACTACAAGGCTAACGGCTACAAGACCGTGGTGATGGGCGCCAGCTTCCGTAACCTGAGCCAGATCGAAGAACTGGCCGGTTGTGATCGCCTGACCATCAGCCCGGACCTGCTGGAGAAACTGGCGGCCGACAACGGCAAGCTGGAGCGCAAGCTGGCTCCAGGCCACGCCGGTGAAGCGCGTGTGCATCTGACTGAAGCGCAGTTCCGCTGGGAGTCCAACGAGGACGCGATGGCGACTGAGAAGCTGGCGGAGGGGATTCGTCAGTTTGCTCGGGATCAGGAGAAACTGGAGGCACTGCTGAGCGCCAAGTTGTAAGGCAGGCCGTAACAAAAAGGGCGATACCTGTGAGGGTATCGCCCTTTTTTGTGCTCGCCGGGTTTGGCAGCACGTCCTGTATTGCCTGGGCTGGCGCTATCGCAGGCAAGCCAGCTCCCACAGAGACCGAGTTTTTACTGGGGAATCAGTGGCGTTCCAGGGCGTTGACGAGGTCGTGGAACGCTTCGCGGTTGGACTCGTTCAAGCCCATCAGGATCTTGTGCGCTTCCAGCACCTTGACCCGCACCACTTCTTCGGACTGGTCCTGCGATGGCAGGTCGGTCAGGCATTCCGGGCAAGGAATCGGACGATCAACGATGTTGAACACCTGATCGAAACCCATGGATTGCAACAAACGGGTGATGTCTTCGTGGGTGGTGACGACCGTCGGCAACAGGCCGACCTTCTGCCGAGACAGAATGGACAACTTGGCCAACAACCCCAGGGTGGTGCTATCGATGCTGCGGGTTTCGGTCAGATCGATCACGATCGCCGAGAAATTCAGCGCGGTGAAAATCCGCTCAATCGTCGCATCCAGCGCCGAACACAAGGTCAGGCGCACTTCACCGACAAACTTCAGGACAAAGGTCCCGTCTTGCTCGGCGAATTGGATTCTTCCGGTACTCATCAAAGATTCCTGCTCAACACCAGTAGGGCGATATCATCCGGCATCTCCCCCAGCGTGGCCAATCCAAACACTTGCCGCAGGCCATCCAGGCTGCCGCCCGCCGACTTGACCTTTTGGGGCAAGGCGGCTTCTTTCTCCTTGAGTGTAGGCTCTGGAAGCAAATCCAGGATACCGTCGGACATCAGCGTCAGGCTGAAGGTCGGCGGCAGCTCCAGGATGTGATCTTCGTAGGTGGCTTCATTGAACAAGCCTACGGGCAGACCACGTCCTTCCAGGTAGCGCACACTGTCAGGCGTATACAAAACAGGCATCGGCAGGTGACCGCCAATACTGTAGGTCAAAAGACCAGTTTCTTCATCGATCACGCCGCCGACCATCGTCACATGCTTGCCCAGCTTGCAGCTGATCAAGCCTCGGTTGATGTGGCCCAGCACCTCGGACGGCGTGAACTCCGGCAAGGTGCCATTGCGCTTGGATTCGAACAACAACCGCGTGGTCATGAACTTCAACAACACGGTGACAAACGCGGAAGAGGCGCCATGGCCGGAGACGTCGGCCAGATAGAACGCAACACGGCGCTCATCCACGCGGAAATAATCGACAAAATCCCCCGACAGGTACAACGACGGGATGATCTGGTGGGCAAACTGGAATTCGTCGATGGTCCACGGACTCACCGGCAACATGTTCATCTGCACCTGGCGACCGGCGTTCTGGTCTTCCTGGAGCAGGTTCAGGCTGGCTTCGAGTTCGCGGTTGGCGGTTTCGAGCTTTTCGCGGTAGCGCTGGTTTTCCAGGAGCAGGCGTGCACGATCCAGGGCACGGCGCACCGAGTGCTCCAGCACCGCCAGGTCTTCCAGGGGCTTGATCAGGTAGTCGGCAGCGCCGAGGCGCAGGGCCTCGACCGCATCGTTCATCACCCCGGCACCGGACACCACAATCACCGGCGTCTGCGGCGCGAGCTCAGTCACCTGGCGAATCAGCTCCAGGCCGCCCATCTGGGGCATGCGCAGGTCGCAGATCACAAGGTCGGGCTTGTCGCGCTCGAATACCTGGAGACCCTGTTGGCCATTGCTGGCCTGCAGGACGCTGAAGCCACTGTCTTCCAAATAGGCCGCGAGACTCGCGCGCACTACTTCGTCGTCATCGATTATCAGCAGCGTGGCACTGGTTTTTTGCATGTGGGCAAACGGCGCCAGAATTAGGTTGGCGTAGGCAGCTCGGCAATGGCCGGGCTCACACTACTGGATTCGCTTTCTAGCCACTCTGTCCTACAAAGCACGGGCTTTTGGCCTACGCACAACAGTAAAGCAGAGGTGCCCTTCTAAGGCGCAGACGGTACTCCCATCCGTCAGGGGTTTCAAGCTCATGCCGATGGTCGCCGAGCGTCTTTACATCGCAAATCACTGGGAGTTATAAGAACAGCCACGACCACAACACAAAGTAAGGATGGAACCCGTGAGCGAACACGAGCGCGACTACGCCGAAAAACGCGATTTCATCCGCATGCGAGTGGATGCCGATGTGTCTTTGATCCACGCCGGGCAAGAGATTGCAGGGGTTTGCGTGGACCTTTCCAGCTCCGGCATGCAGGTGCAGGCACCGCGCCTGTTCAAGGTGGGCGACCTGTTGACCGTGCGCATCGATTCGGAGCACAGCTCCCTCACAGGCCTGGAGGCGGACACTGAAGTGGTGTGGGTCAAAGGCGCCGACGATGGCCAGCACCTGGGCCTCAAGATCTTGAAAATGCACTGAAATCCGCGCACAAAAAAGGCGACCCTTGAAGGTCGCCTTTTTTTCATTTCAAGACATCACAGCTTAGAAATCATCGACAACCTTGCCATCCTTGACCTTGAACTCGCGGTTCTGCAGGTAGGCATTGCGGATGAAGGTGTATTTGTCGCCGGTGATCAGCTTCTCGCTGTCGAGCAGGCTGGCACGGACATCAACCACGTTCAGGCCGAAGGTGCTGTTGCGCCAGCCGATATCGTTCATGTAGCGGTATGGCTGGGTGTAGCTGTCCACGTACTTGGACGGTGCGTCACGCAAGGTGCTCGGGCCCAGCAGCGGGAGCATCACGTAAGGGCCGCTGCCCACACCCCAATAGCCGAGGGTCTGGCCGAAGTCTTCATCGCTGCGTTGCAGCCCCATTTTGGTGCCGACGTCGATAAAGCCCAGCACGCCAAACGTGGTGTTCATCAGCAAGCGCGCCGTGTCCACACCCGCCGCATGCGGCTTGAGCTGCAGCACATTGTTGGCCAGGTTGCCGACATCGCCGATATTGCGGAAGAAGTTATGGACGCCATCCTGCATGAATTGCGGGGTCACGAACTGATAGCCTTGGGCCAATGGCTTGAGGGCATAGGTATCAACGGTGTCGTTGAAGGTGAAGATCGGGCGGTTCACGCTTTCCCAGGGATCATCTTCCGAGGCGGCCTGTGCGGCGAACGGGGCCAGCAGCACAGTGGCACACACCGACAGCTGAGCGAAATAGTGGCTCCAGCGCATAGCTTTTGCTCCTTGAATGGTCTGTCATGGGCGCTATGCCCTGAATAAGGCCGTGAGTATATGACGGAAGTGTCCATTTAGGCAGCAACCGGGGAACCTCCCGCCCAAAATGCACAAAATTCCTACAATTAAAGCCCGGTGTCATCCGCCTGTCATCCCGTTCCGATAGGGTCAACGCTATTTCAGGGAAGTCGCCATGCCTCACGCCGAGATTGCCATCGCCAGCGCGCCTGCCTTGACTGCCGTTCTGTTTGGCCTGAGTGGTTGCCTGGTGGACTTCGGTTCCCAGGCACGCAGCGATTCGCCCTCACCCGATTCCCTGGCAACGCCCGGCGCCCTGAAAATCCTGCGCAACCTGCAAGAGCAAGGCATCCCCTGTGCCTGGCTGGATGAACTCCCCGCCTCGATCACGACGCCACTGGCCGCCGTCCTGCCCGGCTGGCTGAAAGCAACGTCGCCCTCCTCCATTCGCTGGCCCGCACCTCACGCGTGCTGGCAGGCCTTGATGGAGTTGAACATCGAACGCCTCGAAGGCTGCGTGCTGGTCAGCGGCGAACCGCGCCTGCTGCAGTCGGGACTCAACGCCGGCCTGTGGACGATTGGCCTGGCATCCTGCGGCTCGCTGTGCGGCATGGCCCCGACACAATGGCAGGCCTTGAGCGAGCAAGAGCGCGAGCACAAGCGCGGCAAGGCCACCGTGGCCCTGTACGGGTTGGGCGTGCATTCGGTGATCGACCACCTGGGCGAGCTCGGCACTTGCCTGGCCGATATCAGCCTGCGTCAGCTCAAAGGCGAGAAGCCCTGATCGAGATCATGCACAGTCAGCGCAGGTGGATTAGTCTACAGGTCAGCCCGTAGACCTTTCTCGGCGTGCCGCGGTCTATGCCAGTGCCTATCGATAAAAGGAAACACGTCATGCCAGATCGCAAAAAACTGGAAGAACAGGTCGAGATCCTGCGCGGGCAGTTGGAACAGGAACCGCCCCTTTCGGAAGAAAAACGTACAGCACTGGAAGCCTTGATCGCCAAGTTCGAGCTACAACTGGAACTTGAACCGGCTACCCAGACACCCAGTATTTCCGACGATGTGAACCTGGCGGCTGTGGAATTCGAATCCGAGCACCCGCTGATTGCCGGGACGCTGCGTAACATCGTGACCACCTTGGGCAACATCGGGATCTGACCCGAACTCAAAGCCAAACCCTGAAACCAGTGTGGGAGCTGGCTTGCCTGCGATAGCGATCATTCAGCCACCCATCAGGTGACTGATCCACCGCCATCGCAGGCAAGCCAGCTCCCACAATTGTTTGTGCGTGAAGCTTACTGCCGGGCCAGGCGCACGTTCTGGAACGCCACATCCTCAGTACTGCGGTACGGGTTGATATCCAACCCACCACGCCGCACATAACGCGCATACACCGTCAACGTCTCAGGCTTGAGCAGACGTTGCAGGTCGAGAAAGATCCGCTCCACACACTGCTCATGGAAGTCCGAGTGCTGGCGAAAGCTCACGATGTATTCCAGCAGGCTGGCGTGATCCAGCGCTGACCCACGGTACTCCACCACCACGCTGCCCCAGTCGGGCTGGCTGGTCACCGGGCAGTTGGATTTGAGCAGGTGGCTGTGCACGCTCTCCTCGACGATGCGCGAATCATCGCAACGCAGCAGCTCCGGGCGCGGGTGCTCGTAGTTGCTGACGCTGATGTCCAGCTCATCGATGCACACGCCCGGCAACGCCATCACGCCCTCGGCCTCGATCTCGGCCAGGCTGCGGATGCGCACACCGACCGGCTTGCCGGCAGCGGCGCCGAGGTCGGTGCGCAGGGTCGCTTCCAGGCTCGCCGTGTCGGCGAACGCGGTCTGGTTCAGTGAGTTGAGGTACAGCTTGAAGGACTTGGACTCGATGATATTCGGCGAGTCAGCCGGGATGCTGAACTCACCGATGGCCACCACCGGCTTGCCCGACGGCAGCAGCCAGGACAGTTCGAAGCAGTTCCAGAAGTCCACGCCCTTGTAGGGCAGGGTCTCGGCGCTCAGGCCCAGCTCGGCCCATTTGGCGGCGCGAGGAATCGGAAACAGCAACGACGGGGTGTAGGTGGAGATGTATTCACTGGACTTGCCCAGCGGCGAATGTTCGGCTGCGGGATGCATGGCGGAAACCTGGCTAAATAAACGCCGCCAGTCTACCAGCCTTTGCCCCCGCCTTTGCGGCCTACTCGACGTTCAGCGCTCCCACCATGCCCGCCTGGTAATGCCCGGGCAGGTTGCAGGCGAACTCCAGGCCCGTGGACCGGGTGAAGGTCCAGGTCAACTCGGCGGTTTTCCCCGGCTCGACCAACACGCTGTTGGGATCATCGTGTTTCATCATCGCGCCATGGCCCATGGCACTGTGATCCATCTTGCCCATGCCCGTGGCTGTGAGCATGCCGCTGGCCTGCATCTGCAACATTTCCTTCTGGTGTTCGGCATGCATCGCCGCGTCACCCAGGTTGAATTCGTGGAGCAGTTGGCCTTTATTGACCAGGACAAAGCGCACGGTCTCACCGGCTTTTACGTCCAATGACTTGGGCGAAAAGGAAATATCCTGCAAGGTCACTTCCACGGTGCGCGTGGCCTGGCCGGCCGCTGCCGCGTGGCCGAATGCATAGGTATGCGCCGAGTCCGCCAGCGCAGCAAAACTCGCCACCAACAGGCAACCCGCCAATAACAGGGGTGTACGCAACGCCATCTCAACTCTCCAAAAATGTGTAACACACTGAACAGCACTCTAAGATGGGGCCGCTGCCAGCCAGCTGACTGCTAGATTACAACTTTGTCAGGTTGCGCCCCTACCCTGGAACCCACGGTATAAAGCGCCTCGTGCATCGCCACTCAGAGCCGCCCATGAAACTGCTGATCGTCGAAGACCAACCGAAAACCGGCCACTACCTGCGCCAGGGCCTGGCCGAAGCCGGCTTTACCACCGAACTGGCGGCCGACGGCACCAGCGGCCAGCACCTGGCACTGACCGGTGACTACGATCTGCTGATTCTCGACGTCATGCTACCCGGTCGCGATGGCTGGCAAATCCTGCAAGCGGTGCGCAGCGCCGGCCTGGAGACGCCGGTGCTGTTCCTCACCGCCCGTGACGCCGTGGAAGACCGCGTGCACGGCCTGGAACTGGGCGCCGATGATTACCTGGTCAAGCCCTTCGCCTTTTCCGAACTGCTGGCCCGGGTGCGCAGCCTGTTGCGTCGTGGCAGCAGCACGCCACAGGAAACCGCCCTGCAACTGGCCGACCTGCGCCTGGACCTGATCCGCCGCCGCGTCGAGCGGGACGGCCAGCGCATTGACCTCACCGCCAAGGAGTTCGCCCTGCTGGAACTGTTGCTGCGCCGCCAGGGCGAAGTGCTGCCCAAATCGCTGATCGCCTCCCAGGTCTGGGACATGAACTTCGACAGCGACACCAACATCATCGAAGTGGCGATCCGCCGCCTGCGCCTGAAAGTCGACGACAGCTTCCCCAACAAGTTGATCCACACCGTGCGCGGCATGGGTTATGTGCTGGAGGAGCGTTTCAATTGATCAAGCGCCTGTCCCTGGCCAGCCGCCTGGCGCTGCTGTTTGCGGCGTGTACTGCGGTGGTCTCGCTGCTCGCCGGCGTGCTGTTCAACCGCGCCAGCGAAGCGCATTTCATTGAGCTCGACCAACAACAGCTCGACAGCCAGCTCGTGGCCCTGCGCAGCACCTTGCAGGGCGTGGATTCGGCCGAATCCTTTGCCCGTCGCGAAGCCCAACTGCGCGCCGAACTCAGTCACCAACCCGACCTCACCCTGCGCATTACCCGCGCGGGCCAGCGCTGGTTCGACGGCGCACCAAGCATGACCTTGCCCGAAGCCCCCGGTCTGCACAGCCTGCAAGACGCCGGCACCAACTACCGGGTGTACAACGCGCCGTTGACGGCCAGCCAACCTGACTCACCGCAACTGAGCCTGATGCTCGACATCACCCATCACCAACACTTCCTGCAACGCATGCAGCATCTGATCTGGCTCACTGTTGGCCTCTCGGCACTCGCCACCGCATTGCTCGGTGCCTGGGCCGCACGCAGCGGGCTGCGGCCGTTGCGGCGCATGGGCGAAGTGGCGGCAGGTGTATCGGCCCATTCTCTGACCCAACGCCTGCCCCAGGAGCAGATGCCGGTAGAACTGGCAGAACTGGCCCAGGCCTTCAATGCCATGCTCGGCCGCCTGGACGACGCCTTCCAGCGCCTCTCGGCGTTCTCCGCCGATATCGCCCATGAGCTGCGCACACCGCTGTCGAACCTGTTGACCCACACCCAAGTCATCCTCACCCAGCCGCGCCCGCTGGAAGACTACCGCGAGGCGCTGCACAGCAATCTGGAAGAGCTGCAATGGATGGCGCAATTGGTCAACGACATGCTGTACCTGGCCAAGGCAGACCACGGCTTGCTGATGCCCAAGCGTGAGCCATTGGTATTGGCCGATGAGGCGGACACCTTGCTGGAGTTTTTTGCGTTGCTGGCGGAGGACGCCCAGGTCAGCCTGGTGCGCGAAGGTTCTGCGCACACGGTAGGCGATCGCGGCATGTTGCGTCGGGCGCTGTCGAATCTGCTGGATAACGCCTTGCGGTTTACCCCGACAGGGGGTGAGGTGCGGGTAAGGATAGAGGAAGGCGTGAGGCTGACTGTTGAAAATACCGGGGACGGTATTCCAGCGGCGTTGCTGCCGAGGCTGTTTGACCGATTCTACCGGGCGGACCCGGCGCGCCATGAGGGCAGCAGCGAGCATGCGGGATTGGGGTTGGCGATTACCCAGTCGATTGTGCGGGCGCACGGCGGGCGGATTTTTTGTGAATCGGGGAAGGGTTGGACCAGGTTTGTGATTGAGTTGCCAGCTCCAGATTGACGCAAGCTGTGCCGGCCCTATCGCGGGCAAGCCCGCTTCCACATTTTGATTTGTGAATACATTCAACGGTGGGAGCTGGCTTGCCTGCGATAGCGATCCAAAGGCCTACGAATACCTCAGGGCATG
Organism: Pseudomonas sp. CBZ-4; assembly: GCF_000346755.1. GTDB lineage: Bacteria > Pseudomonadota > Gammaproteobacteria > Pseudomonadales > Pseudomonadaceae > Aquipseudomonas. Next base: position 41,837 of record NZ_ANNV01000130.1, on the reverse strand, counting down.
CGCCGGCTCAATCTTCGCGGCCCGATACGCTGGATACAGCGTCGCCAAAAAGCTCAACACAAACCCCGCCGTGCAAATCAGCACCACATCCCCACCTTGCAGCTCCGAAGGCAGGTTACTGACAAAGTACACGTCCGAACTGAAGATATGCTGCCCGGTCACCCGCTCCATCCAGCCCACCAGCGCACTCACGTTCAGCGCCGCAATCACGCCGAGCACGCCGCCGATCAAGGTGCCGACGATGCCGATCACCGTGCCCTGCACCATGAAGATCGCCATGATCTGCCGTGGCGTGGCGCCGATGGTGCGCAGGATGGCGATGTCGGCGCCCTTGTCATTCACCACCATGATCAGGGTCGCGATGATGTTGAACGCCGCCACGGCGACGATCATCAGCAACAGCAGGCCGATCATGGTCTTTTCCATCTTCATCGCGCTGAACAGGCTGCCCTGGGTGTGCGTCCAGTCATCCGCCTTATAGGCCGCACCCAGGCTGGCGGCGATGTCCGCCGAGACCTTGGGTGCCGCATACAGGTCTTTTACCGCCACGCGCACGCTTTGCACCTGGTTCGGTTGCCAGTGCTGGATCTCAGCCGCGTCAGCCATGTGGATCAGGGCCATCGAGCCATCCAGCTCGGCGCCGACCTTGAAGATACCGACCACATTCAAGCGCTGCATGCGCGGGGTAATCCCCCCCGGCGCCGTGCTGATTTCCGGGACGATCAAGGTCAGCTTGTCGCCCACATTCAAGCGAAAACGCCGGGCGGTGATTTCACCGACCACCACGCCGAACTCGCCGGGCTTCAGGTCCTCCAGCTTGCCCTGCACGATGTGCTGGGCCACGATCGACACCTTGCCTTCCTGGGCCGGGTCGACGCCGCTGATCTCGATCGGCTGCATCGCGCCCTTGTAGGAGAACATGCCATCCATCTGCGTGAAGGGAACTGCGGCAGTCACCTCGGGATTCTTCATCGCAGCAGCGGCCACCGGCTGCCAGTCGTCAATCGGGTTCACGCCGACGATGGTGGCGTGGGGCACCATGCCGAGGATGCGTGAGCTCATTTCGCGCTGGAAGCCGTTCATCACCGACAACACCACGATCATCGCCAACACACCCAGGGCGAGGCCGATCATCGAGGTCATCGAGATAAACGAAACAAAACGGTTGCGGCGCTTGGCGCGGGTATAGCGCGTGCCGATGAAAATCGATAACGGTCTGAACATTCGCGGGCACCGTTGGAAAAATAGAAAACCCGATGTCAGACACCGGGCTTGAAACAGGTCAGATAGCGACCAGATGACCTTCCTGCAGGTGCAGCACACGGTCCATCTGGCGGGCCATGCTCATGTCATGGGTCACCACCAGGAACGCGGTGCGCATCTGCGTGCTCAGTTCCAGCATCAAGTCCTTGATGCCCTGGGCTGTGTGGGAGTCGAGGTTGCCGGTGGGCTCGTCAAGCATCACCAGGCCCGGGTTGTTGACCAGGGCACGGGCGATGGCCACACGCTGGCGTTCACCGCCGGACAGTTCGGCCGGCTTGTGCTCCAGGCGATGGCCCAGGCCGACGCGTTCCAACAAGGCTTTGGCGCGCTGACGGGCTTCCGGAATCGCGGTCTTGCCGATCAACAGCGGCATGCACACGTTTTCCAGGGCGGTGAACTCGGGCAGCAAGTGGTGGAACTGGTACACAAAACCGAGGGAACGGTTGCGCAATTGGCCTCGGGCCTTTTCACCAAGGGCCGACAGTTCTTCACCGGCCAGCCAGACGCTGCCCTGGGACGGCGTATCAAGGCCGCCCAACAGGTTCAGCAAAGTACTTTTGCCAGAGCCGGAACTGCCGACAATCGCCACGCGCTCGCCCGGGTGCAACTCCAGTTGCAGGTCTGACAGCACCACCACCGATTCCGGGCCTTCCTCGTAGGATTTGCCCAGGTTGCGGCAGCTCAAGATTGCTTTTTCACTCATGCCCGATTCACTCATAACGTAAGGCCTGTGCTGGCTGGGTACGTGCCGCGCGCCAGGCTGGATACAGGGTGGCAAGGAAACTCAATACCAACGCGGCGCCGCCCACCATCAGCACGTCCTGGGCCTGCACCTGGGACGGCAAGTAGTCGATGAAGTAGACGTCGGCGTTGAGAAACTTGTGGCCGATCAGGGTTTCGAGGCCGGCGATGGCAGCGCTGACGTTCAGCGCGGCCAGGATGCCGACGGCGGTGCCGATCAGGGTGCCGACCACGCCGATCACCGTGCCCTGCACCATGAAGATCGCCATGATCTGCCCCGGCGTGGCGCCAAGGGTGCGCAGGATGGCGATGTCGCCTTTCTTGTCATTCACCACCATGACCAGCGTGGAAATGATGTTGAACGCGGCCACGGCGACGATCAGCAGCAACAGCAGGCCGATCATGGCTTTTTCCATGCGGATGGCCTGGTACAGGTTGCCGTGGGTGCGGGTCCAGTCGCGGGCGTAGTACTGGGATTCGCCCAGGTGCTGGGCGATTTCCCACGAGGTACGCGGGGCGTCGAACAGGTCATTGAACTTGAGGCGCAGGCCCTGCACCTGGTCCGGCTTCCAGCGATGCAGGCGGGCCAGGTCGGTGAGGTTGGTCAGGCCGAGGTAGCCGTCGATTTCGCCGGCGCCCACGTGGAAGGTGCCCACCACGGTAAAGCGCTTCATGCGCGGGAACATGCCGGCCGGGGTCACGGTGACTTCCGGGGCGACGAAGGTCAGCTTGTCGCCCAGGTTCACACCGAGCTTGGCCGCGGCCTTGTCACCGATCACGATGCCGAACTCGCCAGGGGCCAGGTCATCGAGTTTGCCCGACAACATGAACTTGTCGATGATCGAGACGTTACGCTCCTGGGCCGGGTCGATGGCATTGAGCAGGATCTTCTGCACCTTGCCGTCGTTGGTCAGCAGCCCCTGCATCTGGGTAAATGGCGCGACGGCCAGCACCTTGGGGTTCTGCTTGACCTTGTCGGCCAGGCTTTGCCAGTCACTGATGGGCGCATCGCCCTCGATGGTCGCGTGGGGCACCATGCCCAGCACGCGGGTACGCATCTCATGATCGAAGCCGTTCATCACCGACAGCACCACGATCATCACGACCACGCCCAAGGCGAGCCCGATCATCGAGGTCAAGGAAATGAACGACACAAAATGATTGCGACGCTTTGCACGGGTATAACGCGTGCCGATAAATACGAAGAGAGGTCTGAACATGTCGGGGCTTGTTCGGAGGAAAAGAAGACGTCCCGGTGGCGGGGTCTGGTAAGCAGCTTTACACTCAGACCATTAACGCTAGCTGGGGTTCGCCATGTCGACATTAGATGAAGAAGAGCGCCGCGAATACTACCGTATCGACGACATGATCGCACTTCAAATCAAAAGCCTGTCCGCCCCCGAAGCGGCGAGCAAGGAAGTGTTGCAGGATGAGTCGCCGCTGTTCAATTTGCTCAGCGAACTGCACCTCAGCGAATTCGAAGCCCAGCACCTGCTGCGCCAGATCAGCGAGAAAGACCGCAGCCTCGCCGCCTTCCTCAAAGTCCAGAACAAACGCCTGGACCTGCTCAGCCAGGTCATGGCGCAAAGCCTGCGCACGGCCGTTGGCGAGCCGCAGCCGGTGATCATTTCCGAAGGCGGCATCGACTTCCAGCACCCTACCCCGCTCGCCCCCGGCGCACACCTGGCGGTCAAGCTGGTGCTGATGCCCCAGGCGCTCGGCCTGCTGCTGCGCGCGCGGGTCACCCATTGCGATCCCAAAGGCGCTGGTTTTGACGTGGGCACGGAGTTCGAATCCATGACCGACGCCCAACGCCAGCTGCTCGCCCGCTACATCCTGCAGAAACAAGCCCAGGAACGCCGCCTGGCGCGGGAACAAAGCGACGCCCAAGACACCTGAATAGCATTCACCCCGCCAGACACGCTGGCGCATAGGAGCAACTGTGACCCTGATTTACGGCCACCGCGGTGCCAAAGGCGAAGCACCGGAAAACACCCTGACCAGCTTCCAGGAATGCCTCAAGCACGGCGTGCGCCGCTGCGAATTGGACCTGCACCTGTCCATGGATGGCGAGCTGATGGTCATCCACGACCCGACCCTCAAGCGCACCACCGACCGGCGCGGCAAAGTCGTCGAGTATTCGGCGGCGGACCTGGTGAAGATGGACGCCCGCAAAGGCGGCCCGGGTTGGGTCAAACCCTGCCCGATCCCGCGCCTGGAAGAATTGTTCGAGCAGTGCGACTTCGATCACTGGCAACTGGAAGTCAAAAGCGCCTCACGCACCCGCGCAGCCACCACCGTGCTGGCGATTCGCGAGATGGCCGTGCGCCACGGCCTGATGGACAAGGTCACGGTCACGTCAAGTTCGCGGGAAGTACTGAAAGCGGCGGTGGAACTCACCCCCGACCTGTCACGCGGCCTGGTGGCCGAATACGCGTGGCTCGACCCGCTGAAGGTCGCGCAAAACTACGGCTGTGAGATTCTGGCGTTGAACTGGACGTTGTGCACCCCTGAGCGTCTGGAAAAAGCCCAGCGCCAGGGCCTGCACGTGTCCGTGTGGACGGTCAACGAACCTGCGCTGATGCGCAGGCTCGCCGACTTCGGCGTAGATAGCCTGATTACAGACTTTCCCGGTTTGGCCACTGCCACCCTCGAGAATTACTGAAATCGGTCTCCCCGGCCGGCTCAGGCCACCGGCCGGAGCCGCTCAAAAAAGCCGGTTGAGGCCGTCGTAGGCCGCTACCCGATAGGCTTCGGCCATGGTCGGGTAGTTGAACGTGGTGTTCACAAAATACTTGAGGGTATTTTGCTCGCCCGGCTGGTTCATGATGGCCTGGCCGATGTGCACGATCTCCGAGGCCTGGTAGCCGAAGCAATGCACGCCGAGGACTTCCAGGGTTTCGCGGTGGAACAGGATCTTCAGCATGCCTTGCGGCTCGCCGGCGATCTGCGCACGCGCCATGCTCTTGAAGAACGCCTTGCCCACTTCGTAAGGCACCTTGGCCTTGGTCAGTTCGTGCTCGTTCTTGCCGATCGAGCTGATCTCGGGAATGGTGTAGATCCCGGTCGGCACGTCGTTCACATAACGCCAGCTGCCATTGTCGACGATGCTGCCAGCGGCCGAACGGCCCTGGTCATGCGCCGCACTGGCCAGGCTCGGCCAGCCGATCACGTCGCCGGCGCCGTAGATGTTCGGCACGCAGGTGCGGTAGTTCTCGTCCACCTCGATCTGGCCACGGCCGTTGACCTTGACCCCGATGTTTTCCATGCCCAGCTTGTCGGTATTGCCGGTCCGGCCGTTGCACCACAGCAAGGCATCGGCCTTGATCTTCTTGCCGGACTTGAGGTGCAGGATCACGCCGTTGTCCAGGCCTTCGACCCGCTCATACTCTTCGTTATGGCGCACGGTGATGTTGTTGTTGCTGAAGTGGTAGCTCAACGCCTGGGAGATTTCCGAGTCGAGGAAGCTCAGCAACTGGTCGCGGTTGTCCACCAGCTCCACCAGCACACCCAGGCCGCTGAAGATCGAGGCGTATTCACAGCCGATCACGCCGGCGCCGTAGATGATCAGTTTGCGCGGGGTGTGGCCCAGGCTGAGGATGGTGTCGCTATCGTAGATACGCGGGTGGTGGAAATCGATATCGGCCGGGCGATACGGGCGCGAACCGGTGGCGATGATGATGTGCTTGGCCACCAGCTTCTCGACCACGCCATTGGGGCACACCACTTCGACGGTTTGCTCGTCGGCAAAGCTGCCGGTGCCGAAGAACAGGTCGACACGGTTACGGGCGTAGTAACCGGTGCGCGAGGCCACTTGCTTGGAGATGACTTTCTCGGCGCTTTTCAGCACGTCCGGGAACGAGAACCAGCGCGGCTCACCAATGGCCCGGAACATCGGGTTGGTGTTGAACTGCATGATCTGGCGCACCGAGTGACGCAAGGCCTTGGACGGGATGGTACCCAGGTGGGTGCAGTTACCGCCGACCTGGCGACGGCTATCGACCATCGCCACCTTGCGCCCTGCCTTCGCGGCGTTCATCGCCGCACCTTCTCCAGCCGGGCCGGAACCCAGTACCACCACGTCGTAGTTGTAGACAGCCATGCGTACTCCTCAGAACAGGCCAGGCGTACGGTTGGACGCCTGGCTAAATCATGCCGCGGCCAGCGGTCATGAAGGACATTTTGGCTCAAGTGTGTGAACCGGGGCACAGTCTATATAAGGCTCAACGCCGCGCACATTAACCCTTGGTCGCGTCGTAGGCCAGTCTTGCCTTTACTACAGCATCAGGAAATTGCAATTACACTGCCAGCAAGCACCTTTGCAGGACTGGCCATTATGCGGCATGTCGCTTTCTGTTTATTGATGATGTTGTCGGCCATGGTTCAAGCCAACGAGGCCGACCGGCTCAGGCAAGCCGGTTTTCCTGCGCAATCCCATGAGCTGGCGCTGAAAAACCAGGTGGTGCTGACCTATCTCTGGGCGGATGTCTACGCGGCAGCGCTGTATGCCCCGCCCGAGAGGCGCGCCAAGCTCGCCTGGGAGCAGCAAAAGGCCCTGCGCCTTGAGCTGTATTACTTTCGCGATATCGATCGTGGCGATGTGATCAAGGCGGCCAATACGACGCTGGAGCGCCAACGGGTTAGCGCACGATTGAAACCCGAGGTAGAAAAATTGCATGCCCACTTTCGCAACATCCAGAAGGGTGATCGGTATGCGCTGGATTTTCGCCCTGGGCGTGGGTTGAATCTGGAAATCAATGGGGAGGTGGTGTTCAGCAGCCCCAATGACGAACTGGCGCGGGCTTACTTGGGGATTTGGTTGGCGCCCAAGGGGTTGTCGGAGGGGTTGCTGAATTGAAGGTGTGTCAGTGCTGCCGCCATCGCGGGCAAGCCCGCTCCCACATTGGACTGGGTTCACAGATTTCCATTTGTGAATACATTCAACTGTGGGAGCTGGCTTGCCTGCGATGAGGCCCTTACAGTCCCTACAAAACCCCCAGACATAAAAAAGCCCCGAACCAGTCGGGGCTTTTTCATTCAGCGCAAAGGCTTAGCGCGGAAACGCAGGCGGGTTAACCCCAGCCATGTCTTCCATCACGCGAACCACCTGGCAGCTGTAGCCGAACTCGTTGTCGTACCACACGTACAGCACAACACGGTTGTCCTGGGTAATGGTCGCCTCGGCGTCCACCACACCGGCGTGGCGCGAGCCCACGAAGTCGGTGGAAACCACTTCCTGCGAGTTGACGAAGTCGATTTGCTTATGCAGATCGGAGTGCAGCGCCATGAAGCGCAGGTACTCGTTCATCTCTTCACGGGTGGCGGCTTTCTCAAGGTTCAGGTTGAGAATGGCCATCGACACGTTTGGCGTCGGCACGCGGATCGCGTTACCGGTCAGCTTGCCGGCCAGCTCAGGCAGGGCCTTGGCAGCAGCGGTGGCAGCACCGGTCTCGGTGATCACCATGTTCAACGCGGCGCTACGGCCACGGCGATCGCCCTTGTGGAAGTTGTCGATCAGGTTCTGGTCGTTGGTGTACGAGTGAACCGTCTCAACGTGACCGTTGACGATACCGAACTTGTCATTCACCGCTTTCAGCACCGGCACGATGGCGTTGGTGGTGCAGGAAGCGGCGGACACGATCTTGTCGTCAGCGGTGATTTCACCGTGGTTGATGCCGTGCACGATGTTCTTCAACTTGCCCTTGCCCGGTGCGGTCAGGACAACGCGGTCGATACCCGGGCAGGCCAGGTGCTGGCCCAGGCCTTCGGCGTCACGCCATACACCGGTGTTGTCCACCAGCAGTGCGTCTTTGATGCCGTACTGGGTGTAGTCCACTTCAGCCGGGTTCTTCGCGTAGATCACCTGGATCAGGTTACCGTTGGCGGTGATAGTGTTGTTTTCTTCATCGATGACGATGGTGCCGTTGAACGGACCGTGTACCGAATCGCGACGCAAGAGGCTCGCGCGCTTGGTCAGGTCGTTGTCGGCGCCTTTGCGCACAACGATGGCACGCAGGCGCAGGCCGTCGCCGCCACCGGTTTTTTCGATGAGGATGCGCGCCAGCAGACGGCCGATACGACCGAAGCCGTACAGCACCACGTCAGTGCCTTTGCGACCGGCAGCGTTTTGCTGGCCAACCACATCGGCCATCTCTTCACGCACGAACTGCTCGGCGGTACGCCCAGCGCCTTCTTTGCGGAATTTATAGGCCAACTTGCCCAGGTCTACCGAGGCCGCGCCGAGCTTGAGCTCGCTCATGGCTTTGAGCAGTGGGAATGTTTCGTGGACGGAGAGTTCGCTGTCGTCGGCAGAACGGTGACGCGCAAAGCGGTGGGCTTTGAGAATCGCGATGACAGACTGGTTGATCAGGCTGCGGCCATAGATCGAGCTCACCACATTGTTATTGCGGTACAGCTGGCCGATAAGCGGAATCATCGCTTCTGCGAGTGCTTCACGGTCGATCCATTCACCAAGACACTGGTCGGGCTTCTGAGTCACGGGAACCTTCCACATGTAGGGGCAGAAAAAAGGGGCTACATTATGCCGCCCGACCGGCCTCGGAGCAATGCGCCCCAGGCAACAAAAAGTGCTTGCGAAAAAAAGGCACCCCGCTGGAGCCCAGTAAATACGCGGGTTCCAGAAGGCCACTAGTTGAGCCAAGCGGCCGACTTGTCCGTAACCCTCCGAAAACCTCGCCGGTTTTCGCACTACATAATGAGTCAAAAGCCGCCTTTGTTTGTCTTAGCCACTACATTTCCTACAAACCGTAATAGGCTCAGTCAGCAACTGACAGACGGCGCCTCGCACCGTTACAATTACCGACTTTGTCGCAACGCTTGGAGCTCAACCTTCCGTGCCCGTCCTGCGTCTACCGCTTCTCCCTGCTGCGGCAGGCAAACAGCACTGGGGCAACCTGCCCGGTGCCGCCCTGAGCCTGGCCATTGCCGAGGCTGCCAGCGCAGCCAAGCGCTTTACCCTGCTGCTGACCGCCGACAGCCAAAGCGCCGAACGGTTGGAGCAGGAGCTGAGCTTCTTCGCCCCCGATTTGCCGGTGCTGCATTTCCCCGACTGGGAAACCCTGCCCTACGACCTGTTCTCGCCGCACCAGGACATCATCTCCCAGCGCATCGCCAGCCTCTACCGCCTGCCGGAACTGGCCCACGGCGTGCTGGTGGTGCCGATCACCACGGCCCTGCATCGCCTGGCGCCGACCAAATTCCTGCTGGGCAGCAGCCTGGTGCTGGATATCGGCCAGAAGCTGGATGTCGAGCAGATGCGCACACGCCTGGAAGCCAGCGGCTACCGCTGTGTGGACACGGTGTACGAGCACGGTGAGTTCGCGGTACGCGGTGCGCTGATCGACCTGTTCCCGATGGGCAGCAAATTGCCCTACCGCATCGACCTGTTCGATGACGAAATCGAGACCCTGCGCACCTTCGATCCCGAGAACCAGCGCTCCATCGACAAGGTGGATTCGATCAAGCTGCTGCCCGCACGGGAATTCCCGCTGCAAAAAGACGCGGTCACCCGCTTCAAGGCGCGCTTCCGTGAACGCTTTGACGTGGACTTCCGTCGCTGCCCGATCTTCCAGGACTTGAGCAGCGGGATTACACCCGCCGGTATCGAGTACTACCTGCCGCTGTTCTTCGACGAAACCTCCACCCTGTTCGATTACCTGCCCCAGGACACCCAAGTGTTCTCGCTGCCAGGCATCGAGCAAGCCGCGGAAAACTTCTGGAACGACGTGCGCAACCGCTACGAAGAGCGCCGCGTCGATCCGTCCCGGCCTTTATTGCCGCCCGCCGAGCTGTTCCTGCCGGTGGAAGACTGCTTCGCCCGCCTGAAAAGCTGGCCGCGCGTGGTCGCCAGCCAGCAGGACGTGGACGCCGGCAGTGGCCGTGAACGCTTTCCCGCCGGGACGCTGCCGGATTTGGCCATCCAGGCCAAGGCCACGCAACCCCTGGAAGCGCTGTCCAACTTCCTCGGCGACTTCCCCGGCCGCGTGCTGTTTACCGCCGAATCCGCCGGCCGCCGCGAAGTCCTGCTGGAGCTGCTGGAGCGCCTGAAACTGCGACCCAAAACCGTCGACAGCTGGCCGGACTTCGTCAAAGGCAAAGACCGCCTGGCGATCACCATCGCGCCGCTGGACGAAGGTTTGCTGCTGGATGACCCGGCGCTGGCACTGATCGCCGAGAGCCCGTTGTTCGGCCAACGCGTGATGCAGCGCCGCCGCCGGGAAAAACGCGCCGACGCCAACAACGACGCGGTGATCAAGAACCTCACCGAACTGCGCGAAGGCGCGCCGGTGGTGCACATCGACCATGGCGTGGGCCGCTACCTGGGCCTGCAAACCCTGGAGATCGACAACCAGGCCGCCGAATTCCTCACCATGGAATACGCCGAGGGCGCCAAGCTCTACGTGCCAGTGGCCAGCCTGCACCTGATCGCCCGCTACACCGGCAGCGACGATGCCCTGGCGCCGCTACACCGCCTGGGCTCCGAGACCTGGCAGAAAGCCAAGCGCAAGGCCGCCGAGCAAGTGCGCGACGTCGCCGCCGAACTGCTCGACATCTATGCCCGCCGCGCGGCGCGCGAAGGTTATGCCTTCGCCGACCCGAAAGCCGACTACGCCACCTTCAGCGCCGGCTTCCCCTTCGAAGAAACCCCGGACCAGCAAACCACCATCGAAGCGGTGCGCGCCGACATGCTCGCGCCCAAGCCGATGGACCGCCTGGTCTGCGGCGACGTGGGTTTCGGCAAGACCGAAGTGGCCATGCGCGCCGCCTTCATTGCCGTACACGGCGGCCGCCAAGTGGCGATCCTGGTGCCCACCACCCTGCTCGCCCAGCAGCACTACAACAGCTTCCGCGACCGCTTTGCCGACTGGCCGGTGACCGTGGAAGTGATGAGCCGCTTCAAGTCGGCCAAGGAAGTGAATGCGGCCATCGCCGATTTGGCCGAAGGCAAGATCGACATCGTGATCGGCACCCACAAACTGCTGTCGGACGATGTGAAGATCAAGAACCTGGGCCTGGTGATCATCGACGAAGAACACCGTTTCGGCGTGCGCCAGAAAGAACAGCTCAAGGCCCTGCGCAGTGAAGTGGACATCCTCACCCTCACCGCCACGCCGATTCCGCGCACGCTGAACATGGCGGTGTCGGGCATGCGCGACCTGTCGATCATCGCCACGCCGCCGGCGCGTCGTTTGTCGGTGCGCACCTTCGTGATGGAGCAGAACAAAAGCACGGTCAAGGAAGCGTTGTTGCGTGAACTGCTGCGCGGCGGGCAGGTGTACTACCTGCACAACGACGTGAAGACCATCGAGAAATGCGCCGCCGACCTCGCCGAGCTGGTGCCGGAGGCACGTATCGCCATCGGCCACGGGCAGATGCGCGAGCGCGAACTCGAACAGGTGATGAGCGACTTCTACCACAAGCGCTTCAACGTGCTGATCGCCTCGACCATCATCGAGACCGGCATCGACGTGCCAAGCGCCAACACCATCATCATCGAGCGTGCCGACAAGTTCGGCCTGGCGCAGCTGCACCAGCTGCGTGGCCGGGTCGGGCGTAGTCACCACCAGGCGTATGCCTATTTGCTCACGCCGCCGCGCCAGCAGATCACGTCCGACGCCGAGAAGCGCCTGGAAGCCATCGCCAACACCCAGGACCTGGGCGCCGGGTTTGTGCTGGCCACCAACGACCTGGAAATCCGTGGCGCCGGCGAACTGCTGGGCGACGGTCAGAGCGGGCAGATCCAGGCGGTGGGTTTCACCCTCTATATGGAGATGCTCGAACGCGCCGTCAAAGCGATCCGCAAGGGCGAGCAACCGAACCTCGATCAACCGCTGGGCGGCGGCCCGGAAATCAACCTGCGCTTGCCGGCGTTGATCCCCGAAGACTACCTGCCCGACGTGCACGCGCGGTTGATCCTGTACAAGCGCATCGCCTCGGCCACCGACGAAGAAGGCCTCAAGGACCTGCAAGTCGAGATGATCGACCGCTTCGGCCTGTTGCCCGAACCGACCAAGAACCTGGTGCGCCTGACCCTGCTTAAATTGCAGGCCGAGCAGCTTGGCATCAAGAAAGTCGACGCCGGGCCACAAGGCGGGCGCATCGAGTTTGAAGCGCAGACGCCGGTGGACCCACTGGTGCTGATCAAGCTGATCCAGGGCCAGCCCAACCGCTACAAGTTCGAAGGGGCTACGCTGTTCAAGTTCATGGTGCCGATGGAACGCGCCGAAGAACGCTTTAATACATTGGAGGCGTTGTTTGAGCGCCTCATTCCGAAATCCGTATGAAGGACGCCCCAATGCGCCTGTTCCGCATTTTGAGCCTGTTGTTGGTGGTCGTGGCACCTGCGGCATTCGCCGACAGCCCGTACCAGGTGGAAATGATCCTCGTGCGCCAGAACGCCGAGCCGGTGATCAACAGCCGCGCCGCGCCGGAAAACTGGGATGCCGGGGCTGTGCGCCTGGGCTCCGACAAACTGAGCCCGCCACGCCTGAACAATATCGTCGACAAGCTCCGCGCCGATAACAGCTACACCGTGCTGGCGCACAAGGCCTGGGAGCAAAACCTCGGCGAGCAACCGGTGAAAATCGCCATCACCGACGGCGCGGAACAGTTCGGCCAATTCCCTATCGAGGGTGTGCTCAACCTGCAACTGGGCCGTTTCACCGACATCGACGCGAACTTCTGGATCAACACGTTCGACAGCAACGGCAGCGTGATCGCCAGCGAACACCTGAGCCAGACGGACGTGCGCACCAAGAACAACCAACTCAACTACCTGGACGGCGGCCACCTGGCGCTGCTGATCAAGATCACCTCGCTGACCGCCAAGCCGCCCAGTGCACCACCGTCCGACGTTCAGGACTGATCACGCGCCATGCCCCTGACGTCGCAGTTGACCAAACCCCTGGCCCCGTCGTGGGCCAATCGCTTTAAAGAGCAGAGCCTGGAGCGCGGGCGCCGTTATGCCCTGGAGAACCGCGTGCGCATCGTCGAGTGCGGCGACAGCACCATCGTCGCCAGTTGCGAAGGCTCGGGCGGCAACGTCTACCGGCAGACTATCTCGCTGCGCGAGTCGGCCAAGGGCACGCTGATCCTCGTCGACAGCCGCTGCACCTGCCCGGTGCATAGCAACTGCAAACACATCGCCGCGGTGCTGCTCAAGGTCCAGGAAACCCTGGCCTACCCGGCCGCCGCCCAGGATGCCGAGCTGCTGGAAAAGCTCCAGGCCGTGCTGGACAACCGCGTGGTGTTGCCACAAGTGGTGATGGAGGACGTGCCACCGGTGCCACGCCTGTGGCTGGCCAGCGTCGAGTTCAGCGCGTTTGAACCGCGCAACGGCAAGATGCAGCGCTACATCCAGCACCGTGCGGCGCTGTCGTTCAACTACCTGGGCAACTATGTCAGCGGGCAGAAGAACGCCGACATCATCGTCCGCCAGGACACCCAGAGCCTGCGGATCAAGCGCCATCCCGAGCTGGAACAGCCCTATCGCGAGCAACTGCGCTTGCTCGGTTTCAAGATCGCCACGCGTCAGAGCAAAGCCTTGCCGGAGAGCGCCGGCGAACTGTTCGAGATGGTCAATGACAGCGCCTGGCTGAACTTCACCCTGAACGTATCGCCCACCTTGCGCGCCCAAGGCTGGGAGTTGCTGATCGATGATGATTTCGGCTTTGACCTGAGCGCCGTGGATGACTGGTACGCCACCGTCGACGAGGGGCCGGAGCGCGACTGGTTCGACCTGGAACTGGGGATCATCGTCAACGGCGAGCGCCTGAGTCTGCTGCCGATCCTGTTGAACCTGATGCGCTCCCACACCGAGATCCTCAACCCGGAAAAACTCGCACGGCGGCGTGATGATGAGCTGATCCTGGTGAATATCCCCGGCCTGCCCAATGGCCACGGCCCGCTACAAGTGGCGCTGCCCTACGGCCGCTTGAAGCCGGTGCTGGCGACCCTCGGCGAGTTTTACCTACAGGAAGCCGGTACCACCACCTTGCGCCTGGCCAAGGCCGACGCCATTCGCCTGAACCCGCTGGAAGATTTGCCCCTGCAATGGGAGGGCGGCGAAAAAATCCGCAACTTCGCCCAGCGCCTGCGGGATATCAAGGACTTCACCTGCGTGGCCCCCGAGGGGCTGAACGCGACCTTGCGCCCGTATCAGCTGGAAGGCTTGAGCTGGATGCAGTCACTGCGCCAGTTGGATGTGGGCGGCATTCTTGCGGACGACATGGGCCTGGGCAAAACCCTGCAAACCCTGGCGCACATTCTCACGGAGAAAAACGCCGGGCGCCTGGACCGCCCGTGCATGGTGGTGATGCCTACCAGCCTGATCCCCAACTGGCTCGATGAAGCGGCGCATTTCACCCCGCAACTCAAGGTCGTGGCCCTCTACGGCGCCGGGCGTAAGAAACACTTCCAGAACCTGCAGGACTATGACCTGCTGCTGACCACCTACGCCCTGCTCCCCAAGGACATCGAACTGCTCGCCGCCCAGCCGCTGCATGTGCTGATACTTGACGAAGCCCAGTACATCAAGAACCCCAACAGCAAGGCGGCCCAGGCCGCGCGCGAGCTGAATGCGCGGCAGCGCCTGTGCCTGAGCGGCACGCCGCTGGAAAACCACTTGGGTGAACTGTGGTCGCTGTTCCACTTCCTGCTGCCGGGCTGGCTGGGTGACGTGAAGAGCTTCAACCGCGATTACCGCGTGCCCATCGAAAAGCGCGCCAGCGAAGTGCGATTGCAGCACCTCAACGGTCGGATCAAGCCCTTCCTGCTGCGTCGCACCAAAGAACAGGTGGCCACGGAGCTGCCGCCCAAGACCGAGATCATCCACTGGGTCGATCTCAACGAGGCCCAGCGCGACGTATACGAAACCATGCGCCTGGCCATGGACAAGAAGGTGCGCGACGAAATCACCCGCAAGGGCGTGGCGCGCAGCCAGATCATCATTCTTGAAGCGCTGCTCAAGCTGCGCCAGGTGTGCTGCGACCTGCGCCTGGTCAACGACGCCGCCCTGCCCGCCCGTGGCAGCAGCTCGGGCAAGCTCGACAGCCTGATGGAAATGCTCGAAGAACTGTTTGCCGAGGGGCGGCGAATCCTGTTGTTTTCACAATTCACCTCGATGCTCAGCCTGATCGAAGCCGAGCTGAAAAAGCGCGGCGTCTCCTACGCCCTGTTGACCGGCCAGACCCGCGATCGGCGCACGCCGGTGAAGGACTTCCAGAGCGGCAAGCTGCAGATTTTCCTGATCAGCCTGAAGGCTGGCGGCGTGGGCCTGAACCTGACGGAAGCGGACACGGTGATCCACTATGACCCATGGTGGAACCCGGCCACGGAAAACCAGGCGACTGACCGTGCGTATCGCATCGGCCAGGAGAAGCCGGTGTTCGTCTACAAGATGATCGCGCGGGGCACGGTGGAGGAGAAAATCCAGCATCTGCAGAAGGAAAAGTCCGACTTGGCGGCAGGCGTGCTGGATGGGCGTACGACGGGGGATTGGCAGTTGGGTAACGAGGATATCGAGGCGTTGTTTGCGCCTTTGCCCAATAAGCAAGAGAAGCGCTGACTGTTAGACCGCTATCGCGGGCAAGCCCGCTCCCACATGTTGACCGCCTTTCAAAATATGTACTCGGTCGAATGTGGGAGCTGGCTTGCCTGCGATGGCCGCGACGCGGTCTTCAGCCGATCAACTGCGCATCCCGCAACGCAGTCAGCGCCGCCAACCAGCGCGGGTCCTGCTTGTAATCCGTCGACGCAATCGCCTGCCCACGCATCCGCGCAATGCGTGCGGAAGGCTTGACCTTCATCCGCTGCGCAGCGGTCAATGCCAACTCCGCCGCCGCACGATCGTTACACACCAGCCCCATGTCGCAACCCGCCGTCAGCGCAGCTTCAATCCGACTGGCCGCATCGCCGACCACATGGGCACCCGCCATGGACAGGTCATCACTGAAAATCACCCCATCAAACTGCAACTCGCCGCGCAGGATGTCCTGCAACCAACGGCGCGAAAAGCCTGCGGGCTGGGAATCAACCTGCGGGTAGATGACGTGGGCCGGCATGACTGCGGCCAACTGTTTACTCAGGCGCGCGAAAGGCACCAGGTCATTGGCGCGGATCTGGTCCAGGCTACGCTCATCATTGGGAATGGCAACGTGGGAATCGGCTTCAGCCCAGCCGTGTCCCGGAAAATGTTTACCGGTGGCGGCCATGCCAGCGCTGTTCATGCCACGGATAAAAGCACCGGCGAGCACGGCGGCGCGCTCGGGGTCGCCCTCGAAAGAACGGGTACCGACCACGGCGCTGCGCTGGTAATCCAGGTCCAGCACCGGGGCAAAGCTCAGGTCCAGGCCCACGGCCAGCACTTCAGTGGCCATGATCCAGCCGCACTGTTCGGCCAGGTATTCGGCGTTGGGATTGTCAGCCAGCGCACGCATGGCCGGCAGGCGTACAAAGCCCTGGCGCAGGCGCTGCACACGACCGCCCTCCTGATCGACGGCCAGCAGCAGGTCCGGGCGCACGGCACGAATCGCCGCGCTCAACTCCCGCACCTGGCGCGGGTGTTCGATATTGCGCGCAAAAATGATCAGGCCGCCCACTTCAGGCTGGCGCAACAGGTGGCGGTCCTCGGCCGTCAGCCAGGTGCCGGCCACGTCAACCATCAAAGAACCTTGCAGGGCAGCAGTCATAAACCTTCCTTAAATAACGCACACAACCCGCTGCACTCACCGGATGCGATAAGCAGGGTGAGCACAGCGGGTTGCGAGTAAATAGCTGAATTCGGCATGGGCGGCTAGCTTAGCGGATGCAAGCGGCCGCGCACACCCGGAGGGGTCAAACCTTGGCGACGGCCGGCGCGGATTTGCTGCGTGGGCGCAATTGCGCGGCAGCCATGGCCTGGTCGGTGACCCCGGTTTCGGCGCGCATGCCGGCCGCGAGGAACGGCACCATCAGGCGCATGACTTGCTCGATGGAGGTGTTCACCCCGAAGTCGGTCTCGGCAATGGCGCGCAAGGCCTTGATCCCGGACATGCTGAACGCCGCGGCGCCGAGCATGAAGTGCACGCGCCAGAACAACTCGATGGGCGGAATGCGCGGGGCGGCTTCGTTGACCAGCAACATATAGCGACGGAAAACCTTGCCGTACATGTCTTCCAGGTAACGGCGCAAGTGACCCTGGCTCTGGCTGAACGCCAAGCCGAGCAAACGCATGAAGATCGACAGGTCGTTGCCGCTGCGCGGTTGCACCACCAGCGCTTGCTCGACGAGGATCTCCAGCAGGTCTTCCAGGCTTGGCTTGTTTTCGGGCTTGGTCTGGCGGCGCTCCAGCTCGCGGTCGAGACTGGCGCAGAACGGCCCCAGGAAGCGCGAGAACACCGCCTGGATCAGGGCCTTTTTCGAGCCGAAATGGTAATTCACCGCGGCGAGGTTGACCCCGGCCTTGCTGGTGATCAGCCGCAATGAAGTTTCAGCAAATCCTTTTTCCGCGAACAACTGCTCGGCAGCATCGAGAATGCGTTCAACGGTTTCCGACTGGGCCATGGCTACTCCGCCTGACAAACACTTGTTTGAAACATACGTTTCAGGTTGTGTCTTGTCAACCCTGAGGGGCCGTTTTCCGGCCGGGCAGTCATCTATTTCATCGCTATTTAATCACATCCTTCCCGGTCTGTAGGCAGCGCTATCTCCGGCTTGTAGGAGGGGTGCCGAATGACCGTCCAGCGGAGTGGTAGAAAAGGATGATTGCCAAGCGCAGTCCACTGTATATAATCCCAGTCACTGTATAAAAAGACAGAGCGATCAACATGCTAAAACTGACGCCACGCCAAGCTGAGATTCTGGCTTTTATCAAGCGCTGCCTCGATGACAACGGCTACCCGCCGACTCGAGCGGAGATTGCGCTGGAACTGGGATTCAAATCCCCCAACGCCGCCGAAGAACACCTCAAGGCCCTCGCTCGCAAAGGCGCGATCGAGATGACCCCAGGTGCCTCACGCGGCATTCGCATCCCTGGCTTCGAAGCCAAGGCCGACGAATCGACCCTGCCGATCATCGGTCGCGTCGCCGCCGGTGCGCCGATCCTGGCGCAGCAGCACGTCGAGGAATCCTGCAACATCAACCCGACCTTCTTCCATCCTCGCGCCGACTACCTGTTGCGCGTCCATGGCATGAGCATGAAGGACGTGGGCATCTTCGATGGCGACCTGCTGGCCGTCCACACCACCCGCGAAGCCCGTAATGGCCAGATCGTCGTCGCCCGTATCGGCGATGAAGTCACCGTCAAACGCTTCAAGCGCGAAGGCAGCAAGGTCTGGCTCCTGGCCGAGAACCCTGAGTTCGCCCCGATTGAAGTGAACCTGAAAGATCAGGACCTGGTGATCGAAGGCTTGAGCGTCGGCGTCATTCGCCGCTAAAGGAGGCATCATGCAGCTCGTGCACACCCCGCAACACACACAACTGTCGCTGTTCGAGGCCTTTATGGCCCAACCCCTTGCGCCTATCCTCAAGGAAACGGTCGAGGCGCCCTGGAGCGCCGAGCCCGAGGCGTTCAGTGAATTGTCGTTGCGCGGTGCGGCCGGGAGCTGCCTGAGCCTGCTGGCGCCAATCCTGCGCGAACTGAGCGAAGAACAGGACGACGCCCGCTGGCTGACGCTGATCGCCCCGCCCGCCAGCCTGACCCAGGCATGGCTGCGGGACGCCGGCCTCAACCGTGAACGCATCCTGCTGCTGCAACCGCGCGGCGCGCAAAGTGCCCAGCAGTTGACCTGCGAAGCGTTGCGCCTGGGCCGTAGCCATACGGTGGTGAGTTGGTTGAATCCGTTGAGTGCAAGCGCCAAGCAGCAACTGATCAGTGCTGCACGTACGGGCGATGCTCAGAGCTTGAATATTCGATTGGGATAAGATCACAGGCCTGACCTGTGGTGGGTGCGCTTGCCGTGGCGAGCGAGCTTGCTCGCGCTGGGCTGCAAAGCAGCCCCAAAACCAGACACCGTGGAATGCCTGATATACCGCGTCAATCTATTCAGGGCCGCTTCGCAGCCCAGCGCGAGCAAGCTCGCTCGCCACAAAAGCCCGCTCAGCACAGCAAGCCCGTAAAACCACAGCAGACACCTTAGCCACAGCTCTCAGTGAAGAACCCGCGGCCCATCATCTTTCTCCGGCTCGCCTTCCGCCAGGCGACCTGCCATCTGCACACCCACGCTCAACATGGCTTTTGCCACTTCCACGTGCTGGCCTTGCAGGAACGCCTTTGCGTCCTCGGAAAAATCCAAAGTCACCAGAGAACCCTCGTCCTCAGCCCGGCGCAGCTCGATTCGGCCGTCAGGCAGTTCAACAATTTCCAGAAAGGACGTTGGCATAAAAGTCTGTTCTCCACGAAAGGCCGCGATTATATCAGTCATCCACCCGGCCCCGCTGAGGATCTGAAGAGGTTTCTTTACAGCATGATGAATGGTGCTCTCTGCTGTGTAACTGAACAATGGGGGTGCCTTAGCACTCGTTCAAGCCTTCACGAAAGCGCAACGCCAGCTTTTTCAGCGCCTGGCGCCAGCCTTCCAGCTCTTCCCGACTCAATGGCTTGGGCTCATCTTCTTCCAACGAAACCGCCACGATCAGCGGCTGGGTCACGTCCCCCTTGGGCACATGGGGAACGCGCGGCGGCTGGAACATATCGGCATGGGCCTTGAGCAAGCGCGCCACCCAACTGTCGGGGCTCTGGGCCATTTCCACCAGTTCGGCCAGTTCGGGGATGGCCATGGTCTCCAGGACTTCGTGGGTCATGATCAGTTCTGCACGCGGCGCACCGGCCTGGGGCAAGCGATAGAACCCGGCGATCTCATGGCACAAGCCCAGCAGCGCACCGTAGAGATGGAACAACGCCGCTTCACGCCCCGCCTGGACCAACGCGATGGCATTCATCTCCTTCCCTTCCTCGGCGCGGCCAAGGGCTTCCAGGGACAAACCCGCGAAGTAAATTTTCTGATTGGTACGGGTATAGAGTTCGTTGGCCATAACGGCAGTCTCCACAACGAAAAGAGGCGTGATGCTGGCCCAACAGTGTCACGGATCATCCAAGCGCACTGCAAGCGTAAAAAAAGGCCGCCCTTGCAGGCGGCCTTTGTAGGTGCAGCTTAGTCGATCAAGCGCCCTGGCGCTTGTCCTCGACCTTCCACTTGCCGCCGTCGTAGAACGCCTTCCAGCCCGTAGGCTTGCCGTCCACTTCGGTCTGCACGTACTGCTCCTTGGTCTTGCGGCTGTAGCGGATCACGGCTGGACGACCATCCGGATCCTTCTTCGGCGCTTCACACAGGAAGTGGTACTTCGGATCGATCTCATCCTTGTGCGGCACAATCTCCATGACCAACGGCGCACGGGTCTCGCGGTTTTTCGGGAACTGGCTCGCGGCCAGGAACAGGCCCGAAGCACCGTCACGCAAGATGTAAGTGTCGTTGACCTTCTCGCACTTGAGCTCCGGCATCTTCACCGGGTCCATCTTCGGCGGCGCCGCATCACCGCTTTTCAGCAGCTTGCGGGTGTTCTTGCAGGTCGCGTTGGTGCAACCGAAGAACTTGCCGAAGCGGCCGGTCTTGAGTTGCATCTCGCTGCCGCACTTGTCGCATTCCAGGCTCGGACCTTCGTAGCCCTTGATGCGGTAGGTGCCCTCTTCAATCTCGTAGCCGTTGCAATCCGGGTTGTTACCGCAGATGTGCAGCTTGTGCTTCTCGTCCAGCAGGTAGGCGTCCATCGCCGTGCTGCAGATCGGGCAGCGGTGCTTGCCACGCAGTACGAGCGACTCGGATTCACCCTCGTCGTCAGCCGCAATTTCATCGCCCGGCACCAGGTTGACCGTGGCCTTGCAGCGCTCTTTCGGCGGCAGGCTGTAGCCCGAGCAACCGAGGAACACGCCAGTGGATGCCGTACGGATCTGCATCGGACGGCCACACGTCAGGCACGGGATGTCCGTCATCACCGGCTGGTTGGCGCGCATGCCGTGCTCTGGGCTTTCGGCCACTTCGAGCTTCTTCTTGAAGTCGCCGTAGAACTCGTCCAGCACGCTTTTCCAGTCGCGCTCGCCCTGGGCCACGTCATCGAGGTTCTCTTCCATGCCGGCAGTGAAGCCGTAGTCCATCAGGTTGGAGAAGCTCTCGGACAGGCGCTCGGTGACGATGTCGCCCATCTTTTCCGAGTAGAAGCGACGGTTATGCAGCGCCACGTAGCCACGATCCTGAATGGTCGAGATGATCGCCGCATAGGTCGAAGGACGACCGATGCCGCGTTTTTCCATCTCTTTCACCAGGCTGGCTTCCGAGTAACGGGCCGGCGGCTTGGTGAAGTGCTGGGACGGGTCCAGCTTGATCAGTTTCAGCGTGTCGCCCTGGGCCATGTCCGGCAGCACGTCGTCGTCGCCCGGCTTGGCGATTTGCGGCATCACGCGGGTGTAGCCGTCGAACTTGAGGATACGACCCTTGGCGCGCAGCTCGAAGTCGGAAGCGGCCACCGTCACGGTGGTGGACAGGTATTGCGCCGGCAGCATCTGGCAGGCCAGGAATTGGCGCCAGATCAGCTCGTAGAGGCGCTCAGCGTCGCGCTCCATGCCGGTCAGCTTGGCCGGCGTGGTGTTGGCGTCAGAAGGACGAATCGCTTCGTGAGCCTCCTGTGCGCCTTCCTTGCTGCTGTAGACGTTCGGGTTCTCCGGCAGGTACTTCTTGCCGAACTCGCCTTCAATATACGTACGCGCCATCGCCACCGCGTCTTGCGACAGGTTGGTGGAGTCAGTACGCATATAAGTGATGTAGCCGGCTTCGTACAAGCGCTGGGCCATCATCATGGTTTTCTTCACACCGAAGCCCAGGCGGTTGCTCGCCGCCTGTTGCAGGGTGGACGTGATGAACGGCGCCGACGGCTTGCTGCTGGTCGGTTTGTCTTCACGCTTGACGATGCTGTAGCTGGAAGACTTGAGCTTCTCCAGCGCGGCCATGGCCTGGGCTTCGTTCAGCGGCTTGAAGGCCTCGCCTTTCTCGCGGGCCACTTCGAAGCGCACGTTGGCGCCCTTGGCGGTGCCGAGGTCGGCGTGGACTTCCCAATACTCTTCAGGGATGAACGCACGGATCTCGCGCTCACGCTCCACCACCAGCTTCACCGCAACCGATTGCACACGGCCGGCGGACAGGCCACGGGCGATCTTCGCCCACAGCAGCGGCGAGACCATGTAGCCCACGACGCGATCGAGGAAACGACGGGCCTGCTGGGCGTTGACGCGGTCGATGTCCAGCTCGCCCGGCTTGGAGAAGGCTTCCTGGATGGCTTTCTTGGTGATTTCGTTGAACACCACACGCTTGTAGCGGCTGTCATCACCGCCGATGGCTTCCCGCAGGTGCCAGGCAATGGCTTCCCCTTCGCGGTCCAAGTCCGTTGCGAGATAGATGGTGTCGGCATCTTTGGCGAGCCGGCGCAGCTCTTCGATGACCTTTTCCTTGCCCGGAAGGATTTCGTACTTGGCCTTCCAGCCATGATCCGGGTCTACACCCATGCGCGAGACCAGCTGCTTGCGCGCTTTCTCTTTAGGCGTGAGCACCGGACCTTCGCCCGCAGCGGCCTTGCCGCGCTTGGCGGCAGGCTCCTTGCTGGCGCTAGCCGAACCGCTGGTGGGCAGGTCTCGGATATGGCCGATACTCGACTTCACCACGTACTCGTTACCCAAGTACTTGTTGATGGTCTTGGCCTTAGCCGGGGATTCCACAATGACCAGCGATTTGCCCATGGATCGGAAAATTCCTGAATTCGAGAAGTGAAAGGCAGTTGGCGCCTGTCGCGGCAACGCTATATATAGTGGCAACAAGGTGAGGTCAAGCGCAGCATTCTGCGCGACCTGCCGTTATTGCCCTGAAAAAAGACTGGCTTCGGCCTGCACCAAAGCAAAGCGCGGGACCTGCTCGCCGTCAACTTCGACGGTCTCGACAAACATGCTCAAGGGGCGTACCCAAAAGCCGTAATCGCCATACAGTGCTTGGTAGAACACCACTTCCTCTTCGGTCTCGGAGTGCCGCGCCACACTGAAAACGCGGTACTGCGGACCTTTATAATGCTGGTAGAGCCCTGGTTCGACTTGCATGCTCTGGCCCTCTTGCAAAATTTGTTAAAAAAAAATTACGAAACCACCCAAAAACAAAAACCGGGGCACTGGGCCCCGGCTTCCGTCAACCCAACGCTTAGACGCGTTCGAAGACGGTGGAAATGCCTTGGCCGAGACCAATGCACATGGTGGCAACGCCAAGGTTGCCGCCATTTTGCTTCATCACGTTAAGCAAAGTGCCGGAGATACGTGCACCGGAGCAACCAAATGGGTGACCCAGGGCAATCGCACCGCCGTGCAGGTTAACCTTCTCGTTCATCTTGTCGAGTACTTTCAAATCTTTCAGCACTGGCAAGGCCTGTGCGGCGAAAGCTTCGTTGAGCTCGAAGAAGTCGATATCGGAGATGGTCAGGCCCGCGCGCTTCAAGGCTTTTTGTGTGGCCGGTACTGGACCATAGCCCATGATCGCCGGGTCCACACCCGCCACGGCCATCGAACGGATCACTGCCAGCGGCTGGATACCCAGGTCCTGGGCACGCTGCGCCGACATCACGATCATGCACGAAGCGCCATCCGTGATTTGCGACGAAGTGCCCGCCGTCACGGTGCCGCCCTTTGGATTGAAGGCTGGCTTCAAGGCCGCCAGGCTTTCCAGGGTGGTGTCCGGACGAATGGTTTCGTCATAGTCGAACAGCTTCAGGAAACCGTTCTCGTCGTAGCCGTTCATCGGGATGATCTCATCCTTGAACTTGCCTTCCACGGTCGCCTTGTGGGCGAGCTGGTGGGAACGCACGCCGAACGCGTCCTGGGCTTCGCGGGTGATGCCGTGCATTTTGCCGAGCATTTCCGCGGTCAGGCCCATCATGCCCGAGGCTTTCGCCGCGTACAGCGACATGTGCGGGTTGGGATCGACGCCGTGCATCATGCTGACGTGGCCCATGTGCTCCACGCCGCCGACCACGAACACATCACCGTTGCCGGTCATGATGGCTTGCGCAGCGGTGTGCAGCGCGCTCATCGACGAGCCACACAGGCGGCTGACGGTCTGGCCGGCAGCGGTGTGCGGGATCTGGGTCATCAGCGACGCCATGCGCGCGATGTTCCAGCCTTGCTCCAGGGTCTGGTTGACGCAGCCCCAGATCACGTCCTCGACTTCGTTCGGATCGACTTTGACGTTACGTTCCAGCAATTTGCTGATCAGGTGCGCCGACATGTCTTCGGCGCGGGTGTTGCGGTGCATGCCGCCCTTGGAGCGGCCCATTGGCGTGCGACCGAAATCGACAATCACCACGTCTCTTGGATTCAAGCTCATAAATATTCTCGCTCTAGTCGTCTGGGCGCTTAACCGAAGAAGCTCTGGCCGTTCTTGGCCATTTCACGCAGCTTCGCGGTCGGGTGGTACAGCGGGCCCAAATCAGCGTACTGATCAGCCAGGGCAACGAACTCGGCCACACCGATCGAGTCGATGTAACGCAGCGCACCACCACGGAATGGAGGGAAACCAATACCGTACACCAGGCCCATATCGGCTTCGGCGCCGGTTTCGACGATGCCGTCTTCCAGGCAGCGCACGGTTTCCAGGCACAGGGCGATCATCATCCAGTTGATGATGTCTTCGTCCGACACCTCACGCTGCTCGTAGATGACAGGCGCGAGTACTTCGTGAACCGATGGATCGGCCACTTTCTTCTGCTTGCCCTTCTTGTCAGCCTCGTAGGCATAGAAGCCCTTGCCGTTCTTCTGGCCCAGGCGCTTGGCCTCGTACAGCGCGTCGATCGCCGAGCGGCGGTCGTCTTTCATGCGGTCCGGGAAGCCTTCAGCCATCACGTCGCGACCATGGTGGCCGGTGTCGATGCCGACCACGTCCATCAGGTACGCCGGGCCCATCGGCCAGCCGAATTTTTCCATGACTTTGTCGATGCGCACGAAGTCCACGCCAGCGCTGACCAGCTTGGCGAAACCGCCGAAGTACGGGAACAGCACGCGGTTGACCAGGAAGCCTGGGCAGTCATTGACCACGATCGGGTTCTTGCCCATTTTCTTCGCGTAGGCAACGGTGGTGGCAACGGCCAGCTCGCTGGACTTCTCGCCACGGATCACTTCCACCAGCGGCATCATGTGCACCGGGTTGAAGAAGTGCATGCCGACGAAGTTTTCCGGGCGCTTGAGGGCCTTGGCCAGCAGCGAGATGGAAATGGTCGAGGTGTTCGACGCCAGGATGGTGTCTTCCTTCACCTGGCCTTCGACTTCAGCCAGTACCGCCTGCTTGACCTTCGGGTTCTCGACAACCGCTTCGACCACCAGGTCGACGTGGCCGAAATCGCCGTAGGACAGCGTAGGACGAATGCCGTTAAGCACTTCAGCCATCTTCGCGGCGGTCATGCGACCTTTGTCCACACGGCCAACCAGCAGCTTGGCGGCTTCCGCCAGGCCCTGCTCGATACCGTGCTCGTTGATGTCTTTCATCAGGATCGGCGTGCCTTTGGACGCCGATTGATAGGCGATGCCGCCGCCCATGATACCGGCGCCGAGGACGGCAGCCTGTTTCACGTCGCGCGCGATTTCGTCGTAGGCCTTGGCCTTTTTCTTCAGTTCCTGATCGTTCAGGAACAGGCCGATCAGGCTTTGGGCTGCCGAGGTTTTCGCCAGTTTGACGAAACCTGCCGCTTCCACTTCCAGGGCTTTGTCGCGACCGAAGTTCGCCGCCTTCTGGATGGTCTTGATCGCTTCAACCGGCGCCGGGTAGTTCGGGCCGGCCTGGCCAGCCACGAAACCTTTGGCGGTTTCGAACGACATCATTTGTTCGATGGCGTTGAGCTTGAGTTTTTCCAGCTTCGGCTGACGCTTGGCCTTGTAGTCAAATTCGCCGCTGATGGCGCCCTTGATCAGGTTCAGTGCGGCTTCGGCCAGTTTGTCCGGGGCAACCACGGCATCGACGGCGCCGACTTTCAGCGCGTCTTCAGCACGGTTTTCCTTGCCGGCGGCGATCCACTCGATGGCGTTGTCGGCACCGATGATACGCGGCAGACGGACGGTGCCGCCAAAGCCTGGGTAGATGCCCAGCTTGACTTCAGGCAGACCGATCTTGGCCGTGGCCGACATGACGCGGAAGTCCGCCGCCAGGCACATTTCCAGGCCGCCGCCCAATGCGATGCCATTGATCGCGGCAACGGTCGGTACGTTGAGGTCTTCGAAATCGCTGAAAATCTTGTTGGCTTCGAGGTTGCCAGCCACCAGCTCGGCATCGGGCAGCTTGAAGTTGTCGACGAATTCGGTGATGTCCGCGCCGACGATAAACACGTCCTTGCCGCTGGAAACGATCACACCCTTGACCGAAGCATCTGCTTTGATGGTGTCTACGGCCTGACGCAATTCATTCAGGGTTAGACGGTTGAACTTGTTGACGGACTCACCCTTGAGGTCGAATTTCAATTCGACGATGCCGCTTTCAAGAGCCTTAACCGTGATGGCTTTACCTTCGTAAATCATCAACTGATCTCCACGATATGGACGCTGAACAGTACACATTGGACGCTGGCCTATTGGTTGGACATTGAGCTTTTCGTCAACGTTCAGGCCAATCCGCCAGGCACACCCGCCAATGCGATAGTCGGGATTCTGTATGAGCGGTCTGACAGACAAACGCTCAATTCATACGCCCGTTTGATTTGGGTACGCCACCTTCATCCAATTCCGGGCAATTGTCAATCGCTCGAAAGGCTAGGAAAAACGCGACTTTCCAGTCATTTCAGAACCCGAAGCACAGGCACGCGCCTCGTCAATATTCAAATATTCACGAAATCAATAATGGAAAAGTTCTGGGAAAGGGCTGTACAGAACGGGATATGCGGCTAGGCTAGCCGCAACCGTAACGCGTCTGGATGAATATCCGACGCGAGAGACACCAAATTACCGGCCTGCCTGGCCAACTCCAGCCCGATGATGATGTCGGGCTTTTTATTGCGTGCTGTTTCTCAGGCCAGTGCCTTGAGCAGCCTGTCGATGTCCTGCAACACGCTCGCCTCGCCCTTCTCGCCCCAGTACAAGGCGATCATCTGCTTGTCGGCCTCGATCTTGTAGACGTTGTCCGGCAGCCTCGAAAAATACGGCAACAACTTTTCATCGACGCAGACTTCACGCCATTGGTTGACCCACACCCCCGGCTCCAACTGCCAGTAGCTCCAAAGCGCCGGCGTGCTGCCACGGCGTGGCCGACAGTACTGCGCACAGGGGCTCGGCGGCTCCTGCTTGAGCCAGTGCGGCCACTCCTGGGGCGACAACTGCATGGCCAGGCCGATGCGGCGCGCCTCCATACGCAGGGCCATGCGCCCGCTCTGATGGCGCGACGGACGCAGCCATGCCAGAGGGCTCAACACCACCACAAGGATTGACACCACTATCCAGACCGTCATATGTGTACTCCCGAATTTCTAGATGAGCGGATTTGATCTGACGCAACCCCATCCGCTTGAAAGCAGCCATACTGAACTTATTGCAGTCCCTTGGAGGAACGCCTCATGCCCTACCAACATATTCTGGTCGCTGTCGATCTGACCGAAGAGTGCGATCCAGTGATCAAGCGCGCACAGGAATCTGCATTGGCCAATGGCGCCATTCTCTCGCTGGTGCATATCGTCGAGCCCATGGCCATGGCCTTTGGCGGTGACGTACCGATGGACCTTTCCCAGTTGCAGCAACAACAGTTTGATCAGGCCAAAGAGCTTCTTGACCGTTTGATTCTCAAATACCCGCACTTGAAAAAGGAAGACTGCCACCTGACCTACGGCCAACCGCGCCAGGAAATTCACCACCTGGCCAAGGAAAAGGCCTGCGACCTGATCGTAGTGGGCAGCCATGGCCGTCATGGTTTGGCGCTGTTGCTGGGTTCCACGGCCAATGACGTACTGCACGGCGCGCCGTGCGACGTACTGGCCGTCAAGCTGGTCAAAGCCCCTTAAGCCCTACCGAGATCAACCTGTGGGAGCAGGCAAGCCAGCTCCCACATTTTTAGATCGCATTTCATATAAAAAGCCCGGCGCTCATAGGAATGAACGCCGGGCTTTTTAGTGCAGCAAGATCACTCAGGCATCCAACTCAGCCCAACGCTCAACCAGCACTTCCAACTCCTGGTTCAACGTCTCCAGGGAAGCAATGACCTTGGCCGTCTCAGCCGCCGGACGCAGGTAGAAACCCGCGTCAGCCATGTCCGCTTCAACCGCCGCGATCTGCTGTTCCTTGGCTTCGATATCACCCGGCAAGGCTTCCAGCTCACGCTGCAGCTTGTAGCTCAGCTTCTTCTTGGCCGCCGGTGCCGCTTCGACAGCCGGCTCAGCAGCCGCCACCGGGGTGACCACCGCCGAGTTCAAGTCGGCCTTGCCGGACTTGCTCTCGGTCACGCCCAGCAGGCGCGGCGAGCCGCCCTGGCGCAGCCAGTCCTGGTAACCACCGACGTATTCCCGCACCTTGCCTTCACCTTCAAAGACCAGGGTGCTGGTGACCACGTTGTCGAGGAATGCCCGGTCGTGACTGACCATCAGCACGGTGCCGTTGAAGGTCAGCAGGACCTCTTCCAGCAGTTCGAGGGTTTCCACGTCGAGGTCGTTGGTCGGTTCGTCGAGCACCAGCAGGTTGGCCGGTTTGCTGAACAGCTTGGCCAGCAGCAGGCGCGCACGCTCACCACCGGACAAAGCCTTCACCGGCGTCCGCGCACGCTGCGGGCTGAACAGGAAGTCGCCCAGGTAGCTGAGGACGTGGCGGCTCTGGCCGTCGATATCGATAAAGTCGCGGCCCTCGGCGACGTTGTCGATCACGGTCTTTTCCAGGTCCAACTGGTGGCGCAACTGGTCGAAGTAGGCCACGTCGATGCGCGTGCCCTCTTCCACGGTGCCGCTGGTCGGTTGCAGACCGTTGAGCATCAGCTTGAGCAAGGTGGTCTTGCCGGTGCCGTTGGCGCCGAGCAGGCCGATACGGTCGCCGCGCTGCAGGACCATCGAGAAGTCCTTGATCAGGAACGGACCGTTCGGGTGATGGAAGCTGACGTTTTCCAGCACCATCACCTGCTTGCCCGACTTGTCGGCGGTATCCAGCTGGATATTGGCCTTGCCGGTACGCTCGCGACGCTCGCTGCGCTCAACACGCAGGGCTTTCAGGGCGCGTACGCGGCCTTCGTTACGGGTGCGACGGGCCTTGATGCCCTGGCGGATCCAGACTTCTTCCTGGGCCAGCTTTTTGTCAAACAGGGCGTTGGCGGTTTCTTCAGCCGCCAGCGTGGCTTCCTTGTGCACCAGGAAGCTGGCGTAGTCGCCGTTCCAGTCGATCAGGCCACCACGGTCCAGTTCGAGGATGCGCGTGGCCAGGTTTTGCAGGAAGGAACGGTCGTGCGTGATGAACAGCACGGCGCCCTGGAATTCCTTGAGGGCTTCTTCCAGCCAGGCGATCGCGCCGATGTCCAGGTGGTTGGTTGGTTCGTCGAGCAGCAGCAGATCCGGCTCGGACACCAGGGCCTGGGCCAGCAGCACGCGACGACGCCAGCCACCGGACAACTCGGCGAGGGTCTTGTCGGCAGGCAGTTGCAGGCGGCTCAGGGTGCTGTCCACCAGTTGCTGCAAGCGCCAGCCGTCACGGGCTTCGAGGTCTTGCTGGACATGCATCAGCTTGTTCAGGTCGTCTTCGGTGACGCAGTTCTGCGCGAGGTGATGGTACTGGGCCAGCAACTCACCGACGCCGTCGAGGCCTTCGGCAACCACGTCGAACACTGTCCGTCCGTCGGCCACCGGCAATTCTTGCGGCAATTCGCCAATCTTGAGGCCCGGGGCACGCCAGACAGAGCCGTCATCGGGCTTCTGGTCGCCTTTTACCAGCTTCATCATGCTGGACTTGCCGGTGCCGTTGCGGCCGATGATGCACACCCGCTCACCACGGGCGATCTGCCAGGACACCTTGTCCAACAACGGCATAGCGCCGAAAGCAAGGGACACATCGCTGAATTTGAGCAGGGTCATACGCTTCTCCAAAAACTGGGCGCGCATTCTACCTGAGTTAGGGGTGGGATGCGGCCGGCATTTTCTTTATAGACAGGTTATGTAAGACATTTCTGACCAACCTGAACGAACCGGCCGGCAAAGCTTTCGCCTGCGTCGAGCAAAAGGCTAAGCTAGGGGCAATCAGTGTCGGCCGCGCCGGCGCTATTCGTGATTTCTCTGCACGGACGTCTCATGCGCAGTCGCCTTTTCAACTTTTTATCTTGTCTGCTTCTTTCCGCCACTGCCGCCCAATCTGCCCAGGCCGTGGACCTCACCACCCAACGCCAGTATTACGATGAAGCCAAACGCGCCCTGGCCAAGGGTGATTCCGGCCCGTACATGCAATACAGCCAGGCGCTGGCCGACTACCCGCTGACGCCGTACCTGGCCTACGACGAGTTGACCGCGCGCCTGAAAACCGCGAGCAACGAGGAAATCGAACAGTTCCTCGGCAAAAACGGCGACCTGCCCCAGGCCAACTGGATGAAGTTGCGTTGGTTGCGCTGGCTGGCCGACCGTGGCGACTGGCAGACCTTTGAAAAGTACTACGACCCCAAGCTCAATTTCGTCGAGCTCGACTGCCTGCACGGCCAGTTCCAGCTCACCCACAATCTGAAAGCCGAAGGCTACAAGACCACCGAAAAGCTCTGGCTGACCGGCAAGTCCCAGCCTGCTGCCTGTGATGCCACCTTTGCCCAGTGGGCCGCCGACGGCCAACTCACCGAACAGAAAATCTGGGACCGCGCCAAGCTCGCCGCCGAAGCGCGCAACTACGCGCTGGCCAACAGCCTGGTGAAAACCCTGCCGACCTTGGGCGCCCAAGGCCGCCTGATGGTGGACGTGGCGCAAAAGCCCGACATGCTCGGCGACCCATCGCGCTTCCGGCCGGTCAACGAGGCCATGTCCGACGCCGTAGGCCTGGGCCTGCGCCGCCTGGCGCGCCAGGACCCGGACAAGGCCATGGCCCTGCTCGACGGGTACGCCAGCAGCATGCACTTCTCCCGTGACGAAAAAGTGTCGATCGCCCGCGAAATCGGTCTGACCCTGGCCCGTCGCTACGACCCGCGCGCCCTCGACGTGATGACCCAGTACGACCCGGAACTGCGCGACAACACCGTATCCGAATGGCGCCTGCGCCTGCTGCTGCGCCTGGCGCGCTGGGAAGATGCCTACCAGCTCACCCGCAAACTCCCACAAGACCTGGCGACCACCAACCGCTGGCGCTACTGGCAGGCCCGCAGCCTGGAACTGGCCGAGCCGAAAAACCCGCAAGCGCTGGTGCTGTATAAAAACGTGGCCAAGGAACGTGATTTCTACGGCTTCCTCGCCGCCGACCGCTCCAAATCCCCGTACCAGCTGACCAACCGACCGCTGGTGATGAGCCAGGCGCTGGTCAACAAGGTGCGCAACACCCCAGGCGTACGCCGTGCCCTGGAGTTCTACGCCCGTGGCCAGATCGTCGATGGCCGCCGCGAGTGGTACCACGTCAGCCGCCACTTCAACCGCGATGAAATGGTCGCCCAGGCCAAGCTGGCCTATGACATGAAGTGGTACTTCCCGGCGATCCGTACCATCAGCCAGGCGCAGTATTGGGACGACCTGGACATCCGCTTCCCGATGGCCCACCGCGACACCCTGGTGCGCGAAGCCAAGGTGCGCGGCCTGCATTCGAGCTGGGTGTTCGCCATCACCCGCCAGGAAAGCGCCTTCATGGACGACGCGCGCTCCGGCGTCGGCGCCAGCGGCCTGATGCAACTGATGCCCGGCACGGCCAAAGAGACCGCACGCAAGTTCAGCATCCCCCTGGCCTCCCCGGCCCAGGTGCTCGACCCGGACAAAAACATCCAGCTCGGCGCCGCCTACCTGAGCCAGGTGCACAGCCAGTTCAACGGCAACCGCGTGCTCGCCTCCGCCGCCTACAACGCCGGCCCCGGCCGCGTGCGCCAATGGCTGCGCGGCGCCGACCACCTGAGTTTCGACGTGTGGGTAGAAAGCATCCCGTTCGATGAAACCCGCCAGTATGTGCAGAACGTGCTGTCTTATTCGGTGATCTACGGGCAAAAGCTCAATTCACCGCAGCCGCTGGTGGATTGGCATGAGCGTTATTTTGACGATCAGTAAGAGGGGCAGCTTCAAGGGGTTAGTTTGAAGCTTCAAGAGGAATGCCCGCATTGAGAGATGCGGGCATTTTTTATGGGTTGGGGTTTAGTGTGAAACCTGTTCTTCATCCCCATCACTGAACTGCAACGCCGCCAACCGCGCATACAGCGGATTGCTCGCAATCAACTGCTGGTGCGTGCCCACCGCCACCAGCTTGCCCTGGTCCATCACCGCAATCCGGTCGGCGTTCTTCACCGTCGCCAGTCGATGGGCGATCACCAGCGTGGTGCGCCCTTGCATCAGCTGCGGCAACGCTTGCTGGATCAAGTGCTCACTCTGCGCATCCAGCGCGCTGGTGGCTTCGTCCAGCAGCAAGATCGGCGCATCCACCAGCAAGGCGCGGGCGATGGCCAGGCGTTGGCGCTGGCCGCCGGACAGGCCCATGCCGCCGTCGCCCAGGTGGGTCTGGTAGCCGTCGGGCATTTGCAGGATGAAATCGTGGGCGTGAGCAATGCGCGCGGCGGCTTCGACCTGTTCCTGGGTGGCGGACGGGTTGCCGTAGCGGATGTTCTCTTCGACGCTGCCGAAAAACAGCGCCGGGCTTTGGGACACCAGGGCGAAGTGACGGCGCAGGTCCATGGGATCCAGTTCGGTCAGCGGCTGGCCTTCGATCAGGATGCGACCGTGCTGGGGGTCATAGAAACGCAGCAACAGATCGAAGATTGTCGACTTGCCCGCGCCGGACGGGCCGACCAGCGCCAGGGTTTCACCGGGGTTGATCGTCAGATTCAAGCCGTCGATGGCGTAGCTGTCGGGCCGCGACGGGTAGGAAAAGCGCAGGTCTTGCAGCTCCATACGCCCGCTCACCCGCTCCGGCAACTGAGCCGTACCGGTGGCCGGCGCCTGGATCTCGTTGCTCGACTGCAGCAGTTCACCGATGCGCTCGGCCGCACCGGCGGCGCGCTGCAACTCGCCGAGCACTTCACTGAGGGTGCCGACGGCGCTGCCGACGATCAGGCTGTAGAACACAAACGCCGCCAGCTCACCGCCGGAAATCCGCCCGTTGATCACGTCCATGCCGCCGACCCACAGCATCACGCCCACTGCGCCCAGCACCAGCATGATCACCAGGGTAATCAGCCATGCACGCTGGAGGATACGCTTGCGCGCCGTGGTGAACGCCTCTTCCACGGTCACGGCGAAGCGCTGTTCGTCCTGCACCTGGTGGTTGTAGGCCTGCACGGTCTTGATCTGGCCGAGGGTCTCGGACACGTAGCTGCCCACGTCCGCGATGCGATCCTGGCTCTGGCGCGACAAACTGCGCACGCGACGCCCGAAGATCAGGATCGGCGCCAACACCAGCGGCAACGCCACCACGACGATGCTGGTGAGCTTGGGGTTGGTGACAAACAGCAACACGATGCCGCCGATCACCATCAAGGCATTGCGCAGGAACAGCGACAGCGAAGAGCCGATCACCGATTGCAGCAAGGTGGTGTCGGTGGTCAGCCGCGACTGGATTTCCGAGCTGCGATTGTTCTCATAGAAGCCGGGATGCAGGTAGATCAGGTGGTTGAACACCTGGCGCCGGATGTCCGCCACCACCCGCTCGCCGATCCACGACACCAGGTAGAACCGCGCAAACGTGCCCACGGCCAGGCCCAGCACCAGCAGCATGAACAGGCCAATGGACTGGTTGAGCAAGTGCGGCGACTGGGTCATGAAGCCCTGGTCCACCAGCAGGCGAATGCCCTGCCCCATGGACAAGGTGATGCCCGCCGTGACAATCAGCGCCAGCAAGGCACCCAGCGCCTGCCAGCGATAGGGCGCAATAAAGCGGCTGGCCAGGCGGATCGCACGGCGTTGACGGATCGAGAACATGGAGGGCATCACCTGCGCAAGAAGGATAGGTATCTACACAGCAACATTGGGGGAACTTGGGTAAATAACAATGAGTCAGGTTAATTATGCCCGCCGATATGGGCCCCTAGAGGCTATCGGTCTAATGCCCGGCTGGAAATTTGTAGCGGTTTCTGGTGGACTGAGGGTTCGAACCGGTGATCTTGCAAGGAGTTGTAACAGCGCGGTCACGCGGGGGAATTAGAGTAGGTACACAACCTGATGAGGAGACAGGCCATGACCTTGCACACTAGCAGCACTGACAAAGTAGAAGTCGTCCGCACCGCGCATCAGGCCAACCTGGGTTGCTCGATCATCGACGCCCAAGGCCGCGAAGTGCCGATTACCGAAGACATGATCCAGCAAGCGTGCCGCGAGCTGGAACAGCGACTGGTCACGCCTGCCAAGCAAGGCTGAAGCGCCCAAGCTCTTTCCGACCCGGCCCAGGTGGCCGGGTTTTTTATGGGGTTAGATAACTGTCGCGCCCAATGCCGACACGATGCTTGCCAACGCCGCAGACTCCCCATTGATACGCACCTTCAAGCCATCGATCTCACGGCGTGCCGGGTAATGCTTGCGCAGCAGGTCAAAGGCCTTGCGCTGCTCTTGCACGGTGCCTACAAGGCTGCGGCGGAAATCCGCATCATCGCGGCGCGGGTCGTACACACTGCGGCACAAGGTCGCCAGCGCCCAGGCCGGATCAGTGTCCGCATTCAGATGCACCTCGGCCAGCCACAACGGCGGCAACAGGTCACTCAATTGAATGCTCGGTTCCTGGCCCAGGTGTGCACAGAACGCCTGGTAAATCTGCGCCGTACCACGCTGGCGGCCTTCCAGGCTGTAACCGGCGATATGCGGCGTGGCCAGCACGCACAAGTCAGCCAGGTCGACGTCCACTTCTGGCTCGCCTTCCCACACATCGATCACCGCTTGCAGGTCTTCGCGCTCCAGCAACACCTCGCGCAGGGCCGCGTTGTCCACGACCGCGCCACGGCTGGCGTTGATCAGCCAGGTGCCAGGCTTGAGCTGGTCGAGGCGCTGACGGTCGAACAGGTGCCAGGTGGAGCCCTTGCCGGACTTGGTCAGCGGCGTGTGCAGGCTGATCACATCACATTGCTCGATGACCTGCTCCAGGCTGACGTAATCGCCCCCTTCGGCGCTCTGCCGGGGGGGATCGCAGACCAGCACGTTCCAGCCCAGGCCCTTGAGGACCTTGACCAGCCGCCCGCCCACTTCGCCGGCACCGACAACGCCGTAAGTGCGCTGATTGAGGTCGGCGCCTTCGATCTCGGCCAGGGTCTGCAGGCTGCCCAGCACGTAATCCACCACGCCCCGTGCGTTGCAGCCGGGGGCGCTGGACCACTGGATGCCGGCCTGCTTGAAGTAGTCCAGGTCGAGGTGATCGGTGCCGATGGTGCAGGTGCCGACAAACTTAACCGGCGTGCCTTCCAGCAGCGCGCGGTTGACGTTGGTCACCGAACGCACCAGCAGCACATCGGCCTGCTCGACCGTGGCGCGGTCCATGGCACGGCCGGGCACACGGCGGATCTCGCCAAACCCTTCAAAGAAGGCGTCGAGCAGCGGAATATTTTCGTCGGCAACAATCAACATGGCAGGCTCCTTTCGCGGACCCGCAGTGTACAGGCTTGCGATCTGTGTTCCAGCGCAGATCCAGTGGATGAATGGGCTGTTGTGGGAGCTGGCTTGCCAGCTCCCACAGGGGATTGGTGGTGTTTGGGAGAGTGCTTACAAATCGCTAACACAGGATTTTTCCTGACCATCACGTCAAGGCGTAGAATCCGCCGTCCTTGCGCCTCCCTTTATTCCTGGACACCCGTACGTGAACACTGCCACCGCCGCCCTCACCCGCCCCGCCCGCATCAGCCGGGAAGTGCGCGACCTGCTGACGCTCGCCCTGCCGATCATGATCGGCCAGTTGGCCACCACCGCGATGAGCTTTGTCGATGCGGTGATGGCCGGGCGTGTCAGCCCCCAGGATCTGGCGGCGGTGGGCCTGGGCAATTCGATCTGGATCCCGGTGTACCTGCTGATGAGCGGCACGCTGCTGGCCACCACGCCAAAAGTCGCCGAGCGCTACGGTGCCGGGAAATTCACTGAGATCGGGCCACTGGTGCGCCAGTCGCTGTGGCTGGCGAGTGTGGTCGGCATCATGGGCGGGCTGTTGTTGCTGTGCGCGGAACCGATCCTGCACTGGATGAAGGTCGAGGCCGACCTGATCAAGCCGTCCATGGGCTACCTGCACGGCATCGCCGCCGGCATGCCGGCCATCGCGCTGTACTACGTGCTGCGCTGCTTCAGCGACGGCCTGGGCCGCACGCGGCCGAGCATGGTCATGGGGCTGGTCGGCCTGGCGCTGAATATTCCGCTGAACTACATCTTCATCTACGGCCACCTCGGCGTGCCGGCCATGGGCGGCGTCGGCTGCGGCTGGGCCACGGCCCTATCGATGTGGGCGATGGTAATCGGCCTGGCCGTGTGGACACGCTTCGGCCCGGCGTACCAGAGCAGCGAGCTGTTCAAGCGCTTCGACTGGCCGCAATGGGCGGTGATCAAGCGCGTACTGGGCATCGGCCTGCCGATTGGCGTGGCGATCTTTGCCGAGTCGAGCATCTTCGCGGTGATCGCCCTGCTGATCGGCAGCCTCGGCGCCACGGTGGTGTCGGGCCATCAGATTGCGCTGAACGTCAGCTCGCTGGTGTTCATGATCCCCTACTCCCTGAGCATGGCCGTCACCGTGCGCGTCGGCCAGGCCCTGGGCCGCGGCGAACCGCGTGAGGCGCGCTTTGCCGCCGGGGTCGGCATGGGCACGGCGGTGGCCTACGCCTGCCTGTCGTGCAGCCTGATGCTGGTGTTTCGCGAGCAGCTGGCGGCGATCTACACCCCTGACCCGGTGGTGATTCACCTGGCCTCGACGCTGATCGTGTTTTCCGCGCTGTTCCAGTTCTCCGACTCGATCCAGGTCACGGCGGCCGGCGCCCTGCGTGGCTACCAGGACACCCGGGTGACCATGGTGCTGACCTTATTCGCCTATTGGGGCGTGGGGCTGCCGGTCGGCTATGCGCTGGGGCTCACCGACTGGCTCGGCGCGCCGAGCGGCCCGAGCGGTTTGTGGCAGGGCCTGATCGTCGGCCTGAGTTGTGCAGCGGGGATGTTGCTGGTGCGCCTGGCGCGCAGTGCACGCCGGCGCATTCGCGCAGCAAAAGCCTTGGGTTAAGCGGACTTCTTGCGGATCCAGTACAGGTACGTACCGGCCTGTTCCTGTTGATCCACCAGTTCGTGGTCAAGGAACACGCAGAACTTGGGAATATCGCGACGGGTCGACGGATCGGTCGCGATCACCTTGAGCAAGCCGCCGGGCGGCAGGTCGCGGATGTGCTGATGCAGCATCATCACCGGCTCGGGGCAGTTGAGGCCGGTGGCGTCGAGGATGCCGTCGACCGGCAGATCCTGGGATTGGCTCATATCTCACTCCTGAAAACGGCCCGCTCTTGGGTGGCAGCGGGCTTGCCCGCGATGACGGGGGCACATTCAATATAGATGTCGATTGTTATACCGCTATCGCGGGCAAGCCCGCTCCCACAGGGGGTTTGTGGTCACTTCAACTATTCAGCGGTTCTTGGGTTTCTTCGGGGTTTCCAGGCGGCGCAGGTGGCAGGTCACTTCCTCACGGTCGTGATACAGCTGCTTGCAACCAATCTCCACCCGAATGCCACGTGCCTTGAAGCCCTCTTCAATGCGTTCCAGCAAACGCTTCACTTCGGCATAACGCTGCTTCATCGGCAACTTCAGGTTCACCACCGCCTCGCGGCAATGCCCCTCGCCGATCCAGGTTTCCAGCAGCGCCGCGTTGCGCGCCGGTTTCTCGACGATGTCACACACCATCCAGTCCACCGGCTGCTTGGGCACGAAGGTGAAACCGTCGGCCATCAAGTGTTGCACCAGGCCCGTGTCCATCAGGCTTTCGGCCATGGGGCCGTTGTCGATGGCCGTCACCAGCATGCCCCGGTTGACCAGTTGCCAGGTCCAACCGCCGGGGGCGGCACCGAGGTCGACACCGGTCATGTCGCCGTGCAGGCGCTCGTCCCACTGGTCGCGGGGAATGAAGTGGTGCCAGGCCTCTTCCAGCTTGAGGGTCGAACGGCTTGGCGCGTCACGCGGGAACTTGAGACGCGG
The DNA here is from genome assembly GCF_000346755.1 of Pseudomonas sp. CBZ-4. GTDB lineage: Bacteria > Pseudomonadota > Gammaproteobacteria > Pseudomonadales > Pseudomonadaceae > Aquipseudomonas. The sequence continues at coordinate 3,527 of NZ_ANNV01000130.1, read as the reverse complement.
GATGCCCATCGGCCACATTGCCGAGTTGTTCGACTCGGCCAGGCCCATGAACACTTCGCGGCCGCTCTTGAAGGTCAGCAGCAGGCGCGGCTTGCTCGGGTCGTCCACCAGCTTGCCGGCGTTGAGCAACGCCTTGCGCAGGTGCACTTCGAATTTCTTGCAGAAGTTCGACAGCTCTTTGCCATCGTTGGTATCGACCATCTCCAGCCACAGGCTGCCGCACACCGGGAATTCGCGCAGGTGGGCGAGGATCACGCTGATGCGGTCGGTTTCCGGCAGGTCGATGAACACCCCGCGCGCCCACTGCCGCGGGAAGATCAGCTCGGCAAAACGCTGGCCGTGCATCAGGCGCTGGGCGCCGTCTTCTTCGGTGCAGACAAATTCGGCGCAGGCGCTGCCGGTCTTGGCCTTGGCGTAGCCGGAAACGTTCAGGCGCGCGGCGTGTTCCGCGATCTCGGAACAGACTTCGCCTTCAAAACCCGGGCGGCAGTGCATAAAAAGGGTGTTCATCAACTCTCCTGGCAACTGGCTTGCTGTAGCGCAAGGCCTGTCATGAAAACGCGCGCATGATAACTGAGTTCGGAACCTTGGACTTCACCATAGAGTCCAGTTATTAGCCTGCTAATGAAAACAGGGCTAGCTTTATAGCTCTGTCCGTCCCGTCAGGTCCGTAGCCGTGCGGATCATAAGGAGTCGCGTCATGTCATCGCTTGATAGCCTGAAAACCCTTAAAACCCTGGAAATAGACGACAAGACCTACCACTACTTCAGCCTGCCCGAAGCGGCCAAAAGCCTGGGCGACCTGGACATGCTGCCGATGTCGCTCAAGGTGCTGCTGGAAAACCTGCTGCGCTGGGAGGACGACAAGACCGTCACCGGCGCCGACCTCAAGGCCATCGCCGCCTGGCTCAAGGAGCGCCAGTCCGACCGCGAGATCCAGTACCGCCCCGCCCGAGTGCTGATGCAAGACTTTACCGGCGTCCCCGCCGTGGTCGACCTGGCCGCCATGCGCGCCGCGGTGGCCAAGGCCGGTGGCGACCCGCAGCGTATCAACCCGCTGTCGCCGGTGGACCTGGTGATCGACCACTCGGTGATGGTCGACAAATTCGGCAACGCCGACGCCTTCGAACAGAACGTCGATATCGAAATGCAGCGCAACGGCGAACGCTACGCCTTCCTGCGCTGGGGCCAGAGCGCCTTCGACAACTTCAGCGTGGTGCCGCCAGGCACCGGCATCTGCCACCAGGTCAACCTCGAATACCTCGGCCGCACCGTGTGGACCAAGGACGAGGACGGCCGCACCTACGCCTTCCCCGACACCCTGGTCGGTACCGACTCCCACACCACCATGATCAACGGCCTCGGCGTCCTCGGCTGGGGTGTGGGCGGCATCGAAGCGGAAGCGGCGATGCTCGGCCAGCCGGTGTCGATGCTGATTCCGGAAGTGATCGGCTTCAAGCTCACCGGCAAGCTCAAGGAAGGCATCACCGCCACCGACCTGGTGCTGACCGTCACCCAGATGCTGCGCAAGAAAGGCGTGGTAGGCAAATTCGTCGAATTCTATGGCGACGGCCTCGCGGACCTGCCGTTGGCCGACCGCGCCACCATCGCCAACATGGCCCCGGAATATGGCGCCACCTGTGGCTTCTTCCCAGTGGATGAAGTGACGCTGGACTACTTGCGCCTGTCGGGCCGTCCGTCAGCCACCGTCAAGCTGGTCGAGGCCTACACCAAGGCCCAGGGCCTGTGGCGCCACGCCGGCCAGGAACCGGTGTTCACCGACAGCCTGGCCCTGGACATGGGCAGCGTCGAAGCCAGCCTGGCCGGGCCGAAACGCCCGCAGGACCGGGTGTCGCTGCCGAATGTCGGCCAGGCATTCAGCGACTTCCTCGACCTGCAATTCAAACCGGCCAGCAAAGAGGTCGGGCGCCTGGAAAGCGAAGGTGGCGGCGGCGTTGCCGTAGGCAATGCCGACTTGGTGGGTGAAGCCGATTACGACTTCGAAGGGCAGACCTATCGCCTGAAAAACGGCGCCGTGGTTATTGCCGCGATCACGTCGTGCACCAACACCTCCAACCCCAGCGTGATGATGGCCGCCGGTCTGGTGGCGAAAAAGGCCGTGGAAAAGGGCCTCACACGCAAACCCTGGGTCAAGACTTCCCTGGCGCCGGGTTCCAAAGTGGTCACCGACTACTACAAGGCGGCGGGCCTGACCCACTACCTCGACAAGCTCGGCTTTGACCTCGTGGGTTATGGCTGCACCACCTGCATCGGCAACTCCGGCCCGCTGCCTGAGCCGATTGAAAAAGCCATCCAGAAGGCCGACCTGGCCGTGGCCTCGGTGCTGTCCGGCAACCGCAACTTCGAAGGCCGCGTGCACCCGTTGGTGAAAACCAACTGGCTGGCCTCGCCGCCGCTGGTGGTCGCCTATGCATTGGCCGGCACGGTGCGCATCGACATCAGCAGCGAGCCGCTGGGCAACGACAGGGACGGCAAGCCGGTGTACCTCAAGGACATCTGGCCCAGCAGCAAAGAGATTGCCGACGCCGTGGCCCAGGTCAGCACCGGCATGTTCCACAAGGAATACGCCGAGGTGTTTGCCGGTGATGCGCAGTGGCAAGCCATTGAAGTGCCACAGGCCGCGACCTACGTGTGGCAGAAGGACTCGACCTACATCCAGCATCCGCCGTTCTTCGACGATATTGCCGGGCCTTTGCCGGTGATCAAGGATGTCCAGGGTGCCAATATCCTGGCCCTGCTGGGCGACTCGGTGACCACCGACCACATCTCCCCCGCCGGCAACATCAAGGCCGACAGCCCGGCCGGGCGCTACCTGCGCGAGCAAGGCGTGGAGCCGCGTGACTTCAACTCCTACGGCTCACGCCGGGGCAACCACGAAGTGATGATGCGCGGCACTTTTGCCAACATCCGCATCCGCAACGAAATGCTCGGTGGCGAGGAAGGCGGCAATACGCTGTATATCCCCACCGGCGAGAAAATGGCGATCTACGACGCGTCGATGCAGTACCAGGCGGCGGGCACGCCGTTGGTGGTGATTGCGGGGCAGGAATACGGTACCGGCTCAAGCCGCGACTGGGCGGCCAAGGGTACGAACCTGCTGGGAGTGAAGGCGGTGATTGCCGAGAGTTTCGAGCGCATCCACCGTTCCAACCTGGTGGGCATGGGCGTGCTGCCGTTGCAGTTCAAGCTGGATCAGAACCGCAAGAGCCTCAAGCTCAGCGGCAAGGAGCAGATCGATATTCTCGGGCTGACGGGCGCAGAGATCGTGCCGCGGATGAACCTGACGCTGGTGATTACGCGGGAGGATGGCAGCAGCGAGAAGGTCGAGGTGTTGTGTCGGATTGATACGCTTAATGAAGTGGAATACTTCAAGGCGGGGGGGATCTTGCACTACGTCCTGCGCCAGCTGATCGCATCTTAAGCAACGCTGTAAAACCAAATGTGGGAGCTGGCTTGCCTGCGATAGCGGTAGGCCAGCCAACATTTACTTAGCTGACATACCGCTA
>NZ_ANNV01000129.1 GCF_000346755.1 Pseudomonas sp. CBZ-4 | reverse complement strand
GGCGAACCGCGGTGCCTGCATCGCAGGCAAGCCAGCTCCCACAAAAACCTGCTCCCACACTTTGACCGAGTTCGGCCGCTGGACGGCCTAAGCTAATGCTAAAAAGGTATTTATTACGATTTTTTAAGATCATTTAGATTGGTCACTCCAACCCAAGACGTTCATGGAGTGAGCCGCCGATGTCGCAGCTTCAGTCAATCACCACCTTGCCGCTACTGGACTTGTCACAGCTCGACGCCGGCCCGCAACAACGCCAGCAGTTCCTCGACGAGCTGCGTCTAGCCGCGCGGCATATCGGCTTTTTCTACCTCACTGGCCACGGCATCGACCCGGCGTTGCTCGCCCAGGTGCAGCAGCAGGCGCGGGCATTTTTTGCCCTGCCTGAAGCCGACAAGCTCGCCGTCGGCATGATCCATTCACCACACTTTCGCGGCTACAACCGCGCCGCCTCGGAGATCACCCGTGGCCAGCCAGACCTGCGCGAACAGTTCGATGTGGGCGCCGAGCGTGAGCCATTGAGTGCGCAGCACTACCCCGCCGCCTGGGCCCGCCTGCAAGGCCCCAACCTGTGGCCGCAGGCGTTGCCCGACCTCAAGCCCCTGGTGCTCGCCTGGCAGCAGGCGATGACGCAAATGGCCCTGCGCCTGTTGCGCGCGTTTGCCCAGGCCTTGTCCCTGCCGGAAAACGCCTTCGACGCGCTGTACGGCGAAAGACCCAACGAACATATCAAGCTGATCCGCTACCCCGGCCGCCATGCGCAGCAAAGTCGCCAAGGCGTCGGCGCGCACAAGGACTCCGGTTTCTTGAGCTTCCTGCTGCAAGACCAGCAAGCCGGCTTGCAGGTGGAAGTGGAGGACGGTCGCTGGATCGATGCGTCGCCGCGCCCCGACACCCTGGTGGTGAACATCGGCGAATTGCTCGAGCTGGCCAGCAACGGTTACCTGCGCGCCACCGTGCACCGTGTGGTCTCGCCGCCGGTGGGCAGCGAGCGCTTGTCCCTCGCATTTTTCCTCGGCGCGCAGCTGGACGCGGTGGTGCCGGTGTACCAGCTTGCCCCTGAATTGCTGCGTGATGCCCACGGCCCCGAAAGCGACCCGCGCAACCCGCTGCTGCGCGATGTCGGCTGGAACTACCTGAAAGGCCGCCTGCGTTCGCACCCCGATGTCGCCCAACGTTTCTACGCCGATGCCACACTTCCCCAAGCACTGTCCGCCTGATCTGGAGTTCACCCATGTTGAAGAAATCCGCCCTTACCCTGGCAGTGTTGCTGGCCTCGTTCAACGTGTCGGCAGCCGATGCCTTGCGCGTTGCCGCCGATCCGATTCCCCACGCGCAGATCCTCGAATACGTACAGAAACTCGACCCGAGCCTGAAGCTGAAAATCATCGAGATCCCCAGCGGTGTGAACTCCAACGAGTTGCTGGCCCATGGTGATGTGGACGCCAATTACTTCCAGCACCTGCCGTACCTGGCCTCTCAGGAGCAAGCCCTCGGACAGAAGTTCACCGTGGCCGCCACCGTGCACATCGAGCCGCTGGGCATTTATTCGCGCCGCCACAAAAGCTTTGACCAGGTGCCGGACAAAGGCACCGTTGCCGTGCCGAACAACGTCACCAATCTGAGCCGTGCCCTGTACCTGTTGCAAGCCAATGGCTTGATCAAGCTCAAGCCGGGTTTCAACGATGCGGCCAAGGACCAGGCCACGCCAAAAGACATCGCCGAAAACCCCAAGCACTTGAAGATTCTTGAAATCGAATCGCCGCAGATCCCGCGCGCGCTGGATGATGTGGACCTGGCGGTGATCAACGGCAACTTCGCCCTGGAAGCCGGGCTGGAACCGGCCAAGGACGCGTTGGGGCTGGAAGCGGCGAAGGGCAACCCCTACGCGAATATCCTGGTGACCACGCCAAAACTGGCGCAGGACCCGCGCATCGAGCAATTGGCCAAGGACCTGCGCTCGCCGCAGGTGGCCAAGTTCATCAGCGAGAAATACGCAGGCTCCGTAATCCCGGTGGCGGTCGAATGATCGCCGTCGAGGGCGTCAGCAAAACCTACGCCGACGGCCAGCCGCCGGCGTTGGACAACGTCTCGCTGCACATCGCCGAAGGCTCGATCTTTGGCATCGTCGGGCGCAGCGGCGCGGGCAAAAGCACCTTGCTGCGCTGCCTCAACCTGCTGGAACGGCCGAGCAGCGGGCGCATCCTGCTGGACGGCCGGGACCTCACGCAACTCACCGGCAAGGCCTTGCGCGAGCAACGCCAGCGCATCGGCATGATCTTCCAGGGCTTCAACCTCCTGCATTCGCGCAACGTGGCGGATAACGTCGCGGTGCCGCTGGAGATCGGCAATGTGCCCAAGGCCGAGCGTGCGGCGCGGGTCGCCGAGTTGTTGGCGTTGGTGGGCTTGAGTGACAAGGCCCAGGCGTTTCCTTCGCAGCTGTCGGGCGGGCAGAAACAACGCGTAGGCATCGCACGTGCGCTGGCGGCGCGGCCGGCGTATTTGCTGTCGGACGAAGCCACCAGCGCGCTGGACCCGGAAACCACGGCGTCGATCCTTGAGCTGTTACGCGATATCAATCGCACACTGGGGGTGACCATTGTGTTGATCACCCACGAGCTGGAAGTGGTCAAGGCGATTTGCGACAGCGCGGTGTCCCTGGCCGATGGCCGCGTGGTGGAAAGCGGCACGCTGCTGCAACTGCAAGCCGACCCGGCCTCGCGCCTCGGTCGTTCGCTGGCCCCCAGCCGGCAAGTGGTGAGGGCGGTATGAAGACCGATTGGCATGACATCCTGCAACTGCTGCTCAACGCCACCGGCGAAACCCTGTACATGGTGCTGCTGGCCGGGTTGTTTACCTTGTTGATCGGCTTGCCCCTGGGCGTGTTGCTGTTTATCAGCCGACGCGACGGGCTGTTGCCATTGCCACGCCTCAACCGCGGGCTGGGCGCGGTGATCAACCTGGGGCGCTCGTTGCCGTTTGTGGTGATGCTGATCGCGTTGATCCCGCTGACGCGCCTGATCGTCGGCACTACGTTGGGCAGCACCGCCGCCGTGGTGCCGATCACCATTGGCGCGTTCCCGTTTTTTGCGCGCATCGTCGAAACCGCGCTGGACGAAGTGGACAAGGGCCGCATCGAAGCCATCGTGGCCATGGGCGGCGATATCCGCCATGTGATCCTCAAGGTGTTGCTGCCCGAAGCCCTGCCGGCGCTGGTGGCCGGGGTGACGTTGACCCTGGTCATGCTGATCGGCTTTTCGTCGATGGCCGGGGTGATTGGCGGCGGTGGGCTGGGCGATCTGGCAATCCGCTACGGCTACCAGCGCTTCAACAACGAGATCATGGTGGTGACGGTGGTTGTGCTGGTGCTGCTGGTGCAGGGCGTGCAGAGCCTGGGGGATCGCTGCGTACGTTCGCTGGCCCATCGCCGCTGATGCGGTGTTTGCGCAGCAGCGCTTCGTACACCTGATGCACCTGTGGTGCATCACTGTGGGCCACATTGAAGCGCATCGCCTCCGGCAGGGCCGGGTCGTAGCCAAACAGCGTGCCCGGCGCCAGCACCATGCCTTGCTTCAAGGCGTCCTGGGCCAATCGCTCGCCGTTGACGCCCGGCGGCAGGTGCGCCCAGATAAACATCCCGCCTTCATAGCCCATCGGCAACACGCAACCGCAGCGCTTGAGCCATTGCTCGACGCGTCCGCCGGCCTCCGTCAGACGCTGCTGCATGCGCTTGCGATGCTTGGCGTAACTGCCTTCACTGAGCATGCGGTACACCACCTGTTCAAACAGCTCCGAGGTGATGCCGCCGCTCATCAGCTTCATGTTGGTCAGGTTGGCGGCCAGTTGCGGCGCGGCCACCACGTAGCTGACGCGGGTGTTGGCGCTGAGGATCTTGGAGAAACCCGACAGGTAGGTGACCTGGTCCAGGCCGGCGAGGGCGGCCAGGCGCGGTGGCGGGTTGGGGTGCAGGTCGCCGTAGAGGTCATCCTCGATGATGTGGCACTGGTACTGGCGCGTCAGTTGCAACAGGCGGAACGCCTGGCCGGGGCTGAACGAGTGCCCGGTCGGGTTATGCAGCACGCCGGTGGTGAGGTACAGGCTGGGGCGATGTTCGGCCAGCAGTTGTTCGAGGGCGACAAAGTCGAAACCGTCGGGGCGCCGCTCGATAGTCAGCACCTTGACGCCGTGCAGGGCGAGGTTGGCGTGGAAGTTGAAGTAGCACGGCGCGTCGAGCAACACGCTGTCGCCGGGGCGGGCGAGCAGGCGCATCAGCATGTCCAGGCCCTGCACGGTATTGGGGGTGGTGATGATTTGCTCCACCGGCACCGACAAGCCTTCGCCGTGCAACTTTTGCTGCAAGGCCTGGCGCAGCGGCAGCAGCCCGGCCGGCGTGCCCAGCCCGGCGATGCGCAACGACGGCGCGCGCACCACGCTGCGCAGGGTTTGGCGGATGGCGTCGCTGTCCAGCCAGTCTTCCGGCAAGTGCCCGCCACCGGGGCGCAGGTCGCCGTAGACCGTGGCCAGCGGGCGGCGCAGTACGCTGAGCAGATCCTGAGGCAGCAATTCGACCCAGGCCGATGAAGCCGGGCGGGCGCTGTCCACCGCGACGAAATAGCCACGGCCCTGGCTGGACGTCAGCAGGTTGCGCCCGCGCAGGCGGTCGAGGGCTTCATTGAGGGTGAACTTGCTCACACCGAGGGTCTGGCCCAGTTCGCGCACGGACGGCAACTTGCTGCCCGGCGCCCACTCGCCCGTCTCGATGGCCTGGCTGAACGCCTCGACGATCTGTTGCACCTTGGGTGTGCCTGGCACAAAGGCGATGGCGGCGACGAACATGGGGCTTCCTTATCTTTGCCGATGATTTTACCGGTGAAGTTCGGGCGGATTAGGCCGTACTTTACCTGCCTCGTGCAAGGCCACTTGCCTAGACTGCGAGCCTTCTCCTTCAAGGTCCACGGCCATGACCAGCGCATTGACGCTCTCTTCGTTTCTCTACTTCCTACTGTTTTGCGCGACCCTGACCTTCAGCCCCGGCCCCATGACCATGCTGCTGTTGAGCCTGGGCCTGAAAGACGGCCTGCGCCGATCGATCCCCGCCCAGATCGGCGCCAGTGTGTCGTACCTGATTTCCATCCTGATCTTTGCCGTGGGTTTTTCGGAGTTGATCAAGGGCAATGTCGCGATTACCCAAGGTATTCAGCTGGTGGGCGTGGCCTACATCCTTTACCTGGCGTACAAGCAGTGGACCAGCAGCGGCGTACCGCTCGACAAGGCCGGCGCCGTGGAGGGCGCGCGCAGCCTGTTCAGCAAGGGCTTGCTGACGGGGTTTTCCAACCCCAAGGCGATCATCATGTTCAGCGCCGTGTTCCCACAGTTTGCCGGGGGAGGGGAGCACAACTCGGCGTCGGACATCGCCATCCTGGGCCTGACCTTCCTGGTGTTGCAGTTCGCCAGCGGCTGCCTGTACTGCTATTTCGGCCAGCGCATCAAGCATGTCCTGGAAAACCCCGCACGGCGCGTGCTGCTGCAACGGGTCACGGCGGTGCTGCTGCTGGGGGTTGCCTTGATGCTGGCGCGGGGCTTTTCCTACTGAGGGCACTGAGCTTATGAGCGGTAGTGGCGATTTGCCGTTGCCCTGATAGACTCCGAGCACACCCTCAGGATCGCACCCCACCATGGCAGCCGTCGGAGGAAAGGGACTTCCGCTTGCTTCGCGCATGTACAAATCCCGCGCCCTGGGGCTGACACTCGGCTTTGTGTGTGTGGCGTTTGCGATGTACCCGCTGAACCCGCACCCCTGGGTGTGGGCGCTGATGCTGACCAACGCCTTCGTCTGGCCGCACGTGGCCTTCCTGATATCGCGCCGCTCCGAGCACGCATTGCGCAGCGAGCGGCGCAACTTGCTGATCGACTCCTTCTGCGGCGGCTTCTGGGTCGGCGCCATGCACTTCAACCCGCTGCCCGGCGTGACCACCCTGTCGATGATGACCATGAACAACGTCGCCATCGGCGGGCTGCGCTTCATGCTCACCGGTTGGCTCGCCCAGGGCCTGGGCATCGGCACCGCGCTGCTGGTATTTGCTCCGGCGTTTGTTGGCGTGACCACCCAGGCGCAACTCTACGCCTGCTTGCCGATCCTGATGGTGTACCCCCTGGCCCTCGGCTGGATCTGCTACCGCCAGGCGGTCACCCTGGCCTCGCATAAACGCGAACTGCTGGCCCTGAGCCGCACCGACAGCCTGTCCGGCCTGCTCAACCACGGCGCCTGGAAAGACCAACTGGAACTCGAATTCCAACGCTGCCGCCGTGGCCAGACCGGAGCCGCCATCGCCCTGATCGATATCGACCACTTCAAGATCATCAACGACACCTATGGCCACGTCACCGGCGACATCGTCCTACGCCGGCTGAGCAAAGTCCTACGGCAGAACCTGCGCGCCACCGACCTGGCCGGGCGCTACGGCGGGGATGAATTCTGCGTGATCCTGCCGGACATGCCCCTCAACCGCGCCACGGAAGTGATGGACGCGTTGCGGGATCGTTTCAACGCGCTGGCGTATGCGCAGGACCCGACGTTGCGCGCGAGCTTGAGTATTGGGTTGGCGCCTTACCAACTGGGGCATGTGGATTCCACCAGTTGGTTGAATGATGCGGATTTGGCGTTGTATGAAGCGAAGAGTGGGGGGCGGAATCGGGTGAGTTCGGTGCAGGTTGGTTGGTTGAGGTCGGTGTAGGGGATTGTAGTTTTAGCTCCCACCGATTATTCCGTGTTGGCAGTTCGATCTGTAGGAGTTGACCTGTTTTCGATTAGTGAATTCAGACGTTATTCCTACCTAATCACGCTTGTTCCTTAAGGCCTCATCGAACATGTCGATTACGTGTTCAAGCCATGATTTTCCTGATTTCCACTGATGAGGATAGTGGTAGTAGCAGTACTGTTCATGCAGCAAGTTTTCTTGAAGGTCTGATTCATTTGTATGTGAATTTATCAGCTCTAAGATTTCTTTTTTGACCGTAATGATGACGTCTTTAGGCGAGTCTTGTAAGAAGGTGTCAATCACATCGTCGGCTGAGGGGTGATCCTCTGCCCAGTCTTGGTTGAAGTACGCGCCCATAAATTGCTGGAGTTCTGTCAGTGGTTTATTCATTTTTCTATTGGGTATCCGGTCAGTAATAGGTAACCATCTGGCATTTTTTTATCACGCTTTAGAACCAATAAGAATTTGTAGGCGGGGACTGATTTTGTTGTGCCATTTAGAACGCTTCTCCCTACGGGGAGATCTGAACTTCCCCTGATAATGTATTTGTCTTTTTTTCCTCCAAGAAACGCTAGTATTTCTCGGTGATGGGAGGCCAAGCTTTTAGACGCTATAGCCTCTGCCTCATCTAAAGTCCTAAATGTTGAGGAAGCAGGAATATGGGGCTCCAATTCGAACCTGGCAGCCAGTTCCTCGTCCGTGCGTCCCACATGCTTCTTAATCAGGTGCCCACCTGCATTTTCGTGAGTAGTTAAAACCCCGCTGGCGCTTGGACAGCTTGCAACCTTGCAGCTCAGTCCTAACGGATCCACCCACCCCGTAGGATTAGGCACATACCGATACCCATTGATCCCCCCCGCCAACTTCACCGGATCCGGCGTCAGGTAGCGACCAATATCCGGATTGTAGTAGCGATGCCGGTTGTAATGCAGCCCGCTTTCCGCGTCGAAGTATTGGCCTTGGAAACGCAGCGGGTTGTCGATTGTTCCGACGTCGAGGCGGGTGATTTCGCCGTAGGCGCGGTAGTGGGCGGACCAGGCGATTTTGCCTTCGGGAGTTGTCAGTTCCTGGGGCGTACCGAGGTGGTCCAGTTGGTAGTGGTAGGGCTGGGTGGCTTTGGGGCCGAAGCCTTCCAGCAGGGCCAGTGGGCGGAAGCTGTCGGGTTCGTAGAGGTAGCTGCGATGGCGCTCTGCGTGGTGTTCGGCGATCAGTTTTTCGCCTTGCCAGAAGAATTCGGTCGTCAGGCCGTCAACGCTTTTGCTGATGCGTCGACCGAAGGGGTCGTAGCGGTAGCTGGCGGTTTGCCCGCTGAGTGTGGTGACGCTGACCAACCGATGTTGGCAGTCGTAGCGGTATTCAATAACGAGTTGATGGCCCTTGCCCCGACGCTCTCGGATCAGGTTGCCGAACGCGTCATAGTCGTAGTACCGATCCCCCTGGATCATCAGCCGATTACCCGCGACGATGTCCGGGCCTGGGCGGTTTTGCATCAGCAGGTTGCCTGCCGGGTCGTGGGAAAAACGCTCTTGGTGATCCTGGGAATGGTCGGCGCGGGTCAGGCGATTTAGCGGGTCGTAGCTGTAGTGGTGTTCGCCTTTGCGGGTGTCGAGGATGCGGCTCAGGGTGCCGGCCTGGTCGTAGTCGTATTGGCGACGGTACAGGTGGTTTTGCTGTTGGGTGACGCTGTGGGCGTGCAGCCGGTGCTGGTCGTCGTAGTGGTAGTGGCTGAGCAGTTGGCCTTGTTGGCGTTGGTGTTCCTGGCCGGCTTTGAACAGGTGCGAGGTGAGGGTTTCGCCGTTGAGTTCGACGGTAGCGAGGTGGCCACCTTTGCCGTGGTTGAAGGTGATGCGGTTGTTGTCGGGCAGGCGCAGGTGTTGCACCTGGCCGCAGGCGTCGTAGCCGTAACGCAAGGTGCCCCAGCCTTGGTGTTCGGCGGTGAGGCGGTTTTGTCGGTCGTATTCGTAGGCCAATGACCAGTGGCCGTCGTCGACGCCGAGGAGGTTGCCTTGGCGGTCGTAGGTGTAACCCACAACTCCGCCGTCGGGCAGGGTTTTTCGTACGAGGCGGCCGGCGAAGTCGCGCTCGTAGTGGGTGACGAGCTGACTGCCATCGTCGCCGTGTTCGGTTTTTTCCTGCAGGTTGCCGTTGAGGTCGTAGAGGTAGGACGTGCGTTGGCCGTCGAAGCCGGTTTCCTGCTGGATCAGGCCGTTGGGGTGGTACTGCAATGCATAGGTTTCGCCGACTTCGTTTTCGATCTCGGTCAGCAGTAACCGCACGTTGTCGTAGCGGTATTTGACCTGGGTGCCGTCGGCGTTAATTCGACGGCTGATCAGGTGTAGGCCATCGGCGTATTCGTAGCGGGTGACGTGGCCCAGTTCATCCCGCTCGGAGGTGATTTTTCCGTAGGCGTTGTAGCTGTATTTGCGTGTATCTCCGCTTGGCAGGACGATCTGGATCAAGCGACCGGCGTTGTTCCACTGGTATTGAGTGAGAGCGCCATGTTCATCCTCGTGGGTGGTCCGGCGCCCGAGGTTGTCATAGCGATAGCGCTTGATGCCGCCATTGGGTAACTGTTCCTCAACCAGCTGGCCACGTTCATTCCACAGCAACCGATGGCAACTGTGATCCGGGTACCAAACTCCCGTCAGTTGCCCGTATCTGTTGTAGCTGTAGTCCGTGACATTGCCGTCTGGATCCGTCCTGCGCGTGACATCGCCCTGATCATTGCGCTCGTACTTCCAGACCGCCTCACCACGCCGCACAACCCGTACGAAACCGTTGTCATGCTCGTAGGACGTCGGCTCGTCATCCCCTGGAAACAGCGCCACCAAGCGTCCGGCTTCGTCGTACTGATACGCCGTAACCGCCCCCAGCGGGTCTTGCTCGACCGTCAATCGGCCCTTGTCGTCGTAGGATTTGAAATGCGTCGCGCCATCGGGATCAACCCGCTGCACCAACCGCGCCCGCTGATCGTGGACGTAGACTTCCTGGCTGCCATCGGCGTTAAACACCGTGACGCGCCCGTCGTCCCCCCAGGCATAACGCGTGTCCATCTGCGCAAAGCTCGCCCAATGCCGGACACAGCGCGCGGCCTTGCCAGACCTTTCCCACCCCCAATAGAAACTCGCCCCACCGGCCAAGCCACGCTCAAGAATCACATGCTGCTCGTCGTAGCGATAAGTCTCGCTTTCACCGACAGCATTGGTCGCCGAAACCAACCGTCCAAGGTCGTCATAGGCGTAGGACACAACGCTGTACTCGGTCACCCAGACGTAGGGATCAGACCCCTCTGCCCGCTGAATCTGGTAATCCACTGCCACGATACGGTCGTGCGAATAGCGCAAAAACAGCGAACGTCCGGCACCGTTATCCAGCCGTTCGATACGCCCCAACACATCCCGGGAAATGCGCAGCCGGTTGTCATACGCATCGCTGATGGCTGTCAGCAAACCATCCCGGAAATGGTAGAAACGCGACGCCTGCGCCAGCACCAACTCGTCAGGCAAAGTCCCGAGATAAATGGCCGCTTCGGCCAAGCTATTGGTGATCGCCGGCCGAGCAACCGTCGGCAAGGGCAGGGTGGTAGCCCGACTTTCATGATCCGTCCACACCACCGAATCGCCCGAAACACAGAGCCTGTGGGCCAGCGAATGGCTCCAGCCAAACCCCAGCCCACACTCCACCTCCACCGCACTGGTGCGGTACAACCGCGTCCACTCAAGCGGCAAAATCCCGTCGAGCACGCCGTCAGTGAGAGTGAGCAATTCCTCCCCGGTGACCATCGACACTGGGCAGCCATTGGTAAGGGTCTTGTCCGCAGAAACCGCCGCATCGCCGTTGGCATTCCTACCCGAAGCGGGCACGTCATCGACCGCTTCCTGGCGAACCAATACCGTCCGCTGCGTGGCCTTATCCCGCACCATCGGCACCGGGTTCGCAACCAACTGATCCCCAGCCTTCAACGGTACATCCGGGATCGTCTTGATCGCCGTCGCCGGTCCACCCAGCAACAACGGCTTCGATGCTTCGACATGCGCGTCCAGCTTCGGCCCCGCCAGTTGCTTGGCCAACAACGCCAACCCCTGCCGTGCGCGCTCGGACTTCATAGCGCGCAATACATGCGCCCCTAGTTGCAACGCAACTCCCATCGCGGCGCCTACCCTGATCAGCAGCAAGGCAATCAACACCTCGCTGGTGATTTCCCCCATCAGCTCGCTGACTTCCTGCGGTGGCAGCATGCGCATCCAGCTGACCATCGCCGACACATAGATGAACAACAGCGGCTCATCACTGAGCACCAGCAAACCGTTGGCCAAGGTGTCCTTGCCCAGCGCAAGCAGCTCGTCGAGTTCAGTTTGGGAGAGGTATTGCAGTAACTTTTCGCTATTGGGCTTGATGTCAGCCAACAGGTCGTATAGCTGTGGGATGTTGTCCCACAGGTTGTAGAGCGTCTTACCCATGCCAACCAGAAACGCCGCTTCCTCCATCCGGCGACGCTGCAGTGGGCTGGCGTCGGTGTAGGTTTTCCATTGGGCCTGGAAGGTATTTGTCCACGCTTCGCGTAGGCGAATTTCCAGCTCGGCGATCACCGATTGGTAGGACGCATACAGCGCCTTGACGTGATCTTGGGAAACGTTGGGGTAGAAATTGACCCGGTACTGCTGGTTGCGCTCACACTCGGTGATTTCGAGGATGCCGCTCGGGCCGATGGTCTTGTGAATAGGCTCGCCCAGCGGGCCGCCATGGGGGTCGACGCGTTGCAGCACCACCGGCGTATTGCCGATGGGCACAAACCGCGTGCTCTGAAACATATGCACCAGCGTCAACGTGCCTTTGGCCTGGCAAGTGACCACGGTGCTGCTGGGTATGATCGAGCGATTGACCGGCGCGACCAGCGCCACGTCATCGCCGACCTTGAACACCTGCTCGACATCCAGCGCCGCAAAGCTCCAAAAGCGCTGCGCCCAGTCGTCGAATCTGTTCAGGCATTCGCGAAAATCGCGGAAGACGCCTTCAGCATCGACCGTCTTCGCGTCCATTGGGGTCAGGGCCAGCCTGCCAATGGCCGGGTTCACGAAACTGTCCCTACAACATGAAAATCCATCTGCAATCCCTCGCACTGTGAAATCAGGCGAGGGACTTTGCAGAGGTTTTCAGGGTGGGGGAGTAGAGCTTATCCGGCGCTTGGGTGGGACGTTTCGACAACTCGCGTCTTCTCTCGCCCCAGCACCAGGCTGCACAGCGCCGGCAGAAACAGCAGCGTCAACACCGTGCCCACCAGCACCCCGCCAATCAGCACATAGGCCAGGGACGACCAGAACACCGACAACGTCAGCGGGATAAACGCCAGCGCCGCCGCCAGCGCGGTGAGGATGACCGGGCGCGCGCGCCGTACCGTGGCTTCCACAATCGCCTCGCGGATCGCCATGCCGTGCTCCTGGTTCTGGCGGATCTGGTCGGTGAAGATCAGCGTGTTGCGCATCAGGATCCCGCCAATCCCGATCAGCCCCAGGATCGCGTTGAAGCCGAACGGCTGGTTGAACAGCAGCAAGGTCGGCACCGCGCCAATCAGGCCCAGCGGCGCGGTGGCGAAGACCATGAACATCACGCCGAACGAGCGCACCTGGAACATGATCACCGTGAGGGTCAGCAGGATCATGATCGGGAACAGCGCCGCCAGTGCCACGTTGGCCTTGGCGCTTTCTTCAACCGGGCCGCCGATGTCGATCCGGTAGCCGGCGGGCAGCGTCGCGAGCAGGGGTTGCAGGTCCTTGTACACGGCCATTTCCACATCGGGCGGCTGTAGGCCGTCGATGATGTCGGCGCGCACTTCCACGGTGGCCGCGCGGTTGCGGCGCTTGAGGATCGGTTCTTCCATGACCGCCTGGAAGTGGCCGACCTGGGCCAGCGGTACCGCCGTGCCGTTGCTGTTGGTCAGGGTCATGTTGTTGAGGTTGCCGAGGTTTTCGCGCTGGCTGCCCTGGGCGCGGGCGACCACCGACACGGTGCGGTTGCCTTCGCGCACTTCGGTGATCGGGTTGCCGCTGAGCAGGGCGTTGAGCTGGGATTTGACCTCGTTCGGCGTGAAGCCCAGCAGGCGCAGGCGGTCTTGATCCAGCACCAGGCGGTAGCCACTGGTGCGCTCGCCCCAGTCGAGGAAGGCGTCCTTGGTCAGCGGGTTCGCGGCGACGACCTTGCGCACGTCTTCAGCGACGCCGCGCAGCACCTCCACGTTGGGCCCGGAAACGCGAAAAACCACCGGGAATGGCACCGGCGGGCCGAACAGCAACTGCGTCACGCGCACACGGGCGGCCGGGAATTCGCCTGCGGCAATGCGCTCGCGCATGCGTAGCTTCAATGCGTCACGGGCGTGGGAATCCGCCGTTTGCACGATCAACTTGGCGAATGCCGGGTCAGGTAGTTCCGGGTTCAGCGACAGAAAGAACCTTGGCGCGCCGCCGCCCACGTAGGTGTCCACCAGGGTGGTTTGCGGTTCTTGCAGCAGGGCCTTTTCCAGCTGGGCGGCGACCATTTCGGTGCTCTTGAACGCACTGCCGGGTGGCATATACACCTCAAGAATCAGTTCTGAACGGTCGGAGTTGGGGAAGAACTGCTTCTTCACCAGCCCCATGCCCAACCCGCACAGCACAAACGCCGTCACCACCAAACCGGTCACCAGCCAGCGCCGACGCACGCAGGCTTCGACCACGCCGCGTAGCTTCTGGTAATAACGCCCGGCGTAAATTGCCTCGTGCCCGCCGGGCACCGGTTTGATCTGCGGCAGCAGTTTCACGCCGAGATAGGGGGTGAAAACTACCGCCACCAGCCAGGATGAAATCAGCGCGAAACCGACGATCCAGAAGATATTGCCGGCATATTCCCCTGCTCCCGAGCGCGCAAACCCCACCGGCAGAAAACCGATGATGGTCACCAGCGTACCGGTCAACATCGGCGCCGCGGTGGAGCTCCAGGCGAAGGTGGCGGCATGAATCCGGTCAAAACCCTCTTCGAGTTTCACCACCATCATTTCGATGGCGATGATCGCGTCGTCCACCAGCAAGCCCAGGGAAATGATCAGTGCACCGAGGGTGATGCGATCGAACTCGCGACCGGTGAGCAGCATGATCACAAACACGATCGACAGGGTCAGCGGCACGGCCGCCGCCACCACCAACCCGACGCGAAAGCCCAGGGCCAGCAGGCTGATCAGCATGACCACCGCCAGGGCGACGAAGAACTTCAACATGAACTCGTTGACTGCCAGGCGGATGTTTTTCGCCTGGTCGGCGACCTTGGCGAAGTTCACGCCCAAGGGCAGGTCGGCGTGGATTCTGGCTTCCTCGGCCTTGAGGCTGTTGTCCAGGTCCAGGCCGTTCCAGTGCTTTTCCATGATCACGCCAAGCATCAGCGCCGGGTCGCCCTGGTGGCGGATGCGGTAGCTGGGCGGGTCTTCATAGCCCCGGCTGACGGTGGCCACGTCGGCGATGCGCAGGACGCGACCGTTGACTTCCAGCGGCACGTTTTCGATCAAGGCCAGGCTGTCAAAAGCGCCGTCGATGCGGATATAGGCGCGGGCGCCGGCCGTCTCGACAAAACCCGACGGCGCCATGGCGTTTTGCGCGGCCAGTGCGGAAAAAATCTGCTCCGGCTTGATACCCAGTGTCGCCAGGCGTTCGTAGGAAAACTCGACAAACACCCGCTGCGCTTGCTCGCCGAGGATATTGACCTTCTTCACCCCCGGCAGATTGAGCAAGCCCTGGCGCAGTTCTTCGGCCATCTGCACCTGTTGCCGGTGGGGCAAGTGCTCGGCTTCCAGTGCGTACAAGGCGAAGTACACGTCGGAATATTCATCGTTGAAGAACGGGCCAATCACGCCTTTGGGCAGCTTCGCGGCTTCATCGCTGAGTTTTTTGCGGGTCTGGTAGAACAGGTCCTGGATCTCGCCGGGGCGCGTGGACTCCTTGAAGGTCATGCGCATCGACACGAAGCCCGGTTGGGCGATGGTCTCGACGCGGTCGTAGTCGTCCAGTTCCTGCAGGCGTTTTTCCAGGCGGTCGGCCACCTGTTCCTGCATTTCCTGGGCGGTGGCGCCGGGCCAGGCGGCGGTGATGGTCATGACCTTGACGGTAAACGACGGGTCTTCGGCGCGGCCCAGTTTGCCGAACGAGAAGACCCCGGCGGCGAGGATCGCCAGGATCAGGAACAGCGTGACCGCGCGGTGTTTGACTGCCAGTTCAGAGAGATTGATACCGCGCATGTTCAGTGGTCCTGCTTGCGGTTGAGGGCCAGTGCCTGGGCGGGCAGCAGGCGCACCGCATCCCCGTTGTGCAGCAGGTGGGCGCCAAGGGCGACGATGAGTTGGCCGGGGGCCACGCCGCTGTCGAGCAGGGCGTCTTCCTGGCCGAGGCTGACGACGTTGACCGGGGCGAAGCTGACGCGATCGTCCGCGCCGATCAGCCACACGCCAGTGCCTTGCCCCGCATCCTGCAAGGCGCCGATGGGTACGCGGGTGTGTTGGGCCTGGCCGTTGCCTTGCAGGCGCACGGTGATGGTCGAACCGAGGGCGAAGCGCTCGACGGCGCCATGCAACACGTAGCGGGCACGGTAGGTGCGGGTGGTGGGGTCGGCGCTGGCGGACAGTTCGCGCAGGGTGGCGGTTACCGCTTGATCCGGTGCGCCAAAGGGAAAGGCCAGGGCGCGTTGCGAGGCTTGGTCGCGGCTGTTTTCCGGCAGGTTGACGATGGCTTCGCGGGCGCCGTCATGGGCCAGGCGGGCGACGACTTGGCCTTCGGCGACCACTTGGCCGCGTTCCACCCGCACGTCGGTGATGATGCCGTCGCCGTCGGCCTTGAGCACGGAGTAGGTGCGGCGGTTCTCGATCTGGCTGGCATCGGATTGCGCGGCGGCCAGTTCGGCTTCGGCGACGCGCAGGTTGGTCGCCGACTGGTCGAAGATCTGCCGCGACACCGCGCCGGTGCTGGCCAGGCGCTGGTAGCGGTTTTCGTCGTCACGGCGTTGACGCAGTTGGGCCTGGGCGGCGTTGACGCGATTTTTCGCCGAGCGCAGGGCCAGTTCGAAGTCGCCGATGTCCAGCACCAGCAGGGTGTCGCCACGGGAGACATGCTGGCCGGGGTCGACCTTGCGCTCGATGACTTTGCCACTGACGCGGAAGCCCAGGTCACTTTCCGTGCGCGCCGCGACCACGCCGGTGTAGGCGTTTTGCTGGGTGCTGGCGGCTTCGACCTTGGCGGCGAGTACCGGGCGTGGTTGGGGGACTTGGGCGGCGGTGTCGGCCTGGCTGTTGCAGCCGCTGAGGATGATCAACAGGGCCAGGGGCGTGAGAAGGCGCAGGGGAGAAGGGTGCATGGCGGGCTCCGGGGGTATTACAGAAAATTACGTCGGTAATATTTTGTTGAATATTATGATCGAAATAAAAAATAAGCCAGTCTCTTCTTTCTTGATGCCGCCCACTCATCTGGAAACATCCGCGATCAAATGTGGGAGCTGGCTTGCCTGCGATGGCGGTCTGTCTGCCATGGATGGGCTAGCTGATACACCGCTATCGCAGGCAAGCCAGCTCCCACATTTTGATCTCCATCTGACTTTGAGGTGGGCGGGGGCGCTTATGGAGATGTCACACTTTGTCCAAGTTATCCGGGCCTGGATGATTACGATTCTCTTTTGAGTCCACTCCTAAGGTCCCCCTCCATGCTTCCTGCTTTTCGCTTCACCCCCTTGGCGCTGCTGGTCGCCGGTAGCTTCAACGCCTATGCCGACGAGCCCGTTGCCCTGCAACTCAACGATGTGGTGGTCACCGCTGCCGGCTTTGCCCAAAGCGTGGAAGACGCGCCGGCGTCGGTCACGGTGATCGATGGTGAAGCGCTGCGCCGCAAGTCCTACCGCGACTTGGGCGACGCGGTGCGTGATGTGGAAGGGGTGACGGTCAACGGCGGCGCCAATGAAACCGACATCTCCATCCGTGGCATGCCGGCCGACTACACCTTGATCATGGTCGACGGCAAACGGCAGAGCGCGCGTGAATCGCGGGTCAACGGCAACAGCGGCTACGAGCAGAGTTTTGTACCGCCGGCCGCCGCCATCGAGCGCATTGAAGTGGTGCGCGGGCCGATGTCGTCGCTCTACGGCTCGGATGCCATCGGCGGGGTGATCAACGTGATCACCCGCAAGGTCTCGCCAACCTGGGGCGGTTCCATCGGCTATGATTATTCCGCGCGCCAGCACAGCGACCAGGGCAATGCGCGCCAGACCCAGTTCTACCTCAGCGGCCCGCTAAAAGAGGATTTCCTCGGCTTGCAGGTGTGGGGCCGTTACCTCGACCGCCAGGCCGACGACGACATCGAGCAAACCAATGGCTTCAGCAACGCCGACCACCGCGACCTCACCGCGCGCCTGGCCTTCACGCCGAGCATCGACCACGACATCCTCCTGGAAGCCGGCGCCACCCGCCTGAAAAACGGCGACGGCACCAGCGCCAACTGGGCTACGCGCGAGCAGGAGAACAACCGCGATCACTGGTCGCTGTCCCACCAGGGGCGCTGGGGTTGGGCCACGTCGGACGTCGCGCTGTCCCAGGAAACCTCCAGCCGCGAAGGCAAGGCCACCCCGGCACAAACCGATATCTACGGACGCAAGCCCGAGATCAAGAACACCGTGTTCGACGCCAAGCTGGTGGTGCCCACTGCGCATAACGTCAGCACCGTCGGCCTGCAATGGAACAAAAGCGAGCTGACCGACTGGAACCAGGGCCTCGGCGACCGTGTCGACTACACCTTCTCCGTCGCGCAAAAAGCCCTGTTCGCCGAGAACGAATGGTCGGTGACCGACACCTTCGCCCTGACCACCGGCCTGCGCCTGGACGAGCACGAAGAGTACGGCGCCCACATCAGCCCGCGCGTCTACGGCGTATGGCGCGCCAGCGAGCAGTGGACCTTCAAAGGCGGCATCGCCCGTGGCTTCAAGGCGCCGGAACTGCGCGCGGTGGTCGCCGATTACGCCTACCTGCGCCGCAACCGCTTCGTGATGTTCGGCAACCCCGACCTCAAGCCCGAGACCAGCACCAACTACGAAATCTCGGCGCTGTGGAGCAACCGCGACAACCTCTCGGGCGGCGTGACGCTGTTCTACAACGACTTCCAGGACAAGCTCTCCACCGTCACCACCGAGCGTATGTGGAATGGCTACACCGTGATGGAGCGGGTCAACGTCGACAAGGCGATCATCCAGGGCGTCGAACTCAACGGCCAGTGGGACATCAACGACCGCGTGCTGCTCAAGGCCAACTACACCTACACCGATTCCGCGCAGAAAAGCGGCGCCAACAAAGGCGCACCGCTGGCCCTCACCCCCGAGCAAAAAGCCAATGTGCGCACGGAGTGGAGCATCAACGACCGCACCCAGGCCTGGGCCTCGCTGAGTTACTACGGTGAAGAAACCGGCAACACCCTCACCACTGAAAAGCCGGCGCCGGGCTACACCACGGCGGACCTCGGTGGTTCGTTCGACGTGACCGACTCGCTGACCCTCAACGCGTCCCTCAACAACCTCACCGACAAGCGCCTCGACGATGAAACCTACGGCACGGTGAACTACGGCCGCACGCTGTGGATGGGCGCTACGCTGAACTTCTAAAGCGCGGCGGGCAAGCGCACCACTGCGCACAGGCCGGCGGGTGGGCGATTCTCCAGCAGCAACTCGCCGCCATGGGCCTGGATGCACGAGCGTGCAATCGCCAGGCCCAGCCCCACGCCACCGTCGCTGACGCCGCGTTGCACAAAGGGCTCGAAGACTTTGCTCAACCAGTCCTCGGGCAAGCCGTGGCCGTGGTCGAGGATCTCGATCCGCAGCCAGCCATCGTCTTCGCGGCGCAGGTCCAGGCTGGCGTCGCCGGCATGGTGCAGGGCGTTATCGATCAGGTTGGTCAGCGCGCGTTTCAGCGCCAAGGGGCGACAGGTCAGCATCAGCGGCGGCGCGCCGTGCCAGGTGACGGGCTGTTGCAGGCGCTGATAACGCTTGGCCAGGTCATCCAGCAGGCCGCTCAGGGACAGGGTGGCGGTGGCTTCCTGCACCGCATCATCGCGCACGAAATTCAGGGTTTCGCGCACCATCGCGCTCAGTTCGGCGAGGCTTTCCAGCATATCGTCGCGGGTCTCGCCGGGTTCCAGCAGTTCCACTTGCAGGCGCAACTCGGTGATCGGTGTGTTCAGGTCATGGCTGACGGCGGCGAGCATCCGCGTGCGGCCTTCGACATGCCGCGCGAGGTTGGCTTGCATAATGTTGAAGGCGGCGGTGAGGTCGCGGGCTTCCTGTGCGCCGGTTTCCGCCAGTGGGGCGATCCATTCGCCACGGCTCACGCGTTCGGTGGCCTGGGCCAGGGTCTTCACCGGGCGCACCACGCGGGCGATAAAAAACATCACGATCAGCAGCACCGGCAGGGTGGTGACAGGCAGGCTGTAGGCCAATACGCGGCCCCATTCATAGGCGCCGGCCGGATATTGCACGGCGTTCAGATAGTTACCGTTGGGCAACGGGATACTGCTGCGCAGGCGCAACGGGGCCCAGCCGGCGGGGCTGAACACGTGGGTGCGGGCGTTGGCGCCGCTGCTGCGTTCCAACTGCATGCCGATGCGTGCGGCGCTGTCCAATTGCAGTTGGCTGCGCAGTTCGCTGGCCAGGCGTTGTTCTTCCGGGCGCAGCTCAAACGGTGGGACTTCCGGCGTGGAGCCGATCCAGAAACGGGTGTCGCCCGTGCTCATCGCTTCCAGCAGATGTGCGGTTTCAGTCGGCGGCAGGTCGATGGCCGTGTGGTGCGCAATCCCCAGGCGCTCCAGGCTGAAACTGCGGGACAGCGGGTGGATCAGGCTGCCGGTGCGTTGCAAAAACAGCATCGCGATGGCGTTGGACGCGAGCAACGCCAGCAGCAACAACAGGCTCAGTTGCCGCGCCAGGGTGCGCGGCCACAGCCGGCTCAGGGCGTGCACTCACTGACCTCGGCCGCCAGCAGGTAGCCGCCGCCCCAGATGGTGCGCAGCAGGTCCGGCGTGGCGTCGTCCTGGGCCAGCTTGCGCCGCAGGCGGCTGACCTGGCGGTCGATGGCGCGGTCGCTGACGTCGCTGTCGGCGGCGGCGGTCAGGTCGATCAGGCGTTCGCGGGGCAACAGGCGGTTGGGGTGGTCGAGGAACACTTGCAGCAGGCGGCTTTCGGCGGTGCTGAGTTGAATCGCCGGAGTGTCTGCGCGCGTCAACGTGGCACTGGCCGCGCTGAAATGCCAGCCGGCGAACTGGTACGCGCGCGCGCCACTCGTGGAGGCGACTGGCCCGGCGTTGCGGCCCTGGCGGCGCAACACACTGTTGATGCGCGCCACCAGTTCACGCGGTTCGAAGGGCTTGGTGACGTAATCGTCGGCCCCCAGGTCGAGGCCGCGAATGCGGTCGGCGGCGCTGTCGCGGGCGGTCAGCAGGATCACCGGGGTGTTGCTGCGCCGGTGCAACTGGTTGCACAACTCAAAACCATCGCCATCCGGCAGCAACACGTCGAGCACCACCACATCGAACGCCTGGCGCTTGAGCAATTGCCACATGCCGGCCGCGTCTTCGGCGGTGCGCACCTCGAAGGTGTGGCGGCGCAGATAGGTGGCCAGCGGTTCGCGGATCTTGCGGTGGTCATCCACCACCAGCACGCGCGGTGCGACAGTTGCTGCGGCAAACGGCATTGCAGCCCTCGGTGGGTTGAGCGGGAGAGGGCGGATATTACTACGAGTCATTATCATTAACGCGGATTTTGTGGTGCGGCGGTGGTATGTCGTTCCATCAGTAGAACGATCAAGGCCGTTTTTGCCGTCTAGCGCATTATTGTGATCGGATTTAAGGTGTATCCACTTTGGAGGAACACCATGAAAAAACTCATCGGCATCTACACCAGTCCACGCGGCCATTGGGTCGGCGACGGTTTCCCGGTGCGCACACTGTTTTCCTACGACAACCTGGGCAAACACATCAGCCCATTTTTGCTGCTGGACCACGCCGGCCCGGCTGATTTCACCCCCACCGACGAGCGTCGCGGCGTAGGCCAACATCCCCATCGTGGGTTTGAAACCGTGACCATCGTCTACGACGGCGAGGTCGAACACCGCGACTCCACCGGCGCCGGCGGCATCATCGGCCCCGGCGACGTGCAATGGATGACCGCTGCCCGGGGCATCATCCACGAAGAATTCCACTCCGAAGCCTTCGCCCGCAAAGGCGGTGCGCTGGAGATGGTGCAACTGTGGGTCAACCTGCCGGCAGCGGACAAAATGGCCGATGCCGGTTACCAGACCATCGTTGACGGCGATATCCCCGTGCTGCCGCTGGCCAACGCTGCCGGGCAACTGCGCCTGATCGCCGGTGAATTCGCTGGCACCCAGGGCCCGGCGCGGACCTTTACGCCAATCGACGTGTGGGACCTGCGCCTCAACGCCGGCAAACCCGTGACCCTGGACCTGCACGCCGGGCGCAACAGCGCGCTGGTGATCCTGCGTGGCACGGTGCTGGTCAACGGCGAGGAGGTCGCACGCCAAGGCCAGCTGGTGTTGTTCGAACGTGATGGCAGCCAGATCAGCCTGGAGGCCAACGACGATGCCAAGGTGCTGTTGCTCAGCGGTGAGCCGATCGATGAACCGATCGTGGGGCATGGGCCGTTTGTGATGAACACCGAGCAGGAAATCCACCAGGCGTTCGAGGACTTTCACTCGGGCAGGTTTGGCCAGATGCAAGGCTGAGAACCTGTCGCATAGCTATTGTTGGCAAATGTATGGACATGGGGCCGTCCATTAATCCGTCCTCAATAGTTATGCGATGTTGAATCGATCAGATGAGAACGCTGATAGCGAAAAACAGGGCTGTTGGCCGACGGCCATATTGGCCAAGGCATCACCAATAGATGTTGCAAATTTATACCCATGTCCTGAGCAAGCGGAAACGAAGTAAGTTGCCTTCAGAGTTTTAGTTGTTCCGATCAAAAAAGACTCATCCAGGCTCATTGTATAGAAGCAGTTTTTTGCCTGTATGGGCAAACATTCAAGCTTAGGGAATAGGTTTTTAACTGTCTCGGAGATTTCAGTTATATACTTGCTTTGAACCGGAGCGATCTTCCAGTCAGGAGTGGCTGGATCTTGCTGTCTATTGTGAAAGCCAATTTTGACACCTGGTTCATTGCTGATGATCGAAGGGACACCGTAGAGGATGCCTCCGTCGTTACGCTCGTAGAGGAAAACGGGGAAATGTTCTTTGGAAAACAATTTCCCAGAGTCTATGTGTGGCTTGAACCAATAGATCGGAACTCGTCGTGGTTCAAGGCAGTTGTTGAGTTCTGGCACAAGATCGGTAGCGATCCACGGTCCCGTTGCCACGATTGCCGATTTTGCATAATAAACATGGCCTTTTGTTGTCGTGGCTCGTATACCAATATTATGATTGTCAAGTTTCACGATCCTTTCGCCAAACTTAAGGGTCGCGCCTTGACGAACTGCCTCGTTTAACATTCCCAATCTAGCATCGCATGCTGAAATCACATATGCACCAGGTTCGTATATGGCGCGTATATCATCCTGCAAATTAAACGCCGGGAAACGTGCTCTGGCGTTTGATGATGTAAAAATCTCATGTTCAATACTTCCTTGTTCGGCAGTTTTAATGCTTCCGGCCACTACGCAGCTGGCGTTGGGGCCGATGAAGATTCCCCCTGTTCGAAATAGAATCTGCCGATCTATAAGCTGCTCTAGTTCATGCCATAACAGATTTGCATGATTGAGAAGGGGTAGGTACTTTTCGCCCTCCCAATAAGCGCGCCGGAATATCCTTGAACCTCCCTGAGACGACCCGTAACAATGTGTGGGGCCGGCAGCGTCAATACCTAACACGCTGGTGCATTTTGACGCGACTCTCCAAAGAGCTGCCGCGCCCATCACGCCAAGTCCGATAACGATTACGTCATGTATGTTTTTCATGTGTGATGACCTTGCTTTGGCCGTCGGGAGGCTACAGTGTCGTATATGATAAGTGTGGCAAGGATTGTTGTGGTGGTGATTATTATCGCTAGCGATACGGGTGGTGCTTTTTGTTCGTAGGCGGTAAATGAGATCGTTATTAGTGTAAAGGGTAGTGTGAATTGCAGAAGGCCAGTGAGTGAGAGTGGTATTTTGCCAGCGGCATAAGAAAACATTAATAGAGGTGCTGTGGACACCGCGCCAGCCAGCCAAATTAGGTTGATTGCTTGTGTTGGCAGTTCGTGGGGGTATAAGATTTTTAGGTCAAATAGTAAAACAGCTGGTGGCAAGCAAAGTGATAAGAACACAGTTTCTAGAAGTAATCCTTGTTCCGCGTTGAGCGGGGTTGCTTTTTTTATATATGTATAGAGTCCCCATGATGCGGCGATCACTAAATAGATCCAGTGGTTTAGGTTTTCTGTCAACAGGATTAGCCCCGCAATGCAACAAAGTGCAGTCAGGATAGAGGCTGTTTTTTTTGCGTTTATCGGATCGTGATAGAGTGTTACGCCTAGCGTGATTGAAATAAAGGGGGCTAATAAATAGCCAAGTGCGCTTTCTAGAATATATCCATTGATAGAGGACCAAATAAATGCGGCCCAATTTGCAGCGATGAAGAATGATGCGCAGAGATGTCGTAAAGCTATTCTTGGTTTCAAGAGTCGTTGCTGGTCAGGGCGGCGGAAAAGCAAGATGAAAAGACTGAGGATGAAAGCGGACAATATTATTCTGTAGGCAACTAAAGTTGTGGGCGTTACCTCGCCGAGTTCTTTCCAGTAAAGAGATGATGCGCCCAGTAGAAAGTGTGCGAACACCGATAAGGTAATCGGTAACGTGTGTGGGTCGATGTTTATTTGTAGTGGGTTCATGGCTGATGCATCGGGCAGTGAGTGAATTCAATGATCTCGTATGACCAATAAATGTTGCCATTTGTATCGGTAGAGTACGCGGCCTTATCTTGTTTTTCCCAATTCGCGAATTCGCCTTTCAAGTGGTCACTCAGGCTCTCCCATTGATCGGAATAGTGAATGAGTGGGAATGTGTGGCGTTCGACCAATCTGTACAATAATGGTGGCTTGTTGTTATGTTTGCGGATGTACCGTTCTAATACGTCGCGTATTCCAACTAGCGAATTGAGGCCGACGATTGCGACTCCCTTAGGCTCAAGGTAATTCGGGAGATCTTCAAGAAAACGCATAATGACGGCGTCACCGTAGAACATTGCGCGGAGTGGTAATTGTGTCGGCTGATCCTCGGTTTCTAGTTGTTGAACGAAAGACTCGGAGGGGGTTCTCCAGCCAGGAGGGTTGAATATAATTGTTTGGAATCGTCTGTCTGGGATTTCGGTGAATAGATCACTTGCAAAAAAAGAAATTCTGCGTTGCCTGAAGTTTATATGCTCGTTGATTTTCGCCTGCTCAATGGATCGCTCCGAGATATCGGTAGCTGTAATATCGTTATTGCCAAGCTTGCGTATCAGTAACGCATGGACACCACTTCCCGTGCCCATATCTAAAAAGCTTCTCTTATTTGCTCTAGAACTGAATGATCGCACCAGATAATGGCCCAGTCTTACCCCGGCTAGGCTTACTTTGAAAACGTCGGGTGTGTCGGTCAATGTCAAAGTTTGACCTAAACCAAAGTATAATTTATATACCCCTTTTGTGGTTTTTGTGAGTTCGTGTTTTAGGTCGTGGATCGCTACGCTGTGATCAATTAATCCTTGCATTTCAGACTCCTTTTCCTAGCTCTATTGAGCGGTCTTGGGACCGTTTTAGTCCATCGACAATGATTGTCCTGAGTTGCATGCTGTTGAAAAAGTTGATTGCTTGTATTGTTGTTCCCTCAGGTGTCATGACTTTTTCACAAAGCGCCATTGGTGGGTTATGGCTTGTGCTAAGAAGGGTTGTAGTTCCACGTAGTGATTGAATTGCGATGGAGGTGGCATGGTCTTTATCGAATCCGGTAGAAATAGCGTATTCCATAAGGGCTGCTGTAAAGTAAGAAATGTATGCAGGACCTCCTCCAATCAGCGCTGTAGCAGAATCAATGAGTGTTTCGTCTTTAATTGTGATTGTTTTTCCGAGGCTTGAAAAAATCGCCTCGATGAGTCGAATGTTTTCCTCTGTTATTTGCGTATGAAAACTTAGCGCTGTCATGCCTTCATTGATGGCGCAGGCAAGATTTGGAATCGCCCTGCATAGTTGTGGTGTATTGAGTTTTGCTGCTAGCTCGGATAAGTGTATCCCGGCCATGACCGATATTACGGGGCCTTCGTATTGCTCAAGATTCAGATTTTTTGTTGACATTTTTTTGAAAGCTTGTGGTGGTATTGCAAGAATAATAAGGTCTGGTGTTGAATGATTTGGTAGGTCTTCTACTGTATATATTTCCATCGTGGTCATTGCATTCCTACGCGCGAGGTCAGGGTCGACGGCCGTTATTAATATGTTTAGGCTTGAGCGTTTCAATCCGAGCGCGATTGCGCTTCCCATATGTCCCGCGCCAATAATTACGACCTCTATTGTTGTTTTGGACATGATGTTTTCTCTTCTGTCTGATGAGGGTGGCCAATATTTTTTCAGCCTCATCCAGGACTAAATTTATATCAAGTATTTGGCTTCCCAAAAGCACGTAGTCCATTTCTGTTGAAATTAAAAATTTGCAGGCGCGTACCCGCTATAACTAATTTTTTAGTGGTCTTGGCTGGCTTTCAAACTTGAAATGCACTTCAGAAGTTTCCGAAAGATTGCGGCTGCATGCAATATAGAGACTTATATGAGCTGCTCATGTGCTTGCAGCCTTGACTTAGTGTTTGGACACTCTGTCAGGCAAGTCCAACTGCAGCACCTCGGCCTACATTTTGCCCTTCGCTATACCCGTAACCCCCATTTCATGCGATCTTCAGCGCATTCGCCCTGGAGCCGCCTGGATGCCGTCATTTATCTCCGATCACCCGATGTTCTGCGCCCTGGCGCTGATCTTCATCGACATCGCCGTCTGGCGCCTGATCTCCGTCAACCTCGCCAACTGGAAGCTCGCCGCGCGCCTGTTGATCTTCGCGGTGTTCAGCGCCGTGCTGTTCAACGATGGCATGAACCCCATGCAAGTCGCGCCGTATGCCGACAACACCGCCTTGCACCTGGCCGCCACGGCCTTGCAGATTGGCTGGTGGCTGTTCGCGGCGCGTACGCTGACGGTGTTGCTCGGTGCGGTGATGATGCAGCGGGTCGGGCACACCGGGCGGTTGTTGCAGGATTTGCTTGGCGCGGTGATTTTCCTGATTGCGATCATCGCCGCCCTGGCCTATGTGCTCGACCTGCCGGTCAAGGGCGTGCTGGCCACGTCGGGCGCGGTGGCGATCATCGTCGGCCTGGCGTTGCAAAGCACCTTGAGCGATGTGTTCTCGGGGATCGTACTCAACACCACCAAGCCCTACCAGCTGGATGACTGGATCTCCATCGACGGCACCGAAGGCCGGGTTACCGATATCGACTGGCGGGCCACGCGCCTGCAAACCTCCCAGGGCAGCATGGCGGTGATTCCCAACTCCCTGGCGGCCAAGGCCAAGATCATCAACTTTTCGCGCCCGGCGGATATGTTCGGCCTGGCGGTCAGCTTGCAAGTCAGCCCCCATGCGCGCCCGCAGATCGTCATCGAGGCGCTGGAGCGGGCGATGCAAGGGTGCCGACCGCTGCTGGTCACACCGGCGCCCAGTGTCGCGTTCAAGACCAGTGCCAGTGGTGGCGTGGAATACGAGATCAGCGGTTTTGTCCCGGCCATGGCCCTCAAGCGCGAAGTGCGCAACCAGCTGTACGATTTGGCCTTCCGCCACCTGCAAGCGGCGGGGGTGAGCCTGCTGTCGGCCACCGAAGGCAGCACGCCATCGGCGATGTCCGCCGCCCGTGCCCTGCTGGAGCGCTCGCCGATTTTCTCCACCTTGCGCCAGGATGAGAAAGAGACCTTCAGCCAGAACATGACCCTGCACACCTACCGCAGCGGCGAGATGATCTTGCCGGCGGGGGAGGTCAGCGATCATTTGTTTATCGTCGAAACCGGCGTGGTCTCGGTGATGCTGATCAAGGACGGCCACACGTTCGAAGCCGGGCGCATGGGGCCGGGCGAGGTGATTGGCGAGGCGGGCATCCTCTCCGACAAGGCGGCGCTGGCAGACTTTTCGGCGAAGACTTTTTGCACCCTGTACCGCATTGAAAAGGAATACCTCAAGCCGTGCCTGGACGCGCGGCATGACATTGGCGAGGCGATGAAGGCGCTGCTGGATTTCCGCCTGCATGCGGCGCAGGTGTTGACTCAGGAAGCGCCGGTGGTGCCGGTGAAGAAGGGCTTTTTGCAGTGGTTGCGCAAGCGCGGCCTGTAACGCGATTGGTCACCTGTTCTTAGCCTGAATTGGATATTCCTCCCGAGCGGTGCGGTGACTAATCTAGCCACCAATCCCCACCGTTCTGGAGTTCCACCATGCAAACCCGTACCGATTTCTACACTGCCTCCCCAGACGCCATGAAAGCCATGATGGCCCTGGAAACCGCCGTCGGCAAACTGTCCATCGAGCTGCCGCTGCTGGAGTTGGTGCGCCTGCGTGTGTCGCAGATCAACGGCTGCGCCTTCTGCCTCGACATGCACACCGCCGATGCCCGCAAGGGCGGTGAAACCGAGCGCCGCCTTTACACCGTGTCGGCCTGGCGCGAAACGCCGTTCTTCACCCCGCGTGAACGTGCGGCACTGGCCTGGGCTGAAAGCCTGACCCTGATCAGCCACACCCACGCCCCGGACGAAGACTTCAACGCCCTGGCCGAGCAATTCAGCGCCAAGGAGCAGATCGACCTGAGCGTGGCCATCGCCACCATCAACAGCTGGAACCGCTTGGCGGTGGGTTTCCGCAAGATGCCGAAGTAAGCGTTTTACCGGAAGGCGGCGGGGTCCTGGTTTTACCGGTTAGGTAAGTTGCGACCCCGCATGCGTCCGCTAGCGAAATGGCGCTGATTCAGATCGAAGTGATGGCAAGCGGCCGGTATTCAGCGCAAACCCGCAACCCGAGCGGAGAGTTGGTTCATCGTGCGGACGGCATCGATTTCGTTGTCTATGCCCAGCGGTTGACCGTCACGCGTGTATCGATGGGGGGTCGAGTAAAAGGGTATGTCGTTGCCGCCCATCACGGTCCGGAATTTCGAGTAGCCTTGATTGTACGAGCGGCTTTCCCCGCCATGTTGCACACCCATGTTATGCCCCAGTTCATGGCGCATCACCGTCGTAGGTGCGTTGATGGAGCCTACCGACAGGGTGAAATCGTTAATGGGCCCGACATGGCCCAGGCCGCCGCCGATTTCCGTGCCTTCGTAATATATTCCGTCAGCCTTTAAGTTATCCCGCATGGATTTAACCGTCTGGTCAGATCGCAGATCATTGATGGGGTCTTTCAGGTATTGCCAGTGTGACTTGGCCGGTATCTCTTTCATCGCCGTACTGCGGAATCTGAAGTTGGCGCCCGAGTTTTCAAGTGCTTCATTGGTCAGTTTTAGCCCTTCAGTCAGCCGAGTGTGCATACCTTCACCGCCCAATCGTTTGCGCGCCTTGTCACTGTAAAGTAGTAACAGGTCGATTGTTACGGTTTCCCTGGCCCACTGACCCTGCTCGTTGACTTTAAATGAAATCGTCTCGCCGGGCTTTAGCGTTTCCTTGGCCGTGCCGTAGTTGATGGTGCCGGCAAGTTCCGACTTGGACTGGATGATTATTCTGCTGCCATTTTTTGCACCGCTTGGAAGATTGATTGTGCTTTGCCAGTCCTTTGAATTTATGTCTATAAATGTTTTAGGCGTGGTCAGGTCGGGCACGTTGCCGTTATTCAATCGGGCGGCTGAATGGTAGGTGTGCGGGGCACTGAGTATTTCCCACTTTTTAGTCTTGTCGAAATACATGAAGTCATAGGTCTCTCCCGCTGCCAGCTTCATTGCCCCCGGGTTATTGATGTTGTCGGCGTCGATGGATACTGGCGTCCTGGCGCTTGACGTTACGGTAATACGATCACGATTATTTGCATGCTTGGGCAACTGAAGGTGCGCTGGCGTGTTGGTATCAGTCAGTGCAACGACAGTCTTGGGACCGTTGGGTGCTATTCGTTGTACATCCTTGCGGTCGGGTATGAAGGGCGGCTGGACCACGTCCTTCTGAGGCGGTACTGGCGGCTTGGTTTTGTTTTCGACGTGCTCGGCTTTCCAGCGACGCTCGGGAGCAGAATAGCGGAAAACCAGTTTTTCGTTTTTCCCCACAACCTGCGGTGTTACCGGATTCAGGTCCTTGCTTGTGATTGTCACACTCTTGCTGGCCGATGAGCTGAAGATGATAACGTCGTCATGGGCAGCCTTCGTCGGCAGGCTGACATGGGGTACCCAGTTATCCTGTGTCAACGAAAAAAATGTTAAGGGCGGTTGAGAGTCTGGAATTGCAGCGCCCACGTTGAACGGTGTTAGGTAACTGACATTCTTGCCGCCAATGCTCCATGTATTGGTGTCGGAGTTGAATATAAATGAATACATCAGGTCGGGATGTATGGCGATTCCAGCAGGAAGATTTGTTTTTGATATATCAATTCCGGCTGCCGCGGCCTTGGCCAGTGATGTATCTATTCGATCCAGATGCCTGGGTTGTTTTGTGTTATTGGATGTCTGGTTGTTAATAGGGGTGTCTTTTTTGCCGGGTGGGGTATTTGTATTGAATGTATTCCCGTGGTGCCCGGGGCGATAGAGTTGCGCAGGGTGAGTGGTGGGCCAATGTTGTCTGATCATCGTTACTCCCGTGTTGTTGTCGAGTTGTTGGATTGGGAAGTGGTCTCAAGAGCGGTTTTGAGTATAACGATGGTAAAAAGTGGGGCGAGGGGGGAAGTGTTTTGGCTTGTTTCTTTGTGGCGGGCTTGAAGCGTATTTCAGTTGGCAAGTGCGCTGCATGGCAGCGCTTGTTACTGTTTGCCGAGTTGTTTCAGATGACTAACGCCACAAGCCCGTATGAAATGTCGAAGATTTAGAAATTGACCGAGGCACTCAGGCGCGCCGTCAGCGGCGCGCCCTGGAACAGATAGTCATCGCCCATGTACTCGCCCGCGTCGCGCCAGTAGCGCTTGTCGAACAGGTTGTCGACGCTCAGGCGAAACACCGTTTCATAACCGTCCACCTTGGTCGTGTAGCGGCTGCCCACATTCACCACCGCGTAATCCCCAACCTCAACGGTGCCGTCGCGATTGGCCGATTTCTTCGCGCTGTATTGCACACCGCCCAGCACCGCCAGGCCGTTGACCCACGGCAACGCATAGTCTGCATACACGCTGGCGCGCAGCTTGGGCACGTTGATCGCCTGGTGGCCTTCGTACTCCGGGGTGCCGCTGCCGGTTACGCGTGCGCGAATGGCGGCGACACTGGTTGCGATCTGCAAGCGCTCGGTGGCCCAGCCGTTGGCTGACAGTTCCAGGCCGGTGTTCTTTTGCTCGCCTTGTTGCACGAAGGTGAAATCACCCGCGTCGTCCGGCTTGGCGTATTGGTACGCCTGGCGGGTCTGGAACACGGCGGCGGCAAAGCTGATGCGGCGCCAGTCGTATTTCACCCCGGCTTCGATCTGGCGGGAGGTCGTAGGGGCGAGGGTGTCGTCTGCATTGGTCGCGAACCATGGCGCGGTGCCACCCAGGGACAGGCCTTTGCTGTAGCTGGTGTACAGCGAGATGTTTTCCACCGGTTTGTAGATCAACGACGCCTGGGGCAGGAACACGTATTGCTGGGTGTGGCGTGTCTGGTTGCCAGTGATTCCGTCGAACGCTTTTTCATCCAGGCGCACTTCACGGCCACCGAGAATGGTTTGCCACTGCTCGTTGAAGCGGATGCGGTCGGTGACGAACAGGCCATATTGGCGACTGTCCAGGTTGCGGTGGCTGTCGTTCAAGGGTTTGTCGGTGGGCGGGAAGGTGGGTGCATCAACGTCGATATTGGTGGTGCCGATGTACTCGTTGACCGACTTGCGCTTGTCGATCACCCGGCGGAAGGCGCTGGTGCCGAAGGTCAGCTCATGGCCCAGGCCCGCGGTGTCGAACAGGCCGGTCATCGCCGCCTGCACTTCGTCATCGCGGCGGGTGTCGTCAGGGCTACGGTAGTCGTAGACGTCGTAGTCGCCTTCGGGGCTGAAGTAGTTCGGCACTTTCGCTGTGCAACTGGAGGCGCCATAGCAGCCCCAGGCAAACGAACTGTAATCGTCAATCACCACCTTGCTGCGCGCCGCACTCACGCTGCCTTTCCACTGATCACTGAAACGGTACTCAAACTTGCCGTTGAGGTTCAGCGAATCAATGCCCACCTGCTTCGACCCACTCTGGTGCCCCAGCAGCTTCTTCGGCGAAGCGCCGTGGGGCACCTCGGTGCCGCCCAGCAACTGATAACCCGGCACCGAGCGCTGTTGCTTGTCCTGGTATTCGGCGTCCAGTTGCAGCACGGCGTCGGGGCTGATGTTCCAGTCGAAGGCCAGGGACAGGAAATCGCGCTGGCCATTGGCGTGTTCGACGTAGGAGTTCAAATCTTCATGGGCGACGTTAGCGCGCAGGCCGAACTGTTTTTCGCTGCCAAACCAGCCGCCGACGTCGGTGGCGATGTAACCGCTGCCGCGATCATCGGTGGCCACCGTCACCGAACGCACATCTTCCGGGCGCTTGGTCACGTAGTTGATCACGCCGCCGGGCTCGGAAATCCCGCTCTGCAAACCGGCGAGGCCCTTGAGCACTTCCACCTGCTGCTTGTTTTCCAGGGCGACGTTCTGCTCGCCGGTGATGGTGCGCCCGTTGATCTTGTAGCTGCTCGCCGCATTCAGCGAGAACCCGCGCACCACGAAGTTTTCGTAGTAGCCGATGGGTGCGTAGCTGTCGCCCACCGAGGCATCGTTGCGCAGCAGTTCGCTGAGCAGGCGCGCTTGCTGGTCCTTGATCAGCGCGGCATTGAGCACGGTGATCGAGGCCGGGGTGTCCAACAGCGGCGCTTCGTCGAAGCCACCCACCGACGCAGTTTGGCTACGCAGGCCGGACTCATCCTGGCCTTGGACGTTCACCGCCGGCAGTTCCAGCTCAGCCGCAAAGCTGCTGCCAATACTGCCGCTCAGCAGCAGGCCGAGGGCGAAACGTGAAGTGACAACGGGACGAAAACGCAAAACCATGGGGGCAGGGCCTTAAAGCGCAGGGCGGGGGGCGCATAAGCTAGGCATAAGTGCGCGCTTTTACAAGTTTTCGAGAATGGTTCGCGGCTTGAGACGCCCCGTCTCAGCCCCCACGCCAATCCCATTGCGCCTCGACAGCCATGGCAGGGACCTGCGATAGACAAGGCTTCCCTCATCGAATGCAGGAGAGTGTCATGGCTATTGCTGGAAAAGTTGCGCTGGTCACCGGCGCCGGGCAGGGCATCGGTCGGGCCATTGCGTTGCGCCTGGCACAGGACGGTGCCGACATCGCCCTGGTGGACATCCATGGCGCCAAGCTCGAAGCCGTGGCCGCCGAAGTGGTGGGCCTGGGCCGCAAGGCGGCGGTGTTTGTCGCTGACGTCTCCAAGCTGGAGCAAGTGGTGGCCGCCGTCGAACATGCACACCAGACCCTTGGCGGCTTTGACATCATCGTCAACAACGCCGGGGTGGCGCAGATCGATTCGCTGCTGGACGTGAGCCCGGAGCAAGTCGAACGCACCCTGGGCATCAACGTGCAGGGCGTGCTGTGGGGCATCCAGGCCGCCGGCAAGAAATTCAAGGCGCTCAAGCGCAAGGGCAAGATCATCAATGCCTGTTCCATCGCCGGCCATGAAGGGTTTGCGCTGCTCGGCGTGTACTCGGCCACCAAGTTTGCCGTGCGCGCGTTGACCCAGGCCGCGGCCAAGGAATTGGCGAGCGCGGGGATCACCGTGAACGCGTACTGCCCGGGGGTGGTGGGCACGGATATGTGGGTCGAGATCGACAAGCGCATGGCTGAGATTACCGGTGCCGAGATTGGCGCGACGTACAAGAAGTACGTGGATGGCATTGCGTTGGGCCGCGCGGAGACGCCGGAGGATGTGGCGGGGTTGGTCTCGTTCCTGGCGGGGCCGGATGCGGATTACATGACGGGCCAAGCACCGCTGATCGATGGCGGCCTGGTCTACCGCTAAACCTCCAAGGTCAACTCGGTTTACTGTGGGAGCTGGCTTGCCTGCGATAGCGGTGGGTCAGCTTGCCTATTTGGCACTGATACACCGCTATCGCAGGCAAGCCAGCTCCCACATGTTGATCCCATTGTGTCAGGTGGTTTTGTTGGGCATGTCGATGCCCAGTTGATTGACTCGGCGGTACAGGGTTGCTCTTGAGATCCCCAACGCCTGCGCGGTCGGCAAAGGCTTCCAGCGATGGCGAATCAACGCATCCAGGACTATCTGCCTTTCGGGGCTCACGCGCTCTTCAACCAACGCTTCTCGCTGCTCCCCACGCACCTCCACCGGCAAATCCGCCACCTGCACCGTATCGCCCTCACACACCGCGCTGGCATACGCCAGCACATGCCGCAGTTGTCGCACATTGCCCGGCCAGGCGTAGCCCAGCAGCAACTCCAACGCGGCGCTGCCGATACCTACAGGGCGTGCTTCCTGCTCCAGCAAGCGGTTGATCAACGCCAGCTTGTCCGTGCGCTCGCGCAACGGCGGCAGGCAGAAGCGTGCGCAGCCCAGGCGAAAGTACAGGTCTTCGCGAAAGCGGCCTTCACCGACCAATACCGCCAGGTCCCAGTGGCTGGCGCAGATCACCTGGATATCCACTGCACGCGTCTTCGCCGCGCCCAGCGGCGCCACTTCGCCCTCGGCCATCACCCGCAGCAGGCGCGTCTGCAAGGCCAACGGCATGTCGCCGATTTCATCGAGGAACAAGGTGCCGCCATCGGCCTGCACCAGCAGGCCCGGCATGCCTTTGCTGGAGGCCCCGGTAAAGGCGCCGGCGACATAGCCGAACAGCTCGCTTTCAATCAGGTTCTCGGGGATCGCCGCGCAGTTCACCGCCACAAACGGCCCGCTGCGCCGGGCGCTGCGCTCATGCAGTTGGCGGGCGAACACTTCTTTGCCGGCGCCGGTTTCGCCCTGCACCAGCACCGGCAGGTTGCGGTCCTTGACCCTTACGGCCAGGCGCAGGTGTTCTTCCACCCGCCCATCGACCTGCGGCGCCAGCGCGGTGCGTGCCGGTGTGCGGCGAGGCGCGTTGACGCGTGCGTGCAAGGCGCCCGGCTGCCCCAGCCAGTGCAATTGCCGGGCGGATTGATCGGTCACCGCGCGCAACGCGTCGAGGTCGAACACTTCGCCGATATGCTCCGGTACCTGGCCGAAGCGCAGGCGCAAGGCTTGGCGCGCCTTGCTGTTCAAGGCATGCAGGCGGCCGTCGCGGTCCCAGGCCAGCAACAGGTCCGGCTGGCTGTCGACAAAGCCCGGCGTGCTGTGGGCCTGCAACACCCAGTGCTCGCGGGCGCTGTGCATGAAGAAAGCGTTTTCGATGGCTTCGGCACTTTGCGCCACCAGCTGGCGGACCAGGTGCTGGCTGCGCCGGTCATCCGGGGATTTCAACGCGGAGGCGTCCATCACCCCGAGCAGGTTGCCTTGGGGATCGAAGATCGGCGCCGCGGAGCAGGTCAGGCCGATGAACGCGGCGCGAAAGTGATCGCGCTTGTGCACGGTCACGGCGGCCTTGCTGGTGAGCACCGTGGCCACGCCGCAGGTGCCTTCTTCGGCTTCCGACCAGCAGGTGCCGAGGTACAGGCCGGCCTTGCGGCAGTCGGTGCGGATCGCGGTGTCCACGCGGTGGTCGATGGTCTGGCCCTGGGCGTCGGTGAGCATCACGCAGTAGTCGGCGTGGCGCACGCGGTGGTGCAGTTGGCCGACGGCCTCGCCGGCGATGCGCATGAACAGTTCGGCGCGCTCGCGGCATTCCTTGAGCAAGGGTTCGCTGAGGATCCGTGGTCCCTGCAAGGAGCCGGGGTCGAGGTGGTGTTGTTCCATGGAACGCCGCCACGAATCGAAAATCAGCGACGGCACCGGCGCCTGGGGCAGGCGGTCGGCATTGCGGACCACACGACTGACGCAGTCGACGTGTTCCCTGGAGTTCGCGGCGAGCATAAGGCCTCCGGTTCTCGATCTTTGTTGTTATGCCCGCCATTAAGCGCGCATGGGTCGCGCGGGACAAGCGCGGCCTGACCAACTGCCCGGGCTGAGACGCCGCGTCTCACCGCGCCTGAGACGCGGCCTGCGCCGTGCAATCAAGCGTCTCATTCTGCGGTGCCGTGCCGCACCACCACAACTGCTCTGGATCAAGGCTTTGCGAGGTTTTTTCGGGCCTTGGCACAGGCTGTGCTGAAGGCCCTGTAGCTGAACACGATCAGCCTTTTGTGTGTCGAGACAACCTGGAGAACAACAAGATGTCCACTCACCTGTCCACCGATCAATTGCTGCATGCCTACACCGTGATGCGCACCATCCGTGATTTTGAAGAACGCCTGCACGTGGAATTCGCCACCGGCGAGATCCCCGGTTTTGTGCATCTCTATGCTGGCCAAGAGGCTAGCGCCGCCGGGGTCATGGCCCACCTCAACGATGACGACTGCATCGCCTCCAACCACCGTGGCCACGGCCATTGCATCGCCAAGGGCGTGGATGTGTTCGGCATGATGGCCGAGATCTACGGCAAGAAAACCGGCGTGTGCGGCGGCAAGGGCGGCTCCATGCACATCGCCGACCAGGAGAAGGGCATGCTCGGCGCCAACGGCATCGTCGGGGCCGGCGCACCATTGGCTGCGGGCGCGGCGCTGGCGTCGAAACTCAAGGGCAGCCAGGGTGTGGCCGTGGCGTTTTTTGGCGACGGTGGCTCCAACGAGGGCGCGGTGTTTGAAGCGATGAACCTGGCGTCGATCATGAAGCTGCCGTGCCTGTTTGTCGCCGAAAACAACGGTTATGCCGAGGCCACCGGCTCCGGCTGGTCGGTGGCGTGCAAAGACATTGCCGAGCGTGCCGTGGGCTTTGGCATGCCGGGGGTGATTGTCGATGGCAACGACTTTTTCGCCGTGCACGCCGCCCTCGGCGTTGCCGTCGAGCGTGCGCGCACAGGCCAGGGGCCGACGTTGGTGGAAGTGAAGTTGAGCCGTTTCTACGGCCACTTCGAAGGTGATGCGCAAACCTATCGCGGCCCTGATGAAGTGAAAAACCTGCGGGACAGCGCCGATTGCCTGGCGCTGTTCCGCCAGCGTTGCAGCGCCGAAGGCTGGCTGGACGCGGCGCAGTTCGAGCGCATTGACAGCGAAGTCGCGCAGTTGATCGAAGACGCCGTGCGCCGCGCCAAGTCCGATCCCAAGCCGCAAGCCGCCGACCTGCTCAGCGATGTCTACGTCGCCTATCCCTAATAACAACAACATCTGGAGAGAATCCTATGGCTCGCAAAATCAGCTACCAGCAGGCGATCAACGAAGCCCTGGCCCAGGAAATGCGCCGTGACCAGAGCGTGTTCATCATCGGTCAGGATGTCAGCGGCGGCACCGGCGCGCCCGGTGAACAAGACGCCTGGGGCGGTGTGCTCGGCGTGACCAAGGGCCTGTACCCGCAGTTCCCCGACCGCGTGCTGGACGCGCCGTTGTCCGAGGTCGGTTATGTCGGCATGGCGGTCGGCGCAGCCACCCGGGGCATGCGCCCGGTGTGTGAATTGATGTTCGTCGACTTTATCGGCTGCTGCCTCGACCAACTGCTCAACCAGGCGGCCAAGTTCCGCTACATGTTCGGCGGCAAGACCACCACGCCGCTGGTGATCCGCGCCATGTACGGCGCCGGTCTGCGCGCGGCGGCCCAGCACTCGCAGATGCTCACCTCGATGTGGACGCACATCCCCGGCCTCAAGGTGGTGTGCCCGGCCACGCCGTATGACGCCAAGGGCATGCTGATCCAGGCGATCCGTGACAACGATCCGGTGATCTTCCTTGAACACAAGATGCTCTACAGCCTGCAAGGCGAGGTGCCGGAAGAGCTGTACACCGTGCCCTTCGGCGAAGCCAACTTTGTGCGCGAAGGTCAGGACGTGACCCTGGTGACCTACGGGCGCATGGTGCACATCGCCCTGGAAGCCGCCGCCAACCTGGCGCGCCAGGGCATCGACTGCGAAGTGCTGGACCTGCGCACCACCAGCCCACTGGACGTCGACAGCATCCTTGAAAGCGTGGAGAAAACCGGGCGGCTGGTGGTGATTGATGAGTCCAACCCGCGTTGTTCCATCGCCACCGATATCAGCGCATTGGTGGCCCAGCAGGCGTTCTCCTCGCTGCGTGCGCCGATTGAAATGGTCACCGCGCCGCACACGCCGGTGCCGTTCTCCGATGCGCTGGAAGACCTGTACATCCCCAACGCCGCGAAGATCGAGGACGCCGTGCTGAAGATCGCCGACAAGAGGAACGCCGCATGATCCATACCCTGACCATGCCCAAATGGGGGCTGTCGATGACCGAAGGGCGCATCGATATCTGGCTCAAGCAACCCGGCGACCGGGTGGAGAAGGGCGAGGAAGTGCTGGATGTGGAGACCGACAAGATTTCCAGCAGTGTGGAAGCGCCGTTCAGCGGTGTGCTGCGCCGCGTCCTGGCGCTGAGTGATGAGACCTTGCCGGTGGGCGCGTTGTTGGGGATTGTCGTTGAGGGTGAGGCGTCGGAGGCAGAGATCGATGCCGTGATCGAAGGCTTCAATGCCGGGTTTGTCGCCAGTGCGGCCGAGGCCGAAGCGTCGGGGCCGAGTGCGCAGAAAGTCGAGATCGGCGGGCGTCTGCTGCGTTATCTCGACCTCGGCGAGGGCGGCACGCCGCTGGTGTTGGTGCATGGCTTTGGCGGCGACTTGAACAACTGGCTGTTCAACCAACCGGCGCTGGCGGCCGAGCGGCGGGTGATCGCCCTGGATCTGCCGGGGCATGGCGAGTCGGGCAAGCAGTTGCACAGCGGTGATGCTGGTGAGTTGACTCAGGCCGTATTGGACTTGCTTGATCATCTGAAGTTGGACCGCGTGCACCTGGCGGGCCACTCCATGGGCGGTCTGGTTTCATTGACCGTTGCCGACCAGGCCCCCGCGCGCGTCGCCTCGCTGACCCTGATCGCCAGCGCTGGGCTCGGCGCGGACATCAACGGCGATTACCTGCAAGGCTTTGCCGAGGCCAGCAACCGCAACGCCCTCAAGCCGCATTTGATGCAACTGTTCAGCGACCCCGCGTTGGTGACGCGGCAGATGCTGGAGGACATGCTCAAGTTCAAGCGGTTGGAGGGTGTGGATCAGGCGTTGCGCCAGCTCAACAGCGCGCTGTTTGACGGCGGGCAGCAGAAGATGGATTTGCGCAATGTGGTGGGACGCCAACCGAGCCTGGTGATCTGGGGCAGTGATGATGCAATCATCCCGGTGCGGCATGCGCAGGGGTTGGAGGCGCAGGTGGAGGTGCTGTCGGGGCAGGGGCATATGGTGCAGTTGGAGGCGGCGGAGCAGGTGAACCAACTGATGGCCACCTTCCTCAAATCCCAAGCCTGACAAAGCTCTAAATGTGGGAGCTGGCTTGCCTGCGATAGCGGTGGGTCAGC
>NZ_ANNV01000128.1 GCF_000346755.1 Pseudomonas sp. CBZ-4 | reverse complement strand
CACTCGCGGGCGCGGCCGGTGCGTAGGGTTTGGAGTTTTAAGAAGTCGGGTTGTGATCGGCCATCGGCTACGACAGTGCCGTCGGGATAGGTGAAGGTCGTGTGGTTGCCTTCTTTCTTCTCCTTTGGTTGTGTGGAGAACACAGTAAATGCCGAATGCAACGTGGGCTCGAAGTACACCGTGCGGGCTTTCAACGCTTGAAACTTCAGGTAAATACCACCCTCTCCTGCAAGACTAATACGCTTGTGATACCCCCCCAGAAAAGCCTCTTTAACCCAAGGGTAGTAGTCCCTCTTGATCGTCAGATTTCCATCGACTTTGAAATCAGGACCACCTCTTGGTGAATTGTTGTAGTCGAATATCACGATTACCCCGCCCCCCGCGCCAGCGGTCACGTTCTCGCCAAAACGCGTCGGATCTGCATAGACCACACCAAAGGTTGCGTTCGCCAGATGCCAGCGACACGCACCGCCTCCATCCTTTAGCAGTTCCACGCGATATATATCGCTCTGCCCTTGGCGCTCCAACTCCTTGTAAACCGAGTGATAGCCATCCCTTTCAGTTCGCTGACCACTGGCTCCAGTGCTGATGCGCTTACAGGTAGCCGAGCGATACATGACCCACATAGTTTCAGTTTTCAGTTCCTT
Organism: Pseudomonas sp. CBZ-4; assembly: GCF_000346755.1. Lineage (GTDB taxonomy): Bacteria > Pseudomonadota > Gammaproteobacteria > Pseudomonadales > Pseudomonadaceae > Aquipseudomonas. The sequence goes on along the minus strand of NZ_ANNV01000128.1, from coordinate 257 downwards.
GGGTAGTTTCACTGTGACGGTTATCTTTTCGCTGTCAGCAGGCGGTGACAGGCTGTAGTCCTGGCGGCAACCGCTTAGACCAAAAAACAGTGCGCATAACAGCGTGGGCATGCGGGAGAACATGGCGAGGTCCTTCTGGGTATCAACGGGGTCGGGTGCCTGGATTCGCATAGTCGGTGTCACCATTTCCGCTCGGGGAACTGGATTTCGAGCGGTGGGTGGGCGCTGTCCGGCAAAGGTTGTGTGCGCCCCGAAGG
>NZ_ANNV01000127.1 GCF_000346755.1 Pseudomonas sp. CBZ-4 | reverse complement strand
GTGTCAGTCAGTACAAGTGCTGGCTGCTCCACCGCCATCGCAGGCAAGCCAGCTCCCACACTGAACCCAACTGGCTGCTAGAACTGGCGCTTCTGCAGGGGAAACAAGCTGTTGAGGGTATCGATCAACCGCACCAGGTAGATCGGCTTGCGAAACAGGTCCAACACCTGCAAACGCAGCATGTCGCTGACGTCATCCATCTCGGCGTGGCCCGACATCACGATCACCGGCAGGTGCTGGCGAGACGTGTGTTCGCGCAGGCGCTTGATCAGGGAGATGCCGCTTTCTTCGGGCATGCGCAGGTCGGTGATGATCAGCGCGATATCCGGGTTGAGGGTCAGTTCCTGTAGCGCGTCGGTCACGGAGGTGGCGGTAAAACACACAAATCCCTCATTGGAGAGGGATTCGGCAAGTTCGATCAGAGCGTCCTCTTCGTCGTCCACCAGGAGAAGTTGTTGCCGCGAAGAAGGCACGGAGGGACTCATGGCGAAAGATCCTGACACTAAGATGCACTCAGGTTAGTCGTGTCGCGGGATTGATCAAGTCGATGCGATGCTCGCCTCGACCAGGTTGAACAGCACCTTTACACGGTCACTTATGGGAGTCATGAAGATCCCGATCACCGCCGCGCACATCGCCGCCACAATGGCGTACTCAATGCCGGAGGCGCCGTCCCTGGCGCTCACCATGACCCACACTTTCACGTAGATAAAACGAATGCTTTCTGCGATGTGCATGTAGAGCTCCGGCAAAAGAGGAGAACGCGACTCGCTAGAGCATCAAGTACCGATACCTGTTTGAATCGAGGTGAAAATGGCCTTTACCTTAGTGCTGATCGGCGTCATGAAAAGCCCGATCACCGCCGCACACATGGCCGCGACAATTGCATATTCAATACCGGAGGCCCCCTCTCTTCCGTAAGACAGAATCTGGATTTTGACAAACACTTTGCGAATGGCATCAAGGAACATATGACTTCTCCTTTGCGCTGAGAGCGCGGATGTAGCGGGCTTGCAACATGATCTCGCTATGCCACTAGAGCATTGTCGGCAAATTCACTCCCAACAAGTGTAATAAGCGACTAATCACAAAGTAGTAGTCAGCCAAATGGCGTCAAAGCCCCAATGTTTGCCCGCCGATACACAATATTTCCATGCAGTAATGGCATTTTGTCCTAGCTCGACTACCTTCAAATAGCGAAATAGTTGAATACCCAGAACGAACTGATTGCGTAGTCGCTGGATGGACCCGTTGAAAGGTCTGCCAGTAGGAAAGGGAGAGCCTTCATGAGCAGTCGTATCAGCATGATTCTGGCCGCGGTACTGCTACTCGGGGCGTTGATTGCCGGGTACTGGGGCCTGGTTCTCAGCCGCCCGGAGCCGGTTGCCGCCGTCGCGCCACCTGTCATTAATAACGCCCCTGTCGCTGCCATCGAAGACCCGACCCGCCAACCCGTGGTCGTGCTGGCCCATGACGTGCCGCCCTACGTCGCCCTCACCGCCGCCGACCTGACGCTGGAAAAACTCAAGACAGCTCCCGCCGGCAGCCTGACCGCACTGGACCAGGCGGTCGGCCGCACGCCATGGCGCGCCCTGCAAGCCGGCACCTGGCTGACCGAAGAAAGCTTCAGCGCCGGCGGCAACCTGTCGCGCATGATCCGCGCCGACGAGCGCGCACTGGCGGTCGCGGTGGATGAAGTCACCGGCGCCGGTGGCCAATTGAACCCCGGCGACTATGTGGATGTGATGCTGTACCTGCGCTCGGAAAACGGCAACCCGCAACCCTCCGCACAAACCGTCGTGCCGGCCCTGCGCCTGCTGGGCGTGGGCGATCAACTGGGCCTGACCAACGACGGCAAGCCCGGCTCGCCGGTGGCCGTCACCGCCGAAGACAAGGCCAAGCAACAACAAGGGCGTGCCAGTGCGCGCACGGTGTTGCTGGCCGTGCCCGAGCAGTTGATGACGCGTCTGGTCCTCGCCGTGCAGGCCGGCAGCCTGCGCTTGGCCGTGCGCAGCGCCGACGAGCAACGCCTGAGCCAATACTGGGCCGGCGACACCGACTCTGCGCAGAATCTCGACAACGCCAAGCGCGACCTCTACCAGTTCAACCAGCTGGCGCAAACCACGCCGCCCATCAGCAACTTCAACCCGACAGCCACCAAAGGCACGCCGCGTCGCTCGGGTGTCGAGGTGATACGCGGCAACCAGGTCACTCAACAAACGCCCTGATAGCGCTAAGGATGCCTTGAATGAGCAGTCGTTCCATGCCGAAGTTTTCGCGAGTGTTCTGCACCCTGGTCACCCTCGCCCTGCCCGTCGGCGCGGCACAGGCGGCACCGGGCAATTGCGCCAGCCTGGGGCAGTTGCCTGCGACGCTTGAGGTCGGTGAAGGTCTGCAACAGGCCATCCAATCCCCGGTCGCCATTACCCGGCTGGCGGTCGGCGACCCGAAAATCGCCGACGTCCACGTCAACGGCAACCAGGCCTTCCTGCTGACCGGCGTCTCGTCCGGCGCCACCAGCCTGATGATCTGGACCGCCTGCTCGCCCAGCCCGCGCCAGACCATGGTGTTCGTCAAGGGCAAGGCCACGTCGGCGCTGACCAGCCTGTCGCTGTCGCCCTCGGAAGATCCGTCGCTGCCCAGCCAGGTGCAGACCGATATCCGTTTTGTCGAAGTCAGCCGCACCAAGCTCAAGGAAGCGAGCACCAAGTTTCTCGGGATCGGCACCAACTTCTTCCTCAGCAGCCCGAACATCCTGTCCCCCACCGAGGGCGTGTTCAAACTGCCGGTGAGCACGGACAACTTCAACGTCGGCTTTGGCGGCGGCCGCGTCAAGGCGATGATCAACGCCCTGGAAAGCAGCGGTTTCGCCTACACCCTGGCGCGGCCCAGCCTGGTGGCCCTGAGCGGCCAGAGCGCGACCTTCCTGGCCGGCGGCGAAGTGCCGATCCCGGTGCCCAGCGCCGGCAGCGACACCATTTCCATCGAGTACAAGGAGTTCGGCATTCGCTTGACCCTCACCCCCACGGTGATCGATCGCAACCGCATCAGCCTCAAGGTTGCGCCGGAGGTCAGCGAGCTGGACTACAGCAACGCCGTCGCCATCCAGGGTATCCGGGTGCCCGCGCTGACCGTGCGTCGCACCGACACCAGCGTGTCCCTGGCCGATGGCGAGAGCTTCGTGATCAGCGGCCTGATCAGCACCAACAACCGCTCCACCATCGACAAGTTTCCGGGCCTGGGGGACATCCCGATCCTCGGTGCGTTCTTCCGTGACTCCAACATCAGCCGCGAAGAAAAAGAGCTGCTGATGATCGTCACCCCGCACCTGGTCCAGCCCCTCGCCGCGAATGCACAACTGCCGTCCCTGCCGGGGGAAAACCTGCGCAGCTACGACCCGAACTGGTACCGCCTGTTCTTCCTCGAAAACGGCAATTTCGACCGACGCACAGGACTCTCCCAATGAGCGAAAGCCTGAGCCAGACCTTCCTGGCAATCACCCGCAACAGCACCGACCTGGAATGGCTCCAGGGGGCCCTCGCGCCCCTGGGCCAAGTGGTCAGCGCCGGCAGCGGCAGCCTCGACGAGCTGCTTGCTTTGGTGGACGTGACCTTCGCCAACCTGGTGTTCATCGGCCTCGACCGCGAAAACGTCACCCACCAGTGCGCCCTGATCGAAGGCGCCCTGGAGGCCAAGCCGATGCTGGCGATCGTCGCGTTGGGCGACGGCATGGACAACCAGCTGGTGCTCAACGCCATGCGCGCCGGCGCCAGGGATTTTGTCGCCTACGGCTCGCGCTCCAGCGAAGTCGCGGGGCTGGTGCGGCGCCTGAGCAAACGCCTGCCGGCCGTGGCCCACACCAGCCACCTGGGCGGCCTCACCGTGCTGTATGGCACCCAATGCGGCACCGACGGCGCCATGCTCGCCGGGCACCTGGCGCACGTGGTGCAGAAAAGCGGCCAGCAAACCCTGGTCCTCGACCTCGGCCTGCCCCGGGGCGACAGCCTGGCGCTGCTGGGCCTGGAAAGCTCGTTTCACTTCGGCGATGCCTTGCGCCACCTGCGCCGCCTCGACGCCACTCTGATCAACAGCGCCTTTACCGCCACCGAAGCGGGCCTGCGCATCCTCGCCTACACCGACAGCGACGAGCCCCTGGAGCACACCAGCGCCGCCGAGCTGTACATGTTGCTCAGCGCCCTGCGCCAGCACTTCCAGCACATCGTGGTGAACCTCACCGGCCAACCGGACAGCGAAGCCCTGCGCACCTTTGTCAGCCATTGCGACAAGCTTTTGTGGTGCACCGACCAAAGCGTGCTGGACTGCCGCCGCAACCTGGCGGTGCTCAATCGCTGGCGCGAAAAAGGCATGAAACTGGACCACGGCCGGTTGCTCATCGACCGCTACATCAAAGGCGCCGCGCCCGAGGCCGAAGCCCTGGGCAAGACCTTCGGCCTGGAAGTCATCGCCGTGCTACCCCTGGCCGCCGAGCTGCGCCTGAACGCCAAGAACCAAGGCCAGAGCCTGTTCACCCTGGCCCCGCGCGAACCCTTGACCCAAGGCCTGCGGGTGCTCGGCGAGCGCCTGGCCAAACGTTCCGAAGGCCTTGAGAAACCCTCGGCCAACTGGCTGACCCGCCTGTGGGGCACCAAGTGAGCGGCGAAAAGCTGTTCGGTGTGCCCGGCGCGCGCGGTGCGGTCGGCAATACCGATCACGACGGCCTCAAGCTGGTGCTGCACCGCTACATCATCGACGCCATCGAAGAGTCGGGGAAAAACCTGCTGGAAGGCCCCGCCAGTCCCTCGCGCAGTTTGTGATCGACAAGGTCAACGAATACATCACCCGCATGCACCTGGCGATTTCCCGCTACGAGATGGAGCGCCTGGCCGAAGAGATCGTCGACGAACTCACCGGTTTCGGCCCATTGGAAGTGCTGCTGCGCGATGCCTCCGTGACGGAAATCCTGGTCAACGGCCCGCACCGGGTGTTCGTCGAGCGCGATGGCCTGCTGCACCAGAGCGACCTGCGCTTTATCGACGACCACCATGTGGAGCGCGTCATGCAACGCATCCTCGCGCCCTTGGGGCGGCGCCTGGACGAGTCCTCGCCGATGGTCGATGCGCGCTTGCCCGATGGCAGCCGGATCAACGCGATCATCCCGCCGATTGCCCTCGACGGCCCGTGCCTGTCGATCCGTAAATTCCGCAAGGACATGCTCAAGAGCAGCGACCTGGTGGCCATGCAGACCATCGACCAACCGATCTTCGAGTTCTTCCAGGAGGCCGTGGGCAAGCGCTGCAACATCCTCATCAGCGGCGGTACCGGCACCGGTAAAACCACGCTGCTGAACATTCTCAGCCAACTGATCAACCCCCACGAACGCCTGGTCACCATCGAAGACGTGGCCGAATTGCAACTGGGCCACCCCCACGTGGTGCGCCTGGAAACCCGCCCGCCAAATGCCGAAGGGCACGGTGAAGTGAAGGCCAGCGACCTGATCCGCAACGCCCTGCGGATGCGCCCCGACCGCATCATCCTCGGCGAGATTCGCGGCGTGGAAGTGCTCGATGTGCTCACCGCGATGAACACCGGCCACGATGGCTCCATGAGTACCGTGCACGCCAACAACGCCCAGGATGCGCTGCTGCGGTTGGAGACCCTGGTGGGCCTGACCGGGCGCACCGTCGCGGAAAAAACCCTGCGCCAGATGATCTGCGCGGCGCTCGACGTGATCATCCAATTGTCGCGCATGCCCGACGGCCGCCGCTGCGTCACCGAGGTGGTGGAAGTGGTGGGCGTGCGCGATGACGTGTATGTCACCAACACCCTGTTCCGCCTCGACAAACGCACCGGCTACGGTTTTGTGCGCGAAGCCATCAACCCCGCCGGCGACAAACTGCGCCGCGAAAGCCACCTGCCGCAGTAGGAGGCGCCGCCCATGCTCGCTCCGATCCTGCTCGCACTGATGTCCCTGGCCATGCTGTTGCTTGGCCTGCAACTGATGCGCCGTGGCGTGCGTCAGGCGCAGACCGACCGCGTGCTGGAGCGCCTGGCCCACGGGCAACCCGACAGCCCGGAGCACAACCCGGTGCTGACCAGCCTGGAGCGTACCTTCATGCGCGCCGGCCTGGGCAAGCCGACCGAGCGCCTGGGGCTGTGGCTGACGCTGTGGGTGCTGGGCGCGCTGCTGGGCCTGCTCGCCTTCGACTGGCTGGGGTTGCTGGTGATGCTGCTGACGCCGCCGCTGGCGCTGCGCTTCTACATCTCGCTGCGTTATCAACGCCGGTTGCGGCGCATGATCGAGCAACTGCCGCAATTGCTCGACCACGCCGTGCGCAGCCTCAAGTCCGGGCGCACCCTGGCCGATGCGGTGCTCGGCGCCATCGATGCCAGCGAAGACCCGTTGCAGAGCGCCATGGGCCGCATCAAGCGCAACGTGTTGCTGGGGGTCAGCCTGCCGGAAGCGGCGCACGATTTCGCCGAGCTGTATGAACAGGATGAACTGCGCCTGTTTGCCCTCGGTTTGAAGGTCAACCATCGCTACGGCGGCAACGCCAGCGAGTTGCTGGAAAACCTGATCAAGATGATCCGCGAGCGTGACCAGGGCGCGCGCCAACTGCGCGCCATGACCGGCGAAACCCGTGTCACCGCCGTGGTCCTGGCGCTGCTGCCGGTGAGCGTGGCCGGCTACTTCCTGCTGACCAACCCGACTTACCTGGTGGGCATGTGGGCCGATGGCAGCGGCCAATTGCTGCTGATCGGCGCGTTCAGCATGCAGATCATCGGCTGTGTGGCGCTGTGGCGCATGCTGAGGAGCATCTGAGATGGCCGTGCTGATCAGTGTTGCGCTGTTTCTCGCTGCACTCGCCCTGGTGGCCGTCAACCTGATCGGCCAACGCCGCCAGCAACGCCTGGTGACCCAACGGCTGCAAGGCGACACGCAGCGCAACGACAAGGTCGGGCACTTGTTGCGCCAACTGGGCAACACGCGGATCGGCCAGCGCACCATCAGCCTGGACAACGAAACCCAGGTCCTGCTCAACCGCATCGGCTGGCGAAAAGCCAGCCAGCGCTCGCTGTTTGCCGCCTGCCAGGTGGGCGCGCCGATCCTGTTCCTCGGCTTGACCCTCCTCTTGCAAAGCCTGTTTTACCCGGATGTCGCCCATGCCTGGCCCGCGCCGTTCCTGGGCCTTGCCACCGGCTACCTGCTGCCCAAGCGCGTGCTGGCGTCCGTGGCCAAGCGGCGCCAGGAGCAAATTTCCCAGGAGGTTTCGACCTTTATCCCGCTGCTGCGCATCCTGTTCGAGTCGGGCATGGCCGTGGAGCAAACCCTGCGGGTCATGTCCAACGAAGCCCAGCAGTTGCTGCCGGTACTGACCTCGGAGCTGCGCCTGGTGCTGGCACGGGTGGACTCGGGCCTGGAGCTGGGCGAAGAGCTGAGCAAGACCAGCCTGATGCTCAGCGTGGATGAGTTCAGCGACACCTGCGCGATCCTGCAACAGCTGCTGTATCAGGGCGGCGGCGCGATGAAGTCGTTGCAGGCGCTCAAGCAATTGCTGGATGACCGGCGCCTGACGCGCATGCAGGAATACATTTCCAAAATGTCGGCCAAGATGTCGGTCGTGATGATGGTCTTTCTGTTTCCCGCGCTGCTGATTGTGTTGGCCGGCCCCGGGTTTATCGCCATTTCCAAGGCCATGGGGCCTTGAGAGGACGCACCATGAAATTACTGATTGCCGCCTGCAGCGTGTTGTTGATCAGCGGTTGCGCGAACATGGGCCAGACGCCCTGGTCGGGCTTTGCCGGCGCCAGCAGTTGCTCCAAGCCCAGTTCGGACCAAGAGTTGTCGCTGAACCTCGCCGATGAAATGGCCAATGACGGCAAGCTGCACGCCAGCCTGGCCAACCTGCAAAACATGACGGACAACCTGCCCCAGGTGCGCCTGCGCAAGGCCAAGGTTTACCGGCTGCTCGGCCGCAGCGAGGCCGAGCCGATGTACCGCAGCCTGCTGGGCACCTGCATGGCCGCCGAGGGCGAACATGGCCTGGGCCAACTGGCGGTGGCCAGGGGCGATAACGGCCAAGCCCTGGAGCACTTGCAACGGGCCGCCAGGCTGTCGCCCACCGATGAAAAAATCCGCAACGACCTGGGGGTGGTCTACCTCAATCAGCTGCGCATGGAAGACGCCCGCTTCGAATTCCTCACTGCCATGGAGCTCAACCAGAGCAACTCGCTGGCGGCGGTGAACATGGTCACCTTGCTGATCTACCAGAACAACTGGAAGCAGGCGTCGCAGTTCGTCAGCCGCTTCAACTTGAGCCCCGAGCAGTTCAACCAGGCCCAGGCCCGCGCCGAGCAGCTCAAGGGCTCTGCAACCCGCGCCAAGGGTCAAGTGGCGACCGTCAAATAAGGGAGTGTCCCAATGAAACTCAAACCCCTCGCCCACCTGCTGTTGGCCACCCTGCCCCTGACCGCGCTGGCGATCGAGCCCGGGCCGTCATCGGTGTACCAGAGGCAGACCGAAGGCTGGCTGCAAATGCAGATCAAAGGGCAGTTGGCGACGTCCACGCCGCAAAAGGCCTCGCCGGCTGAGCGCGAGCAGGCCATGCAGCGTTTGATTGAAAGTTACAAACACCCCATTCCCGAGTACTTCGACCAGAAACAGGGTGGCACTGCGCCAAGCGGCAGTAACTAGTGGGCGGTGACGCGCTGGCGGATCGCCGAGTTGCTCGGCGACAGCGCCAGCGCCAGTTGGGTGCGGTTATGCATATGGGTCAGGCGCAGCACCTGGGACACGTAGAGTTTCACCGTGTTCTCGGTGATGCCCAGCTCACAGGCGATCTGATAGTTGGTCTGGCCCTTGCCGACCAGGCGCGCCACATCCAATTGGCGGGGGGACAGCTGTTTGAAGATGGCCGGCATTTCACTGCTGTCGGCGTCCGCCAGATCATCCGGCGCATCGCGACCGGCTTGCTGCGGGCTGCTGCGCACTTTGTCGAGGTCGTGGTACAGGTCATCGATCGAGGCCGACAGAAACTGCAGCTTCTGATTCAGTTGCCCCAGTTCCACCCCCTTTTGCCGCTCACGCAGCGCCGTCTCCTGGCGTTGCAGGCCTTCAAGCAGTTCGTCGAGATTGATCGGCTTTTGATAGTAATCGGCAATCCCGGCACGCAACGCCTTGATCACATCCTGTTTGTCGGCGCGACCGGTCAGCATGATCGCCTCGAAGGCGCGCTGTTTGCCGGCGATGCGTTGCAGCTCCTGGACCAGTTCGATGCCGTCCATGTCCGGCATGTGCAGATCGCACAGCACCAGGCCGATCTCGACGTCTTCACGAAACCGCGCAACGGCTTGCGGGCTGGAATGGCATGGCACGCAACGGTAACCGCTGCTTTCGAGGAATTCGCACAACTCTTCCACGATCAAGGGATGATCGTCGACCACGAGCACTTTCATTTGCGGGGTAAGCTTGTTCACGCGCTACTCCATGCCTGGGCAAGCCAAAGTCTGATCAATCCGTGCCAACAGCGTCTATTTCGCACACTGTAGCTATAAACGTAGACGCACTTTCCTACTATGTACATAGCGATAGCCTACGCCGCGACTAAAGGGATCCAAAACCACGCGAGGGTGAATCCGACCAGTAAAAACGGCGCGAACGGTTGTTTTTTTGACTGATCGGGTCCCAGGTAGTGAAGGGTATTTCTAAGCCCTTGATTCATCAGCGGCCATAATTTTGGCGCCAGCAGCAACCAGGTGGCACTGGCCAGTCCGGCACCGATAAAGGTGCCCAGCAAGTACGCGCAATTGGTCGCCAGCGCCAGGGCCGCCAGCAGCTTTACGTCCGCAGCGCCAAGGCGCCCCAGCGCGTAACCGGGCAAGGTGAACAGCACGGCCAGGGCAAATGCCCAGCCGCCCTCGGCCGGCGTGGCGCCCAGCCAGGTGGTGCCGCTCCACAGCAGGTAAACCAGGGCCAGCAGGAAGGCACCGAGCGTCAGGGCGTTGGCGATCTGCCGTTGGCGGATATCTTGCGCGGCGCACAGCGCCAGCCAGGCAAACAGAAAGAGGCTTTGAATCACGTAAAAAAAATCCCTTTTTGCTGAATGATTCTATGCTGATATCAGGTAGTGGTAGTCAGGGTAGACGCAGTCATGAGAAAGGGCCTCCCTAGAAAACAGAAAGGTGCCGCCGCGATTGAGTTCGCGCTGGTGTTCATGATCTTTTTCGCCGTGTTCTATGGCCTGGTCAGCTATAGCCTGCCGTTACTGCTGTTGCAGTCGTTCAACCAGGCTACGGCCGAAGGCGTACGGCGCAGCGTCGCCCTGGACCCCACCACCCCCGGCTACGCCGCCGCCGTCCAGGCCCGTGCCGTGGCGGGCGCCCAGGCCCAATTGCAGTGGCTGCCGCCCGCGTTCAAGTTCGTGCCGGCCTACATCACCACGAGCTTCACGGCCAACTTGCTGACCGTACAGATCAACTACCCCTCCGCGAACCTCAAAAGCGTGTTGCCGTTCCTTGTGCTGCCGGGCTTTGGCACCGTGCCCAACCTGCCAACCACACTCACAGCCCAAGCGAGCCTGCAATTTTGACCTCGGGGGAAAAGTTCTTCGATCGCCTCCTCGGCCGCCCGCCCGAGGTTCATGTAGCACCAGCCCTGGTGCCCGCCAGCGCCGGCTTGCAGATCGACCTGGACGCCCTTGGCCGTGTCCTGCACATCCACGGCGCCCTGCGCCATCGCCTGGTCAAACACACCACCACGCAACAACCTGTACCGTTGCTGGACTACCTGTGTGCCCACAGTGCCGTAGTCATCGAAGGCAGCCCCGCCGACTGGCAGGGGCAGATCCTCGACCTCGACTTCCAAGGGTTTGCCGCCAGCCCCCTGCACACCCGTGGCTGGCTGCAACCCCAAGGCGATGGCTGGCGCTTGCAGCTGTTGGATATCGGCGACTTGCTCGCCCACCGCCAGCACGCCGACACCCGCGAACGCCACCAGTTGCTCAGCGCGCAGATCAGCGAACGCCTGCGGGTGTGCAGCCTGGCCCGCCTGCCAGAGGTGGTGCAGGAGAATCTGCACAGCATCGCCCAACACTTCAAGGTGCCCTGCGTCGCCATCGCCCTGCTCGACGAACAGGACCAGGGCTGGCAGGTCCACAGCCAGTACCGCGCCTTTGACGCCCCGCTGCTGTGGCGCGACGGCCAGCTCCTCGGCGGCGCCCTGGATAGCCTTGGTGGCACCGCCCCTGTGCACCTGACCCGCAACCATGGCCACAGCGAGCATCCGCGCCTGCAAGGAATATTCGGCAATGCCGAAGGTTTCCTGGTGCCCTATCGCGATGATCACGGCGTCGCCGCGTGGCTGCTGTGCGGTTTCTTCCAGACCGAGGACGCCTTTGCGCGGGACTGGCTGCAACTCGCCGCCGCCCTCGCCGCGCCCCTGCTCAGCCGCCTGCGCGAGCAGCGCCACCAACAACAGCTCGATCGCCTGGAGGCCCTGCAAGGCCTGCTCGGCACCGGTTGGTGGGAGCTGCCCAACCACAGCGAAGACATCCAACTGGCGCCGCAACTGCAGCACCACCTCGACCCTGACGCCCCGGCCACACGCCTGGCCGTGGCCGACTGGCTGCTGCTGTTCCACCCCGCCGACCGCCAGGAACTCGCCAGCCGCCTGCAAGACTTGCAGACCCTGAGCAAACCGCTGTCCACCAGCGTGCGCCTGCACCGCCTCGACGCGGCGCAAAACCCCGTGTGGTATCGCGTGCAGGGCCAGGCGCTGGGCGTGGGCAACAACCGCCGGCTGATCGGCTTCATGCTGGACATCAGCGACATCAAGAACCAGCAGCAACAAGCCGCTGCCGCCCATGCGCGGCTGGACAACCTGATCGCCAGCGCCCCCGCGATCATCTACGTGCAGCGCTATGTCGAAGGCACCCTGCAACCGCTGTTTTTCAGCGACAGCCTGCGGCCCTTGCTCGGTCGCACCCTGGCCGAATGCACCGCGGCCAGCCTGATCGAATGGCTGCACCCCGACGACCGCGACCTGTACTTCGAACGCACCCGCCAATTGCTGCGCGAAGGCAGCGTGCGCAGCCGCTATCGGGTCCAGGACAAACTCGGCAACTATCACTGGCTGCTCGACGAGGCCAAGTTGCTGCGCGACGATCTCGGCCTGCCGGTGGAAGCCGTGGGCCTGTGGCTGGACGTCACCGAGGCGACCCTGGCCGCCGAGCAGGTCAAGCAAAGTGAAGAGCGCTACCGCATCCTCGTGGAAGACTCGCCGGCGATGATTTGCCGCTACCGCCCCGACCTGACCCTGACCTTCGGCAACACGCCGCTGGCCAATTACCTGGAGTGCCAACCCGAGCAATTGCCGGGGCTGAACCTGGCGGACTGGCTGTCGGATGAGCAACGCACCAGCTTCGTACAGCGCATCGGCCAACTGACCCCGGAATACCCGGTGAGCACCGCCGAAATCAGCCTGCAACTGCCGGGGCGTGCGCATGCCTGGTGGGTGTGGTCAGACCGTGGCGTCTTCGATGAGCACGGCGCGCTGGTCGAAGTGCAGGCCGTGGGCCGCGACAACACCGAAGTGCGCCGCTCCCAGCAACAACTGACGCAAAGCGCGAAAATGGCCACGCTGGGCGAAATGGCCACGGGCCTGGCCCACGAGATCAACCAGCCGCTGAACGTGATGCGCATGGCCATCGCCAATGTGCTCAAGCGCCTGAGCAGCGGCGAAGTGCAGATCGACTACCTGAGCGAAAAACTCCAGCGCATCGACACCCAGGTACAACGTGCCGCACGGGTGGTGGACCATATGCGCGTGTTCGGCCGGCGCTCGGAAATCGAGCAGCAACCCTTCGACCCGGCACAGGCGGTGGAAGGCACCCTGTCCCTGCTCAGCGAGGGCCTGCGCGGCAAGGGCGTGGAGGTGCGCCTGACCCCGGCGGACTTCACGGTGCAGGTCAAAGGTTACGTCGATCAGCTGGAGCAAGTGCTGATCAACCTGATGGTCAACGCCCGCGACGCGTTGCTCGGCCAGCGGGAAAAACAGCCGGACCTGCACCCCTGGATCGCCGTGCACAGCGAACATGACGCCAGCCACGTGCGCATCTGGGTCGAAGACAACGGGGGCGGCATCGACCCGCGTTTGCTGGAGCGGATCTTCGAACCGTTCTTCACCACCAAGCCCATCGGCGTGGGCACCGGCCTCGGCTTGTCGGTGAGCTACGGCATTGTGGAGAACATGGGCGGACGTCTGAGCGTCGGCAACGGCGAGCACGGCGCGCAGTTCTGCGTGGAGCTGCCGCTGGCCTAGTTCACCAACGCCGCCTGGCCGTGGGGCCTGCAACTGAGGTTGGCGCCGACTTCGACCTGGTTCAAGTTGATGCCCAAGGTCGAGAGCAAGCCATTGACCAGCGGATCGACAATCGGACTGAGCACGTTGCCAATTACGCCGCCCAGTGTGGACGTCAAGTTATTGAGCAACGTGCCGCTGGTGACCAACAGCGAGCCCAACAGGTTGAACCCTGTGGGTTGGTAGACCTGGAACTTCAGCCCGGTTTTCAACGCGGTGCCGACGGAAGCCACCAGGTTGGTGGTCGATAGCGAATGATACAGCGATGGCTGCTTGATCTCCGGTGGCTGGGGGAAGGTGTAGGTGGCGCCGGAAGCAGTCTGCGTGCCCACGGCAGGGTCGATGGTCACGCCTATGCCGCCGCCATAAAACGGCTTGCGGGAGGCTGGATCACAGGTGGTTGGGCCGAGCCCGAGCAGCGGTTTGAGGCAGGTAATCGCACCGATGTCGATCACCGGCAGCGGCGGCACCGGATCCAAGGGCGGGCTCGCGCCTAGCGAATCGCTCAGCGTCGGGCTCTGGCCGACCTTGATGGTCACCACCGAGGCGTTGGTTTGGGTGGTCAGGGTTTTGGTCGCGTCACTGGCGCAGGTGAAGCCGGTGACATAGCTTTCCGCGCCGCCCAGTTCGAGGATCACATCCACACTGGGCACCGACGGGTTGGTAGCGGAAGACAGCAGCCGCAAGTCAGTGCTCTGGCAAGGGGTACCGCCAATCGCGCAGAACACTGAACTGAGCGTCCCGGCGAGGTTCAGGCTGAGCAAATTGTTCAGCACGTCGGAAAGCGGGCTGACCAAGCCATTCAAGGCCGTGTTGACCAACGGTGTTGCGAGCAGCGGCAAGGTCACCGTCAGGCCCACACTGACCTGCGCCGTGCGCACATAAATGCGCGTGGCCGCATCGGTTTTATTCTTGGCGTACGTGGGGTCGCCAATCGATGACAACTGCGGTGGCTGAATGACTTTGACCTTGAGGTTGGCAGTGACCCCCGGGATCGTCACCGGTATCTCGGCCACCACGCCGTTGGTCTTGTTGGCCAACTGCACAAAGGCTTGCGCCAGCTGGAACGCATTCACCGTGGTGTTGAGCCCCGAAGACACCGCCCCGGCCTGCAATTGCAAGAGGGTGCCCAAGGTCACGTCGGCGGGCCCCACCAATGCCTTGATCTGGCCCAGCGCCGTCGTCGCCGCCACCGAAGCCGTCCCCCCACCGGCCTGCAATACCGTGACGGCGGCGTCGATCAATTGGCCGATCTTGAGGTTCTTGGCCAACAATTCATCGTAATTGCCCGCCTGCACGTTCACGTTCAGCGCCAGCTGGTTCAGGTAGCTGAGCAGGTTGATATCGCTGTCCGCCAGGCCTTGATAGCCCACCAGGCCCAGCGACAGGTTGCCGCCCAGCAACTTGCCAAACAGCAGGTCAAGGGCGGGCGAGTTGGTGCTATTAACCGTCGCCACTGTTGTTTTGATCGTCAACTGCGCCTGCGGCGGCAGGATCTTCGGCGCGGCGACCGCCTTGGCCGTCAACTGGGTCATCAGGTTGTAGGCATTGCCATTGAACAGCGACCACACGCCCCCGGCGACACTGGTCAGCACCGGGCGCGAGGCGATCACCTGGATGGCGTCGGTCTTGGTCGCATCGGCACTGAACACGCGCAGATTGCTGGCGTTGGTGGTCAGCGTGCCGCAGTTTACGTTCAGGGCATTGCCGGGGGGGATCACATAGCCGTTGCGCGTGGCGCTGGCGCCCGCATAGACCGGCGCGGTGTTGGTGGCGGGGAGGCAATTGCCGTTACGCTGCACCGCTTCCAGGGCGGCCATATCGGCAATGCCTTGCAACTTGCGCTTCTCCAGATACAAGCGCCCGCTGTCGATGACCAACAACAGGAAGACCAACGCCAGCCCGAGGGTCAGGGCCGCCGTCAAGCCAATCGCACCACGCTGCCTGGAACGAAGTCGGGGAGACATCGAGCACTCCTTTAGCGCTTACTCTCCGTAGGTGCAGTGGAGTGTAGACAAGGCTTGGCAGGTGCGCTGGCCAGTCGCCACATTGGCGACTGACGGAGATTTGGGCCTGGCACAAGACTAAATGTGGGAGCTGGCTTGCCTGCGATAGCTATCTGTCAGTTGATGCATCCTTGACTGACAGACCGCTATCGCGGGCAAGCCCGCTCCCACAGGGGATTGCGGTGTTTCTTAGTGCGGCGGGTAGTTCGAGAGAATTTTAGCCACCGTAGTGCGGATCGCACTGCTGCGATCCTGCGGATTCGGCGTGCTGGCCATCATCTGTTCGTCACTGCCGCGCCACACCAGTTTGCCGTCCTTGCCGTCCAGCAGGTCGATCTGGATGGTCGCCACCTTGTAGGTGATGTTGCGCGTTTCGTTGTACATCGGCGCGCCCCAGTAGCCATTCCACGGCCCGCCCCAGGCGCCGCCGTAGTTGGTGGTGACTTGCTGCTGGCGGTCTTCGACGATCAGGTAGGCCTGCACGTTCAGGTCCGCCTTGGTGCCTGGCGCCGCCGGGCGCAGGCCGCGTTGGTCGAGTTGCTCGCCCACGGCCTGGCGGATGCGTTGTTCGGTGAGGTCACTCTTGATCCGCGGATCATCCGGGCGGTATTGCAGGGCCGGGTCTTTCCAGGCCCAATTGCGGTAGGCGCCGAAGTCGCGGCTGGCGTCAAAATCGTGGTTGACCTGATTGCTCTGGCAACCGCCCAGCAGCACTAAAAATGCGAGCGTTGCGATACGACGAAACATGGTTGTTCTCCAAAGTACGACCTGAGCCTGGAATGAGAATAGCGCTTAACTCGGCGGATAGGCGCTCAGCGCTTTTTGCACGGCCTTGCGCAAGGCCTCGGCGCGTTCGCTGAGGCTGCCCTGGCTGGCGGTTTCTGCGCTGGTGCTCCAGACCGGCTGGCCGCTGCGTGCATCGAACAGGTTGACCCGCACCACCGCCACCGTCACTTCATAGGTGCGCACGATGGGTACCGAGTTGTACATGCCGTAGCCATTGCCATAACGGTTGTAGCCGCCGTATCCGTAGCCGTAGTCATCCTGGACTTGCTTGAGGCGCTTCTCCAGGCGCACGTCGGCGCTGACCAGCAGGTCGGCGGGCTGGTTGGCGCGCTGCGGGCGCAAGCCGCGCTGGTCGAGGGCACCGTTGACCGCTTCGGCAATCTGCGCCGAATCGGCCCAGGCCGTGCCGGGCGGGAGCTGACCGTTGCGCCAGGCCCAACTGCGATAGGCACCGTAGTCACGCACCGGCGCCGGGTAGGCACTGGCATCAAAGGTGTTGGCCGCCTGCGCGGGCGCGGGCGGCATCGGCGCCGACGCGGCGACGTAAGGGTTGGGGCTGGAACACGCGCCCAGACCGAGGGACAACAGGATCAAACAGAGACGACGCATTTCGACCTCCGCAGACTGGGCCGCTTAAACCGGACGGCAGATCCAGTGCAAATAACGCCCAAGTCCGGCAAAGCTTGGGTGACGACGGTGAGCGAGTTCCATCTCCAACAAGTCCTGTAGGTTCGCGCGGGCCTGGAACTCCACCGGCATGTAGTCGTGGAAGACCCGCACGCCGCTTTGGCTTTCGACCTGCCAAAGGCCATCGAGTTGCGCCGCCAGCTCACGCGGGTCGAGGGGCTGTTGCGGGGTGAGGCTCTGCTTTTCGCCGGCCATGTCGTTCTTGCGCATCTTGCGGAAGTGGCCTTTGAGCAGGTTGCGATAGATCAACGCATCGCGGTTGTAGAACGCCAACGACAACCAACCACCGGGCACCGTGAGTTGGTGCAGCACCGGCAGGATCGCATGGGGCTCGGCCAGCCATTCCAGCACGGCGTGGCACAGCACCAGGTCGTAGGGCTCGGTAAGTTGGCCGAGTAACTCTTGCCAGGGCGCATGGATAAAGGTCGCGGTCTGCCCGGCATCGGCGAAGCGTTGGCGCGCGCCGTCGAGCATCGGTTCGGCGGGTTCGGCCAGGGTCACCTGATGGCCTTGCTCGGCCAGCCACAGCGACATATGGCCCAGGCCCGCGCCGATATCCAGCACGCGCAATGGGCGCTGGGGCAGTGCTTCGGTCAGGTCGGCCTGGAGCACGGCCAGGCGGATGGCCCCTTTGGCGCCGCCGTAGATCTTCTCGGCGAAGCGCGTGGCCAGTTGGTCAAAGTGGCGATCAGTCATGGGCAAACCGCCGTTCGCTGTCGGCCAGTTTGGCGCGCACCACTTCGTTCATGTCCAGGCCCAACTCGCTGCACAGCAACAACAGGTACAAGACGATATCGCCGACTTCCTGCCCAGCATGGGCGAGCTTTTCAGCGGGGAGCTGGCGGGATTGGTCTTCGCTGAGCCATTGGAAGATTTCCACCAGCTCGGCCATTTCCACGCTGGCGGCCATGGCCAGGTTTTTCGGGCTGTGGAACTGCTTCCAGTCGTTGTTATCGCGGATGCGGTGCAGGCGTTCGGTGAGGTGTTCGAGGTTCATGCGGGGGCTCCTGAAGGTGTGTAGCTTCGGGGGGTTTGGCCGTGAAGGCAAGTGAACCTTTGGGCCGCCATCGCGGGCAAGCCCGCTCCCACACTTGAAGGTGTTCACAGATCAAAATGTGGGAGCTGGCTTGCCTGCGATAGCGCTCTAATCGACGACGCTGAACTCAAGCCGGGCCGTCTGCCCCGCCTCATCCAGCACACTCAATTGATAGCGCCCCAGCCGCTCGAAACTGGCATTGATAAAGTCCTGGTTGGCACTATCCCCCAACGGCTCGCCATTGAGAAACCACCAGCGCCGTCCACTGCCGCCCAACGCCGAGATCTTCAGGCGCAGCGCCTGTTGGCTGGCGGCCGGCAGACGCAGTTGATCCCCTTCACGCACACCGACTATCGACAGCGGTGAAGACGCCGCCAATGCCGGTGGCGGGCAATCGGGATCGGCGGCCGGGATGCGTGCTTCGCGGCGCTCGATGCGCGGCAACCACGGTTCCAAGGGCGCAGGCCACAGGGCAATGTTTTTCAGCTCTGCCCCCGCGCAACGGGCGTCCACCCGCAGGCCCTTGGCGTTCACCCAGACGCTCTCCACCAAGCCCACGCTCAACGGTTGATCCAACGCCTGCAAGGTCGGCGGCGTGGTGTTGTCCAGCGTCCAGGCGAAGCGCTGGCGGCGGCAATTGGGATCGCTGCGATTCATCGGCTGGCCCAACGGCCAACAGATCGCTGCCACGCCCACATTCGCCGGCACCGGTCGGACGGGCGCGCTGATGCCGCGCTGGCTGTCGCGGTTGGTCAGCACGTCATGCACCTGCAACATCAATGGCGCCGCCGAAGCGAGGCCAAACTGGCCGGGCACCGGCGTGCCGTCGGGGCGGCCGATCCACACGCCGATCAAATAACGCGGGCCCACGCCAATCGCCCAGGCATCGCGAAAGCCGTAGCTGGTGCCGGTTTTCCAGGCGAGCACCGGGCGCTGTACCAGCTCGGCACGCGGGTCGCGGTCGGGCCGCGCCTGGCCACTGAGGATACGCCGCACAATCCACGCGGCGCCTGGGGATAACATCGGGCGTTCCCTGAGCACGTCATCCGGCTGCAAGCGGATCGTCGCGCTCTTGCCGTCGCGGGCGAAGGCACTGTAGCCGCTGACCAAATCTTCCAGGCGACTGCCCGCGCCGCCGAGGATCAAGGCCAGGTTCGGCTCGGCCAACGCGGGCAACGCCAGGGGCACGCCGCCGATGCGCATCTGCGCCGCGAAACGCTTGGGCCCATACGCTTCCAGCAACTGCACCGCCGGCAAGTTGAGTGAACTGGACAGCGCCGTACTCGCCGGCACCGCGCCGGTAAAGCCCATGGAAAAGTTGCCCGGCCGGTAATCGCCGTAGCGCCGGGGTACGTCTTGCAGCAGGGATTCGGAGTGGATCAGCCCGTCGTCCAGCGCCATGCCGTAGAGGAACGGTTTCAATG
The DNA here is from genome assembly GCF_000346755.1 of Pseudomonas sp. CBZ-4. Lineage (GTDB taxonomy): Bacteria > Pseudomonadota > Gammaproteobacteria > Pseudomonadales > Pseudomonadaceae > Aquipseudomonas. The sequence goes on along the minus strand of NZ_ANNV01000127.1, from coordinate 1,030 downwards.
TCGAGCCCGGCGAACGCAACGCGCTGATCATGTCCACATGGCCAAAGCGCTTGGCGTCGTTGATATCCACCGAGCCGAGGTAGGCGCGCACGGCCATGCTTTCTTCTTCCACCACCAGGATGGCCGCAGAGGTGTGCTCCGGCAGGCGTGCGCGCCAGCCCAGCAGCAGGTCTTCGAGACGCCGCTGCAAGGTGGCGTCGAGGGTGGTGCGGATCAGCGGCGGGCTGTCGGGGCGGTTCAGGCGGCGCGCGAGCAAGGGCGCCAGGCTCGGTTCCAGGCGCGGGGCGAGCAGCAGCGGTTCTTCCAGGGCTTCATCGACGGCGGCTTGCGGCCATACCTGGAACTCGGCGAGGCGGCGCAGCACTTTGTCGCGGGCCTGTTGGGCGCGCTGCGGGTGGCGGTCGGGGCGCAGGCGGCTGGGGGCCTGGGGCAATACGGCGAGCAACGCGGCTTCGGCGTGGGTCAGTTGGGCTGGGGACTTGCCCAGGTACGCCCAACTGGCCGCTGCCACGCCTTGCAGGGTGCCGCCAAACGGCGCGCGGTTGAGGTAGAGGTTGAGGATTTCATCCTTGGACAGGTGCCATTCCAACTGCGCCGTACGCCATAACTGGCGCAGCTTGCCATGGAAGGTGCGTGAGTGCGGGTCGAGCAAGCGGGCGACCTGCATCGACAAGGTGCTGCCACCGGACACCACCCGCGCGCCCGTGAGGTTCTGCCAGGTTGCGCGCGCCAGGGCCAACGGGTTTACGCCGGGGTGCGAGTAGAACCAGCGGTCTTCGTAGGTGAGCAGCGCATCGAGGTAATACGGCGAGACTTCACTGGTGTGCACCGGGTAGCGCCAGACGCCGTTGGCATCGGCGAAGCGCCACAAGGGCGTGCCGTCTTCGGCGAGGACGACGCGTGCGAGGTCATCCTGAGGGAGCGGCAGCGGCCAGATGCGGTCGGCCAGCCACAACAGCGCGATCACCAACACCACAAACCCCAAGCTCCAGCGCAGTAACTGTGGGAGCTGGCTTGCCTGCGATAGCGG
>NZ_ANNV01000126.1 GCF_000346755.1 Pseudomonas sp. CBZ-4 | reverse complement strand
CTGACAGGGCGCTATCGCAGGCAAGCCAGCTCCCACATTTGGATTTGTATGTATCAGGTACTTTGGGTCTGGTCAGCTTGATGTTGGTCAAGGTCCGGCTTAGGCGATAAGCGTAAGTTGCAGTGATTGCTCGCCGCCAGGAAACCTCATCATGGCCAAGCCTTTCCCGCTGCACCCCAAGCACCCCGAGCGTATCTGCTGGGGCTGTGATCGCTATTGCGCTACGGCCGACCTGGCCTGCGGCAATGGCGCCGACCGCACCATGCACCCGGCGGAGATGCTCGGGGATGACTGGTACGAGCACGGCGATTGGGGCCTTGCCCCCGAGCCGCCAGTGACCGATGAACCGTCAGTGGCCTGAGGGGGTTTTTTCCTTGTCGCAGAACTTTTAATGAACCCTCACGGCCGATGCTTGACCTAACCCATACGACCTGGGAGGTGAAGCATGGAAATTCAATATATCTGGATCGGTTTGGCCGTGATTCTGCTGGTGTTGGAGTTGTGGGCGATCAATACCGTATTGCGCAGCACGGGGGGCTGGGAGAGCAAGGGCTTGTGGCTGGTGATCCTGATCTTCGTGCCGCTGCTGGGCTTGATTGCCTGGGCGATGTTCGGGCCCAAACGCCAGATGCCGGAGCATCGCAAAGGCTGAGACGTACATGAATAATACCGGCGCCTCTGAGGCGCCGGTTTTCATTCAGGGGTGATGACCTATTCGACTTCCACCCGCAGCACTTCCATCCCCAACTGCTCATAAGCCTCCACGCTCGGCACATGCCACTCGGTAATCAGCGTGTGAATGCGGCTGCACGGCGCTACCACAAAGGGTTCCACCGCGCCGAGCTTGTCCGCCATGGTCACCGCGATCACCTGGGAGGCGCTGTCGAGCAGGGCTTGCTTGACCGCCACTTCATCGAAATGCAGGGAGGTGATGCCGACCTGCGGGTGCAGCGCGCACACGCCGGTAAACAGCAGGTCGGCCTTCACGCCTTGAATCAGGCGCACGGCTTCGTGGCCGCTGGTGGACAAGGTGGCCGGGTTGAGTTGGCCGCCCGCGAGGATCACTTTCACGTCGGGATGGTCCGCCAGCGCGATGGCAATCATCGGCGACGGCGTGACCACGGTCAGGCGGATCGAGCGCGGCAGTGACTGGGCGATCTGCAAGGTGGTCGAGCCGGAATCGAACAGCACGATCTGGCCGTCTTCGACCCGGTCGGCGGCCAGTTGCGCGAGGTGGCGCTTGGCGGCGTTGGTCTCGCCGACGCGGGTGAAGAAATCCTTGCCGGTGTCCTTGGGCCGGGGCAGGGCGCCGCCGTGGACACGTTGCAGCAGGCCCGCGGCGGCGAGTTCGCCGAGGTCGCGGCGGATGGTGTCCGGGGACACGGCAAAGTGCTCCACCAAGTCGGCGGCGGTGACTTTGCCGTCGCGCTCCAGCAGCAACAGGATCTTCTGTTTGCGCAACGAAGGCAGGTCGATGGCGGCGTGGGTGTCGTGCATGTTTGTGCGCCTTTATGCGGTTTTGTGCGAGATTAGTCGTCCGCCGATGTAAACGCAATGGCTGGTTGCGCCGCCGATGGGCGGTTACTCTCTGTGTTCAGCTCAGGGAGAGGTCACTCAGATGTCGTTGATCACCACCATCGAAGATTTACGCAAACTGGCGCAAAAACGTGTCCCCAGGATGTTCTACGACTACGCCGATTCCGGCTCCTGGACTGAAAGCACCTACCGGGCCAATGAAAGCGATTTTGCCCGCATCAAATTCCGCCAGCGCGTGGCGCGCAATATCGACGAGCGTTCGATCCGCGCCACCATGATCGGCCAGGACATGGCGATGCCCGTGGCCCTCGCGCCCACCGGTCTGGCCGGCATGCAGCATGCCGATGGCGAGATTCTCACCGCCCGCGCCGCCGCCGCGTTTGGCCTGCGCTATACCTTGTCGACCATGAGCATCTGCTCGCTGGAAGACATCGCCGAACACGTCGGCCAGCCGTTCTGGTTCCAGTTGTATGTGATGCGCGACCGCAGCTTTATCGAGCAACTGATCGAGCGGGCCAAGGCCGCTGGCGTGGACGCATTGGTATTGACCCTCGACCTGCAGATCCTCGGGCAACGCCACAAGGACCTGATCAACGGCCTGTCGGCGCCGCCCAAGCTGACCTTGCCGAATATCCTCAACATGGCCACCAAGCCGCGCTGGGTGATGGGTATGCTCGGCACCAAGCGCCGGGGCTTCGGCAATATCGTCGGGCATGTCAAAGGCGTGGCGGACATGAGTTCGCTGTCGTCGTGGACCGCCCAGCAATTCGACCCGCGCCTGAGCTGGGACGATGTGGAGTGGATCAAGAAGTGCTGGGGCGGCAAGCTGATCATCAAGGGCATCCTCGATGTGGAAGACGCCCGGCTGGCGGCCAATGCCGGCGCGGACGCGCTGGTGGTGAGCAATCACGGTGGCCGTCAACTGGACGGCGCACCGTCGAGCATCAGCCAATTGCCGGCGATTGTCGAAGCGGTGGGGGAACGCATTGAGGTGTGGCTCGATGGCGGTATCCGTTCCGGCCAGGACGTGCTCAAGGCGATAGCACTGGGCGCCAAAGGCACCATGATCGGGCGCCCGCACTTGTATGGTTTGGGCGCAATGGGCGAGGCGGGCGTGACCAAGGCCCTCGACATCATCGCCCGCGAACTGGACGTGTCGATGGCCCTGTGTGGCTATAAGGATATACGCGATGTGAATCGCGAGATTTTGCTGCCGGGTACATTTCCCGAAAGCATTTACTGAGCAAAAAAATCGTAAAAAAGTAAAAAGAGTTGTCCACGAAAACCGTGGGTATCTCTGTGGATAACTTTGCAAGACCCCGGCAGGTATGGCGATTTAACCAAAGGTTAATATTTGATCAACTTTCGGCGCGGGCCAGTATGGCCAGGGTTTGCGCTTGACACGCAAGCGCGAACCCAGTGCCGAAAAGCGCTTTTACGAGTCGCCGATGCGGCCTGTGGAGTGCGTCACCACCTGAGGGGGCATCTCTGCCTGCATCAATTTGTCCAACGCCTGGCCATAGCTGCGTCCGGCCAGGCTCATGCTGTTGTTATGGCTGGCGCCGGGCACCAGCAACAAGCGCTTGGGTTCCTGGGCGGCGTTGAACAATTGCTCGCTGAAGCGCGGCGGCACATAGCGATCATCGAGGCCATGCACCACCAGCAGCGGCATATGGATGTCGGCGATCTTGTCGATGGAATCGAACTTCTGCGACAGCAACCAGCGCACCGGCAACGAGGTATTCGCCACGGCGGTGGCGACATCCGCCAACGAGGTAAAGGTGGATTCGATCACCAGCCCGCGCACCGGCAGCGGCACCTGCTTGCCCAGTTCGGCTGCGAGGTCGATGGCCACTGCACCGCCGAGGGAATGCCCGTAGATCAGGCGTTTGCTCGGGTCGGGTTGCAGGGTCTGGAAGCGCTCCCAGGCGATGCGCGCATCTTCGTACACCGTGGTTTCCGACGGCAGCTCGCCGTGGCTCTGGCCGAAACCGCGATAGTCGATGGCCAGTACCGAGTAGCCCAGGGCGTGCAATTGCTCGATGCGAAACAGTTGCCCGGTAAGGTTCCAGCGCACGCCGTGGAGGTAGAGGATCGCAGGCGCGTCCTTCTCGGCCGCCGGGTACCACCAGGCATGGATGTTCTGCCCCGATTTGAAGCTGGCGGGCTTGAGTTCGAACTCCTGCACGGCCTTGGGCAGGCCGGTGTACCAGCCGGCGGTGCCCGGCTCGATCCGAAACACCAGCTCGCGTTCTTTTTGTTGCAGCACGCTGCAACCCACCGGCAGGCCGACGATCAACAGCGCCATGCACAACAAGGGCAACCAGCGCAGGCGCAGGCGCGACAGAAAACGTGAAGACATGAAGGTTCCAGGGCAAAGGTGAAGCAGGGGTTTTAACAGATGGCCCGTGCAGGCAGGAATTAATTCGACAGTCGTAAACGGGGATTGCTTGCAAAGTGTTACAGCATTGAACAATGCGTGCAGGGATTGTTAGGGTGGTCGGCCAAACAGGAGGGCAAGCATATGGATTTCACCGGCAAGACAGCCATCGTCACCGGCGGTGCACGCGGATTGGGGCTCAGCTATGCACGGGCCCTGGCCCAGTGCGGGGCACGGGTGGTCATCAGTGATATCGGCGCCGACACGGTGGGTTCCGGCAACGATGCGACAGTAGCCCAGGCCGCTGCAGCCGCACTGCAGGAAGAAGGCCTGAACGTGATCGGCCACAGCGGCGACCTGTCCACCGATGACGGTTGCCGGCAACTGATCCACGGGACGCTCGAAGCCTTTGGCCAACTCGACATCCTGATTCACAACGCCGGCTGGGTGGGTTACCAGAACATCGAAGACCTCGACGCCGCGTTCCTGCAACGCGCCATGGACATCAACCTCTATGCCCCGCTGTGGCTATGCAAGCACGCCTGGCCACACCTGCTGCAATCCTGCGCGCCACGCATCATCCTCACCACCTCCGACCGCGCCCTGTACGCGCAGTACGAGCAGACCGGCCTGGTGGCCTACAGTGCCGGCAAGATGGCACAACTGGGGATCATGAATGCGCTGGGCCATGAAGGCGCGCAAGCGGGGATTCGGGTCAACGCGATCTCACCGGTGGCCAAGACACGCATGTGGGGCGTGACCGAGGAACCGGACGAGCTCAAGCCGGAGTGGGTGACGCCGGGGGTGGTGTTCCTGGCATCGGCGCAGTGCGAGGACACCGGTTACGTCCTGCGCGCCAGCAACGGCCAATTCACCGCCACGCGCTTCACCGAAAACCCCGGCGTGGAGTACCCGCGCAACCTGGCCCGGATCAAGGCGGGCAGCGCCGAAGAAGTGGCCGCTGCCTGGTCGCGTATCAAACAGGTTTAGGCGGTCTCCACCACCTGAACCCGGTTGCGCCCCTGCGCCTTGGCCAGGTACAGCGCCTGGTCGGCCAGGGACAACAGGTGTGACAAGTCATGGCCGCCCTGGCTGGTGGTAACAATGCCAATGCTCACGCTGAGGAACCCCGGCGCCAGCAGGTCCAACTGCGCAAAGGCCCGGCGGATGCGCTCGGCGACGTCGAACGCGACGGCGTCATCACTCTCGGCCAACAGGCAGGCGAACTCTTCGCCGCCAATACGCGCGAACACATCGCCCTTGCACAGTATCGACTGGGTCACCTGGGCGAACGCGATCAACGCCTGGTCGCCCATGGGGTGGCCGAAGCTGTCGTTCAAGCGCTTGAAGTGATCCAGGTCGCACAGCAACAGCGCCACGTTCTGCTGGCGGCGGGTGCTGTCCGCCAGCAGTTTTTCACCCTTGAGCATAAAGGCGCGGCGGTTGCCGATACCGGTCAACGCGTCACTGAACGCCGCCGCCTTGAAGCGCAACTCGGCGCGCTCCTTGACCATCGCCAGGGTGACGTAGGCGATGCCAATGGCGTACAGCATGGACTCGAACAACATGAACGAGAAAATCGGCACGCCTTCGCCGCCCGAGAGCTGGGCGTTTTTGATCGGCAGGCCGGGGTCGGTAAAAGCGCGTATGACGTAGAAGCCGGTGTGCCACAGGGTCAGCACCAGCGCGGGGGTGTAGGCGACGTCCAGGGTGTCGCGCTTGCGCCACAGCTCCAGCGCCGACAACACGCCATAAGTGGCGGCCAGCAGCGAATACAAGGTCACTCGTGCCGACAACGAGCCATAGAACTGCGGCACCAGGCACATCAGCAACCACACGCCACACCCGGCGAACATCCCCGGCAGGTTGGGCTTGCGGTGCACAAAGGCGCGCATGGCGGTCCAGTTCATCGCGGCACTGAGCAACAGCACCACGTTGCCGATCACCAAGGCCACATAGTCCATGCCCACGCCGCGCACCACCAGCAACCCGGTGCCCAGCGCCGCCAGCAACAACATGCTGCCCAGATAACCCAGGGTCGGCTCACGGCCACGGCTCCACGCGTGCACCGTGAGCAAACCCATCAGGCAAAACACGAACACGGCCACCATCAGTAGCGTCGGAATGTGCAGCATCATTTCCTTAAACCTGGAGAGAGTCCTTTATGGCGCGCGATTGTAGCCGCAAGCGGCGCGCTTGACGCTGGCCTTGCCATCGCGACATGCTCGGGCTCCTTTGAGCAAAGGCCTGACCATGGACAACAGCCCCGTTCGCATCACCGCCGAGGAAACCCTCTCGGACAACTGGTACCTGCTGAAGAAATACAGCTTCGACCTGCGCCGCCGCGACGGCAGCTGGCAAGCCCAGACCCGCGAGGTGTACGACCGTGGCAATGGCGCGACGATCCTGCTGTACAACCGCGCCCAACGCACGGTGTTGCTGATCCGCCAGTTCCGTATGCCCACCTTCGTCAACGACTACCCCGGCTACCTGATCGAAACCGCCGCCGGGCTGCTCGACAACGCCAGCCCCGAAGAACGCATCCGCCTGGAAGCCGAGGAAGAGACGGGCTATCGCGTGGGGCATGTGGAGAAGGTGTATGCGGCGTTCATGAGCCCGGGGTCGGTGACGGAACGGATTCACTTCTTTTTGGGCGAGTATCAGCCGGGGGATCGAGTGGGCTCGGGCGGTGGGTTGGAAGAGGAGGGGGAGGATATCGAGGTGCTGGAGTTGGGGTTTGAGCAGGCACTGGGGATGGTGCAGAGCGGGGAGATTGTGGATGGGAAGACGATTATGTTGTTGCAGTGTTTGGAGTTAAGGGTGTTGAAGGAGGGGTGGTGAGGGGAGGATTGTGCTGGTTTTGAATCGGTGATTGTTTGCCCCACGGATTGTGCTTTTTGGTGAGCTCAAGCTGTGGGGCGGTGTTGTGTCGGTTGTAGCGCTTATAGAAAGGCCACATCAATTCGTTCTACCGTTAATTTTATAAGTGAGTCGTTAAGGTCTGGGTGGTCATGGTGGATCCCATCAACCGTCAATAACGTAAAAGTGTTGAAGGTGTTGTTGTTTAATGTTCCGTAGAGAGCATAAGCAAAACTGTTATCTATTCGCTCGATCAAAACGTTGGTTGAACTGATTTTTTGGGCCTCGTAATGCTCAGATAAATATAAGGTCAGTTCAACGGCATAAGTCATCCCTACTTCGATTTCGTATGGGCAGTAGCTGGCGAAGCACGTGACTAACGCTCCGTCAATGAGTAGCGTGACCTCTTCGTCGATGAGTTCATCGATTGCTACCACCGTTGCTTGCTTGATCGTGCTTAGTATGGGGTCTAATGGTTTTATCATTGGAATCGCCATTTATTGTTCTCCAGAAATCTCTTCCGCTTTTGGTGTGAAGGGTCGTAATTTGACCGTTCTGGTTGGTTCCGGCAAAAGCAAATTTCGCTTCGCCTGACCTATTTGAACCTAAAAGTAAAACATACCCTGTTGTGGGGCGGCCTTTGTAAGCGTAGTGGACTGGAATCCCGCTATCCACTACGTGCCGTGCAGTGAGTAGGTACTCGTGGCTGGTCCCGGACTTGAATTCTGCACCGTGCTTCTCGTAATGAGCGATGAGTTTTTCTTCAGATGCAAACTCAGTTGCTCGCTTCGAGGTTATTGGCGTGTGCGGTTCGTCTGGGTCAACCTTGGATTTTTCTGTAGGCTCCCCAGTTTCATCATCCGGCCTACATCCGTTCCCTCCCGGACAATGGGTTAGTCCTAGCGGATCCATCCACCCCGTAGGATTAGGCACATACCGATACCCATTGATCCCTCCCGCCAACTTCACCGGGTCCGGCGTCAGGTAGCGACCAATATCGGGATTGTAGTAGCGATGCCGGTTGTAGTGCAGCCCGCTTTCCTGGTCGAAGTACTGGCCCTGGAAACGCAACGGGTTGTCGATTGTTCCGACGTCGAGGCGGGTGATTTCGCCGTAGGCGCGGTAGTGGGCGGACCAGACGATGTCGCCGTCGGGGCTTGTCAGTTCCTGGGGTGTGCCGAGGTGGTCCAGTTGGTAGTGGTAGGGCTGGGTGGCTTTGGGGCCGAAGCCTTCCAGCAGGGCCAGTGGGCGGAAGCTGTCGGGTTCGTAGAGGTAGCTGCGATGGCAGTTCGCATGGTGTTCGGCGATCAGTTTGTCGCCTTGCCAGAAGAATTCTGTTGTCAGGCCGTCAACGGTTTTGCTGATGCGTCGACCAAACGGGTCGTAGCGGTAGCTGGCGGTTTGTCCGTTCGGTTGAGTAACGCCGATCAGCCGATGCTGGCAGTCATAGCGGTATTCGGTGACGAGTTGCTGGCCTTTGCCGCGTCTCTCCCGGATCAGGTTGCCAAACGCGTCATAGTCGTAGTGCCGATCCCCCTGGATCATCAACCGGTTGCCCGCGACGATGTCAGGGCCGGGGCGGTTTTGCATCAGCAGGTTGCCCGCTGGGTCGTGGGCGAATTGCTCTTGGTTGACGCTGGTAAGGCGGTTAAGTGGGTCGTAGTGGTAGTGCTGTTCGCCTTTGCGGGTATCGTAAATACGGGTCAGGTTGCCGGCTTTGTCGTAGTCGTATTGGCGCTGGTAAAGGGCATTTTCGACATTGCATACCCCGTGATTGAAGAGGTGTCCTTGCTCGTTGTATTGGTAACTGCTGAGTAGTTTTCCTTGGCGTCGCTGATGTTCGCGGCCTGTGTCGAAGAAGTGTGAAGTGAGCGTTTCTCCATTCAACTCTACGGTCGAGAGATGGCCGCCTTTGGCGTGGTTGAAGGTGACGCGGTTGTTGTCGGGCAGGCGCAGGTGTTGCAGTTGGCCGCAAGCGTCGTAGCCGTAACGCAAGGTGCCCCAGCCTTGGTGTTCGGCGGTGAGGCGGTTTTGTTGGTCGTATTCGTAGGCCAATGACCAGTGGCCGTCTTCGACGCCGAGGAGGTTGCCTTGGCGGTCGTAGGTGTAATCGACGGTGTTGCCGTCGGGCAGGGTTTTTCGTACGAGGCGGCCGGCGAAGTCGCGTTCGTAACGGGTGACGAGCTGACTGCCGTCATCGCCGTGTTCGGTTTTTTCCTGCAGGTTGCCGTTGAGGTCGTAGAGGTAGGACGTGCGTTGGCCGTCGAAGCCGGTTTCCTGCTGGATCAGGCCGTTGGGGTGGTAATCAAGCTGGTAGGTCTCGCCGACTTCGTTTTCGATCTCGGTCAGCAGTAGCCGGGCGTTGTTGTAGCGGTATTTGACCTGGGTGCCGTCAGCGTTAATCCGCCGACTGATGAGGTGTAGGCCATCGGCGTATTCGTAGCGGGTGACGTGACCCAGTTCATCCCGCTCGGAGGTGATTTTTCCGTAGGCGTTGTAGCTGTATTCCCGCGTTGCTCCGCCCGGCAGGACCACACGAATCAACCGACCCACGCCGTCCCACTGGTACTGGGTCAGCGCTCCGTGTTCATCCTCGTGCGCAACCTGCCGGCCAACATCGTCATAGCGATAGCGCTTGATACAGCCATCTGGCAACTGTTCCTCAACCCGCTGGCCACGTTCATTCCACATCAGCCGATGGCAACTGTGATCGGGATACCAAACTCCGGTCAGCTGCCCGTATTTGTTGTAGCTGTAGTCCGTAACGCTGCCATCGGGATCAGTCCTGCGCGTGACATCGCCCTGATCATTACGCTCGTGCTTCCAAACCGCTTCACCACGCCGCACAACCCGTACGAAGCCGTTGTCATGCTCGTAGGAGGTCGGCTCATCATCCCCGGGAAACAGCGCCACCAAGCGTCCGGCGTCGTCGTACTGATACGCCGTCACTGCCCCCAGCGGGTCTTGCTCGACCGTCAGCCGGCCCTTGTCGTCGTAGGATTTGAAATGCGTTGCGCCATCTGGATCAACCCGCTGCACCAACCGCGCGCGCTGGTCGTGGACGTAAACCTCCTGGCTACCATCGGCGTTAAACACCGTGACCCGCCCGTCGTCCTCCCAGGCATAGCGCGTGTCCATCTGCGTAATGCTCGCCCAATGGCGAACACATCGCGCAGCCTTGCCAGAACGTTCCCACTCCCAAAAGAAACTCGCCCCACCGGCCAACCCACGCTCAAGGATCACATGCTGATCGTCGTAGCGATAAACCTCGCTTTCGCCTACGGCATTGGTCGCCGACACCAACCGGCCAAGCTCGTCATAGGCGTAGGAAACAACGCTGTACTCGGTCACCCAGACGTAGGGATCAGAACCCTCGGCCCGTTGAATCTGGTAATCCACCGCCACGATACGGTCGGCCGAATACCGCAAACACAGCGAACGCCCGACACCGTTGTCCAACCGCTCAATACGCCCCAACACATCCCGGGAAATCCGCAGCCGGTTGTCATACGCATCGCTGACGGCTGTCAGCAAACCCTCACGAAAGTGGTAGAACCGCGACGCCTGCGCCAGTACCAACTCGTCAGGCAAAGTACCTAGATAAATGGCCGCTTTGGCTAGGCTATTGGTGATGGCCGGCCGAGAAATCGTAGGCAAGGGCAAAACCGTCGAGCGGTTTTCATGATCCGTCCACACCACCGAATCGCCCGAAACACAAAGCCTGTGGGCCAGCGAATGGCTCCAGCCAAACCCCAACCCGCACTCCACGTCCACCGCACTGGTGCGGTACAACCGCGTCCACTCAAACGGCAGAATCCCGTCCAACGTACCGTCAGTGAGGGTGAGCAATTCCTCGCCGGTGACCATCGACACCGGGCAGCCGTTGGTGGCGGTCTTGTCCGCAGAAGCCGCGGCATCACCATTCGGATTTTTCCCCGAAGCGGGCACATCGTCGACGGGCTCGTGCTTCACCAACACCGTCTGCTGCCTGGACTTGCCCCGCACAGCTGTAACCGGGTTGGAAACCAAATCCGTCCCTGCTTTCAACTGCGCACTTGGCACAGCATTGATCGCAGTGGCCGGACTCCCCAGCAATAAAGGCTTCGACGCCTCGACATGCGCATCCAGGCGAGCCTTGCCGAACTGGCCAGCCATGTGTTGCAACCACCTGCGCGCCCGCTTCGACTTGATCCCGCCGAGCACCTTGGCACTCATGCGCACCACCACCCCCATCCCGGCAGTGGCAAGGCACAGCAACAGATTGATCAAGACTTCGGCGCTGATTTCCCCCAGCAACTCGTTCATATACGGCGGCGGCAACAGGCGCATCCAGCTGACCATTGCCGACAGATACACAAACAACAACGGCTCATCGCTGAGCATCAGCAAACCCTTGGCAAGGGTTTCGGTGCTCAGGTTCAGCAGTGCTTCGAAGGCTTGCGGGGACAGGTAATGCAGGAGCTTTTCAGCATTGCCCAGTGGGTCCGAGAGCCACAGGAACACTTGCCTGATGGTGTCCCACAGTGAATACAGCGCCTCGCCAAACCCGCGTGCATAGGCGTGGTGCAACGAGAGGTAGCGCTTGAGGAAGTGCGCTTCGGCGTAACCCTTCCACAGCGGCTCGAAGGTGGTTGCCCATTCACGGCGCAACCAGCCTTCCAGCGGAGTGATCACCGATTGGTAGGACGCATACAGCGCCTTGACATGATCCTTGGAAACGTTGGGGTAGAAACTGACCCGATACGGCTGGTTGCGATCACACTCGGTGACGTCAAGAATGCCGCTGGGCCCGATGGTCTTATGGAGAGGTTCGCCCAGCGGACCACCGTTCGGATCGACGCGCTGCAGCATCACCGGCGTGTTGCCAATGGGCACGAACCGCGCGCTCTGGAACATATGCACCAAGGTCAACGTGCCGTTGGCCGGGCACGTTGCGGTGGTGCTGCTGGGCAGGATGGAGCGGTTGACCGGCGCGACGAGCGCCACCTCATTGCCGACCTTGAACACCTGCTCGACATCCAGCGCCGAAAAGCTGAAAAAGCTCTCGGCCCACACGTCGTAGGTATTGAGGCAGCGATTGAAGTCGCTGATGACGGATTCAACGTCCCGCGTCGTTGAATCCATGGCCGCCAGCACCAGGTAGCCAATCGCCTGGCTGGTCGCGGAAATCACGACACATCACTCACAACAACACTCATCTGCACTCCCTCGCACGGTGAAATCAGGCGAAAGACTTTGCAGAGGTTCCCAGGGCAGGGCAGTAGAGCTAATCCGGCAGTAGCGTGGGACGTTTCAACAGCCCTTGTGTGCCCCCATACGACTGGCGGCTATTGTCAGAAATTTCCCACAGGAGTACAAATGTACTCCATGACGACTCTCACTCCCCGCCGTACCGCCATCCTGACCTTTATCCGCGACCGTATCGCGCAACAAGGCCAGCCCCCCAGCCTCGCCGAGATCGCCGAGGCGTTCGGTTTTGCCTCGCGCAGCGTGGCGCGCAAGCATGTGCTGGCGTTGACCGAAGCCGGCTTTATCGAGGTCAACCCCAACCAGGCGCGCGGCATTCGCCTGCTCAACCAGCCGGCGCGGCCCGAGTGGCTGGATGTGCCGGTGCTCGGCCGCGTCGCGGCGGGCTTGCCGATTGGCGCCGATGCCGACGTGCACAGCCGCCTGCAGCTGGACCCCGCCACCTTTGCGAAAACCCCGGACTACCTGCTGCGGGTGCAGGGCGATTCGATGATCGAAGACGGCATCCTCGATGGCGACCTGGTGGGCGTACGCCGCAGTGCCGAAGCCTTGAACGGGCAGATTGTGGTGGCGCGCCTGGACGGTGAAGTGACCATCAAGCGTTTCGAGCGCCATGGCGACAGCGTGCGCTTGCTGCCGCGCAACCCGGCGTATCAACCCATCGTGGTCAAGCCTGACCAGGACCTGGCGATCGAAGGGGTGTTCTGCGGCCTGGTGAGGCAGGGCTGATGGGCGCCGTCGTTGCGTTGGACACGCTGTTCAATGGCGGCCGCGTGTGGAAAGGCCGGCCCGCCGCGCCGCCAGCCAGTGTGCATCCCACCGGGCTGGCGGGGCTGGACGCGGTGTTGCCCAGCGGCGGTTGGCCGGAGGCGGCCTTGAGTGAAATTCTCATGGCCAAGGAAGGCGTCGGCGAGTTGCAACTGGTCCTGCCGACCCTGGCGCGCTTGTCCAAGGCCGGCGAGCGCATTGTGTTGGTGGCGCCGCCCTACACGCCGTATCCCCACGCCTGGCAGAACGCCGGGGTGGATCTGCGCCTGCTCTCGGTGATCCAGGCCGAGGAACGTGATGCGCTGTGGGCGGTGGAGCAATGCCTGCGTTCCGGCAGTTGCGGCGCGGTATTGTGCTGGCCGCGCAAGGCCGATGATCGCGCGTTGCGCCGCTTGCAGGTGGCGGCGGAAACCGGGCAGACCCTGGCGTTTGCCTGGCGTTCTTTGAGCGAGGCGATCAATTCATCGCCCGCTGCCTTGCGCCTGGCGGTCGAGACCAGGCCCGCGCAAGTGCGGGTGCTCAAGTGCCGTGGCGGCCTGGCCCATCCGGCGCCGATTGCCCTGGCCGGGCACTGAGGTTGGCATGCGCTGGGTGTGTATTGTCTTCCCGCAATTGGCGCTGGACGGGGTGCAGCGTGTGCACCCCGAGCCGGACCAGCCACTGGCCCTGCTGGCCGGCACGCCGCAGCGCCGCGTGCTGCAAACTGTCAATGACGCCGCCCGCGCCCTGGGCCTGCGCCCCGGCCAGTCGCTGACGGCGGCCCATGCCCTGGCCAAGACGTTTGCCAGCGCCGAATACGACCCCGCCGAGATCGAGCGCTGGCAGCAATTCCTCGCGGCCTGGGCCTACCGTTTCAGCTCCCAGGTCAGCCTGTATTACCCGCGTGCCTTGTTGTTCGAGATCGAATCGAGCCTGGGCCTGTTCGGCCCGTGGCCGCAGTTCGAAGCGCGTTTGCGCGCGGAACTGACGGAACTGGGCTTTCGTCACCGCATCGTCGCCGCGCCCAACCCGGCCGCAGCGCGGGTGCTGGCCAATCTCTACGACGGCCTGGCCGTGGCTGATGATGAGCAGTTGCAGCAAGCCCTGGCGCCGCTGCCCATCGACCGCGCCGGCCTCGACCCGCAGGCAGCCACGGCCTTGTCGCGCATGGGCCTGCGCACCCTGGCCCAGGTGCAGGCGTTGCCCCGGCATACGCTGGCGCGACGCTTTGACGCCAGCCTGCTCAAGCACCTGGACGCCCTGAGCGGGCAGCGCCCGTTGGCCCTGGCGTTTTATCAGCCGCCGGATCAGTTCGATGTGCGCATCGAGTTGAATTTCGACGTGCAATCCCATCAGGCGCTGCTGTTTCCCTTGCGCCGCTTGACCGGCGATCTGTCCGCCTTCCTCTGTGGGCGCGACAGTGGCGTGCAGCGTTTCGACCTGCACCTGGAACACGCCCAGGCGCCGGACAGCGTGATCAAGGTCGGCCTGCTCAGCGCCGAGCGCGAACCGGCGATGCTGTTCGAACTGGCCCGTGGCCGCCTGGAGCAAGTGCAAGTCACCTCGCCCGTGCGCGGTTTTCGCCTGGTGGCCGAGGACCTGCCGGTATTTGTGCCGCAACGCCAGGATCTGTTCGACGACCGCCCGCAACAAACCCTGCCGTGGGAGCAATTGCGCGAACGCCTGCGTGCACGGCTGGGGGATGACGCGGTGCAGGGCCTGCGTTTTCACGCCGACCATCGCCCCGAATGCGCCTGGCAAGCGGCGGCCGACTGTCGCCCCAGCCCAACCCTGGATAAAGTGCAGCGCCCCGGCTGGTTGCTGAGCGAGCCGACCTTGCTCGCCGAGCAGGGCCTCCAGGTCCTCATGGGGCCGGAGCGTATCGAATCCGGTTGGTGGGACGGCGCCGATATTCGCCGCGACTATTACCTGATCCAGACCCGCGCCGGCCAGCAAGGCTGGGCCTATCGCACCGTGGGCCAGAATGATGGACTGTGGCTGCAAGGCTGGTTTGCATGAGTTACGCCGAGCTGCATTGCCTGTCGAATTTCAGCTTCCAGCGCGGTGCATCCACGGCGCTGGAGCTGTTCGAACGGGCCAAGCAACAGGGCTACAGCGCCCTGGCGATCACCGATGAGTGCACCCTGGCGGGCATCGTTCGCGCCTGGCAGGCGGCGAAGGCGGTAGAGCTGCCACTGATTATCGGCAGCGAGATGCGCATCGACAACGGCCCGAAAGTGGTGCTGCTGGTGGAAAATCTCAGCGGCTACCAGCAACTGTGCCGCTTGATCACCCTGGCCCGGCGTCGCGCCGAAAAGGGCAGTTATCGCCTGCTGCGAGAGGACTTCGAGCAGCCGTTGCCCGGCCTGTTGGCGCTGTGGGTCGCCACAGACACCGACACCCAGGCCGATATCCAATGGCTGCGCCACACCTTCGCCGACCGCCTATGGGTTGCGGTGCAGCTGCATTGTGGCCAGGACGATGCGCGCCACTTGCAACAACGCCTGCAACTGGCCGCCAGCCTGCACCTCCCGGCCGTGGCTTGCGGCGATGTACACATGCATGCCCGTGGCCGCCGCGCCCTGCAAGACACCATGACCGCCATCCGCCATCACGTGCCGGTGGCCGAAGCCGGCACGCGCCTGCATCCCAACGGCGAGCGGCACCTGCGCAGCCTCGACGCCCTGGCCGCGTTGTACCCGCAAGCCTTGCTCGATGAAACCTGCGCCATCGCCCGTCGATGCACCTTCGACCTCAGCCAGTTGCGCTACCACTACCCACGCGAACTGGTGCCCGCCGGCCATGACGCCAAATCCTGGCTGCGCGCCGTGACCGAAGAGGGCATCGCCCAGCGCTGGCCCGAGGGTATCGATGCAAAGACCTTGCAGCAGATCAACAACGAGCTGCAACTGATCAGCGAGCTGGGCTACGAAAGCTACTTCCTCACCGTTCACGACATCGTGCGCTTCGCCCGCAGCCGTTCGATCCTGTGCCAGGGCCGGGGCTCGGCGGCCAACTCGGCGGTGTGTTTTGCCCTGGGGATCACCGAGATCAACCCGAGCCTGACGAGCATGCTGTTCGAGCGCTTCCTGTCGCGCGAACGCAACGAGCCGCCGGACATTGACGTGGACTTCGAACACGAGCGCCGCGAAGAAGTGCTGCAATACGTGTTCCAGCGCTACGGCCGCACGCGCGCGGCGCTGACGGCGGTGGTCAGCAGTTACCACGGCGCCGGCGCGGTGCGCGACGTGGCCAAGGCCCTGGGCTTGCCGCCGGATCAGGTCAACGCCCTGGCCGAGTGCTGCGGGCGCTGGAGCGACGAAGCGCCGCCCCTGGAGCGTCTGCGCGAGGGCGGCTTTGACCCGGACAGCCCGATCCTGCGCCGCGTGCTGACGCTGACCCAGCAATTGATCGGTTTCCCCCGGCACCTGTCCCAGCACCCCGGCGGCTTCGTGATTTCCGAATACCCGCTGGACACGTTGGTGCCGGTGGAAAACGCGGCCATGGCCGAGCGCACCATCATCCAGTGGGACAAGGACGACCTCGACGCCGTCGGCCTGCTCAAGGTGGATATCCTTGCCCTCGGCATGCTCAGTGCGATCCGCCGCTGCTTCGACCTGTTGCGCCGCCATCGTCATCTGGACCTGGCGTTGGCGAGCATTCCCAAGGAATGCCCGGCCACCTACGCGATGATCAGCAAGGCCGACACCATCGGCGTATTCCAGATCGAGTCGCGGGCGCAGATGTCGATGTTGCCGCGCCTGAAACCGCAGACGTTCTACGACCTGGTGATTGAAGTGGCAATTGTGCGCCCGGGGCCGATCCAGGGCGGCATGGTGCACCCGTACCTGCGGCGGCGGAATAAAGAGGAAGAAACCACCTATCCCTCACCGGAGTTGAAAGCGGTGCTGGAACGCACCCTGGGCATTCCACTGTTCCAGGAGCAGGTCATGCAGATCGCCATGGTTGCCGCCGATTACGGCCCCGGCGAGGCGGACCAGTTGCGCCGTTCCATGGCCGCGTGGAAACGTCACGGCGGCCTGGAACCGCATCAGGCGCGCCTGCGCACGGGCATGCTGAAAAACGGCTACAGCGAAGCCTTCGCCGCGCAGATCTTCGAGCAGATCAAGGGCTTTGGCAGTTATGGCTTTCCCGAATCCCACGCGGCCAGTTTCGCCTTGCTGACCTACGCCAGTTGCTGGCTCAAGTGCCACGAACCGGCGGCCTTCGCCTGTGCGCTGATCAACAGCTGGCCCATGGGCTTCTACAGCCCGGACCAGATCCTGCAAGACGCGCGGCGCCATCACTTGCAGATCCGCCCGGTGGATGTGCTGGCCAGTGACTGGGATTGCAGCCTGGAACCCATCGACGGCGCGCAACCGGCGATTCGCATGGGCTTGCGCATGATCGCGGGGTTTCGCGAGGAGGATGGGCGGCGCATCGAGGCGGTGCGCCAACGTCGCCTGTTCAGTGACATTGCCGATCTCGACGAACGTGCCGGGTTGGATGCCCGGGCCCAGGCCTTGCTGGCCGATGCCGGCGCCTTGCGTGCCTTGGCGGGCAACCGGCATGCGGCGCGTTGGGAGGTGGCCGGGGTGCACAAGCAGCTCGGGCTGTTTGCGGGTTTGCCAAGTCCCGACGAGGCAGTGGTGGAACTGCCAGTGCCGACGGTGGGCGAGGACGTGCAGGCCGACTACGCGACGGTCGGCACCACCCTGGGCCCGCATCCGCTGGCATTGCTGCGCGCCGAACTGCGCAAGCGGCGCTGTCGCAGTTCCGAGGAGCTGATGGCGGTGGAGCATGGGCGCACTGTCAGCGTGGCGGGGTTGGTCACCGGTCGTCAGCGCCCCGGCACGGCGAGCGGGGTGACCTTTGTCACCCTGGAGGACGAGTTCGGCAACCTCAATGTGGTGGTCTGGCGCGACCTCGCCGAGCGCCAACGCCAGGCGCTGGTGGGCTCGCGCCTGCTGAAAGTGGACGGGCGCTGGGAAGCGGTGGGCGAGGTGCGGCACCTGATCGCCGGGCGCTTGACCGACCTTACGCCGCTGCTGGACGGGATTCCTGTGCGCAGCCGGGATTTTCACTGAGGGCGGTGGTGCCTGTGCGGTTTAGCGCCTAACGTAGATGCGGTGAAACCATCTGCGTTTGCAGCGCTCCAAAAACTTGACGATGTCTTCTTTGCGCACAGAGCCAACCGATGCAGTTTTTATCCAACCCCCACGGCTGCGAAGGCTGGGCCGGTGAAATGGCCGAGCGCATTCGCGCGTTCGACTGGTCGGCCACCGACCTGGGGCCGATTGACCGCTGGTCCACCAGCCTGGCCTGCAACGTGCAGATGTTGCTGGCGTCCCCCGTGCCCATGGTGATGCTGTGGGGGCGGCTGGGCTACATGATCTACAACGACAGTTATTCGCGCTTTGCCGGCGGCCGCCACCCGTACCTGCTGGGCACGCCGGTGGAGCTGGGCTGGCCGGAAGTCGCCGACTTCAACCGGCATGTGGTGGACACCTGCCTGGCGGGCGGCACCTTGTCGTTCAACAACAAGGACCTGGTATTGCTGCGCAACGGCCAGCCGGAAACCGTGTGGCTGGACCTCTACTACAGCCCGGTCGCCGGCGATCAACAGCAGCCGGCCGGGGTGTTGGCGATTGTGGTCGAAACCACCGAACACGTGCATTCCGAGCGCCTGCGCCAGGAACTCACCCATAATCTTGAACAGCGCGTGGCCGACGAAGTGCAGGCGCGCTCCGCCGCCGAGGAGCAGTTGCGCCAGTCGCAGAAACTGGAAGCCATCGGCGGTCTCACCGGCGGCGTGGCCCACGACTTCAATAACCTGCTGCAAGTGATCGCCGGCAACCTGCACCTGCTGGCGCGCCACGAGCCGGACAACGTACAGGTGCAGCGTCGCGTGGCGGCGGCGATTGCGGCGGTGGAGCGCGGGGCCAAGCTGTCGGCGCAACTGCTCGCGTTTGCCCGGCGCCAACCGTTGTCGCCCGCGGTGTACAACCCGCAGCGCATCTATGCGGGCTTGGGGGAGTTGCTGCAGCGGGCGCTGGGGGAAACCATCCATATCGACGTGCAGATGCCCCAGGATGCCTGGTTTATCAATGTCGATCGCAACCAACTGGAAAATGCGCTGCTCAACCTGGCAATCAACGCCCGCGACGCGATGAAAGGCGAGGGCGTGATCCGCATCACCGGGGAAAACATCATCCTCAACCCCGCCGATTGTGCAGGTAAAAGCATCAAGCCTGGCGAGTACGTACGCCTGGCGGTCACCGATACGGGGGTTGGCATGTCGCCGGTCACCCTCAAGCGTGCGTTCGAGCCGTTCTTCACCACCAAGCGCGAGGGCCACGGCACCGGCCTCGGCCTGAGCATGGTGTTTGGCTTTGTGCGCCAAAGCGGCGGGCATGTGGAGATGTGGAGCGAGGAGGGCAAGGGCACGGTGGTGCAGATGTATTTCCCCCACAGCCTGGAACCGGAAAGCCTCGATGTGCACATCGACCAGGTGCTGCCTGCCGGCGGCCAGGAAACCATCCTGGTGGTGGAAGACAATGAAGGCGTGCGCCTGACCGTGGTCGAACTGCTGCAACAATCGGGCTACACCGTGCTCACCGCCGAAGACGGCGACCGCGCCATGCAGGCGTTGCAAGGCGGCTTGCTGCCGGACCTGATTTTTACCGACGTGGTCATGCCAGGCCGCGTCAAAAGCACCGACCTGGCCGACTGGGCCCGTGCACAGAGCCCGCCCGTGGGGGTACTGTTCACCTCGGGCCACACCCGCGACATTCTTTCCAGCAATCATCTGCTGAGCCCCGACATTCATCTGCTGAGCAAACCCTACAGCCCCGAAGCCCTGACGCAACGGGTCCGCAGCGTGCTCACCGCGCGATAAGGTTGACCATGACTTCACAGCGCAACATCCCTCAATTCCACGGTTTCGTGCGGGTGCGCGGCGCCCGTGAGCACAACCTGCGTAACGTCGATGTGGATATTCCACGGGATGCCCTGGTGGTGTTTACCGGGGTGTCGGGTTCGGGCAAGTCGTCCCTGGCGTTTTCCACGGTGTATGCCGAGGCACAGCGGCGGTATTTCGAATCGGTGGCGCCGTATGCGCGGCGGCTGATCGACCAGGTCGGCGTGCCGGATGTGGACAGCATCGAAGGCCTGCCACCCGCCGTGGCCCTGCAACAACAACGCGGCACGCCGAGTGCGCGCTCATCGGTAGGCAGCGTCACCACCTTGTCGAGCCTGATCCGCATGCTCTATTCCCGCGCCGGCAGCTACCCGCCGGGGCAGGCGATGCTGTATGCCGAGGATTTTTCGCCCAACCTGCCCCAAGGCGCGTGCCCGCAATGCCACGGCCTGGGCCGGGTGTATGAAGTGACCGAAGCGCTGATGGTGCCGGACCCTTCGCTGACGATTCGCCAGCGCGCCGTCGCTTCCTGGCCGTTGGCGTGGCAGGGCCAGAACCAGCGGGACATCCTCGTGACCCTGGGTTATGACGTGGACATTCCCTGGCGTGACCTGCCGAAAAAGCAGCGCGACTGGATTCTGTTCACTGAAGAAACCCCGACCGTGCCGGTGTACGCCGGCTTTACCCCGCAGCAAACCCGCGACGCGCTCAAGCGCAAGCTGGAGCCGAGCTACCAGGGCACTTTCAGCGGTGCGCGGCGCTACGTCCTGCATACCTTCACCCATAGCCAAAGCGCGCTGATGAAAAAGCGCGTGTCACAGTTCATGCAGGGCAGCGCCTGCCCGTTGTGCGAGGGCAAGCGGTTGAACAAGGCGGCGCTGTCGGTGAAGTTTGCCGGGGTGGACATTGGCGAGTTGTCGCAGTTGTCGTTGACCCAACTGGCCGAACTGTTGCGACCGGTGGCGGCGGGGGAGGACAAGATGCACCTGTCGGTGGAAAAGCGCCTGGCCGCGCAACGCATCGCCCAGGATCTGCTGGAGCGGGTCAGCACCTTGACCGAGCTGGGCCTGGGTTATTTGTCCCTGGAGCGCAGCACGCCGACGTTGTCGTCCGGCGAACTGCAACGCTTGCGCCTGGCGACGCAATTGGGTTCCCAGCTGTTTGGCGTGATCTATGTGCTGGATGAACCGTCGGCGGGGCTGCATCCGGCCGATGGCGAGGCGTTGTTCACCGCGTTGGAACGCTTGAAAGCAGCGGGCAATTCGTTGTTTGTGGTGGAGCATGACCTGGAAACCATGCGCCGCGCCGACTGGCTGATCGACGTGGGGCCAGCGGCGGGCGAGCAGGGCGGGCAAGTCTTGTACAGCGGGCCACCGGCGGGACTGGCGCAGATTGACGCGTCACAGACCCGTGAGTATTTGTTTGCCGAAAAAAGCAGCTTGCCTCGGACGTGTCGCGAGCCTCGCGGTTGGCTGAAGCTCGAAGGCGTGACGCGTAACAATCTCAAGGACATGCACGTGGACTTCCCCTTGGGCTGCTTTACGGCGGTCACCGGGATTTCCGGCTCGGGCAAGTCCAGCCTGGTCAGTCAGGCGCTGCTGGAACTGGTGGGCAGCGGCCTGGGTCGCGTGGTCGAAAACGATGAAGAGCCGAGCCTGGAAGACGACGCCCCGCAAACCAGCGGTGGGCGTATCAGCGCCGGCCTGGAGCAGATCCGGCGGCTGGTGCAGGTGGACCAGAAACCCATTGGCCGCACACCACGTTCCAACCTCGCGACCTATACCGGGCTGTTCGACCACGTGCGCAAACTGTTTGCCGCGACGCCGGCGGCGAAAAAGCGCGGTTACGATGCCGGGCAATTTTCCTTCAACGTCGCCAAGGGCCGCTGCCCGAACTGCGAGGGTGAAGGCTTTGTCAGCGTGGAATTGCTGTTTATGCCCAGCGTCTACGCACCGTGCCCGACCTGCCATGGCGCGCGCTACAACCCCGAGACATTGGCCATCCAATGGCAAGGCTTGAGCATCGCCCAGGTGCTGGGGCTGACGGTGGCGCAGGCCGTCGAAGTGTTTGCCGAACAACCCAGCGTGCTGCGCTCGTTGCAGGTGCTGCGCGACATCGGCCTGGGCTACCTGCGCCTGGGCCAGCCGGCCACCGAGCTGTCCGGCGGCGAGGCGCAGCGAATCAAACTGGCGACGGAGCTGCAACGCAATGCGCGGGGCGCCACGTTGTACGTCCTCGATGAACCGACCACCGGCCTGCATCCCCGGGATGTGGACCGCTTGCTCAGCCAGCTCAACCACCTGGTGGACGCCGGGCACACCGTGGTTGTGGTGGAGCATGAGATGCGTGTGGTGGCGCAGAGTGACTGGGTGATCGACATCGGGCCGGGGGCGGGGGACTTGGGCGGGAAGGTGGTTGCTCAGGGAGCGCCACACACCGTGGCCAAAAACAAAACCAGCCGCACTGCGCCATTTTTGGCCCGAGAGCTACCCTGACAGGCACCACCGATCAACCTGTGGGAACGGGCCCCTGTGGGAGCGGGCTTGCCCGCGATGGCGGAGTGTCAGTCACCGATAGTTTGGATGGACTACCGTAATCGCGGGCAAGCCCGCTCCCACAGGGGCCCTCGTCCACATTTAGAGCAGTGTCTTGACCTCAAACATGACAAGACCCCGCGCAATGGTCTAGCTTCAAGGGCGTAAGCCATTGATCAACTTGCGGAGGTACGCCATGCCAGTGAAACACGACCTGTATCAGGACTTGGGGTTGAGCAAGGACGTCATTCACGAACGCAGGGCGGGCGACAAGCGTCTGGATTCGCTGCTCACTCAATACGACGACGCCGACAAGGAGGTGCTGAAGGCCGAATCGGCCAGTGCCAGCGATGAGGATGTGGAGAAGCTGAAGAAGAAGCGGCTGTTGATCAAGGACAAGATTGTGGAGCAGTTGGGTTAACTGATGTTCCTACAGCATTAGGTCATATTTGTTCAGAATTGTCTGGAGGACAGTGCCCGGCGCAGTCCCTATGATGCCCACCGCCCATCCGGCTCTTGGGGGCTTTTACGGTGTAAGGATTACGCCGATGAGCCGGGTGGGTATCTTGTTTCACCCATGCAGCGCTTGAGTGCAGGCCTCTATCGAGCGCTGCTGCGTCTGCTCATACAGCTTCAACTCATCAATCGTCCGCCGCCCCAGCGCCTGCTCAAACTCGGCCCGGTTCGAATTGGCCGCGTAGTGACTTTGCGCCGCATCCCCCAGGTTTGACTGAAAAATCCCCGCCGCACTCACCGGCAGGAAATCTTCGTACACCAACGGTTCCACCGCCACATGACCTGCTGCGATCAGCGCGTCCAGTGTGCGCGGTTGATCGGCTTGGCCGCGTGCCGCCAGGCCTGGTGCGGTGGCGAAGTAGCGGAAGTACGCCAGGCCCTGCTCGCGCATCTGCGCGTGGTTGTCGGGGAAGGCCTGGAAGTGCTGTTCGATCAATTGCACATAACGCGCGGCGTTGCCCTCAGTGGGGAACGCGCCCAGCTCGTCGCGTGCGGCATTCAACAATTGGTCATACAGGGTGCGGCCTTTGGGGGTGAGTGCCACGCCGCGCTGCTCGATCTCGCCGAAACGGGCACTGTGGCTGCCCTGGGCGTCGGTGAAGGCGATGGCTTCGTCGAGGGCCTTGAAGCTGGTCTGGCGCAGCAGGATCGGGCACTGGCGGCGTGGCGGACCTTCGATCACGGCCTTGGGGGTGATGCCTTTGCCGGGCATGGCGGCCTGGACCTGGTCGATGTCCAGGGTGCGCGGCGTCAGGTGGTTGATGTGCGGGCCCTTGAAGGCCACCACGTCGGCGATCAGGCGGTGCTGGTCGCTGAGTTGCTGGTAGTGGGCGCGGGTCACGGTGGCGGTGTGGTGCCAGCGGAAAGTTTCCAGGGCCTCGCGGATAAATTCCTCGGCGTCCACCGCGTTGAGACCGTCAGCCTTTTCCGCCTGTTCGATCAGCGCCAGGGCGCGGTCGGTGAAGATGTTGCGTTTGGCCAGGACGGTTTCGGCAAAGGCGCGCAGTTCGGGGTTTTCGATCAGCTCCAGGCGCAGCAGCGAGGTGAACACGCGAAACGGGCTGGTTTGCAGCGCCTGCTCATGCACCGCACGAAACGCGGTGGAATGCACCGGTACGCCGGCCGGGGTCAGGTCGTAGTAGCCCACCGGTTGCATGCCCATCACCGCAAACAGGCGGCCGATGGTGGCCAGTTCGAAGGCGGTGCCCAGGCGGATGGCGCCGTGGCGTTCCATGTCCAGGCGCTGGATCTCGCCGGTACGTTGCAGCTGTTGCGCCAGCGCTGGCTGGGCGTCGAGCACACGGGTGTTGGTCTCGGCCACCAGCGCCATCAGCGCGCCATACAGTGGGACTTCATCTCGGTACATGTCGGACATCGCCTTGGAAAAGCCCTTGCGGATCTCGTCGGGGCTGACATGTGCAGTGGTAGGCATAGAAAAATTCCTGATGACGGTGGCGATGAACGTGGCCTTTTTCTGGATTTTGTTGAGCGCCCGCGACACTTGCAAACGAAGAATCCTCTGGACTTCATTCCTTGGATGAATGAGATGACGTGAATATGACAAAAATCGTCCGGCTGAAAATTTCATTTTCCGCTGTTTTTCCTAACTAATTCTTCACGCAGTCGCCCCCACCCGGCATGAAAGAATCGTCACGTTCGCAAGGATGAAAACGCCGTTTTACACATCACACACATAAAAAAATGTTTAGGGGCCGTCGTTAATGAAAATTTCTACACTGGCGTTGTCGATCACCGCCGCCGTTCTTGCACAACACGCGTTAGCTGATGATTTCGGGCTCGGCTCCCTGGGCACGGGCACCGGTCACAGCGGTTTCCTGGAAGACAGCCATGCCTCCGTGAGCTCGCGGACCATGTACTACAGCGCTGACAACCGCTCGGGCACCAACAACGACCTGCGCGAAACCGCCACCGCGCTGCGGTTTGACTACAAGTCCGGCTTCACCCAAGGCACCGTGGGCGTCGGTTTTGACCTGATGGCGTTCGGCGCCCTGCGCCTGGATGGCGGCGATGGCCACACCGCAGGCGCGGGTCTGGCGGGTAACGGCAACAGCTTCTTCCCGACGAAGAACAACGGCACTGAACCGGCCGACTCTTTTGGTCGTGCCGCGGGCAACGTGAAGTTCCGTATTTCCCAGACCGAGTTGCACGTCGGTGGTGGCTTGGCGCCGGTGTTGCCGATCCTGGTGTCCAACGACAGCCGCGTGGCCCCGCAAACCTTTGATGGCGGCATCCTGACGTCGAGCGATATTCCCAACGTGACCTTCACCGGCGGTGAACTGAACCGCGCCGAAGGCCGTGCCTCCAGCAACTCCACCGGTTTGAGTGTGGCGGGTGGTCAGCGCGACAGCGACAGCTTCAAGTTCGGGGGGGTGGACTACAAGCCGTTTGGTTCTTCCGACAACGTCATCGCGAAAAACCTGACGTTGCAGTACTACTACGCCCAACTGCAAGACTTCTACAAACAGAACTACTTCGGCCTGGTCCACGTACTGCCGCTGGGCAATGACCAATCGTTCAAGACTGACCTGCGCTACTTCGACAGCAGCAGCGACGGCAAGAACGGCCAGAGCGGCTACCAGTTCAACAACAACGGCGGCTATGCCCGGCACGCCAACGAAGTCGACAACAAAACCTACAGTGCGGCCTTCACCTACCAACTGGGCGGCAGCAGCCTGATGCTTGGCCATATTGGCGTGGGTGACGACGGCGGCTTTGTCTGGGTGAACCAGGGCAGCCTGGCTGATCCGCACGCACAAGGTGCCGGTGGCAGCGACTTCTACCTGTTCACCGACGCCGTGGTCGGCCAGTTCTCCCGTGCGGGCGAGCAGGTCAACTTTGGTCAGTATTCGTATGACTTCAAGGCCTACGTACCTGGCTTGAAGGCGTCCGTGGCGTACCTGGATGGCCGGGATATCAAGGCGAAGGTGGCCGGTGGGCCTGACCAGAAAGAAAACGAGGCCGACTTCCGCCTGGACTACGTAGTGCAGGCCGGTCCTCTGAAAGGCTTCGGTACCACCTTCCGTACCGGTACCTACCACGGCAAGAACACCGGCACTGCCGATCAGGATCAAACCCGCCTGATCTTCAACTACACCTACGCGATCTTCTAAACCTTCATGTGCACACGGGCGTGGATGGGTCCTACACTGCACCTCACCTTGTAGGCGCAGGAGGACCCATGACGGCCACGCCCGTAACGCGGATTTCTGACACGATCGAAGGCCAACGCCTGGCAACCAGCGACGCCGAGCGCTGGCGCGAGTGGGGCCCCTACCTGAGCGAACGCCAATGGGGCACGGTGCGCGAAGACTACAGCGCCGATGGCGACGCCTGGGCCTACTTCCCCCATGACCATGCACGCAGCCGCTCCTACCGTTGGGGCGAGGACGGCCTGGCGGGCTTCAGTGACAAGGCGCAACGCTGGTGCCTGGGCCTGGCCCTGTGGAACGAGCGCGATGGAATCATCAAGGAGCGCCTGTTCGGCCTGAACAACGCCGAGGGCAACCACGGTGAAGACGTCAAGGAACTGTACTTTTTCGTCGATGGCGTACCGAGCCATGCCTACATGCGCATGCTCTACAAATACCCCCATGCTGCCTTTCCGTACGCAGACCTGATCGCCGAGAACGCCCGCCGTGGGCTGGCTGACGCCGAGTACGAAATCCTCGATACCGGAGTATTCGAAGACAACCGCTACTGCGACGTCAGTGTTGAATACGCCAAGCATCAACCCGATGATATTTTCATGCGCATCACCGTGCATAACCGTTCGGATCAGCCGACGCGGTTACAGGTGTTGCCGCAGTTGTGGGCGCGCAATGATTGGAGCTGGACCGAGGGCGCGCCCAAACCACAGCTGACCCAGGACGGCGACCATGTACTGGCACGCCATCATGAATTGCCTGACCGCCACCTTAGTGCGTGGGGGCAAGAGGGGGCCGAGTGGTTGTTCTGTGAAAACGAAAGCAACTATCCACGGCTGAATGGGCAACCGGCGCCGGGGCCGTTCAAGGATGGCGTCAACGACTACGTGGTCAGCGGCGTCCAGTCGGCGATTCGCCATGACCGCGGCACCAAAGTCGCGGCGCGGTTTATCCTCGAGCTGGCGGGCCTGGAACGCAAAATGATCTACCTGCGGTTTGCCCCCGTGGACGCTCCCCAGGTCAACGCACGCAAGCTGTTTGAACAGCGCCGCCAGGAAGCCGACGATTTCTACGCGGCCTTGCAGCAGGGCATGGCGTCTGAGGACGCCCGCAACGTACAGCGTCAGGCGCTGGCCGGTTTGCTGTGGTCCAAGCAGCTGTACTATTTCGATGTGAACCAATGGCTCGATGGCGACCCGGCCCAGCCCGCGCCACCGCCTGAACGCTTGCATATCCGCAATACCCATTGGCGGCACCTGTCCAACGTCGACATCCTCTCCATGCCCGATACCTGGGAATACCCGTGGTACGCCTCCTGGGACCAGGGCTTCCAGGCCGTGGCCATGGCGCTGATCGATCCGGCGTACGCCAAGCAACAGCTGTTGCTGCTGGTCAAGGATCGTTTCATGCACCCCAACGGCCAGTTGCCGGCGTATGAATGGCGCTTCGACGACGCCACCCCGCCGGTGCACGCCTGGGCCAGTTGGCGCGTGTATCAGCAGGACAAGGCGCTGACCGGCGTAGGCGATATGGACTTCCTGGAAAGGATATTCCACAAGCTGCTGCTGAATTTTTCCTGGTGGGTCAACCGCAAGGATGCCGAGGGGCGCAATCTGTTCCAGGGCGGGTTCCTGGGGCTGGACAATATTGCCTTGTTCGACCGCTCGGCCGCGCTGCCGCCGGGTTATCAGCTGGATCAGGCCGACGGTACGGCGTGGGTCGCCGCGTATGCGCTGGACTTGATGCGCATCGCCCTGGAGTTGGCCAAGCGCAATGCCGTGTACGTGGACATCGGCGTGAAGTTTTTCGAGCACTTCTTGTACATCGCCGGGGCTATCAACCGCGTGGATGACAGCGCCGAAGGCTTGTGGGATGAACAGGACCAGTTTTTCTACGACGTCCTGCACCGCCCCGACGGCAGTAACGAACCGGTACGCCTGCGCTCCATGGTCGGGCTGATGCCCCTGTTTGCCGTGCTGGTGCTGGAACAGCACGAGCATGAAGGCCTGGAAGGGTTGCGCGAGCGTTTGCTGGGGTTCATGAAGCACAGGCCCGACTTGGCCAAGCTGGTGTCGCGCTGGAACGAACCGGGCCAGGGCAATCGCCTGTTGCTGGCGCTGCTGCGCGGTGAGCGCACCAAGGACCTGCTGCGGCGCATGCTCGATGACGCCGAGTTCTTGTCGGCGTTTGGTGTGCGCTCATTGTCCAAGGCGTTTGCCGAGCAGCCGCTGGCGTTGAAGATGAACGGCAATACGTTATGTGCAAGCTACCAGCCCGGCGAATCCGACTCGCGTTTGTATGGTGGCAACTCCAATTGGCGCGGGCCGTTGTGGATGCCGGTGAACTATATGCTGATCGAATCGCTGCGGGAATTTCACCGCTACTACGCCGACAACTTTTCGGTGGAGTACCCGACGGGCAGTGGTTATCTGGCATCGCTGGAGGAAGTGGCTGACAGCCTCAGCGCGCGGCTGACGGGGTTGTTTCTAAGGGACGAGGATGGGCTGCGGCCATCGATGGCGGGGTATGCGCAGTTGGAAGCGGACCCGGCGAGCCGTGACCTGGTGCTGTTCCATGAGTATTTCCATGGCGAAACCGGGCGCGGGTTGGGGGCGTCGCATCAGACCGGGTGGAGTGCGTTGGTAGCGTTGTTGCTGCAGCCAAAAAACTGAGCATCACAGCAGATCAAAATGTGGGAGCGGGCTTGCCCGCGAATGCGGTGCGTCAGTCACTGAATGTATTGACTGATACGCCGCAATCGCGGGCAAGCCCGCTCCCACACAAGCCCGCTCCCACAGGGATTCAGGCTGGACCTTGAATCAGGAAGGGAACAGCTCGCTCAGCTTCATCGCCAGCATCATGTCGCCTTCGGTGCGCAGTTTGCCGCCCATGAAGGCCTGCATGCCGTCGGTGGAACCGTCAACGATGCCTTCCAGGGTTTCGCTGTCCATGACCAGCGTCACTTGGGCGTCTGGGTTTTCGCCTTCCTGCAATTCGCAGGTCTTGTCCTTGACGATCAGGGAGAAGTTCTTGGTGTCGTCGATGCGGAAACCGAATACCAGGTCCAGGCCGTCAGCGGCGCCTGGGTTGAATTTGGCTTTCATTGCTTCTACAGCTTTGGCTACGTCAGTCATGGTTTCGATCCTTTTATGGTGAGTCCAGTGACCTTGGGGTCACGGTTGGCCGCAGCTCATCGGAAGGTGATGAGCTGCGGCGCCTTCAACAGTTGCAAGTGGGTGTGGCTGTTGAAGGAAGCCAGGGCCACCTCGCGACCGCGGAATTTCAGCTGGTTGAGCGAGGTGTTAACAATTTGCCAGTTCAGTTCGAAGGCCTGGGCGGCAGGCATCCGGGTAATCAGGTGGAGCAGGGCAGTGATGGTGCCGCCGGAAGTAAACACGGCGATTTTCTGCGCGTTGTCCGCCGCTTCGAGAATGCGTTGCAGGCCACCCTGGACCCGTTCGACAAACCCCAGCCAGCTCTCCAGCCCCGGTGGGTCATAGGTGCCGGCCAGCCAGCGTTCGATAATCAGGGCGAAGATGCGCTGGAACTCGCTGCGGTTCTGCGCGGCATTGCGCAGGATCTCCAGGGCTTCGGGTTCGCTGGTGAGCAGGTCGGGGAGCAGGGCGCGGATGATTGCATCGGCGTCGAACTCGTTGAAGGCGCTGTCCACCTCGACTGCCGGTACCGGCAGGCCGCGGGCGCTGTACTGCTCGAAGGCGGCGCTGGCGGTGTGCTGCTGGCGGCGCAGGTCGCCGGCGAGGCAGCGGTCGAACGTCACGCCCAGATCGGCCAGGTGGCGCCCGAGCACTTGCGCTTGTTCCACGCCGACGGGCGACAGGACGTCATAGTCGTCTGCACCGAAGGAGGCTTGGCCATGTCGAATCAGATAGATGCTGCCCACGTCCGTTTTCCCGGTACGTTGAAAGTCTGGCGAGGTTATGGGGATGCCTGCGAGCTGTCAATGGAAAAACATACGCTTGTTTTAAAAGCCCGTTGGAGGCCCGCTTGCTGGCGGTTTGATCACTGGCCCGAACGCGGTGCCGCCGGTATGCTGGGGCAATCCGCGCCTGGCGCACTGCACTTGTAAGGAGCAACATGGATTTTCTGGCCGAATACGCGAGCTTCTTAGCGAAGACCGTCACCCTGGTGGTCGCTATTCTGGTGGTACTGATCAGCTTCGCCGCCTTGCGCAGCAAAGGTCGTCGCAAATCCGCTGGCCAATTGCAGGTCAGCAAACTCAATGATTTCTACAAGGGCCTGCGCGAGCGCCTGGAATCCACCCTGCTCGACAAGGACCAGCTCAAGGCCTTGCGCAAGTCCGAAAGCAAAGCCGAAAAGAAGAACAGCAAGAAAAAGCCCGAGGCCAAGCCACGGGTGTTTGTGCTGGATTTCAATGGCGACATCAAGGCCTCGGCCACCGAAAGCCTGCGCCATGAAATCACTGCGCTGCTCAGCCTTGCCACACCCAAGGACGAAGTGGTGCTGCGCCTGGAAAGCGGTGGCGGCATGGTCCATAGCTACGGCCTGGCGTCGTCGCAACTGGCGCGTATCCGCCAGGCGGGCGTGCCGCTGACCGTGTGCATCGACAAGGTCGCGGCCAGCGGCGGCTACATGATGGCGTGCATCGGCGAGAAAATTATCAGCGCCCCGTTCGCCATCCTCGGTTCGATTGGCGTGGTCGCGCAGCTGCCCAACGTCAACCGCTTGCTGAAAAAGCACGACATCGACTTTGAAGTGCTGACCGCCGGTGAGTACAAACGCACCCTCACGGTGTTTGGCGAAAATACCGAGAAGGGCCGGGAGAAGTTCCAGGAAGACCTGGATATCACCCATCAGTTGTTCAAGAACTTCGTCTCGCGCTATCGCCCGCAGTTGGCGATCGATGAGGTGGCGACTGGGGAAGTGTGGCTGGGTGTTGCCGCGCTCGACAAACAACTGGTGGACGAACTGCAAACCAGCGACGAATACCTGGCGACCAAGGCCAAGACCGCCGAGGTGTTCCACCTGCACTATGCCGAGCGCAAAAGCTTGCAGGAACGTGTGGGCCTGGCGGCCAGCGGTTCAGTGGACCGCGTGCTGCTGACCTGGTGGAGCCGGTTGACCCAGCAGCGCTTTTGGTAATCCGACCTCTCGGATGTTAGCAGTCCCTTGTGGGAGCGGGCTTGCCCGCGAATGCGGTGGATCAGTCACTCATGTATCGACTGACGCCCTGTAATCGCGGGCAAGCCCGCTCCCACATTGATCGGGTAGCGCATCAGCAGCCCCACCACCAACGCCCCCAGCAACCCCAACCATCCCGCCACCCACAACACCCCACCGAAACCACCGACAAACGCCTGCTGTGCCAGCGGTTGCACACCGGCCCTTGCCGACGCCGGCAACAACCCCATCGCCGCTGGCATGTCACCGGCCACCACCCGCGACGCGATCCCGGCCACCTGGCCCTGCCACTGCGCATCGATACTCGCCGCCAACAATTGCTCGCTGTGGCTGCTTAACAACGCCCCATACACGCCAATGGCCAGCATGATTGCGCTGAAACGCATGGTGGTACTCATCCCCGAGGCCATCCCGACACGGTCGCGCGGCACGCAGGCCATGATGTTTTTCTGCGTATCGCCATTGAGCAAGCCCGCGCCGGCCCCCGTGATCGCAATCGCCAAGGCGAAGGGCAGGTAACCGCCCGCATTCACCGCCCACGCGCTGAGCAAGTTGCCGCAGCCCACCAGGGTCAAGCCGGCGGCCATCATCGTCGCCGGGGTAAAACGCCCCGCCAGGCGTGCGCCGATGCGGGGGCATACCAGCATGGTCAGGGCGAACGGCAACATGCCCAGGCCCGACGCGATGGCGGAGAACCTCAGGCCGTTCTGCAGGTAGAAGGGCAGCAGCGTCATCATCACTTGCGCGCACCCGGCGTAGGCAAACATCCCGAGCAAGGCGCCGATAAAACGCGGGTGGCGAAACAGTTGCAGGTCCACCATAGGCCGTTGCTGCACGCGTTCGACCAGCACAAATACGGCCAACAGCGCCGCGCCACCTAGCAGGCGCGCATAGGTCAGCGGGTTGTCCCAGCCGATGCGGTTGGCCTCGATCAGCCCCCAGATCAGGCACAGCAGGCTGGCGCTGAACGCCAGGCTGCCCCAGGGATCAAGGCGGGCGGACTGGGTATCGCGGGATTCCGGGATGGCCCGCAGTACCAGCGCCATCAGTGCCAGGCCCACGGGCAGGTTGAGGTAGAAAATCCAGCGCCAGCCCAGGTACTCGGTAATCAGACCGCCGAGGGTCGGCGCGGCGGTCATCGCCACGCCCATGCACGCGCCCCAGAAGGCCCAGGCTTTGGCGCGCTCCACCTCATCGTGGAAGGTGTGGCCGATGGACGCCAGGGCCGAGGTCAGCAACAGCGCTGCACCGACGCCTTTGACGGCGCGGGCGATGTCCAGCCACAACGCGCTGGGCGCAGCGCCGCAACCCAGGGACGCGAGGATGAAAATACTCAAGCCCCAGACCAGGGTTTTCTTGCGCCCGAAGCGGTCGGCAAGGCTGCCGGCGGGCAACAGCAGCGCGGCGAAGGCCAGCATATAGGCGCTGACGACCCACTCGATATCGGCGAAATTGGCCCCCAGGTCGCGGGCGATGCTTGGCAGGGTGACCGCGACGATATTGGTGTCGAGCACAATCAGCGAGCAGACGCCGGAGGCGGTGAGCAACGTCAAGCGTGGGCTGACGGGCTTCATGGGCAGATTACCCGGCAGGCAATGGTGGGTGTGAAATCGCAAGGCATCGCAAAGGCTCTCTGGCTGTTAGGATAGGCCCAGCTTATCGTCGTCCAACGTTGCCTTTGTTAGGTGGCAATAAGAACTTCATTACCTTTGAGCTAATCCTGCGATGGAAATTCGTCACTTCCGCTACTTCCTGGCCGTGGCCTGGCAACGCAACTTCACCCGCGCCGCCGAGCAACTGGGCATCGCGCCGCCGACCTTGAGCCGGCAGATCCAGGACATGGAAACCACCCTGGGCACGCGCTTGTTTATCCGCCAGCAGCGCGAAGTCAGCCTGACCGAAGCGGGCGCGGCCCTGGTGCAGGAAGCCGAGGCCACCGTGCGCCAATTCGAATGCGCCCAGCGCCATGCCCAACGGGCCGGGCGCGGCGACATCGGGCATATCGAACTGGGTTATGTGGCATCAGCGGTATATGGCGGCGTGTTGCAGCGGCAGATGCAGGCGTTCAGCCAGGCGTTTCCCGATGTGAGCGTGAATGTGCGCGAATGCGCGATGGCCGCATTGCCCGGCGCGGTGGCGGATGGGCGGAATGACATTGGTTACGTCCGCTCGCCCATGACCCTGCCCGATGGCGTGGAAGCGGTACGCCTGGACAGCGAAGGGTTTGTCCTGGCCGTGGCGCAAGGTTCCTGGCTGCTGGGATTGAAAGCCATCGGCTGCGAACACCTGCAAAACGAGACCTTTATCCTGCCGGAGCAGATCAGCGGCACGCTGCATGTGGCCGCCCAGGGCGGTTATGCGCCGCGCCTGGGGCCGCAGCCGGGTGGCTTGGTCGCGGTGCTGGCGCTGGTCTCGCTGGGGCAGGGCGTCGCGGTGGTGCCGGCGTCGGTGGTGGGGCATGTGACGCTGCCGAATGTGCTGTACCGGCCCATTCAAGGCAGTGACGCATCGTCGTGGCTGTCGCTGATTCACCGCCGGTTTGAAAAAGCACCGGCGGTCGCGCGGTTTATCCAGCAGGTAAAAACGCCTCGCTGAACACGATTACAGATCTTGTAATAGTTTTGCGTTGTAGGAAATTTACCTTTCGGCTGTACGATTCAAGTCCTTTTTTATCGCAGGATTTGCATGAACACCCTCTCGGAGCCCCCCAGTCGTCTTTCCCCAAGACATCCGCTGCTGCCGTTCCCGCTGAAGCATCCCGTATTTCGACTGCTAACCTTGTCCCGGTCCACTGACCGCGCATTGCTGTGCCCGGCATTCTGAACTTCGAATTAAAGAGACTCTATAAATGGAATGGTTAGCGGATCCAACGGCCTGGCTCGGCCTGTTGACCTTGATTGTGCTGGAACTGGTGCTGGGTATCGACAACCTGGTGTTTATCGCGATCCTCGCGGACAAACTGCCGCCCGAGCAGCGTGACCGTGCGCGCTTGATCGGCTTGTCCCTGGCGTTGCTGATGCGCCTGGGCCTGCTGGCGAGTATTTCGTGGTTGGTGACCCTCACCCAGCCGCTGTTCGAGGTGTTCGACAAGAGCTTCTCCGGCCGCGACCTGATCATGCTGTTTGGTGGTGTGTTCCTGTTGTTCAAGGCCACCATGGAATTGCACGAACGCCTCGAAGGCCACGTCGCCCAACGCAGCGGCAATGCGGCCTATGCGATGTTCTGGCCGATCGTGGCGCAGATCGTGGTGCTCGACGCGGTGTTCTCCCTCGATGCGGTGATTACTGCCGTGGGCATGGTGGATGAACTGGCGGTGATGATGATCGCGGTGATCGTGTCCATCGGCGTGATGATCGTCGCGAGCAAGCCGTTGACCCGCTTCGTCAACGCGCACCCGACGGTGATCATGCTCTGCCTGGGCTTCTTGATGATGATCGGTTTCGCCCTGACCGCCGAAGGCCTGGGCTTCCATATTCCGAAGGGCTACCTGTATGCGGCCATCGGTTTCTCGATCCTGATCGAAGTGTTCAACCAGATTGCCCGTGCCCGGCGCAAGAAGTCGGCGCAAGGCGTGTTGCCGGTACGTGAGCGCACCGCCCATGCGGTGATGCGCTTGCTCGGCGGCCGTAGCCTCGCGGTGGAAGAGGTGGGTGAAGAGGTGGCCGACCTGCTGGGCGAGCCGGATACCGCGCAAGGCCCGCTGTTTGACCGCCGCGAGCGCGTGATGATCAGCGGCGTGCTGCAATTGGCCGAGCGGCCGATCCGGACGTTGATGACGCCACGGGCCAAGGTTGACTGCATCGACTTGGCGGACGATGCCGAGACGATTCGCCTGAAACTGATGCATTCGTCCTACTCGCGCCTGCCGTTGATCCGTAATGGCGCGGTGGATGAGCCCCTGGGTTTTGTGCACAAGAAGGAGTTGCTCAAGGAGTACCTGGCCGGCAACGAGCCCAACCTGGAGCACCTGGCACGCCGGGCGATCAACCTGCTGGAGAGTTTCTCGGTGCTCAACGCCCTGGAGCAGATGCGCCAGGAATCCACGCACATCGCCTTTGTGATCAACGAATTCGGTGACTTCATGGGCGTGCTGAGCATGACCGACATTCTTGAATCCATCGCCGGTGAACTGCCCGACGCCAGTGAAATCGAGGGGCCGGACATTGTCGAGGATGGGGCAGGTTTTCGCGTGAATGGTGCGCTCAACCTCAACCAGATTCGCCAGCGCACCGGCTTCAACGCCACGGCGACCGAGGACTACCAGACCCTCGCCGGCCTGGTGATGAGCCTGCTGGACCGTCTGCCGGTGGTGGGCGACAGCCTGGTGTACGAGGGCTGGCGCCTGACCGTGGCGGCCGTCGAGGAGCGGCGGGTGACCCAGGTGGCTATGGGGCGTGAAACGTAAAGCGGTCCTTGCCCGCATGTTTTGACACATACAACGCCTGGTCCGCCTTGATCAGCACCTGGTTCAGGGTTTCGCCATCCTCCACCCGGGCCAGGCCGATGCTGATGGTCACCGGGTGCTGGCTGGCGTCAGCGCGCACCTGGGCGCACAACTGGTCTGCCAACTGCGCCGCGTCTTCGCGGCGTACCCCTGCCAGGTAGATGGCAAATTCTTCGCCGCCAAGGCGGGCGTAGTCGTAGTCGTTCATCACGGCGCGGATGTCATGGGCGACACGCTTGAGTACATCGTCGCCAACATCGTGGCCAAACCGGTCATTCACTTTCTTGAAGTTGTCGATGTCGATCATCGCCAGGTAATGGTCGTGCGTGCGTGGTTGGTGGGCGAGCTTCTGCCCGGCGCTGGCCATGAACGCGCGGCGGTTGGGGATGTCGGTCAGGGTGTCCACGTAGGCCTGGTC
This sequence comes from Pseudomonas sp. CBZ-4, assembly GCF_000346755.1. Taxonomy (GTDB): domain Bacteria; phylum Pseudomonadota; class Gammaproteobacteria; order Pseudomonadales; family Pseudomonadaceae; genus Aquipseudomonas. The sequence continues at coordinate 23,530 of NZ_ANNV01000126.1, read as the reverse complement.
CAGCAGCAGCTTGGCCATGATGTAGTTGCTCAGCTTGACCTGGCGCAGTTTCAGGAAGCTGTAGAGGGTCAGCAGGCTGAGAAAGCTGGAATAAAAGAACACCGTGGTGCCTTTGACTTCCAGCACCGAGGTTTCCGTGAGGTAGAACGGGTTGAGCACCACCCAAGTGATGACCAGCGTGGCGGCGAATGCCCAGCGGCTGAGCGGCAGCACGGATGCGCTGTAGAGGATGGTCGACGCGCCAAGGATCAGCCAGCCGGGATGCAGGTCCATGGGCAGGCCTTCGATCACCAGGCGGATGCCGATGGCGATGATGCTGACGAAGATCAGGTTGATCCACTGGAAGTGGCGCACCCGGGTGTTGAAGGCCAGGACCAGCGTGGTGATCAACAGTGCGCTGAGAAATATCACCGAGTAGAACGTAAAGCCTTGGCCGCCGCGAAAGCTGACGATCAGGTTGAACACCAGCCAGATGCTGATGCTGGCGAGGTAGATCAACAGGCAGAAGGGCTTGAGCCGCTCGAAATCATGCTGGGCGAACTCAAGTTGCAGGGCAGGTGAGGGGAGTTTCTTGAGGACTTCGGCTTCAATGGTCTTGAACATTGCTGACCCTGGCTCGGCGGAGACTGCTTCGAGCAGCGTAGACGTCTGTCAGGGCCGTGCAAGGGTTAACTGGCGTAACGGGCGAAGGTGTCCTCCACGACTTGCGCCTGATCTTCCAAGGGGCCGAAGCCTTGGAGTTTCTCTTGCAGTTGCCCGTCGAGATAGATCAGCCCGGTCGGGGTGCCCGTGACCTCGGGGTGTCTTGGGGTTTGTGCGCAGTCAAGCACCATGCTCACGACGCTGGGGTACTTGGCGGCAACCTTTTCAAACAGCGGCACGGCTTCGGCACACGCAGGACAGTGGGTTGAAACAAACAGCAGAAACACCGGGCGTGACGTACTCAGCACTCGTTGGTAATCCTCGGTATTGGCAATCGTTGCGGTGGCAAGTCCCATGACGGTGGCGCTCCTGCATGGCGTCAATTGAGTGCCAACGCTAAATCGAGGATTCACGACCGTCTACTGTCAACCTTCACAGGTTCGCATCACGCTCCAGGCGTTCCCGCGCCTTGCGGGCCTGGTTCGCGCATTTCTTGTATTCCAGGTTGTCCCGCGAGGCCTTGGCCTGGCGGTAGCCGTGGTGGTTCTGGCTGGTGTAGTTGGTGCTCAAGGCTTCGTTGAGCTTGCGCAGTTCGATCTTGCAGTCGCGACGGTCGTTGCTGGCCCAGGCGCTGGTGGCGACCAGAAAGGAGCATAAAACCAGGGTGAGGCTGAGCTTCATCGGGGCGCGATCCTTGTCGGCGGGGATGTGCAAAGGCTAGTCCAGCGTGGGGATTTTTCCATGGGGTATGCGCACTGCAACGGTGCGCGGTAACGCCGTAATGGCGCACAGCATTGGGGCCTGTCACCGCAACGTGGGGCCTGGGGTAGCAGGTTGGCCTCAGCTGCCGGCGTAACGCCGCATCGTACGCAAAGGCTTATGTTGCTGATTTTTAATGAATTAATTCCCAGCGTGTTTTTCTGTTACGGCGTGTGGCACACTTTCTGCTGTCTATTCCGTTGTTACATACCAAGTTCCGGTATAGCGGAATACACAATCCCTGGAGTGCTTGTCATGCATCACCGACCTTCCGTGTTCAAAGCGTGTGTTTTTCTCTTCGCCGCATCGGCTTCCCTCGCAAGCATCGTGCAGGCGGCGGACAGCAAGCTCGACAACGTGCTCAAACGTGGGCATCTGATCGTGGGTACAGGCAGTACCAATGCGCCGTGGCACTTCCAGGGAGCGGATGGCAAGTTGCAAGGGTTTGATATCGACATCGGCCGCATCGTGGCCAAGGGATTGTTCAACGACCCGAGCAAAGTCGAGTTTGTGGTGCAGTCGTCCGACGCACGCATTCCCAACCTGCTGACCGACAAGGTCGACATGAGTTGCCAGTTCATTACCGTCACCGCCAGCCGTGCGCAGCAGGTCGCGTTTACCCTGCCGTACTACCGCGAAGGCGTGGGTCTGCTGCTGCCGAACAACAGCAAATACAAGGAAATCGAAGACCTGCAAGCCGCCGGCGATGGCGTGACCGTGGCCGTGCTGCAAAACGTGTACGCCGAAGAGCTGGTGCACCAGGCGCTGCCCAAGGCCAAGGTCGACCAGTACGACAGCGTCGACCTGATGTACCAGGCCGTAAACTCCGGCCGCGCCGATGCCGCCGCCACCGACCAGTCTTCGGTCAAATACCTCATGGTGCAGAACCCCGGCCGCTACCGCAGCCCGGTTTACGCCTGGAGCCCGCAAACCTACGCGTGCGCGGTCAAGCGTGGCGACCAGGACTGGCTGAACTTCGTCAACACCGCCCTGCACGAAGCCATGACCGGTGTGGAATTCCCCACCTACAAGGCTTCGTTCAAGCAGTGGTTTGGCGTCGACCTGCCCGAGCCGGCGATTGGTTTTCCTGTCGAGTTCAAGTGATTCGTGACAACCGGGGCGCCGCCGACGGCGCCCCTATTAGGTATTGCTGACCATGAACTATCAGTTGAACTTTGCCGCCGTGTGGCGCGATTTCGACACCTTGCTGGCGGGGCTCGGTCTGGGCCTGCAACTGGCATTGCTGTCGATCGCCATCGGCTGCGTGATCGGCCTGCTGATGGCCTTTGCCATGCTGTCCAGGCACCGTGCGTTGCGCATCTTCGCCTCGGTGTATGTGACGGTGGTGCGCAATACGCCGATTCTGGTGCTGATCCTGTTGATCTACTTTGCCCTGCCGTCCCTGGGGATTCGCCTCGACAAGATCCCCTCGTTCATCATCACCCTGTCGTTGTACGCCGGTGCCTACCTGACCGAAGTCTTCCGCGCCGGGCTGTTGAATATTCCCAAGGGCCTGCGTGAAGCCGGCCTGGCCATCGGCCTGGGCGAATGGCGCATCCGGGCCTACATCACCGTGCCGGTGATGCTGCGCAACGTGCTGCCGGCACTGTCGAACAACTTTATCTCGCTGTTCAAGGACACCTCGCTGGCCGCCGCGATTGCCGTGCCGGAGCTGACCTACTACGCCCGCAAGATCAACGTCGAAAGCTACCGGGTGATTGAAACCTGGCTGGTCACGACCGCGCTCTACGTGGCTGCCTGTTACCTCATCGCCATGCTGCTCCGTTACCTGGAACAGCGTCTGGCGATCCGTCGTTAAGGAGGGTTCCCATGTACGAGTCCCCCAGCTGGCTGCATGAGTTGTGGATCGCCCGGGATACCCTGTGGGCGGGCTTTCAAGCCAGTGTGTATGTGTCGGCGCTGGCGATTATCTTCGGCACCCTGATCGGCATTGTCGCCGGGTTGATCCTGACCTACGGCAAGTTCTGGATGCGTGCGCCGTTTCGTCTGTATGTCGACCTGATCCGTGGCACGCCGGTGTTTGTGCTGGTGCTCGCGTGTTTCTACATGTTGCCGGCCCTCGGTTGGCAGATCAGCGCGTTCCAGGCCGGTGCGGTCGGCTTGACACTGTTTTGCGGCTCCCACGTGTCGGAGATCGTGCGTGGTGCACTGCAAGCCATTCCCCGTGGGCAACTGGAAGCGGGCAAGGCGATTGGCCTGACGTTCCAGCAGTCCCTGGCCTACGTGCTGTTGCCCCAGGCGCTGCGGCAGATCCTGCCGACCTGGGTCAATTCCTCCACGGAAATCGTCAAGGCCTCGACGCTGCTGTCGGTGATCGGCGTGGCGGAATTGCTGCTGAGTACCCAGCAAGTGATTGCGCGCACGTTCATGACCCTGGAGTTCTACCTGTTCGCCGGGTTTCTGTTCTTTGTCATCAACTACGCCATCGAATTATTCGGGCGCTACATTGAAAAGCGGGTGGCCTTGCCATGAACCAACCTCACATCGAGCAACCGTTGCTCAATATCCGCGGCCTGCGCAAACAGTACGGCGAGGTGGAAGTGCTCAAGGGCGTCGACCTGACCCTGCAGCGCGGTAACGTGGTCACGTTGATCGGCTCCAGCGGCTCGGGCAAGACCACGCTGTTGCGCTGCGTCAACCTGCTGGAAGAGTTCCAGGGCGGGCAGATCACCCTCGACGGTGAGTCCATCGGCTACAGCGACATCGGCGGCAAGCGCGTGCGCCACCCCGAGCGGGTGATTTCCCAGCACCGCGCCATGACCGGCATGGCGTTCCAGCAGTTCAACCTGTTCCCGCATTTGACGGCGTTGCAGAACGTCACCCTCGGCCTGCTCAAGGTCAAGAAGATGGGTAAGGACGAGGCCGTGGCACTCGCGGAAAAATGGCTCGACCGTGTAGGGCTTCTGGAACGGCGCAACCACTTCCCCGGCCAGCTCTCCGGCGGCCAGCAACAGCGCGTGGCGATTGCCCGCGCCATTGCGATGAACCCGAGCCTGATGCTGTTCGACGAAGTCACCTCGGCCCTCGACCCCGAGTTGGTGGGCGAAGTGCTCAGCGTGATCAAGGGCCTGGCGGAAGAGGGCATGACCATGTTGCTGGTCACCCACGAGATGCGCTTTGCCTACGAAGTGTCTGACAAGATCGTTTTCATGAACCAGGGCCGCATTGAAGAGCAGGGCTCGTCGAAGGACATCTTCGAGCGCCCGCAATCGCCGCGCCTGGCGGAATTTCTCAAGAACATTCGTTTTTAATCAGGAGGCTATTTTTATGAGCATTACTCGTTACGGCACCGGCAGCACCGCCGGCGGCGGCCAGCCCCGTCCTTTCGCCCGCGCGGTGGAAGCGGACGGCTGGCTCTACGTCTCGGGCCAAGTGCCAGCGGTGGACGGTGAAATCATCAGCGGCGGCATCGTCGAGCAAACCCGGCAGACCCTGCGCAATGTGGTGGCGATTCTGGAAGAAGCCGGCTACGAGTTGAAAGACGTGGTGCGGGTTGGCGTGTGGCTGGAAGACCCGCGCGACTTCTGGAGTTTCAACAAGGTCTTCGGCGAATACTTCACCCCTGAACACGCCCCGGCGCGGGCCTGTGTACAGGCCAACATGATGGTGGATTGCAAGGTGGAGATCGATTGCGTGGCCTACAAGAAAAAGGGCTAAATGCAGCGATCTGAAGCCCACCGCTGCGCCAATGTGGGAGCTGGCTTGCCTGCGATGACGGAGTGTCAGGCAACCCATGCCTGACTGAGCCACCGACATCGCGGGCAAGCCCGCTCCCACAGGGGTTCACTGTGCAGTATTACTACTATGACCGGACCAAAACTGCCATGACCGAAGACACCATCAAACGCCGCGCCAAAGGCCTGGACCGGGCGTTCGATATCCTCGATTTTCTCAAGGAGATCGGCCAGCCCCTGCGCCCGAATGATATTGCCAGCGGCATCGGCAGCCCCAAGTCCACGGTCTATGAATTGGTCGCTTCGCTGCTGGAGCGGCGCATCCTCGAAACCGTGGGCAAGGACGGTCACGTCTACCTCGGCCGCCAGCTGTACTTCCTCGGCCAGGCGCATTTGCGGCACTTCGACCTGACCCGCGAGGCCGACCACGCCTTGCAGGAGATCGTCAGCCAGACCCACGAAACCGCGCAGATGTGCCTGCTCAACGGGCGCAAATACACGGTGGCGCTGATGCGCGAGGGCGAGCGGCATTTTCGCATTTCCTCGGATATCGGCGAAAACGCGCCGATCCCCTGGACCGCGTCCGGGCGCCTGTTGCTCGGGCATTTGAGCGACAAGCAGATCATCGACCTGATCGACCAAGACGACTTTATCCTGCCGGATGGCCAGCGCCTGCCGCTGGACACCTTCCTCGCACAAATCCGTCAGGCCACCCTCGATGGGTTCTTTTCCTTCGACAGTGTGGCCGACACCTTTACCCATTGCTTTGCCGCCCCGGTACGGGACGCGCAAGGCATCAGCATTGCGACCCTGTGCATCGTCGCCCCACGGGCCGATGCACTGAAAAACTACAACGACTATCGCCGGGTGTTGATCGACAGCGCCAACAACCTGGCCCGTCGCATCAACGAATAGGAGCATTTCATGTCTGCCATCAATGCCGTTGCAAAGGGCGCCGCCGCCGTCGGTGCCCACCTGGTCCGTGACGTCAGCCTGCCCGCCCTGGTGCTGCACCGCGAGGCCCTGGAACACAACATCCGCTGGATGCAAGCCTTCGTCAGCAACAGCGGCGCCGAGCTGGCGCCCCACGGCAAGACCAGCATGATGCCGGCGCTGTTCCAGCGGCAGATTGCCGCGGGCGCCTGGGGCATCACCCTGGCCAGCGCAGTGCAGACCCGCGCCGCCTATGCCGGTGGCGTGCGCCGCGTGCTGATGGCCAACCAACTGGTGGGCGCGCCCAACATGGCGTTGATCGCCGATCTGCTGGCGGACAAGGATTTTGATTTCCACTGCATGGTCGATCACCCGGACAACGTCGCCGACCTCGGCCTGTTTTTCGCCGCCCGTGGCCTGCGCCTCAACGTGATGATCGAATACGGCGTGGTCGGCGGCCGTTGCGGTTGCCGCAGCGAGCAGGAAGTGCGCGACCTGGCCAAGGCGATCAAGGCCCAGCCGGCCCTGGCCCTCACCGGGATCGAAGGCTACGAAGGCGTGATCCACGGCGAGCACGCCATCAGCGGTATCCGCGACTTCGCCGCGAGCCTGGTGCGCCTGGCGGTGGATCTGCAGAACAACGGTTCATTCGACCTGCCCAAGCCCATCGTCACCGCTTCGGGTTCGGCCTGGTACGACTTGATCGCCGAGTCTTTCGAGGCGCAAAACGCTGCCGGCCGTTTCCTCAGCGTGTTGCGCCCCGGCAGCTACGTGGCCCATGACCATGGCATCTACAAAGAAGCGCAATGCTGCGTGCTCGACCGTCGCAGCGACCTCAGCGAAGGTCTGCGCCCGGCCCTGGAAGTCTGGGCTCATGTGCAATCGATGCCCGAGCCGGGTTTTGCGGTGATCGCCCTGGGCAAGCGCGACGTGGCCTACGACGCCGGTTTGCCAGTGCCGCTCAAGCGTTACAAGGCGGGTGTTGTGGGCGCCGAAGGGGATGATGTGAGCGCGTGCAAGGTCACGGCCGTGATGGACCAGCATGCGTTCATGACTGTTGCGGCTGGGGTTGAACTGCGCATTGGCGACATCATTTCCTTTGGTACTTCGCACCCGTGCCTGACCTTTGACAAGTGGCAGGTGGGGTGCCTGGTGGATGAGCAGTTGCAGGTGGTTGAGAGTCTGCATACCTGCTTCTAGACCGAGTCGCGGCCATCGCAGGCAAGCCAGCTCCCACATTTTGATTTGTGAACACTTTCAAATGTGGGAGCTGGCTTGCCTGCGATGGGGCCCTGAAAAACACCCGAGAAAACCGCCATGACCACCCACCCCCACATCGCCCTCATCGGCGAATGCATGATCGAACTGCAACACCGCGCCGACGGCAGCCTGCACCAAAGCTTCGGCGGCGACACCCTGAACACGGCGGTTTACCTGCGCCGCGAGCTGGGCGATAGCGGCCATGTCGACTATGTGACGGCGCTAGGCGATGACAGGTTCAGCGACGCCATGTGCCAGCAATGGGCTGACGAAGGTCTTGGCCTCGGCATGGTCCAGCGCCTGCCCGGGCGCTTGCCGGGTTTGTACTGCATCCAGACCGACGCCAATGGCGAACGCAAATTCCTCTACTGGCGCAACGAAGCCGCGGTGCGCGACTGCTTCACCACGCCTGCCGCCGAACCGATCCTGGCGGCGCTGCCGGATTACGACGTGGTGTATTTCAGCGGCATCACCCTGGCAGTGCTGGGTGAAATCGGCCGTGAGCGCTTGCTGCACACCTTGGTCGAAACCCGCCGGCGCGGCGGCAAGGTGGTGTTCGACAACAACTACCGCCCGCGTTTGTGGGCCAGTGTCGAGGCGGCACGTGAGGCGTATCGCAAGGTCTTGGCCGAGGTTGACATGGCCTTGCTGACCGAGGATGACGAGCGCGCGTTGTTTGGGTATGCCAGCAGTGAGCAGGTGTTTGCGGCGTATCCGGCGATTGCGGAAGTGGTACTCAAGCGTGGGGCGGAGGAATGCCTGATCCGTTTCAAGGGCGAGCGCTTTGGCGTGCCGGCGGTGAAAGTCGAGAAGGTGGTGGATACGACGGCGGCGGGGGATTCGTTCAGTGCGGCGTATCTGGCCAGCCGGTTGAAGGGTGGCTCGCCGCAAGAGGCGGCGGTGGCGGGGCATCGGTTGGCGAGTCGGGTGATTCAGTTGCCGGGGGCGCTGATACCCCGATGAATGGCCGCCTGCGGCGGATCGCGGGCAAGCCCGGCTCCCACAGTTGATCGAGTTTTGTTTGAAGGAACTCGGTCAACTGTGGGAGCTGGCTTGCCTGCGATAGCGGCTTCAAGCCAACCCCTCAGTCGCGGTAAAACACCTGCACCAGGTGATACCCAAACTTGCTCTTGATCGGCCCATGCACCACCCGCAGCGGCTTCTTGAAAATCACCGCATCAATCACCCCCACCATCTGCCCCGGCCGAATCTCCCCCAGATCACCGCCGCGCTTGCCTGACGGGCAGGTGGAGTACTTCTTCGCCAGCACGTCAAAGGCTTCGCCCTTGGCAATGCGCTGCTTGAGTTGTTCGGCTTCTTCGCTGGTTTTCACCAGGATATGACGGGCTTGGGCTTTCATTGATCTCTACCAGGTACCTGCAACGGCGGGCGATTATGCCTGAACTCATTCGACCACGCTGATCATGCTGCGGATTTTCGTGGCCAGCAGGTCGATGGAAAACGGCTTGGCCACCATGTCCATGCCGTCCTCCAGGAAACCCTGGCGCTCGGCGGCCTTCTCTGCGTAACCGGTCATGAACAACACGCGCAGGCCCGGCCGATGCTGGCGGGCGATCTCTGCCAGTTGCCGGCCGTTCATGCCCGGCAGGCCGACGTCGGTGACCAGCAGGTCCACGCGCAAATCCGATTCCAGCAGCGGCAGCGCGGTGCGGGCATCCGCCGCCTGGTGGGCGGTGTAGCCCAACTCGTCGAGCACGTTGACCACCAGCATGCGCACGGCCGGGTCGTCTTCGACCACCACCACGGCTTCACCGGCCAGGGCCACCGGCGCTTCAGTCAGGCTGGCCGGCAGGCTGCTTTCCAGCGCGGTGCCGTGCAGCCGCGGCAGGTACAGGCGCACGCAGGTGCCCTGGCCCGGTGCGCTGTGGATGGTCACGTGCCCGCCGGACTGCTGGGCAAAGCCGTAGATCATCGACAGCCCGAGGCCCGTGCCTTGGCCGATGGGCTTGGTGGTAAAGAACGGGTCGAACGCCTTGGCGAGGATCTTCGGCGCCATGCCCGCGCCGTTGTCGCACACGCCGAGCATCACGTAGTCGCCGGCTTTCACCGGTTCCAAAGTGGTGATGTCGCTGCCATCCAGGTAGCTGTTGGCCGTTTCGATCAGCAGTTCACCGCCGTCGGGCATGGCGTCGCGCGCGTTGATCACCAGGTTGAGCAGGGCGTTTTCCAGTTGGCTGGCGTCGGTGTTCACCGGCCAGATGTCGTGGCCCAGTTGCACCTTGAGCGCGATATGCGCGCCCTTGGTGCGGCGGAACAGGTCTTCCAGGGACGCCACAAGCTGGTTCGGATCCAGCGGGCGGCGGTCCAGGGACTGGCGCCGGGAAAACGCCAGCAGGCGATGGGTGAGGGCGGCGGCACGGTGGGCGGAGGACACGGCGGCGTCGGTAAACCGGCCGATTTCGTCGCTGCGCCCGGCGGCGATGTAGCGTTGCATCAGGTCCAGGCTGCCGATGATCCCGGTGAGCATATTGTTGAAGTCGTGGGCGATGCCACCGGTCAGCTGGCCCACGGCTTCCATCTTCTGCGCATGACGCAGGGCGTCTTCGGCGCGTTCGCGCTCAAACATCTCGTTTTGCAGGCGCTGGTTGGCTTCAGCCAGCGCCTGAGTGCGCTGGGCCACGCGTTCTTCGAGGTTCTCGTTGAGGTTGCGCAGGGCTTCTTCGGTGAGTTTGCGTTCGGTTTCATCGATGACAAAGATGTAGAAACCATTCACCGAACCGTCATTGCTGAAACGCGGCAGGTACTTCATCAGCGCGTGACGCGGGCGCCCATCGCGGTGCGGGGTGATGGTCTGGAAGCTGCACGCCTTGCCCTTGAGCGCCGCGTTGATCTGGTCCTCGCGGCCGGCATACACCTCGTCGCCGAGCACTTCGCGGATGCTCTTGCCGTACAGCTCCTGGGGCGTCATGCCGTACCACTCCAGGTACGCGCTGTTGTTCAGGCGAAAGCGTTGTTCGTGATCCACATAACCGATCAGCACCGGCATGGCGTTGATGATCAGCTGCAACTCGGTCTGGCTTTGGCGCAAGGCTTGTTCGGTGTGCTTGCGCTCGGTGAGGTCCAGCGCCGCGCCGAGAAAACGCGCGGGGCGGCCCTGATGGTCCTTGTAGCAACGCCCCCGGGCAAACACCCAGCGCACCGTGCCGTCGGCTTGTTGCAGGCGGTATTCCTCGGCGTATTCGGTGCCAAAGGTGATGCAATGCTTGATGCTGCGCGCCACCATGCCGCGGTCTTCAGGGTGCACGCCTTGCAGGTAGGCGCTGATGGGCAGCAGGCTGGCGTGGTCGGGGGCCACGCCGTGCAGGTAGGCGAAGTGGGCGTCGGCGATAAAGCGGTCTTCGCCGATATCCCAATCCCAGGTGCCCACCGCGTCGGTGGCGGCCAGCGCCAGTTGCAGGCGTTGCTCGGTGTTGTGCTGGGCCTTGCGGCGTTCGTTGGTCTCGATGGCGGTGACCAGGATCCCGGCGACGCTGCCGCTTTCATCGCGCACCGGGCTGTAGGTCAGGTCCAGCCAGATCTCGGTATCACGGTGATTGCGTTGCAGGATAAAGCGCTGCTCGGTGAAGGTGCGCACCTGGCCTTCGAGCACGGCGTTGTAGATCGGCGTGGTGAAGCTTTGCAGCTCTGGCCAGGCCTGGTGTGCCGGCTGGCCGAGGGCGTCGGGGTGCTTGTTGCCGGCCAGCAGGGCGAAGCCGTCGTTGTAGAGCTGGGTCAGTTGGCTGCCCCACAGCAGGAGCATCGGCATCGGCGAGTGGACGACAATATCCACGGCAGTGCGCAGGCTTTGTGGCCACTGGTTGATCTCACCGAGGGGGCTTTGCGCCCAGTCCAGCTGCGCGATCAAGGCGGCGGCTGCGCTGACGGTGGGTGTTCCATTCATGAAAAAGCCCTGAGCGTAACGCTTTGAAATATGACAAACGCCGATTATCCCGTGAGTCGGGAACGGCTGACTACCCCTCGAAAAATAGCATGCATTGGGGTTTTGTCTTCAAATGAGTGTGTCAGGGCTGAAACCTTTCATCTTTCACGCCAGTTCGGGGCGGTCGCGAAACTCCTCGAGGGCCTGTGGGTTGGCGAGGGCGTCGGTATTTTTCACCGGTTCGCCATGCACCACGTTGCGCACCGCCAATTCGACGATCTTGCCGCTGATGGTGCGGGGGATATCCGTGACAGCGAGGATTTTTGCCGGCACATGACGTGGCGTGGTGTTGGCGCGGATCACCTGGCGGATCTGCTGCTCCAGGGCGTCATCCAGCACGACACCATCGTTGAGGCGCACAAACAGCACCACCCGCACATCGTCCTGCCAGCGCTGACCAATGGCCAGGCTTTCCAGCACCTGCGGGACTTTTTCCACCTGCCGATAAATCTCCGCCGTGCCGATGCGCACGCCGCCGGGGTTGAGCACCGCGTCGGAGCGACCGTGGATCAACAGGCTGCCGTTGGGGCGTTGCTCGGCGTAGTCGCCCTGGGCCCATACGCCGGGGAACTGGCTGAAATACGAGGCGCGCAGCTTCTTTTGTTCGGGATCGTTCCACAAACCGATGGGCATCGCCGGGAAGTGGCGGGTGCAGACCAGCTCGCCTTTTTCGCCGATCAGCGCGCGGCCCTGGTCATCCCAGACCTCGATCGCCATCGCCAGGCTCTTGCACTGCATCTCGCCCTGGCGCACCGGCAGCACCGGGTTGCCGATCACAAAGCACGACACGATATCGGTGCCACCGGACATGGATGACAGGCACAGCTCAGCCTTGATCTCGCGGTACACGTAGTCGTAGCTCTGCGGCGACAGCGGCGAGCCGGTGGAGATCACGCCTTTGAGGCTGCTTAGATCGTGGCTCAGGCGCGGTTGCAGGCCGGCCTTTTCCAGGGTGGCGAGGAACTTGGGGCTGGTGCCGAACACGCTGATCCGTTCGGCATCGATCAAGTCAATCAAACGCTCGGGCCCCGGATGAAACGGCGAGCCGTCATACAGCACCGCCGTGGCGCCGATGGCCAGCACCGAGACCAGCCAGTTCCACATCATCCAGCCGCAGGTGGTGTAGTAGAACAGGCAGTCCTCGCGGTTCAGGTCGGCATGCAGGCCGTGTTCCTTCAGGTGCGTGAGCAACACGCCGCCGGTGCCGTGGATGATGCACTTGGGCACGCCGGTGGTGCCGCTGGAATAGAGGATGTACAGCGGGTGATCGAAGGGCACGGCGACGAATTCAGGCTCGCCGCCGGGTTGGTAGAAATCGCCCCACAGGCTCACGCTGGCCGCCGTTTGATAGTCCTCGACCTGCGCCTGGGGCCGTGCGTACGGCACGACGATCAGTTGTTCCAGGGACGGCAGGCGTTCGAGGATTTCATTGAGCTTGGCGCTCTGGTCGATGGTTTTGCCGGCGTAGCGATAACCGGCGCAGGTGATCAGCACCTTGGGTTCGATCTGGCCGAAACGGTCGATCACGCCCTGGGTGCCGAAGTCGGGCGAGGAGCACGACCAGATCGCCCCGAGGCTGGTGGTGGCAAGCATGCCCACCAGGGTTTGCCAGGTGTTGGGCATGCACGCGCCCACGCGGTCGCCCTGGGTCACGCCGATGGCCCGCAGGCTCTGTTGCAGGCCGGCGACGTGGGCGGCCAGTTCGGCGTAGGTCAGGTGTTCGCGCTGGCCGTCTTCGCTGATGGCGACTACGGCGGGGTGATTGTCACGGCGGCGCAGCAGGTGTTCGGCAAAGTTCAGGGTCGCGCCGGGGAACCACTGGGCGCTGGGCATTTCAGTGCCTTCGATCAGCACCGTGCTGGGTGGACTGCGAAATTGCACGTCGAAGAACGTGACGATGGCCTGCCAGAAGTCGGGGCGCTGGTCGATGCTCCATTGGTGCAGGGCGGGGTAGTCGGCGAGTTGCAGGGTGTAGCGGTCGTTGATGTAGCGGCGGAACTGGTCCATGCGCGTGGCGGCGATGTGTTCCGGGGAGGGTTGCCAGAGGATGTCGGACATAAAGCTGCCTCTTATTCTTGAACAAACGCAGATCAAACTGTGGGAGCTGGCTTGTGTGGGAGCTGGCTTGCCTGCGATAGCGGTATCGACTGATACACCGCTATCGCAGGCAAGCCAGCTCCCACATTTTTAATCGCGGCGTCTGGTCTATTGGGCCAGCCAGCCGCCATCGATGTTCCACGCGGCGCCACGCACTTGGCTACCGGCTTCGCTGCACAGGAACAGCACCAGCTCGCCCAGTTGCGGCGGCGTGACAAATTCCAGCGACGGCTGCTTCTCCGCCAGCAGATCATGCTGCGCCTGCTGCGGGTCCACGCCGGTGGCGATGCGATCATCGATCTGCTTCTGCACCAGCGGCGTCAGCACCCAGCCCGGGCAGATGGCGTTGCAGGTCACATTGCTGGTGGCCGTCTCCAGGCCCACCACCTTGGTCAAGCCGATCACCCCGTGCTTGGCCGCCACATACGCCGCCTTGCCCACCGAACCGACCTGGCCGTGCACCGAGGCGATGTTGACGATGCGCCCCCAGCCCTTGGCCTTCATCCCCGGCAGGCTCAAGCGCGTGCTGTGGAACACCGACGACAGGTTGATGGCGATGATCGAATCCCAGCGCTCGGCGGGGAAGTCTTCCACCGCCGCCACGTGCTGGATGCCGGCGTTGTTCACCAGGATGTCGACGCCGCCGAATTCACGCTCGGCGTAGGCGAGCATGTCGGCGATCTGCGCCGGGTCGCTGACGTCGGCCGGGTGATGGCCGACCTTGCCGCCAAACGCCTGCACCTGGGCGATCACCGCGCTGGCGTCGCCGAAGCCGTTGAGGATCAGGTCGGCGCCGGCCTTGGCCAGGCTCAGCGCTATCCCCAGGCCGATGCCGCTGGTGGAACCGGTAACCAGGGCGGTCTTGCCGTTTAAAGTCGTCATGAAAACCTCACACAATGCCGGTGGCGTAGAAAGTCCCGATCACCACGAACACCGCAAGGGTCTTGATGATGGTGATGCCGAAAATGTCCTTGTAGGCTTCGCGGTGGGTCAGCCCGGTGACCGCCAGCAGCGTGATCACCGCGCCGTTGTGGGGCAGGGTGTCCATGCCGCCGCTGGCCATGGCCGCCACGCGGTGCAGCACTTCAAGGGGGATATTGGCCGCATGGGCCGCCGAAATAAAGCTCTCGGACATGGCCGCCAGCGCAATGCTCATGCCGCCCGAGGCGGAACCGGTGATACCGGCCAGCAAGGTCACGGTAATCGCTTCGTTGACCAGCGGGTTGGGGATGCCCTTGAGCCAGTCCGCCAGCACCAGAAAGCCCGGCAGCGAGGCGATCACCGCACCAAAGCCGTATTCCGACGCGGTGTTCATCGCCGCCAGCAACGCGCCGCTGACCGCACTTTTGCTGCCTTCGGCGAGCTTGCTTTTGATCGCCGACCAGCCGAACACCAGCACCATCAAGATGCCCACCAGCAGCGCCGCCTGCACCGCCCAGATCGCGGTGAGCTTGGCGATTTCAGTGGTCACCGGCGCGCTCATGCCCGGCAGGGCGAGGCTGTGGGTCTTGCCGTACCACTGCGGAATCCAGTGGGTAAACAGCAGGTTCATCACGCCCACCAGGATCAGCGGCGACAGGGCGATCCATGGGTTGGGCAAGCTGAGGTTTTCGGCGGTTTCCGGCTCGTTACGCAGCTCGGTGCCATAGCCTTCGCCGGCGCGTTGGGCCTTGTTGCGCTGGCGCGCCAGGTAGAGCATGCCGGCGCAGAACACAAAGATCGTGCCGATCACGCCCAGCCACGGCGCGGCCCAGGCGGTGGTGTTGAAAAACGTGCTGGGGATGATGTTCTGGATCTGCGGCGTGCCGGGCAGGGCGTCCATGGTGAACGAAAACGCACCGAGGGCGATGGTCGCCGGGATCAGGCGCTTGGGGATATTGCTCTGGCGAAACATCTCCGCCGCAAACGGGTACACCGCAAACACCACCACAAACAGCGACACGCCGCCGTAGGTGAGCAGGGCGCAGACCAGCACGATCACCAGCATCGCCTGGCGGGTGCCGAGCAAACGGATCGCCGCGGCCACAATCGAACGGGAAAAGCCCGACAGCTCGATCAGCTTGCCGAATACCGCACCGAGCAGGAACACGGGGAAATACAGTTTGATAAACCCGACCATCTTCTCCATGAACACCCCGGTAAAGGCAGGCGCAACGGCGGACGGATCGGTGAGCAGGACAGCGCCGAGGGCGGCGATGGGGGCAAACAGGATAACGCTATAGCCACGGTAGGCAGCCAGCATCAGCAGCGCGAGGGCTGCCAGGGCGATGATTACACTCATGGAGTGTCTCCAGATCGAATTGTTATTTTTGTGGGGTGTTGCTGTAGGAAGGGGCTATAGCGAGATGCGTGCCAAAAATATAAGTAATTGAAATATAAGGATAAATATCTAGTTCTGAGTGAGCGCCGTGAATTCTGTCTCGATTTAGAGACAAATGAAGAGCCCCTGTGGGAGCTGGCTTGCCTGCGATAGCGGTCTATCAGCTTGCACATCTGTCACTGATGTACCGCTATCGCAGGCAAGCCACCTCCCACAGTTGATTGTCTTTGATTTGAGATGTGTGTCTCGATATGGAGACTAGGCGATGCCCAACGCCACCATCTTCTTGTACAACGTCGACCGCCCCAGCCCCAACCGCTTGGCCGCCTCCACCACATTCCCCTCGCAAGCCGCCAACGCCGCCGCAATGATCTGCCGATCAAACCGCTCCCGCGCCGCACTGAAACTCTCTCCCTCTACCGCCGCCACCGCACTGCGCGCGACCGGAGTAAAGGTGCCGATAGCCGCACGAATCTCCCCGGCATTCAACACCAGGTCATCACTCAACAACGCCGCCCGTTCCAGCACATTGCGCAGCTCGCGGATATTCCCCGGCCATGCGTGTTGCGCCAGCAGCGCCAGGGCTTCACGGTCGAGTTCGTGCTGGCTGCGCAATTCCTCAAGGATCGCCTCGCTCAGCGCGGGGATGTCTTCCAGGCGCTCGCGCAGCGGCGGCACCTGGATCGGCAGCACGTTCAGGCGGTAATACAGGTCTGCACGAAACTCCCCGCGCTTGATCGCCGCTTCCAGGTCCATGGACGTCGCCGCGATCACCCGCACATCGCTGTGCAGCATTTCGTTGGAACCCACCGGTTCGAATTCCTTTTCCTGCAATACCCGCAGCAGTTTGCTTTGCAGCGGCAGGGGCATATCGCCGATTTCATCGAGGAACAGCGTGCCGCCCTGGGCGATCTGGAATTTGCCGGGACGGCCCTTGCGGTCGGCGCCGGTAAACGCGCCCGGCGCGGTGCCGAAGAATTCGGCTTCCAGCAGGTCGGCGGGAATCGCCGCGCTGTTGACGCTGACGAATGCCTTGTGCGCCCGTGGTGATGCACCGTGGATCGCCTGGGCCAGCAATTCCTTGCCGGTGCCGGTTTCCCCCAGCAGCAGCACCGGCGACTCGGCGCTGGCACTGCGCCGTGCGCGGCGTTTGACTTCGAGGCTGGCGGCGCTGGTGCCGATAAAATGCGCGAAGGTGTATTTGCTCTGCCGCGAACGCAGCAACGATCGGGTCGAGGCCAGTTCCTGCTGCATGCTCAGGTAGCGCTCGATCAGCGGCGACAGGTTGCGCAGCTCATCAAACAGCGCAAAACCAATCGCGCCGATCACCGCGCCGGCATCGTTGTGGATCGGCAGGCGCATCACCACCAACGGGCCTTTGGGCGTGTCCTGGATGTCCAGCAGGATCGGCAGGTCGGTGCGCACCACCTGGCGCAACAGGCTGTTGGAAATCACCTTTTCGCACGGTTGGCCGATGGCTTCATCGGCGCTTTTCAGGCCGAAGCGCTTGGCGTAGCGCTCGTTCATCCAGACGATATTGGCGTCGCGATCGACAATCACCGTGCCTTCGCTGGACTGCTCGATGATCTCGAACAGCGACTGGATGGCCAGGCCGCGCACCTGTTGGTAGTCCTTGAGGCTTTCGCTGGTGTTCATGCTTTTGCCGCCAACACAAAATAGGAGTGGGAGTGCGGTCCTGTGGGAGCTGGCTTGCCTGCGATGGCGGTCTGTCAGTACCGAATATATTGACTGATACATCGCTATCGCAGCCAAGCCGGCTCCCACAGGGGACCGTGTTTACAGGGGGATATTGGCGGCGGCCAGCAGCTCTTGGGTGTAGGCGTGCTGCGGCGCTTCGAATACCTGATGACTCGCCCCGGCCTCCACCACCTTGCCATCCTTGATCACGATCATGTCATGGGCCATGGCCCGCACCACCGCGAGGTCATGGCTGATAAACAGATAGGTCAGGCCGTACTTCTCCTGCAGCTCACGCAACAGCGCCACCACCTGCTTCTGCACCGTGCGGTCGAGGGCCGAGGTCGGTTCGTCCAGCAGCATCAGCGCCGGCTTGAGCACCAGGGCGCGGGCGATGGCGATGCGTTGGCGCTGGCCGCCGGAGAATTCGTGGGGGTAGCGGTGGCGGCTGGCGGGGTCGAGGCCGACGTCCTTGAGCACCTGGATCACTTGTGCATCACGGTCCTCCAGGCTGCATGGCGCGTGCACTTCCAGGCCTTCGCTGATGATCTGCTGCACCGACATGCGCGGGCTGAGGCTGCCATAAGGGTCCTGGAACACCACCTGCATTTGCTTGCGCCACGGGCGCATCTGCTGGTGGTTGAGCGGGTCGAGGGCGGTGCCCTGGAAGCGGATGCTGCCGGTGGAGTCCAGCAGGCGCAGGATCGCCTGGCCCAGGGTGGACTTGCCCGAGCCGGACTCGCCGACAATCCCCAGGGTCTTGCCGCGTTGCACGCTGAGGCTGATGCCGTCCACCGCGTGCAAATAGGTTTTGCGCCGGAACAACCCGCCGCCGAGGGGGAACTTCACGCTCAGGTCGTCCACCTGCAACACCGTTTCACGGGCATCGCTGCACAGCACGTCGCCCGAGGGCTCGGCGTCCAGCAGCAGGCGGCTGTAAGGATGCTGCGGCGCGGTGAACAAGGTCTGGCAGGCGGCCTGTTCGACGATCTCACCGGCATGCATCACACACACGCGCTGGGCAATGCTGCGCACCAGGTTGAGGTCGTGGCTGATCAGCAGCAGCGACATGCCCAGGCGCTGTTGCAGGGACTTGAGCAGCAGCAGGATCTTGCGCTGCACCGTGACGTCCAGCGCGGTGGTGGGTTCGTCGGCGATCAGCAACTCGGGCTCGCAGGCCAGGGCCATGGCGATCATCACCCGTTGCCGTTGGCCGCCGGAGAGTTGATGGGGGTAGGCCTTGAGGCGTTCCTGGGGTTTCTGGATGCCCACCAGGTCGAGCAGTTCAAGGATGCGCGCCTGCGCCGCCTTGCCGCCCAGGCCCTTGTGCAGCAGCAGGGTTTCGCCGATCTGCTTTTCGATGCTGTGCAACGGGTTGAGGGAGGTCATCGGCTCCTGGAAGATCATCGCGATGCGGTTGCCGCGCAGCTTTTGCAAGGTTGCGGCCGACGCGCCGATCAGCTCCTGGCCGCGGTACTTGATGGAGCCCGTGGTCTGCGTGCCGGCCTCGGGCAGCAATTGCAGGACCGAATGGGCCGTCACCGACTTGCCCGAGCCCGACTCGCCCACCAGCGCCAGGCACTCGCCGGGGCGCACGTCCAGGCACAGCGTGTTCACCACGGTCTGGCCGTTGAAGGCGATGCTGAGGTCGCGGATCTCGATCAGGTTCATATGCAATCACTCATGAGCGGGGGTCGAAGGCGTCACGCAGCGCCTCGCCAATAAAGACCAGCAGCGACAGGATCAGCGCCAGGGTGAAAAACGCCGTCAGGCCCAGCCACGGCGCTTGCAGGTTCTGCTTGCCCTGGGCGATCAACTCGCCCAGCGACGCGCTGCCGGCGGGCATGCCGAAGCCGAGAAAATCCAGGGCGCTCAAGGTGGAAATCGCCCCGGTCAAGATAAACGGCAGGTAGCTCAAGGTGGCGGTCATCGCGTTCGGCAGGATATGCCGGCGGATGATCTTCGCGTCGCCCAAGCCCAGGGCCCGTGCGGCCTTGACGTATTCCAGGTTGCGCCCGCGCAGGAACTCGGCGCGCACCACGTCCACCAGGGCCAGCCAGGAAAACAGCGCCATGATCCCCAGCAGCCACCAGAAATTCGGCTCGACAAAACCCGACAGGATGATCAGCAGGTACAGCACCGGCAGCCCGGACCACACTTCCAGCACGCGCTGGCCGATCAAATCCACCCAGCCGCCGTAATAGCCCTGCAACGCCCCGGCGGCGATGCCGATGGCCGCGCTGATCGCGGTGAGCGCCAGGGCGAACAGGATCGACACCCGCGCGCCAAAGATCACCCGCGCCAACACGTCCCGCGACTGATCGTCGGTGCCCAGCCAGTTCACCGCCGAGGGCGGGCTGGGGGCAGGGCGGGTCAGTTCGTAGTTGGGCGTGTCGTCGCTGAACGGGATCGGCGGGAACAGCATCCAGCCGCCGTCATGTTTGATCAGCTTTTGCACATAGTCACTGCGGTAGTCGGCCTGAAACGGCAACTGGCCGCCGAACTGCTGCTCGGTGTAGCGCTTGAACACCGGGAAATACAGCTCGTTCTTGAAGCTCAGCACCAGCGGCTTGTCATTGGCGATCAACTCGCCGCCGAGGGTGAGGATAAACAGGCCGATAAACAGCCAAAGCGACCACCAGCCGCGCCGGTTCTTCTTGAACCGCTCGAAACGCCGACGGGCCACGGGAGACAAATTAAGCATCAGGCGTTCCTCGCGGCGAAGTCGATACGCGGGTCCACCAGGGTGTAGCAGAGGTCACCGATGAGTTTTATCAAGAGGCCGAACAGGGTGAAGATAAACAGCGAACCGAACACCACCGGATAGTCCCGCGAGACCGCCGCTTCGTAGCTCATGCGGCCCAGGCCATCGAGGGAGAAAATCACCTCGATCAGCAGGGAGCCGGCAAAGAACACACTGATAAACGCCTGGGGAATCCCCGAGATCACCAGCAGCATGGCGTTGCGGAACACATGGCCGTACAACACGCGCCGTTCGCTGAGGCCCTTGGCGCGGGCGGTGACCACGTACTGACGGGTGATTTCATTGAGGAACGAGTTTTTCGTGAGGATAGTCAGGGTGGCGAACCCGCCGATCACCAGCGACGTCACCGGCAGCACCAGGTGCCAGAAGTAGTCGGCGATCTTGCCCACGGTGCTCAGTTCTTCGAAATTTTCCGAAACCAGCCCGCGCACCGGGAACCAGTTCAGCGAGGTGCCGCCGGCGAAGACCACGATCAGGAACATCGCAAACAGGAACGCGGGCATCGCGTAACCGATGACGATCGCGGTGCTGCTCCACACGTCAAAGCTGCTGCCGTGGCGCACCGCCTTGCGAATCCCCAGGGGGATCGACACCAGGTAGGTGATCAGCGTGGCCCACAAACCGAGGGAGATGGTGACGGGCATCTTTTCCAGGATCAGGTCGATCACTGTCTTGCCGCGAAAGAAGCTGTTGCCGAAATCCAATTGGGCGTAGCTGGTGAGCATCAGCCACAGGCGCTCCGGCGCGGGCTTGTCGAAGCCGTATTGTTTTTCGATGTCCTTGATCAGCTTGGGGTCCAGGCCACGGCTGGCGCGGGAGCCGCCGCTGATGCCGTCGCCGCCCGAACCGCCCACCGCGCCGCCGCCGATGCCTTGCAGGTGGGCGATGGCTTGTTCCACCGGCCCGCCGGGCGCGGCCTGGACGATAACGAAGTTGACCAGCAGGATGATCACCAGCGTGGGAATGATCAGCAGCAGGCGCCGCACGATATAGGCAAACATCAGTGGCTGCCTCCGCGTTGTTTCATCTGTTCGTCTGTCAGCGGCGTGGGGCTGATTTCCCACCAGCTTTCCAGGGCTTCATCGTTCTTCGCCTCGACGGCCGGGCGGCCGAAGCGGTTCCACCACGCGGCGGACGTGCCGGGCGGGTAGTAGTTGGGAATCCACAGGTAATTCCATTGCAGCACCCGGTCCAGGGCGTGGGCGTAGGTGAGCATCTGCGCCTGGGTGTTGGCCTTGACCAGGCCCTTGATCAAGGTGTCGACGGCCGGGTCCTTGAGCACCATGTAGTTGTTGGCGCCGGGGTCGAACGCAGCGTCCGAGCCGAAGTAGTTGTACAGCTCCATCCCCGGCGAGGTGGTGACCGGGAAGCCGACCACGATCATGTCGTAGTCGCGCGCCATCATGCGGTTGACGTATTGCGAGGGGTCGATGCGGCGGATATTCAAGGTGATGCCGATCTGCGCCAGGTTGCGCTTGTACGGCAGCAACAGGCGTTCCAGGCCGTTCTGGGTGTTGAGGAAGGTGAACTCCAGTGGCTCGCCCTCGGCGTTGACCAGCCTGTCGCCGTCCGGTTTCCAGCCGGCGGCTTCCAGCAGGGCCAGGGCTTGCAGCTGCTTGTCGCGGATCATGCCGCTGCCGTCGGTGACCGGGGCCTTGAATACTTGCGTGAAGACCTCGTCGGGAACCTGCCCGCGCAAGGGTTCGAGGATTGCCAGTTCTTCTGGCGTCGGTGGTTGGCTGGCGGCCAGCGGGCTGTTGGAGAAGAAGCTCTGCTGGCGGATGTACATGTTGCGCATCATCTGCCGATTGGCCCATTCGAAGTCCCATAGCATCGCCAACGCCTGGCGCACGCGGCGGTCCTTGAACATTGGTTTTTGCACGTTGAACACGTAGCCCTGGGCCGGTTGCGGCGCCTCTTTGGCCAGGTGCGCACGTTGCAGGCGACCATCGTCGAGGGCCGGGCCGTTGTAGCCGATAGAATAGCCGGTGGCGGAAAACTCGCGGTTGAAGTCATAGGCGCCGCCGCGCAGGACCTGGCGCGCCACTTCGGTATCGCCGAAGTATTCCAGGCTCAGGTGATCGAAGTTGTACAGGCCACGGCTGACGGGCAGGTCCTTGCCCCACCAGGCGGGGTCGCGGGTAAAGGTGATGGTGCTGCCGGAGTCGATCTTGCTGATCTTGTACGGGCCGCTGCCCAGCGGTATCTCGTAGCCGCCGCCATTGGCGAAGTCGCGGGTTTTCCACCAGTGTTCGGGGAGCACCGGCAGGGTCGCGAGGTCGAGGGGCAGGGTACGGGTTTCATTGCTGGAGAAATCGAAGCGCACTTGGCGCTCACCCTCGACTTCGACGTGCTTGACGTCGGCGAACAGCGTGCGAAAGCCCAGGCGGCCCTGGGTCATCAGCAGGTTGTAGCTGTAGCGCACGTCTTCGGCGGTGATCGGCGTGCCATCGGCGAAACGCGCCTTGGGGTTGAGGAAGAAGCGCAGCGACAGGCCATCCTCGGCGCGTTCCATCTTCTCGGCGACCAGGCCGTAGACCGTATAAGGCTCATCCAGGGAGCGCTGGGCCAGGGGCGAATAGAGCCAGCCGTCGACCTGGGACACGCCGATGCCTTTGTCGATATACGGCAGCACATGGTCAAAACGCCCGATCTCGATGGCCGAGCGCTTCAGGCTGCCGCCCTTGGGGGCGTTGGGGTTGACGTAGTCGAAGTGGTGGAAGCCGGCGGGGTACTTGGCCGGTTCGCCGTACACGGTGAGGTACGGTTGCGGCGCCGCGAGCACGGCGGTGCCGGTCAATAGCAGGGAAGCAGCAAGCAGTCTTAGAAAAGCCAATCGCATTATCAGCCTTGAGCGCCGGGTGAACAGGAATAGGGATTTGTACGCTAACGGCATCCGTGTCGCCAGTCGTCACATGCACAACGGCCCACCAAGAGGCGGGCCGTTGTTTATAGCATCAGCGCAGACTGGATCAGTCCTGGCGGCTGGTGACTTCCAGCAGGTGGTAGCCGAACTGGGTTTTTACCGGGCCTTGCACGGTGTTGACCGGGGCGCTGAAGACGACGGTGTCGAATTCCTTGACCATCTGGCCTGGGCCGAACGAGCCCAGGTTGCCGCCGTCGCGGCTGGATGGGCAGCTGGAGTTGGCTTTGGCGATTTCTGCGAAATCAGCGCCGCCTTCGATTTGGGCTTTGAGTTCGTTGCACTTGTCTTCAGTGGAAACGAGGATGTGACGGGCGGTGGCTTTGGCCATGGGGAGGATCTCCTTGGGGTAAAAAGGGGGAGCGTACCGGATTCAGGCGGTTATTTGTTGGCAAAGTTCCGCTGGTTTGGCTTTTGGTGGGAGTGAGTACATATCCGTTGCTGCGGTAACGGCGGCTTATGGTTCCGCCCTTACGGCGGCTCACTTTTGAAGAGCGCA
>NZ_ANNV01000125.1 GCF_000346755.1 Pseudomonas sp. CBZ-4 | reverse complement strand
ACCGCGGTGATGCTATCGCAGGCAAGCCAGCTCCCACACAAGCCCGGCTCCCACATTGATCTCATTGCCACTTCAAAAATCCAATAACAAGGACACCCCATGCGCGCACTCGCCGCCCTGAGCCGCTTCGTCGGCAACACCTTCGCCTACTGGGTGCTGATTTTCGCGGTGCTCGCGTTCCTCGAACCCAGCTGGTTCATCGACCTGAAAACCGCCATCGTGCCGCTGCTGGGCCTGGTGATGTTCGGCATGGGGCTGACCCTCAAGATTGATGACTTCGCCGAAGTCGCCCGCCATCCATGGCGCGTGGCACTGGGCGTGGTCGCGCACTTCGTGATCATGCCGGGCGTGGCGTGGTTGCTGTGCCAGGCCTTCCACCTGCCACCGGAAATTGCCGTCGGCGTGATCCTCGTCGGTTGCTGCCCAAGCGGCACCTCGTCCAACGTCATGACCTGGCTGGCCCGTGGCGACCTGGCGCTGTCGGTGGCCATCGCTGCCGTCACCACCCTCCTCGCCCCGCTGCTCACCCCGGCGCTGATCTGGCTGCTGGCCTCGGCCTGGTTGCCGGTATCGTTCATGGAGCTGTTCTGGTCGATCCTGCAAGTGGTGCTGCTGCCGATCGTGCTCGGCGTAGTGGCGCAGCGTGTGCTCGGCGAGCGCGTGCGCCATGCGGTGGACGTGCTGCCGCTGGTGTCGGTGGTGAGCATCGTGATCATCGTCGCGGCGGTGGTTGCCGCGAGCCAGGCGAAAATCGCCGAGTCGGGCCTGCTGATCATGGCCGTGGTCATGCTGCACAACAGCTTCGGCTACCTGCTGGGCTACTTCACCGGCCGCGTATTCAAGCTGCCACTGGCACAGCGCAAGTCGCTGGCGCTGGAAGTCGGCATGCAGAACTCCGGGCTGGGCGCCGCGTTGGCCAGTGCGCACTTCTCGCCGTTGGCGGCGGTGCCGAGTGCGCTGTTCAGCGTGTGGCACAACATTTCCGGGGCGTTGCTGTCGACCTACTTCCGCCGCATGAGCGAAAAGGAAGACCGTCGCATTCTGGAAAACACCCCGCAAACTTGATCGCCGGATGATTGTTCGGCACTCTAGCGAGCTTCGCGGGGACGACCCCGCGAAGCGCTCAAGCGCCTAATCCGGGGACGACCCCACGTCTATAGAGAGAGGGTCAGCATGTCCTGGATCATTCTGTTTTTTGCCGGATTGTTTGAAGTGGGCTGGGCCGTCGGCCTGAAATACACCGACGGTTTCAGCAAGCCACTGCCCACTGCGCTGACCATTGCGGCCATGGCGGTGAGCCTTGGGTTGCTGGGGCTGGCCATGAAGGAACTGCCGCTGGGCACTGCCTATGCGATCTGGACCGGCGTGGGTGCCGTGGGCACGGTGATTGCCGGGATTATCCTGTTTGGGGAATCCATGGCGTTGTTTCGGTTGGCCAGTGTGGCGTTGATCATCTGTGGGCTGGTTGGGCTCAAGATCAGCACTTAGGCCACTACCGTCATCGCAGGCAAGCCAGCTCCCACATTTGACCGAGTTGTTCAGACAAACGAGGTCTAGTGTGGGAGCTGGCTTGCCTGCGATGAGGCCGGTCAATCCAACACAGAGCTACCTGACACTCCCCCGCAACCCACCCACAACCTCCTGCAACCTTGCCGGCGTCGGCTCCTGCACCGCCTCCCCTGCCACCAACACCACCCGCGACCAGATCCGGTGAAACAACCCTTTCTTCGGATCACGACTGAAAAAACTCCCCCACAACCCCTGCAACGCCAGGGGAATCACCGGCACCGGCGTCTCCTCCAGAATCCGCGTCACCCCACCGCGGAACTCGTTCATCTCGCCATCGGCCGTCAACTTGCCCTCCGGGAAGATGCACACCAACTCGCCGTCCTTCAGGTACTGCGCAATCCGCGTGAAGGCCTTTTCGTAGATCTGGATATCTTCATGGCGCCCGGCAATCGGAATCGCCCCGGCCG
Organism: Pseudomonas sp. CBZ-4; assembly: GCF_000346755.1. Classification (GTDB taxonomy): domain Bacteria; phylum Pseudomonadota; class Gammaproteobacteria; order Pseudomonadales; family Pseudomonadaceae; genus Aquipseudomonas. The sequence continues at coordinate 22,565 of NZ_ANNV01000125.1, read as the reverse complement.
TGCGGAAGATAAAGTTCAGCACCGGCAACTGGTAGATCTTGTAGTACATGACAAAGCGAATCGGCCGACGCACCGCGCCGCCAATCAACAACGCATCGACAAACGACACGTGGTTGCACACCAGCAACGCCGCGCCTTCGTCCGGGATCGCCTCCAGGTTGCGATGCTCCACGCGGTACATGGAATGGCTGAGCAGCCAGATCATGAAGCGCATGGTGAACTCGGGGACGATGCGGAAAATGTAGGTGTTCACCGCAATGTTGAGCAGCGACACCACCAGGAACAACTCGGGGATCGACAGCTTGGCCACGCTGAGCAGCAGGATCGAGACGATGGCCGACACCACCATGAACAGCGCGTTGAGGATGTTGTTGGCGGCGATGACCCGCGCACGCTCGTTCTCGGCGGTACGCGACTGGATCAGCGCATACAGCGGCACGATATAGAAGCCGCCAAACACCCCCAGCCCGAGGATATCGAACAACACCCACCACGCCTGACCGTAGCTGAGCACGGCCAGCCAATCGTTGGCCTGCACGTTTTGCGGGAAGCCGCCGGAGTGCCACCACAGCAACAGGCCGAACACGGTCAAACCGAACGAACCGAACGGCACCAGGCCGATTTCCACCTTACGCCCGGAGAGTTTCTCGCAGAGCATCGAGCCGAGGGCGATGCCCACCGAGAACACGGTAAGAATCAGCGTCACCACGGTTTCGTCGCCGTACAACCATTCCTTGGCGTAGGCCGGGATCTGCGTCAGATAAATCGCCCCGACAAACCAGAACCACGAGTTGCCGACGATAGAGCGCGATACGGCCGGCGTCTGCCCCAGGCCCAGGCGCAAGGTGGCCCAGGATTCGCTGAAGATATTCCAGTTCAACCGCAGCCCCGGGGTCGACGCCGCCGCCCGCGGAATACTGCGGCTGGCGAGGTAGCCGAGCACGGCCACGCCGACAATCGCCACCGCCACCACCGGCGCGTAATGGGTGGACGACATCATGATCCCAGCGCCAATGGTACCGGCCAAAATCGCCAGGAACGTGCCCATTTCCACCAAGCCGTTGCCGCCCACCAGCTCATCTTCGTGCAGGGCCTGGGGCATGATCGAGTACTTCACCGGGCCGAACAGCGCGGAGTGGGTGCCCATGGCAAACAGCGCCAGCAGCATCAGTTCCAGGTGGTTGGTGAGGAAACCCGTGGCGCCCACGGCCATGATCACGATCTCGCCGATCTTGATCGCGCGGATCAATGCGTCCTTGTTGAATTTTTCGCCAAACTGCCCGGCCAGCGCCGAGAACAGGAAGAACGGCAGGATAAACAGCAATGCGCACAGGTTGACCCAGATCGAGCGGTCACCGTCGATGGTCAGCTTGTAGAGAATGGCGAGGATCAGCGATTGCTTGAAGATGTTGTCGTTGAAGGCGCCCAGCAACTGGGTAATGAAAAACGGCAGGAAGCGCCGTGTGCGCAGCAAGGTGAATTGCGAGGGGTGGCTCATCGTCCGTGTTCCTGCGTGGCCTGTTTTTTTGTAAAAGCATTCAGGCCACGACTTTACCTAATCCGGCTTACTTATTCGCTAGTCCTGCAATACACGGCGAAACAAAAAGCTCGCCTTTATAGGCACCCTGCACGGTGCGCTTGGCGACGATCGCCCACATCAGCGCCAATGCCAGCACCAACATGCTGCCAAACATGCTGAAGAACCCCAGGTGCAACAGGCTCGCCAGCTTCAACGTGGCCAGGGCATACACCCCCAGCGGAAAAGTAAAACCCCACCAACCAAGATTGAACGGGATGCCGGCGCGCAGGTAACGCAGGGTGATCAGCACCGCGATCAGCATCCACCACAAGCCGAAGCCCCACAGGGTAATGCCGGCCACCAGGCCCAGGCCGTTGGCCATCTCGCCGACACCGGGCAAGCCGTTGGCGGCGAAGATCGCGGGCGCGTCGCCGCCGAGCAGCAACATGCCGAGGGCACCGGTGCCGATGGGGCCAAGGGCCAGCCAGCTCGACGCGGCCATGTTGGCGTGGGGCAGTTTATGCAGGGCCATGCGCAGCATCAGGATGGTCAGGATGCTGAACGCCACCGGCAGGGAAAACGCCCACAGCACATAGCTGGTCACCAGCATGATCAGTTGCGCGTGGGCATCCGCCAGATGGGGCGCCAGCAAACCACCACTGGCAGCGGCGACTTCGGCAGCCACCACCGGCAACAGCCACACGGCGGTCATCTGGTCGATGCTGTGTTCCTGGCGGGTGAACATCATGAACGGGATCAGCACGCCGCAGGCCAGGGCCATCGCCACGTCCAGCCACCACAGGGCTTCGGCCAGCGGGATCACATCGCTGCCCCAGCGCGGCAAGCCGAACAGCAGCAAGCCATTGAGAATGGTCGCCAACCCCATGGGGATGGTGCCGAAAAACATCGACACAGTGGAGTGCCCGAAGATCCGCCGCGCCTCATGGAAGAACATCACCCAACGGGCCGCGTACAACACGCTGAACAGCACAAACAGGCCGATGGTGAAAAACCACAGAGCCTCGGCGATGGCCTGCACGCCCGGCAGGTTGACCGGCAATTGCGCGAGGGCCAGCGCCAGCACGCCGGTGCCCATGGTCGCGGCAAACCAGTTGGGGGTGAACTGGCGAATCACTTCCCGGGGCCGGGTCAGGTGACTGAAGGGTTTGTAGCTGATGGTATTCGAGCAAGTCATGATGGTTGTCCTCCTCCTCGCATGAGGTTGAGACCATGGTAGAACCGAATCGAATATCTATATAACGGGTAATTTCTCTAACTGTTATCTGTTTTACCTATAAGCGGGTCGCGCGAGCCCTGCATCAGCAAACCGGCCAGGGCACTCAGGGCCAGCACGATCAGCACAACGCCGTAGCCGTCGGTGGTGGCGATCAGGCCGAAACTGCGGATCAGGTTGCCCGCCAGCAGCGACGGCAGGCAGAAGGCCAGGTAACTCAACACATAAAACGCCGACATCAAACCCGCCTGTTCGTGGGGCAGCGCCAGGGGCACCACACTGCGCAGTGCACCGAGGAAACCCGCGCCAAAACCACTGCCCGCAATCAGCGTGGCGATGAAAAACAGCGGTAGGCTGGCGCTGTGTACGGCAGTGAGGATCAGCGCTACGCCGACTGCCAGCAGGCCAGCACCCAGCCGCAGAACCTTGTCGGCCGGACGATTGCGCAGGCAGAAAATCATCAGCGCGCCGCTCAAGGTCAACACGGCCACCAGCCCGCCGCCGATCAGGTTGGAGGTGGAACCGGTCGCCGCCCGCACCAGCGACGGCGCCAGCGACAGATAGAACCCGCCCATTGCCCACACCGCCACGTCCACCGGCAACGACAGCCATAATGCCCGCCGCGCTTGAGGCGGCACATGCAAGGTCGGGCGCAACGAGGCCAGTGCGCCTGGGATGCGGCTGACGGTTTCCGGCAAGCGCCACACGTATATCGCCTGTAAGAACATCAGCGCGAACAGCGTCCAGTAGATCATCTGGGTCGGCAGCGGCGCGAACTCCACCAGCAGGCTGCTACCCATCGCCCCACACGCCATGCCCAGCAACGGCGCGACGCTGTTGACCAGCGGGCCTTGCTGGCGGTCGGTGTCGAGCAACGCCGCGCCGAGCACCGCCGTGGCCATGCCGGTGGCGAAACCTTGCAGCGTACGCGCAGCGATCAGCCAGGCCACGCTGCCTTCATTGATAAACAGCAACATCGCCAGCATATCCAGGACCAGCGCGGCGAAAATCACCGGCTTGCGCCCCAGGTGGTCCGACAGCGAACCCACGGTCAACAGCGCCGCCAGCAGGCTGATGGCGTAGACACCAAAGATCAGCGTGAGCATGCCTGCGGAAAAATGCAGGCCTTCCTGATACAGGTGATACAACGGCGTCGGCGCGCTGGAAGCGGCGAGAAACGTCAGCAAGGTGATCGCCAGGAACACCAGGCTGGAACGATGAGTAGTGTGGCTGGACATGGGCACGCTCCGCTAAAGCTAATATTTTGCTTTTGCAGAGTGTGCTACTGGCCAACGCTTAAAGCAAATTCTTTGTGTTAAGGTCGCAAACATGGCGATAAAAGAAGGCCTCCGCCCGGGGGGCCGTAGTGCCCGGGTGCAAGAATCCGTCCATTCGGCGGTGCGCGAACTGCTGGAAGCCCACGAGCGTTCCAGCGTGACGGTGCCCATGATTGCCGCGCGCGCAGGCGTCACGCCGTCCACCATTTACCGGCGCTGGGGCGACCTGTCCGCCCTGCTGGCCGACGTGGCCCTGGCGCGCATGCGCCCCGACAGCGAGCCGGCCACTACCGGCAGCCTGCGCGGCGACCTGCAAGCCTGGGCCGAGCAGTACCTGGACGAGATGAGTTCAGAGCCGGGGCGCAACATGATGCGCGACGTGCAATGCAGCCAGACGCCGGGGTATTGCGTGGCGCTGATTGGCGGGCAGTTGCAGGTGATTGTGGAGCGTTACCCCGACAGCCCGGCGCCCAGCGTGGAGCGGCTGATCAACCTGCTGGCGGCGCCGACGGTGTTCAGGATTTTGTTTGCGGATGCGCCGCTGCAGGTCGGAGAGTTGCATGCGCTGATCGAGTTGGCGCTGAAGCAATAACAGCCCCGCACAAAACCCAATGTGGGAGCGGGCTTGCCCGCGATAGCGGTGTATCAGTCACCCTTTTGCTAACTGACACATCGCTATCGCGGGCAAGCCCGCTCCCACATTTTTTACTGCATGCATTCAGTGGATCAGGTACGCATCCCACGCCCACTCACCAGCAGCTTCGCGCAACCGATATACAACACCACCGTTGCCACCAGCATGAAGGTGATCGCCACGCTGATCTTGATATCCGACACGCCCAGAATGCCGTAGCGGAACGCGTTGACCATGTGCAGCACCGGGTTAGCCAGGGACACGGTCTGCCAGAACGGCGGCAGCAGCGTAATGGAGTAGAACACCCCGCCGAGGTAGGTCAGCGGCGTCAGCACGAAGGTCGGGATGATCGAAATATCATCGAAGTTGCGCGCAAACACGGCATTGATAAACCCCAGCAGCGAGAAGATCGTCGCCGTCAGCACCACCACCAGGATGGTGACCCCGAGGTGATGCACCTGCAGGTGGGTGAAGAACAGCGACAGCAACGTCACGATCACCCCGACCATCAGGCCGCGCAGCACGCCGCCCACGGTGTAGCCGATCAGGATGGTATGCGGCGATACCGGCGAGACCATCAGTTCTTCAATCGAACGCTGGAACTTGCTGCCGAAGAAACTCGACACCACGTTGCCGTAGGCGTTGGTGATCACCGACATCATGATCAGCCCCGGCACGATGTACTCCATGTAGGTGAAGCCACCCATGTCGCCGATCTGCCGGCCGATCAGGTTACCGAAGATCACGAAGTACAGGACCATGGTGATCGCCGGCGGCAGCAGGGTTTGCGGCCAGATCCGGGTAAAGCGCTTCACTTCGCGATAGATGATGGTTTGCAGCGCGACGAGGTTGGGTTGCAGTTCGGAACTCATACCGCCACCTTCGCCAGATTTTTCTCCACCAGGGACACGAACAACTCCTCAAGGCGATTGGTTTTATTACGCAGGCTCAACACTTCGATGTTCTGCGTCGCCAACTGGGTGAACAACGCGGTGATGCCCATGGCCTTGTCCACCTGCACTTCCAGGGTGTGGCTATCCACCAGGCGGCTCGGGTAGCCGAGCAATTGCGGCGGCGCCGACAGATTGTTCTTCAAGTCGAGCAAGAAGGTTTCCACATGCAACTGGCCCAGCAGGTTACGCATGCTGGTGTTCTCGACGATGGTGCCGTGGTCGATGATGCCGATGTTGCGGCACAGCTGCTCAGCCTCTTCCAGGTAATGGGTGGTGAGGATGATGGTGATGCCCTTCTCGTTCAGCTCGGTGAGGAAGGTCCACATCGAGCGACGCAGCTCGATGTCCACGCCAGCGGTAGGCTCATCGAGGATCAGCAGGCGCGGCTCATGCACCAGCGCGCGGGCGATCATCAGCCGGCGCTTCATGCCGCCGGACAGCGAGCGCGACGGCACGTCGCGCTTGTCCCACAGGCCCAGCTGGGTCAGGTACTGCTCGGCGCGTTCCTTGGCGATCTTCGCCGGGATGCCGTAGTAACCGGCCTGGGTCACGACGATGTCGAAGGTCTTTTCAAACTGGTTGAAGTTGAATTCCTGGGGCACCACGCCGATGGAACGCTTGAGTGCCGCCGGGGATTTGTCCAGGTCATGCCCGAAGATATTCACCGTGCCACTGGTCTTGTTGACCAGGGTCGAGAGGATACCGATGGTGGTGGATTTGCCGGCACCGTTGGGGCCGAGCAAGGCGAAGAAGTCACCTTCGGCAACGTCCAGATCGATACCACTCAGGGCCTGGAAACCGTTGCCGTAGGTTTTGGTTAGCTGCCGGATGGACAGAGCGGAACTCATATCGGAATACGCACCAAAGAAGGGAATAGGAAGAATAGATGAAGGCGCACGCCACGAAGTTCAACGGCGGCGCATGACAGGCATGGTGGCTGCCTGCGCCGCACAAGTACAGTCACCTGTATTAATAGTCAGTATTAAGTCAACGCGGTCATGACCGCTTTGCGGTACGCCGGGCGTTGTTGCAGGCGCTGGTACCAGGCCTCTAGATGGGGCATTGCCGGCCGTTCGATGGGCATTTCGAACCAGGCGTAGGCAAAACAGCCCAAGGGGATATCGCCCATGCCGATCTCGTTGCCCGACAGATACGGCTGTTCGGCGAGGGCCTTGTCCACGGTGGCGAGTGCATCGATGCAGGCTTGGCGCCCCGCGTGGATGCTGTCCCAGTTCTGTTTTTCCGCGGGGGTGCGCAGGATGCCCCAGAACACGGCCTTGAACGGTTCGGCGAGGGTGGACGTGGTCCAGTCCATCCATTTTTCCGCGCTGGCCCGGGCTTTCAGGTCCGTCGGGTACCAACTGGACGCCTGCTTGGCGCAGAGGTAACGCACGATGGTGTTGGATTCCCACAACACAAAGTCGCCGTCTTCGATCATCGGCACCCGGCCGTTGGGGTTCAACGCGCGGTACTGCGGCGTGTCGACCACACCAAACGCGCCGCCCGCGTCGATGGCCTCGTAGTCCAGGCCGAGTTCCTCGGCGCACCACAGTGCTTTCCTGACGTTTGACGAATTTTTACGACCCCAGATCTTCAGCATGACCGTGCCTTATTGTGTGGTGAGCGCAGCAGCATACGCCGGTTCACCCACGGCTTAAATCGGTCTGCATGTCACCGAGCAAGGGCGGGCTGTCTTCGCTGAACAAGTGCGGGTAACACGTACGGATATGCTCGAAGAAAAACGCCTCGGGCACGTCAGGAAATTGCCCGTGATCCACCACGTACTCCATCGAACGCCGGCCCTGGCGATTGAACGCGTGGAACACGCTGTCGTTGACCCCATCGAACTCCAGCGCCGGCACATCGAACACATCGCACAGCTGCTGATTGAACGCCGGCGTGGCCTTGACCCAACGCCCCTGCAGGAACAGCTCGGTGTAACCGTGCATGGCAAACACATCGCTTTTCAGCAGCGCGAGCAGGCGCGGCGTGGACAGGTGGTTGCGCACATCCGCCAGGCCGATGCGCGCCGGGATGCCGCAGTGGCGGGCGCATGCAGCGAGCAAGGTGGCCTTGGGCACGCAATAGCTTTCGCCGGCGGCCAGGGCGAAGCTGGCGCTCAGGGTGTCGGGGTCGCGGCTGAAGGTGTAGGGGTTGTAGCGAATCGCCTCACGCACGGCGTAATAAAGGCTGACTGCCTGGTCATTTAAATCCCCACGGGTACCGCGGTGTTTTTCGGCGAACTCCACCACCGCAGGGTGGTCACTATCGATGAAGCGGCTGGGACTCAGGTACGTATCCATGAGCGTTATCTCCAAAGGAAGCCTGGAGTCTAGCGACAGGCCTGCCCGAGGGATAACGACGAATCGGCCAAATCTCGTAACACCCCAATCACCCCGCTTGTTCGGATGCCGACTAAGCTCCACGGTGGTTTCGCCCCTGGTTTCACGGAGGATTGAATATGCTGTTGTTGTGGATACTGGTTCTGGTCGCTGGCATTGCCTACCTGGCACACCGTCGCACCGCGCCCCTGCCCGCCCTGGGCGTCGTTGCCGTCTACCTGCTGGCGATGGGGGTGTGGAGTCACGCGCCAGGATGGTTGCTGCTGATCTTCTGGGTAGTGCTGGCCGCCGTCGCCGCGCCTTTGCTGCTGCCCGACCTGCGCCGCCAATACTTCACCAAACCGCTGTTCAGCTGGTTCCAGAAAGTCCTGCCGCCGATGTCCGAGACCGAGCGCGACGCCATTGATGCCGGCACGGTGTGGTGGGACGGCGAACTGTTCAGCGGCCGCCCCGACTGGGACAAGTTGCTGGCCTATCCCAAGGCCCAACTGACCGCAGAGGAACAGGCGTTTATCGACGGCCCCACCGAAGAACTCTGCGCCATGGTCAGCGACTGGGAGATCGGCCAGGCCATGGACCTGCCGCCCGCCGCCTGGGCGCATATCAAGACCCACGGCTTCTTCGCCCTGATCATCCCCAAGGAATACGGCGGCAAGGGTTTTTCCGCCTATGCCCACTCCCAGGTCGCGATGAAACTCGCCACCCGCAGCGGCGACCTCGCATCCACCGTGATGGTGCCCAACTCCCTCGGCCCGGCCGAACTGCTGCTGCACTACGGCACCGATGAACAACGCAACCACTACCTGCCACGCCTGGCCCGTGGCGATGACATCCCCTGCTTCGCCCTCACCGGCCCGCTGGCCGGCTCCGACGCCGGCGCCATGCCCGACACCGGGATCATTTGCAAAGGCGAATGGGAAGGCAAGGAAACCCTCGGCCTGCGCCTGAACTGGGAAAAACGCTACATCACCCTCGGCCCGGTCGCGACCCTGTTGGGCCTGGCCTTCAAGGCCCACGACCCGGACCATCTGCTGGGTGACGAGGAAGACCTGGGCATCAGCCTGGCGCTGATTCCTACGGATACGCCCGGCGTGGACATCGGCCGTCGCCACCTGCCCCTTGGCGCCGCCTTCATGAACGGCCCCAACTCCGGCAAGGATGTGTTCATCCCCCTGGAGTTCCTCATCGGCGGCCAGGAAATGCTCGGCAAGGGCTGGATGATGCTGATGAACTGCCTCTCGGTGGGCCGTTCGATCTCCCTGCCAGCGGTGGGCACCGGCGCGGCCAAGTTCACCAGCCTGGTGACCGGCCAGTACGCCCAGGTGCGCGAACAATTCAACGTCCCATTGTCTGCCTTCGAAGGTATCCAGGAAGCCCTCGCGCGAATCGGCGGCAACGCTTGGCTGATGGACAGCGCGCGCATGCTCACCGCCAACGCGGTGGACCTCGGCGAAAAACCTTCGGTGCTGTCGGCGATCCTCAAGTACCACCTCACCGAACGTGGCCGCGAGTGCATCAGCCACGCCATGGATGTGCATGGCGGCAAGGGCATCATCATGGGCCCGAACAACTACCTGGGCCGCAGCTGGCAAGGTGCGCCGATTTTCATCACCGTTGAGGGTGCGAATATCCTCTCACGCAACCTGATGATCTTTGGCCAGGGCGCGATCCGCTGCCACCCGTTCGTCCTCAAGGAAATGGCCCTGGCCGGGCGTGAAGACCACGACCAGGCCCTCAAGGAGTTCGACGGCCTGCTGATGCAACACATCGGTTTTGCCGTGAGCAACGCCGCCAGCACCCTGGTGCTGAACTTCGGCGTGGGCCACTTCGAGAAGGCACCGGGCAACCGCTTGAGCCAGGGTTACTTCCGCGCGCTGAACCGCCAGGCCGCTGCCTTCGCCCTGCTCGCCGACCTGAGCATGATGTTGCTCGGTGGCGAGTTGAAACGCCGCGAACGCCTGTCGGCGCGCCTGGGTGATGTACTCAGCCACCTGTACCTGGCCTCGGCGGCGCTCAAGCGTTACCACGACCTGGATTCACCAGAGCATCTGCAACCGCTGTTCACCTGGGCCATGGAAGAAAGCCTGGGCGAGTCGGAGCGCGCCCTGGACGAACTGTTGAGCAACTTCCCGAACAAGGTGCTCGGTTGCCTGCTGCGGGTGATCGTGTTTCCGTTCGGCCGCCGCCATACCGGGCCGTCGGATGCGCTGGATGCCGAAGTCGCGGCGGTGCTTGGCCGCGCCAAAGGCGACCCGACCCTGGAGGAACTGCTCGCCGGCTGCTACCGCCCACAATCGGCGGACGATCCGGTCGGCGCCCTGCAACAGGCCTACGACCTGCTCGGCGCCAGCCATGCGCTGCAGAAAAAACTGCATACCGCGCTCAAGAGTGGCCAGGTCAAACCGGCCGCCGGCGAGCATGCCATCGACGCTGCGCTGGAGGCTGGCGTGCTGCAACCGGCCGAAGCGCAAACCCTGCGTGACGCCGAAGCGGCGCGGCGCAAGGTGATCGACGTGGATGATTTCAGCAAGGAAGAGCTGACGCAGGCTGAGGGTAAAGTCCGCTGATCCCAGCGGCCATATAAAAACGGGCGCTTGAGCTATATACTCTCGCGCCCGTTTTTGCTTTAGAGGACTTATCTCGTGTCCAACGTCGTTGCCGATCATCTCGTCTTGCTCGACCACCTGCGCAGCATCCTGGTTGCCGTCGGCGAAGCCGAACAGGTGCCCGAGGAAAGCCACACCCTGTTCCTGGAGCGCTTCGACGAACTGCGCGCCCTGCTGCCCATCGACCCGATCGAAAGCCAGTACCTGGGCCAGGACCTGATGAGCCAGGTCATCCTGCGCTACCCACAAATCGCCCACCTGGTCCCGCGCGACCTGCTGTGGTTCTTCGGCGGTGACTGCCTGCACTTCATGCCCGATGAAGAACTGGACATGTACCAGGCCCTGGAAGAGCGTCGCTTCGAAGCCGAACAGAACGACGAACCGTTCGACTGGAACCAGGAAAAGCAGTTGCTGGCCATGCCGGTGGACCAGAGCAAGCACTGATCCCCAGTACACCACAAAACCTGCTTACCTGTGGGAGCTGGCTTTTCTGTGGGAGCTGGCTTGCCTGCGATGCAGACAACTCGGTCTGTCAGTAGTACCGAGGTGATGCTATCGCAGGCAAGCCAGCTCCCACAGTAAGTCCTGCTCCCACAGAAGCCAGCCCCAAGCACTACCGCCGACGAAGTGTTGGCTCCCGCGCCATGCACTCCACCAGATAATCAATAAACACCCGCACCTTCGGCGGCAGGTACCGCGTCGGTGAATGCAACAACCACACCTCACCGTGATACGACGCAATAAAATCCCACTGCGCCAACACCTGCACAATGCTCCCCGCCTCCAGATCATGGCGCGCCGTAAAGTACGGCAGGCTGCCAATCCCCACATGCTGCAACACCGCGTCCAGACGCACCCCGGTATGGTTCGCCGCATAACGCCCACGCACCCCGACCGTTACCGTCTTGCCGGCCTGGCGAAACTTCCAGCGTGCATCCGCCGGTGTTTCCCCCAGGTAAATGCAACTGTGTTCCAGCAGATCATGAGGGTGTTGCGGCGTGCCGTGTTCGGCCAGGTACTGCGGCGTGGCGCACAACAGGTGTTCGATGGGAAACAACGGCCGCCCCACCAGTCCCGGTGGCGGGCTTTCGGAGATGCGCAGGATCAGGTCGAGGTTGTCGTCGATCAAGTCCACCGGCCGATCCTCGAGGATCAACTGCACATCCACCTTGGGATAGCGCCGCAAGAACTCCGGCATATGCGGATGGATCACAAACCGCCCCACCGCCTTGGGCACGCTGACGCGCACGCGGCCTTCGGCTTCGTGGGTGAATTGACCGCTGACCTCCATCACCGCGCGCGCCGCGTTGACCATGTCCTGGCAACGCTTGAACACCTCCTCGCCGCCTTCGCTCAAACGCAATTTGCGCGTCGTGCGTTGCAGCAAACGGGTGGCCAGGGCCTTTTCCAGATGGGAAATGCTGCGGCTCACCGATGAAGGTGAAACGCCCATCTGCCGCGCGGCTTCGGAGAAGCTGCCGGTTTCCACCACCTTGACGAAAATCGCCATTTCGCCCAGCAGTGGCAAAGGAAGATTGATGCTCATGACGCACAGGTCCATTGATAATTGAGCGGATTATCACCCATCTGCGCACTATTTATACTGCCCGCAGAACCCTGATGCGGATGTAGAGAATGACCGAGCGCCTGTTTTTCACCCACGACCACCTGACCGCCGAACTCGAAGTGCTGGCCTGCACGCCCCACGAAGGGCAGTTCGCGGTGACCTTGCAATCGACGATTTTCCACCCCCAAGGCGGCGGCCAGCCGTTCGACACCGGCCGGCTCGGCGACAGCCAGGTACTGCGCGTCACCCAGGAGCCCGACCGTGTCGTGCACTACGTCGATCAGCCCGTCGCGCTGGGACCGGTTACCGCGCAGGTCGATGCGCAACGCCGCGCCCTGCACACGCGCCTGCATTCCGCCGGGCACTTGATCGGCAACGCCGGCGAACGGCTCGGCTGGATGCCGATCAAGGCCCATCACTGGCCGGGCGAAGGCAAGATCAGCTTTATCCGTGGCGAAGCGGCGCAAGACATGGACGCCGACGCAATCCAACAGCAGATCAACCAATGGATCGCGGCGGACTACCCACGCCACATGAACCTGGAAGACGGCAGCCGTGAAGTCGGCTTTGGTGAGTTGCCGGCCTACGCCTGCGGCGGCACACACGTCCAGGCCTTGGGCGAGCTGGGCCAGGTGACAATCCTGGCCTTGTCGGAAAAAAAGGGCACGTTGTCGGTACGCTACAGCCTGGACTAAACCGCTATCGCCCCCGCCCGACCCGACTCCACCACAAACGATTTGAGCGTCGCCACCGTGGCATTCGGGTCGCGCGGATCGGTGATCACACGCAAGTTCGTCAGCATCTTGTCCGCCTCAATCTCCACCGACACATACCCACGCTGGCGACTGTCGAAAAACTTCACATGCGGGTTGAGCGGCAGCAGTTTGCTGAACGCCTCAAAGGGCGGTCCATCCGAGGTCACCGACGTGCCGACAAACTCCGTGGCGACAACCGGCGAGTCCGGCTTGTTGCCATCCGCGTGCAGGTCCGTGACCCAGAACGAATGAATATCCCCGCCCCAGAACACCGGATTCTTCACCCGGTTGCGCTGGATGGACGCGAGCATCCGCGCGCGGTTGGCCATGTAGCCATCCCAGCCATCGGTCCAACGTCCGGGCTTGTGGTCAGTCAGGTCACGCTGGATCAGCGGCGCCACCAGCAAGTCCTGGGCGATCACGTTCCACTGCGCCTGCGACTGCGCAAACCCCTGATCCAGCCAGGCCTCTTGCTGCCAGCCGAGCATGGTGCGGCCGGGGTCGCGCAGGTCGTGGCAGAGATTGTCGGCGAGGTGCCCTTGGTGGCTGCCGTTGGCCGGAATGCATGGTTGCTCGGAGCGGTACTGGCGGCCGTCGAGCACATGGAAACGCGCCAGTTGGCCGTAGTCCAGGCGCCGGTAGATGCGCATGTCCGGACCTTTCGGCAGGCTGCTGGCACGTAGCGGCATATGTTCGTAATAGGCCTGGTAAGCCGCCGCGCGCTGTAGGAGAAATTTCTGCACCGGGATCTTCGGGTCCTGGGACCATTGGTTGGCGTAGTCATTCTGCACTTCGTGATCATCCCAGGTCGCGACGCTGGGGGCTGCGGCGTGCAAGGCCTGCAAGTCGGGATCGGTCTTGTACAGGGCGTAGCGGTTGCGGTAGTCGCTGAGGCTTACTGCATTGCCACTGCCATGGGAGCGAATGACTTTGCCCGATGACGGCGCGTAGGAACTGTCGTAGATATAGTCACCGAGAAAAAACACCAGGTCCGGCTGCTCGGCGGCGAGGTGACGATAGGCGCTGAAATATCCGCGCTCCCAATGCGAGCACGATACAAACCCCACCCGCGCCGCCACGTTGGCGTGCAACGGCGGCGCCGTGCGCGCCTGCCCCACCGGGCTCTGCGCGCCAAGGCCATCGAACTGATACCAATACGGTCGGCCCGCTTCCAGCCCCGCCACTTCAACGTGTACCGAATGGGCGAACCGCGCGCTGGCCATCACCTCGCCCTGGCGCACGATGCGTGTCATCGCCGCATCGCTGGCTACTCGCCAACGTACCGGCACCGCACGGCTCAAGCCGCCACCGCCATCGGCGGCGTTGAACAACGGCGCCAGGCGCGTCCAGATCACAAAGCCGTCCGGCAGTGGGTCGCCGCTGGCGACGCCGAGGGTGAACGGATAATCCACCCCGGCACTGCGCGCAAACGGGCTGAGGATCGCAAAGGCCGAGCCCACCGCCAGCCCGGTCAATATCCGGCGGCGGTCATGGTCCACCAAGCCACTCACGAGGGACGCTCCCAGTCCTCACGCACCACGGCAAACCCGAGCAAGTCCTCGAACACGCCGTTCTTGAGAAACGCCTCGCGCATGCAGCCCTCAAAGCGCAGGCCGATTTTCTCCATCACCCGCGCCGATTCCTGGTTGCGGCCAAAGCACTGGCTGCCGACCCGCTGCAAGCCCAACTCAGCGAAGCCAAAATCCATCACCGCCCGCGCCGCCTCGGCGCCGTAGCCCTGATTGCGGCAGTGCGCCGCCACCCAACCGCCGAGGTGCCCGTAGCTATGCCGCGTGTTGAGTCGCAGGCTGACGATGCCGACCAATTCGCCCGTTTCGGACACATGCATGCCCAGGCTGAGCAAATCGCCCGCACGGTATTTCGCGGCCATGTTGTCGATGAAAGTGTGCGCGGTTTCCAGGGTATAGGGCGACGGAATGTTGGCCGTGTTGTCGGCGATTTTCGGCCCGTTGGCGAGCGTGGACAGGGTCTCGGCCTGGTGTGTTTCCAGGCCGCGCAATAGCAGGCGCGGGGTGGACAGATGTGGCAATTCGCTACTCATTCCTCGGGGCCCTCGATGTAAAGTTTCTGAGAATGCCCCTGCTGGATTTCAATTCTGTTACGTCGCAAAAATGACTACGGAGTCGCCTGTAAGACCCATCCTAGAGCCCTCAAAACGTCAATTAAAGTTAACCAATCGGTCATTTTTGGTTGTTAGCGTGTCGCCCCTAATTCAATAACGGGGTAGCGGAATGAGAACCTGGGACGAACCGAAAAAACGCAAGGCGCACATCGAATTGATCCCGATGATCGACGTGATGATGTTCCTCCTGGTGTTTTTCGTACTCGTGAGCCTGAACGTGATTCCGGCCCTCGGCATGAAGACCCAATTGCCCAGCGCCAGCAGTTCGCAGCAGCTCAAGCCGCAGAACAAATTCATCCTGACGCTGGGTTTGGCGGGCCAGTTGCAACTGGACGGCAAGGACCTCACCGTCGAGGCCTTGGTGCCGGCGTTGAAGGCCGCCGAAAAGCCCGATACCAAGTCGACGATCATCGTCAACAGCGACAAAGGCGTGGAGGTTTCGCGCCTGGTGGAAGTGATGGACACCCTGCGCCTGGGTGGCTTTACCTCCGTGTCCATTGCCACGCGTAAGTCCTGATCATGTACGTCCTGTTTCGTGCACGTCAGTTGCTGGGCAGCGTCCCGGCCGTGATCGCCCTGGTGCTGATTGCGATGGGCATCCAGTCGCAAACCTTGAAGGTCGAGCCGGTGTATGACGAGTCGGCGGTGGAGCTGGCGTTGGTCGAGCCGGAGCCGGAAGTGGTCCCGGAACCGGTGGTCGAGCAAGAGCCGCCACCGCCGGTGATCGAGGACGAAGAGGCCGAGCCGGCGCCGCCGCCACCGCCGCCCAAACCGCAGCCAAAACCTGAGCCCAAGCCCAAGCCGGTGCCCAAGCCCGTGGTCGCCAAGCCAACACCCACGCCGACGCCCACCCCGCCACCGGTGGCCGCCAAACCGGCACCCGCCGCCGTGGCCCAGGTTGCGCCGACACCGGCACCGCCCGCGCCGCCGAAGGTCGATGGCCAGGCCCTGGAAGGCGGTTACCTCAAGGGTTTGCGCAACGAGTTGGACAGCTACAAGCAATACCCCACCGGCCGCCAGGCGTCCCTCGAACGCCCGACCGGCGAGGTGGTGGTGTGGTTGCTGGTCGATCGCCAGGGTCGGGTTCTCGACTCCGGCGTGCAGACCCAGGCCTCGAGCATGTTGCTCAACCGGGCCGCCGCCAACAGCTTGCGTCGCATCAAGCAAGTCAAACCGTTCCCCGAGCAAGCGTTCGGGGGGAGCAATGAGCATCGCTTCACCGCCACCTTCAACTACAGCGTGCAATAAGCACCCGACACCAGGACGACACTGATGAGGTTCACACGGATTCATCTGGCACTCGTTGCCGCAAGCATGGGCCACGGCATGGCCATGGCCGACACCAGCGGCAGCGACGTCGGCACGATCGGCGTGCAGGGCAAGGCCACGGCAGGTGGCGGCTATATGGTGCAGGAAGAAAGCATCAAGGGCCGCTCCACGGTGACCAAGGAGGCGCTGGATAAACAGACCGCCACCGGCAACGCCGTGGACAAGCTCAAGTACACCCCGGGGCTGAATATCTCCAGCGAAGACAACACCGGCCTGTCGGGCTTTCGCTTCACCATGCGCGGGCTCAACTCCGACCAGGTGGGCATGTCGGTGGACGGCATGCCGATCAACGACTCGGGCAACTACGCGCTGTATTCCAACCTGCTGGGCGACCCGGAAAACATCGACCAGATCTTCGTCACCCAGGGCTCGGCAGAAGCCGACGGCCCGCATATCGGTTCCAGCGGCGGCAACATCGGCATCGTGACCATCCGCCCGACCAAGGAAACCGGGGCGTTCGTCAAACAGGTCATGGGCAGCAACGCCACGCGCAAGACCTTCGCGCGGCTCAATACCGGCGAGATCAACGGCCTGAGCAACTGGCTGTCGGCGTCCCACACCGAAGGCCAGATGTGGCGCGGCTCGGGCGCGGTGCGCGCGGACAAGGTGGAGTGGAACAGCTTCTTCGACGCCGGCAATGGCAACACGGCCAACCTGATCCTCAAGTACCACGAACAGGACAACAACAGTTACAGCCAGTTGACCAAGGCCCAGTACCAGCAGAACGGCCGCAAGTACGACCCCTACCCGGCCACGCCGACCGTGGGCAGCAACGGCAAGCTCAACAGCTACTACGCCCTGGCGCAGAACCCGTTCCAGACCTTTACCGGCGTGCTCAACACCCAGTTCAAGCTGGCCGATAACCTGGCCCTGTCGGTGATCCCGTATTACTACTGGGGCAACGGCAGCGGCGTCGGTTCCTCCAGCTATGCGCTCAACCGTGGCTCCAACGCCGGCGGCGTGTTCGACCTGAGCAACCTGCCGACCGCCGCGCAATACAACGCCGACGGCTCCTCCACCACCGGCGTGTACTACCGCCCTTCGCGTACCCAGACCTGGCGCCCGGGCATCACCACCAAGCTGAACTGGGACCTGGGCGAACACAGCCTGCAATTCGGCTACTGGTATGAGCGCGCACGCCAAAGCCAGACCCAGCCGTTCATTGCCCTGAAAAACAGCGGCAAGCCCACCGACACCTGGCCAGACGCCGACTCGGTGGTCGATGCCAACGGCAACACCGTACAGGGTCGCGACCGCTTCACCGTGACCCCGGCGCAAAAGGTCTGGGCCCAGGACACCTGGTACATCAACCCGGACTGGACCCTGGTGGCGGGCCTGGCCTACATGAACGTCAAGCGTGACGGCACCAACCACGGCAGCCTCACCGAGCAGCCGGAAAAACGTAACCAGACCTACAACAAACTGCTGCCCAACGTCGGCCTCAAGTACCAGCTGGACGAGCAGGACCAGTTGTTCTACAGCCTGTCGCGCAACATGCGCATCCCGCAGAACTACGTGCTGTACGACAAGGGCCTGGACTCGATCAACTCCAAGCCGGAAACCAGCTGGAACCACGAGTTGGGCTGGCGCTTCACCGGTGACGACATGACCGTGGCCGCCACCTTGTTCTACATGCAGTTCAAGGATCGCCAGGTCTCGTCCAAAGACATCAACGGCGACTTCGCCGACATCAACGCCGGCTCCGTCAACAACAGCGGCCTGGAACTGGAGTGGAGCGGCCTGCTGCCCAATCACTTCAACTACTACACCTCCTACACCTACACCAAGGCCGAGCAGCAGGATGACCTGACCGTCTACAACGCCGGCAAGGCCATCGTGTTGCCCACCAGCGGCAAGCAGTTCGCCAACGTGCCGAAAAACATGCTGGCCGCCAACATCGGCTACGACGACGGCCGCTTCTACGGCACCTTCGGCGGCAAGTACACCAGCAAGCTCTACGGCGACCTGACCAACGACGAAGCCATTTCCGGACGCACCGTGTTCAACGCCGGCGCCGGTATCTACCTGCCGGTGGACAAGAAGGTGGTCAAGGACGCGACCCTGCGCCTGAACGTCGACAACCTGTTCGACAAGAAGTACCTGGACGGCGTGTACACCACCAAGACCAACGCCGCCAGCTACAGCGGTTTCCGCGACGGCGACCCAGCCTACATCGTCGGCCTGGAACGCACCGTGACGGTGTCCCTGGAAGCCAATTTCTAACAGCGAGGTAACGGAACATGGACATGAATGTGCTTCACGACATCACCTTCTATGTGATGTACGCCGCGATGGCCATCGCCATCTTTATCGCCATCGAGCGTGGCCTGTACTTCGCCTATGTGCGCCGCCAGGCCCGCGCCTTGACCGAGGTACTCGGCGCCAACGTGCACAGCGAACGCGACTTGCCGGAAAGCCTGACCCGTCGCGACAGCCTGCCGTTGGGCATGGTGTTGCCGGTGCTGGCACAAAAGGCCAGCCACGGTTCGCGCAAGGACCTGGATGACGTCATCGAAACCCAGTATCTGACCACCCGCGCACCGTTGGCCCGCAGCCTGTGGATCATCGAAACCATCACCACCGCCGCGCCGCTGTTGGGCCTGCTGGGGACCATCCTCGGCATTATCGACACGTTCAAGGCGCTGGCGTCGGCCGGTGTGTCCGACCCAGGGCAGATTTCCGGTGGCATCGGGACGGCGTTGTTTGCGACCGGTCTGGGGATCGCCATCGCGCTGTTCTGCGTGGTGTTCCACAACTTCTTCCAGGACAGCCTGGAGCGCATCAACGACCAGCTGAAAATCCTGCTGATCCGCGCAGCCACCGGTGCCCGCGTGCAAAGCGAAGTACCGCACCTGGTGCCGACGCCGTTGCATAGCCGTACTGCATGATCGTTTGAGCGGGCGCGCAATGCGCCCGCTTTTTTCCTGGTAGGAAGACCTATGCCCATCTCCTTGAAATTGCGCATCGCAGGCCTTGCCGGCTTGCTCCTCAGTCCGCTGGCCCAGGCGGACTTTTCAATTGCGGGGTTTGAACTGGTGCACACCGTGCCGGTGGACACCGCCCTCGGCACCGACGACTTGCGCCAGCCCGGCCCGGTGTGGATCGAACTGTTTGACGCGGCCAAGAGCAGCATTGATATCGGCCAGTTCTACGCCGCCGACCATCCCGGCTCGGTGATGGACACCGTCATCGAGCACCTGGAAGCCGCCGGCAAACGCGGTGTGAAGATTCGCTTCCTGCTCGAAGAAAAAGGCCTGAAGTTGTCGGAAGCTTCCACGCTGGAACGCTTGCGCGCGATCCCCAACCTGACCTTCCGCGTGCTGCCCTACGGCCAACTGAGCGGCGGCATCATCCACGCCAAATACCTGGTGGTGGACGGCAAGCAGGCGTTTGTCGGCAGCCAGAATTTCGACTGGCGCTCCCTCGAACATATCCACGAAACCGGGTTGCGCATCAGCGATGCAGCGGTGGTTGGCCAAGTGCAGGCGATCTTCGACCAGGACTGGCAAGCCCAGGCCGCGCTGGCCGCCAACCAACCGGTGCCGCTGCCCGTCGCAGGTAAAGAGCCGTCGCGCACCGGCAATTACCTGGTGGCCAGCCCGCAACGCTACAACCCGCCCGGCGTCGGCGATTCGCAGTTGGAGCTGCCGCGCCTGCTGGGCGAAGCGAAGCAGGAAGTGCGCGTGCAACTGCTGGACTACGCACCGCTGTCCTACGGGCCTGATCGCACCCGTCCGTACTACGCGGTTATCGACAACGCCGTGCGTGCAGCGGCGGCACGGGGTGTGTCGATCAAGCTGATGGTGTCCAACTGGAACACCGACAAGCTGGAACTGCCCTACCTCAAGAGCCTGGCCGTGCTGCCCAACGTGCAAATCAAGATCGTCACCCTGCCTGAAGCCAAGCAAGGGTTTATCCCCTACGCGCGGGTGATTCATAGCAAGACCCTGGAGATCGACGGGCAAGTGGCCTGGATTGGCACCAGCAATTGGTTGGGCGGCTACCTGGATAATTCGCGCAATCTGGAGGTGGTCATGCGCAACGAAGCGATGGCCAAGCGCGTGGGGCAATTACATGAACAATTGTGGGATGGGCCTTACGCTAGAGCCCTGGAGATCGACAAGGAATACCCCCAGCCCCACCCTGGCCAGCATTGACGATGCGCACCTGAGTAATGGTAGTGTGTGGAAATGTTTCTGACACTTTAGTCAGAAACCTCTTACTCACTACCTGCCAAGGAATGCTCCAACAATGCACTTCCCACTCAAGCAACTGGCGGCTGCCACCCTGTTCGCAGCCAGCCTCTCGGCCATCGCCACCCCTGCGCTCGCCAACATCAGCGCCGAGCAAAGCACGGCGATTCTGAAGAGCTTCAACGAAACATCCGTCACTGATTTCCGTGGTTTCCTCGGCACCCTGGCCAAGGGCGACCTGGGCAAGACCGCCGACGTGGGCCCGGCGATCAGCGCTTTTCTTGATAACAAACCCCTGAGCGCCGACCAGCAGAACGAAATCAATCGCTTGCTGGGCATCTATACGCGGGTGAAATACGGCAAGGCCGCCACCGAAACCCTGCGCGAACTGGTGGAAATCCCCACCTTCAATATCGACGGCCTGCCGCAGTACAAAAACCCGGAATTCCTCAAGATCGCCGCGAAGATCCAGGACCTGGCCAAGGCCTTCAACCTGAACTTCCGCAATATCGACAACCGTGTGTATGAAATTTCCCTGGAAGGCGCCAGCGACGAAGTGGTGGGTATTCATGCCCACGCCGACGTGGTGCCGGTCACACCGGAAAACTGGGTACTGAAGGACGGCACCAAGCTCGATCCGTTCAAGGTCACGCTGATCGGCGACCGCATGTACGGCCGTGGTACCGAGGATGACAAGAACGGCATCGTCGTGGCGATGTATGCGATGAAGGTGATCAAGGAAGAGAAACTGCCACTGGCGCGCACGTTCAAGCTGTTGGTGGACACCACCGAGGAAACCTCCGGCGACGCGATTCCCTATTACTTCGAACACAACCCCACGCCGCAGTACAACCTGGCGCTGGACGGCGGCTACCCGGTGGTGATCGCCGAGAAAGGCTACGGCACCGTGATGGCCACTTTCCCGCGTCGCAAGGGCGAAGGCAAAGGCGCGGAAATCATCGCAATGACCGGCGGCATGGCCACCAACCAGATCCCATCGGCCTCGGTGGCGACTTTCGTCAGCGACAAGCCCGCCGAACTCGCCGCCAGCCTGCAACAGGCCGGCACCGAGTACGCCAAGAATAATGGCGGCGACTTCGAGGTGACGGCCAAGGTGGTCGGCAAAGAGGTCAAGCTGACGGTGACCGGCGTTTCGGCGCACTCTTCCGAGCCGGAGTCCGGCATCAACCCGGTGGCGCGCATGCTGGAGCTGATCCACAGCGTCGATGGCAAGATCGCCCTCAAGCACAACCACATCACCGACGCCGCGCGGTATGCGTCCGACAACTGGGGCCTGGATTACCTGGGCGGCAAGTTGGGCGTAGGGTTCGCTGACGACTTCATGGGCCCGCTGACCACCTCGCTGACCTTTGTCGGCCTGGATGACAAGGCGTTCAAGCTGGCGGTGAACCTGCGGGTGCCGAAGGGCAAATCCCCGGAGACGCTGAAAAAGGAAATTGCCGACAAGCTGAGTGCGTGGGACAAGCAGACCAAGGTCAAGGTGAGCTTCACCTACTCGGTGGCCGAGCCGATGTACCGCAACCCGGAAGGCGAGTGGGTCAAGGCGCTGTTGGCGGTGGCCAGTGAAAACCTGGGCATGGAGCACAAATTCGGCACCTCGGCCGGGGCGACGTCCGTGCATGAGCTGCCCAATGGCGTGCAGTTCGGCCTGGCACGGCCGGAGGTGAAGTACACCGGGCACACCGACAATGAGTTCAAGACGGTGGAGCAGTTCTTGTTGGACCTGCAGATCGTTACGGAAATGATGGGGCGTGTGGGGCAGTTGCCGAAGCTCTGATCCTGCTGGGCTAGATCGTTCCCACGCGCTGCGTGGGAATGCTCCTTGTGACGCTCTGCGTCACGCGGGACGCGGAGCGTCCCAAGAGGCGTTCCCACGCAGAGCGTGGGAACGATCAATCGCGCACAAACAAAAACGCCGATCATCGCTGATCGGCGTTTTTGTTGAATATGGAGCGGGAAACGAGACTCGAACTCGCGACCCCGACCTTGGCA
>NZ_ANNV01000124.1 GCF_000346755.1 Pseudomonas sp. CBZ-4 | reverse complement strand
TGGGGCTCTTTTCCAAAAGTGACCCGCCGTAAGGGCGGAACCAACATCAGCCGTTACCCAAATAACGGATATGTACTCCGCCCAAAAAGCCCCAGCGCCTAACACATAGCTATCGCAGGCAAGCCAGCTCCCACATTTATCCGGCGTACACCCGATAAGACTTGGTCGCATGAAAGGTAGCCTTCGCGAGCAAGCCCGCTCCCACACGAGCCCGCGCCCACAGGGATGTCAGCGCTCTTCGAGGCGCTCGCGCAAAAACCGATGCCCCACCGAAAACAACCGTCGATACGTCAACAACACCGCCCCCACCGTGCCCAATGCCGACGACGCCGCGATCAGGAACATGATCACGATCTGATACCGCACCGCATCCACCGGGCTCTCCCCCGCCAGTACCTGCCCGGTCATCATGCCGGGCAGGCTGACGATGCCGACCACGGTCATCTGGTTCAGCGTCGGGATCATCCCTGCGCGCACCGCCTGGCGAATGGCGTCCTGCGCCGCTTCCCAGCGTGAGCCGCCAAGGGCGAGGATCATTTCGATGGTGTTGCGCCCCGACGTCAGCTCCTGGGTCATGCGTTCTATGCCCAGCGACACGCCGGTCAGGGTGTTGCCGAGGATCATCCCCAGGATCGGAATCGCATATTGCGGCTCGTACCACGGGTGGATGCGGATCACCGCAAACAGCCCCACCGCCGTCACCAGCCACGAGCTGCCCCATACCGACAGGATGCTGTCGACCCGCTGCCCCTTGTACGTGCGCCGCCCGCGTCCGGCGGCGGAGATGCCGGCAATCAGGGTCATGGCGCACATCAACGGCAGCACCACGTACCAGTAGGCAAACTCGAACACCCAACCCAGCAGGTAACCGATGGCCAACAGTTGCACCACGGTGCGCACTGCCGCCCACAGCAATTGGCGGCCCAGGCCCAGGCGCAGGAGCAATGACAACGCGCCGTTGACCAGGATCAGCGAGGCGGCGATGCCCAGGTCGAGAGCCGTGAGGTTCTGGTAGTTCATGGTTGGGTAACTCCACTCAGCACGCCGGCACTCATGTGCAGGTGGAGGTTGCTCATGCGTCGGGCCTGGTCGAGGTCGTGGGACACCCAGATGCAGGCACGGGATTGATCGCCGGCGAACCAGGCGTCGATCAGCGCTTCCACTTCGCGGGATGACGTGGGGTCGAGGGCGGCGGTAGGCTCGTCCAGCAGCAAGACTTCGGGGTTCAGTTGCAGGGTACGGATCAGCGAGACCACCTGGGATTCACCGCCGGACAGATCCGCTGCGCTTTTTGCCAGGAAGTCCGGCGCCTTGCCTGCGTGGCCCAGCAGTGTGGTGACGGCGGCAAGGTCGAAGCGGCGTTTACGCGAGGTCTTGAGGCTGAACGGAAAACGCAGGTTGTCTTCCACTGTGCCTTCGATCAGCGCCGGGCGCTGGGACAGGTAGCTGATATGGCAGCGGTAATGGGGAATCTCGGCGTTGCTGATCGGTTGGCCGTTCCACAGGATTTGCCCGGAGGTGGGCGCGTCCAGCAGGGCCAGGGCGCGCAAAAAGACACTTTTGCCAGAGCCGGAGGAACCGGTGATGGACACGCGGTCGCCGGCGTTCAAGATGAAATCGGTGGGCTGGAGCAAGGGCACTTGGCGGCGCTCGTCCATGCGCGTGAGGGCGCGGGTTTCGATCAGTGCGCTCATGGACGCGAAGGTTCCTTGGATCGGGTTGAGCGCAATGGTGAAGCAGGAAGGTCCCCGGGGTCCAGCGTTCGGGGAATTTGGTGAACGATCTGGGCATCCTCAATTGCGCTCGCTAGACTCCCCGCTCCCATAGAAGGACAACCCATGGACGATCAGGAAAACGCCAATGCCCCCGTCGCAAAGACTAGCGCCGCATGGCTATGGAAAGTTGTAAAATTCGAAAGCTTGTCAATCATGGTGCTGTTGTTCGCACTGTTTTACTCAAACGGCTACGCATACCTTGAGACCTATTACGGCGCCCTTGGGGCGCCGATCAATCGACTGGGCTTCGATACCTATCAGTTTGTGGTATTCGGCGGAATGGACATGCTGGTCAAGATCTCCGCATCGCTCATTGCTTGTTCAGCCGTTGCTTCGTTCGTCTGCTTGATGTATTTCACGGAAAATCCCGACCGGGTCTTTCCAACCACCACACTCGCCCCCACAACGGCCCGCTACCGCTTTCTACAGCACATGGGCAAAAGCTACACAAGAGCCAAACCGCTGATCCTCGGTACGTTTCTGCTCACCTTTTTTGCAATTGGCACGTGGGTCCTTTGGAAGTTAACGTTCTCTCAGTCGATCGAGCGCGGCAAGCTAAGAGCGTATGAAGAAATTCGTGATTGCAAACCCGAAACGGTCCAGCTAAAGAATCTGGACCGTATAACTGGCTGCATCGTCGGCGAAAGCGACGACATGCTTTATCTGGTGGAAAAGCACAAGGAGGGTGCCGAAATCATGTACGAGAAACGCCAAGTATCCAAAGACAGCATTAAATCAACCAACGGTCCTCAATTGACGCTGAAAAGACCAGGTTAACCCGTGAAGCCACTGAACTGGCTCGCAAGCCAGGCGCTATCTGTCGGGTAGCAAATATCCAATGTGGGAGCTGGCATGCCTGCGATAGCGGTGGGTCAGTTTGCACATCAGTGACTGATACACCGCTATCGCAGGCAAGCCAGCTCCCACATTAAGAACTGTGTGCATCAGCTCCTTATGGCAGCGGGTCGAACTTCAGCGCACTCAAGCTCTGTACCTTGTCCTCACGCACCATCTTGTATTCGGTGTTCGGGCCGATCCAGCGGTCCCAGATCGCATCGATCTCGCCGGCCTTTTCCATCGCCATCAACGACTCATTGACCTTCGCCAGAAACGCCGGCTCATCACGACGCATGCCCGCGCCAATCGGTTCCAGGGCCATCGGTTCCTTGGCAATCGCCAGTTCCACGCCACCGGCCTTGGCCTGGTTGACCAGTTTCAGCGCGGTCATGGTGTTGGTCACCAGGCCCACTACCTTGTTCTGTTGCAGGGCCATGTAGGCCGAGCCGGTGTCCTGGAAGGTCACCGGGGTGGCGCCGGCGATGCGGATCGACTGCTCCGAGGTGGAGCCCTTAGTCGAGCTGATGCGCTTGTCCTTGAAGAAGCTTTTCGGCTGATCGGCGTTCGCCGCGCGCACCACCAGGGTTTCCTTGGCGATGTAGTACGGGTCGCTGAACTGGATCTGTTCGGCGCGGGTCTTGGTGTACGCCAGGTTGGCGAAGATCACATCGACGCGGCCCATCTTCACTTCGGGAATGCGCGCTTCAACCGACAGCGGCTTGAGTTCCAGGGCCACGCCCATGGTCTTGGCCAGGGCCTTGCACAGGTCCACGTCCATGCCCACCAGCTCGCGGGTCTTTGGGTCCGGCGCGGAGAATGGCGGCACGTCGGCGTACACGCCGCAGCTCAGGGACTGCTTGGCGAGGATGTCGCTCAATTGGTCAGCCTGGGCGCAGGCCACAGCCAATGGACCCAATGCCAGCGCAGTAAACAGATGCTTCATACCCATGGGAAATCTCCAGAAAGTTGGACAAGCAAAATGGCAGAAGGAATCAAGCCGCCGCAGCTCAGTGGGCCCGCAGGTCGGCGATGAAGCGTTGCGCTCGCGGGTGCGAAGGCTGGGTGAAGAAGGCGTCGGGGCTGCTCTTTTCCAGAATCTGCCCCGCGTCCATAAACCAGATGGTGTCGGCCACTTCGCGGGCGAAATTCATCTCGTGGGTCACGCACATCATGGTCATGCCGTCCTTGGCCAAGCCCTTCATCACGCTCAGCACTTCACCGACCATTTCCGGGTCGAGGGCGCTGGTAGGCTCGTCGAACAGCATCACCGGCGGTTCCATCGCCAGGGCGCGGGCAATCGCCACCCGTTGTTGCTGGCCGCCGGACAACTGCGCCGGGTAGGCCCCGGCCTTGTGCGCCAGGCCCACGCGGTCGAGCAGTTCCATGGCCTTTTGCTTGGCCGCCGCGCCCTTGAGGTTGCGCAGCTTGTTTGGCGCCAGGATGATGTTTTCCAGCACCGACAGGTGCGGGAACAGGTTGAAGCTCTGGAACACAAACCCCACGCGGCTGCGCAGGCGATTGATCTGCGCGTCGGTGCCGTGCACGTCCTGGCCATCGAACAGGATCTGGCCGTCCTGGATGTCTTCCAGGCGATTGACCGTGCGGATCAGCGTGGACTTGCCCGAGCCCGACGGCCCGCACAGCACCACCACTTCACCGGGGTTCACTTCAGCGGTGATATCCGTCAGCGCCTGGTACTCGCCGTACCATTTATTGATTTTCGAAAACATGATCATTGGATGCATGAGCGCAGCCCTCTTCAATTATCGGTGGCCAGCAACGGCTTGCCGGGCACGGTCTGCCCGCCGTCACCGAGGCGCTTGCGCGCAATGCGTTGTTCTACCCAGCCCGCCAGGCGGGTCAGGCCGAAACACAGCAGGTAGTAGATGATCGCCAGGATGAAAAACACCTGGAACGGCTTGGTCAGCAACTGGTTGTTGACCTGGTTGGCGGCAAAGGTCACTTCCTGCACGTTGATCACGTAGCCCAGGGAGGTTTCCTTGATGATCGAGATGAACTGGCTGATCAAACTCGGCAGCGCGTTGTACAGCGCCTGGGGCAGGATCACCCACAGCGTGGTGCGCACGTAGCCCAGGCCCAAGGCGCGGGACGCTTCGTATTGCCCGCTCGGCAACGCCTGGATACCGCCGCGAATGATTTCGCACAGGTAGGCGCTCTGGTAGATCACCAGGGTGCAGAGCATGGTCATGAAGCCGGTGATGTTATGGCCGATCAGCAACGGCACCAGGAAGTAGGTCCAGAAGATCACCATCAGCAGCGGAATACCGCGCAACACGTAGACCCACACCGTGGCCACCCAATACAAACCCTTCCACGGCGATACCCGCGCCAGCGCCAGCAACAGGCCGAACGGGAACGCCAGCAGCAGCGCCAGCGCAGCGAGGATCAAGGTACTCGCCAGACCACCCAACGGACCGTGGGGGTATTGGCCGATGAGAAACAGCGTCCAGTTGTTCTGCAGGATTTCAACGATATCGAACATCGCCAGCTACCTCGCCAGGGCTTTGCTGAAGTGCCGGGCAAGCAATGCCCCGGCGCCCATCAGCAGCAGTGAAAACACCAGGTAGAACACCGTGGCCACCAGGTACGACTCGAACGTGCGGAACGTGTAGTTCTCCACTTCGCGGCTGGCGTAGGTCAGTTCCATCACGCCGATCGCCATGGCCAAACTGGTGTTCTTGAACAGCAGCACGGTGTGGTTGATCAGCGACGGCAGGCAGTTGCGCACGCCTTGGGGCAGGATCACGTAGCGCATCGAACGCACGTAACCCAGGCCCAGGGCCCGCGACGCTTCGGTCTGCCCGGCGGGAATCGCGCGCAGGCCGCTGCGCATGTCTTCGCAGAAATACGCGGCCTGGCACAAGCCGAGGGCGATCACCGAAAACAGGTATTCGGTGTTGTGGCTGGCCAGCCACAGCTGCGCGTTTTCGCTGAGCAGGGTCGGCACGCCGAAGTACCACAGCATCAGTTGCACCAGGGTCGGCACGTTGCGGTGGTAGGACACGTACCCCGCCACCAGGCGGTCGGCCAGCTTGTTGCCGGTCAGGCGCACCGTGACCAGCGTCAGCGCCAGAATCATCGCCAGCAGCCAGGCGAACAACGCCAGCTGCAAGGTCATTTCGATGCCCTTGACGATCAGCTCGGCGTACTCGCCTTGCAGAATCGCGGCCAAATCGAAGTCTTGCTTCATGGTCAATCCCTATCGGCATTGGGCTAGGGCAGAAATCAAAATCACCCGGCGTGGCCGTGGCGGGATGCAGCGCTGACGGATCGATCCGTTCTGTTTTAGGGGGGCTGGTGTTCAGCCCTGGTAATCCTGCGGACGCGCGGTGGAGAGCCCGCCCGGCACCTGCAAGGTCGGGGTGATTTCCATATGCCCGACGTTGACGGCTATCGGCGCGGCAATCGCAAAGGCGATGGCGTTGGCGATATCTTCGGCCTGGGGCAGTTCGAAGCCTTCGACGAAGCGCTTGTAGGTCTCTTCGGAGTCGCCGTGCACGTGGGCAAAGATGTCCGTGGCCACGCGGCCTGGGCAAATCTCGGTGACCCGCACGCGCTTGCCGAACGCATCGATACGCAGCTGGCGCGAGAGCATGCTCACCGCCGCCTTGGTCGCGTGATAGGTGGAGTTGCCGCCAAAGTTGTAGGCCGCCGCAATCGAACTGATGTTGATGATGTGCCCGCAATCGCGCTCGACCATGCCCGGCAAGGCCAGGCGTGCCAGGTGCAGCACGGCGCGCAGGTTGACGTCGATCAGCAGGTCGATGCCGTCGGCGTCGGCCTTGAGCAGCGAGCCCGGTTTGTCGACACCGGCGTTGTTGACCAGGATGTCGAAGGTGTTTTCCGCAAACAGCTTCGTCAGCCCGGCGATGTCTGTCACGTCGATGGCGTGAGGAATGCAGCCGGTCTTGGCCGCCAGTGCCTGCAACTTGTCGGCGCTGCGGGCCAGGGCATGCACTTGCACGCCTTCCTGGCACAGGCGCTCGACAACGGCGGCGCCGATGCCCGAGGAAGCCCCGGTGACCAGCGCGGTTTTGTAGTCGGAAAATGGCATGGGGTGATCCTTGTGCTGCGGGTTATGGTTCGACTCTATCCAGCCTTCAGGCACTGGACCAAGACGCAATGGTTGTGTGGCGATAAGGCCTGCTTATGACGCGGCCAGCAGCTGGGAAATCGGCGTAATGTGCCCGCCCAGTTGCTCGATTTCCTCGCGAATGGTGCGCGCCAACTCGACTGCGCCGGGGGTGTCGCCGTGCAGCAGGATCGAATGAGCCGGCACCCGCAGCACCTTGCCGCTGAGGGCAGTGACGGTGCCCTCCTCCAGCAATTGGCGCACGCGCTGCAATACCGCTGACGGTTCCTTGATCACCGAGCCTTCAACCTTGCGCGGTACCAACAGGCAGTCGTCGTCATAGGCACGATCAGCCAGAAAGGTGGTGGCGACGCGCAGGCCGCATTTCTCGGCGGCGCCTTCGATGGCGCGGCTGCTGGACGAGCTGATGATCAACGTCGGATCAAACGCCGCCACCGCCCGCACCAGCGGCTCGGCCAGTGCGGCATCAGCAGCGGCCATATTGCCGAGGGCGCCGTGGAAGCTCATATGGGTCATGCGATGGCCATTCACGGCGGCCATCCCCGCCAGGGCGCCGAGCTGGTAGATCACATACGTGGCGAGTTCCTTGATCTCGATATTCATCTGGCGCCGACCAAAGCCCATCAGGTCCGGGAAGCCCACGTGGGCGCCGAGGTCGATGCCACCGGCTTTCGCCAGGCGCACGGTGGTGTCCATGATCAGCGGGTCGCCGGCGTGGTAGCCGCAGGCGACGTTGGCCGAGGAAATCAGGCTCATCAGTGCCTCATCCTCACCCATGCGCCACGGGCCGAAGCCTTCGCCGAGGTCGGCGTTCAAATCGATCTTCATGCTTGCCGCTCCAGGCCCAGGAATGCTTCGCCGTAGCCGACGGTAGTGCCGCAGGGCACACGCACATCCATCACCCGTGCGGCCTCGCGGCTGCGCTGGGGCAGCAGCAGGTCGCCGACTTGCAGCACCGCCACCAACTGCCCGGCGCTGAGCGGATCGCCCACGGCCACGAAGGGTTCGCTGAGTTGCGGATGGGTCAACAGCAAGCGACCCAGGCCGGTGGTGCGCAGCACCTTGTCCGCAACCGTGGCCACGGCAACCGGCGCCGCAACGCTGGCCGCAGGCGCACCGCGCTTGAGCGTCAGGTGCGCCCCCGGGCGGCTCAGTTCGGCGCCGGCGAGGCGGTGTTCCTTGAGCCACAGCGCCAGTTGGCGGATTTCCTCAATAGTCATGCTTTAACTCCCTCTCGGTGCAGGTCCACCAGGCGGCTGACTTCGCGCAGGTAACGGCGATTGGTTTCCAGGGCCTCGACCGCGGCCTCATAACTGCACTCGATAAAGCGCACCTGGCTGCCAATCGGCGCCTGCCCGAGGCGCCACAGGTCGGCCTCGATCACGCTGCCAAACTTGGGGTAGCCGCCGCTGGGCTGGGCGTCGCGCATCTGGATGATCGGCTGGCCGCCGTGGGGCACCTGGATCACGCCGGGCACGATGCCGTGGGAGCGGATTTCCATGGGGGCGATGGGCAGCAGTGGTTCGCCTTCCATGCGGTAGCCGTAGCGATTGCTCTGGGTGGTGATCTTCCACTCACCGGCCCAGAACGCGGCCCGTGAAGTGTCTTGAAAGCGCGTGTATTCAGCCGCCGGCAACACACGCATGGCGGGCACGCCGTCAACCTGCAACGGCAGCGCCAGGCTCGGCGCCAACACGCCAAAGTCCAACGGCAGCGGGCTGATGCCGGGGCGCAACGCGGCGAGCCGATCGCCCTGCTGCAACGCGCGGCCGTCCAGACCACCGAACTCGCCGCGCAATTGGGTGCTGCGTGAGCCGAGCACCGACGGCACGTCCACACCACCGGCGAGGCACAGGTAAGCGCGGCTGCCGGAGGTCGGGTAGCCCAGGTTCAAGACTTGGCCTTCGCGGCCCTGGTACACCCAGTTCGGCGGCAGTGGCTGGCCGTCCAAGGTTGCATCACAGGCGGCGCCGGTCACGGCAAAGGCGCAGTCGTGCAGCAGCCGCACTTCGAACGGGAACAACGGGATTTCAATCGCCGCAGCGTCTTCGGGATTTCCCAGCAACAGGTTGCCCAACGCCAGGGCCAGGTGGTCCATGGCGCCCGACGTGCCGACGCCTTGACCGAGGCTGCCGAAGCGGCCGAAGTCCTGCACAGTGGCCAGGGCGGTGGCCGATAGAATCTCGATCATCGAATGATCCTCTCGATGCGCAAGCGCAGGAAATCACCCGGCCGCAAGATGGCTGGCGGGGTTTGGGTCGGGTCGAAAAATGACATTTCAGTACGGCCGATGGTGTTCCAGCCGCTGGGGCCGGCCGACGCGGAAACGCCGGTCTGCACGCCGCCGATGGACACCGAACCGGCGCCGATATTCAGCACCGGCACTTGCCGGCGCGGCGTGGCCAGGCGCTGGTCCATGCCGCCGAGGTAGCAGTAGCCTGGGTGGCTGCCCAGGGCATACACCGGGTACAGCGGTTCACAATGCAGGTTGGCGATGGTCTCGATGTCCATCCCGGTGTGGGCGATTACATCAGCCATATGCGGGCCGAATTCGCCGCCGTAGACCACCGGCAACTCGACGATGCGCCCTTCCAGGGGCAGCGGCTCGCAGTGCTCCCAGGCTTGCAGCAGGCGCTCGCATAAGCCGCTCAACTCACGCGGAGGTTTGAGAAACGTCAGCATCAGGTTGTTCATGCCGGGCACGGCTTCGTGGATTTCCGGCCACTCGCCGGCTTGCAGGGCCAGGTTCCAGATGCGCTGTTGCGGGGCCAGGTCGAGCTCGCCCGGTGCTTCAAACAACAGGGCGCTGGAGCCCAACAGGCTGATGTTCGGTGCGGTGCTCATGTCGGGCTCCTTTGCTGCAACCAGCGCTCCAGGTGATGAATATCGACACCGCCCGCTTGAAAGGCCGGGTCATCGAGAATCTCGCGGTGCAACGGGATATTGGTGCTGATGCCCTCCACGATCATCTCGCTGAGGGCCAGGCGCATACGGGCCATGGCTTCTTCGCGGGTGGCGCCGTGGGTGATGACCTTGGCCACCATCGAGTCGTAATACGGCGGCACGCGATAGCCGGTGGTGACGTGGGAATCCACGCGCACGCCAAAGCCACCGGGCACTTCCCAGCGCTGGATCAAGCCGGGGGTGGGCATGAAGGTGCTTGGGTCTTCGGCGTTGATGCGGCATTCCAGGGAATGGCCGTTGAGCTGCACATCCTCCTGGCGCAGGCTCAGCACTTCGCCACGGGCCATGCGCAGTTGCTGCTGGACGATGTCGATGCCGGTGGTCATCTCGGTGACCGGGTGTTCGACTTGCAGGCGGGTGTTCATCTCGATAAAGAAGAACTCGCCGTCTTCATAGAGGAATTCAAAGGTACCCACGCCGCGATAGCCAATCTGGCGACACGCCTCGGCGCAGCGTTCGCCGACCTTGGCGATCAGCGCGGGATCGATCCCTGGGGCCGGGGCTTCTTCCAGCACCTTCTGGTGCCGGCGTTGCAGCGAGCAGTCGCGGCAGCCGAGCCAGATCGCGTGGCCGTGGGCGTCGCACAGCACCTGGATTTCCACATGGCGCGGGTGGCCGAGGAATTTCTCGATATACAGTTCCGGGTTGCCGAAGGCCAGCCGTGCTTCTTCGCGGGTGAGGGCAATGGCGGCGAGCAATTCGGCGTGCTCCTGCACCACGCGCATGCCGCGCCCACCCCCGCCACCGGCGGCCTTGACGATCACCGGGTAGCCAATCTCGGCGGCGATGGCGAGGATGCTCGCGTCGTCGCTGGGCATCGTCGAGTCCGGCCCCGGTACGCAGGGCACGCCGGCTTCACGCATGGCGCGCTTGGCGGCGACCTTGTCGCCCATGGTGCGGATGCACGCGGCGCTGGGGCCGATAAAGGTCAGGCCCGCCGCCTCGATGCGTTCAGCGAAGCCGGCGTTTTCCGAAAGAAAGCCGTAGCCGGGATGGATCGCCTGGGCCCCCGTGACCTTGGCCGCAAACAGCAGCGCCGTCTGGTTGAGGTAGCTCAGGCCCGGCGCGGCCGGGCCGATGCACAGCGCTTCGTCGGCGTTTTGCACGTACTGCGCGTGACGGTCCGCTTCGGAGTACACCGCCACGGTCTTGATGCCCAGGCCACGGCAGGCACGCTGAATGCGCAGGGCAATTTCGCCACGGTTGGCGATCAGCACTTTGTCGAACATTGAATTCACCTGCATCACAAATAAGGGTCAATCGAGGCGGAACAGCGCCTGGCCGGCGGCAACTTCAGCCCCGGCCTGGGCCAGGATCTCAGCCAGCTTGCCGGCCACCTTGGCCTTGACCGGGTGGAACATCTTCATCGCCTCGATCACCGCCACGGTCTGGCCGGCTTCGATGGCTTGCCCCACGGCTACAAACGCTGGCTCACCGACGGCGGGCGTCAGGTGCAGCACGCCGTAGAGGCTGGCCTTGATCTCAATCGCCGCGCTTGGTTTTGCCGCAACCGGCGCGGCAACCACGCCCGGCGCGACGCTGATCGCCGCCTGCCCCGCCTGCTTGAACAGCCGCAGCGTGCTGTCGCCTTCGGTGAGGCTCAGTTCCAGCAGATCGGATTCGGCCAGCAAATCCATCAACCCCTTGATACGTGCTGAATCCATAGTTGGCCCCTGCCTGTCGAACGTGTCTTGAGTGGATGGGGCCAATCTACCGAGCCCCTCGGAAAGCGGCCAAGACGCTTTGGCTTTGGGGTGATAAGCCGCCCTTATGACCCCTCAAACCGCACTGCCACGCATCTGCGC
This sequence comes from Pseudomonas sp. CBZ-4, assembly GCF_000346755.1. Taxonomy (GTDB): domain Bacteria; phylum Pseudomonadota; class Gammaproteobacteria; order Pseudomonadales; family Pseudomonadaceae; genus Aquipseudomonas. Next base: position 5,498 of record NZ_ANNV01000124.1, on the reverse strand, counting down.
CACCAGCTCCAGCAAGATCGCCTTGACCGCCTGGGCCGGCACCGACAGCGGCAAATGCCCGGACAGGCACAACGCCAACGGCGCCTCCACTTCAGGTTCGACGATGCGGCACATGTGCACGGCTGGGTTGGCCGCCAGCACCCGCGCCGACGACTCCGGCAGGATGGTCGAGCCGAAGTGATCAGCCACGGCGGCAGTCAAGGTGGTAGAGGATTCAATCTCGGCCACCACCCGCGCACCGAGGCCGATGCGCAGGAAGGCTTCGTCCACCATGCGGCGCATCACGTTGTAGGGGCGGGGCAGCAGCATGTCCATGTCGGCCAGTTCGGCGAGGGGGATGTCTGCGCGACCGGCGACCTCTGGATCGGCGCTGACCAGGTACAGCGGCTCGCGCAGCAGCGAGACGAAACTCAAGCCGTGCACCTCGCGCCCGCCGTAGAGCACGGCCATGTCCATGCGGCCGTTCATGATCAGCTCGCTCAGGGTGGTGCCGAAGTTTTCGTTGAGGTACAGCAGGATGCCGGGGTGGCGTTCGCGCACGGTGCGCAATAGTGGCAGCGACAATGTCGAGGCCGCCGTGCCGGGGGCGAGGCCTACCGAGACCTGCCCGGACAAGGCGTGGCCGGTGGCGTTGATATCGCTCTGGGCCTGTTCGCACTGGCGCAGGATGATCTGCGCATGGCCGTACAAAACCTTGCCGGCTTCGGTCGGCGTGACGCCGCGTTTGGTGCGGATCAGCAGTTGTTGCTGCAACTCGGCTTCCAGGGTGGCCAGTTGTTGGCTGAGGGCGGGTTGGGCGACATGCAGCACGTCGGCGGCTTGGGTCATGCTGCCGATGTCTACCAGTTTCACGAAGTACTTCAATCGGCGCAGGTTCAAGTGGCGGTGCTCTTGCTTGGGGTTGATGTTGCCTGTTCCGCCGCTATCGCAGGCAAGCCAGCTCCCACAGTTGGAATGTGTGGACACAGGGAGGTGTGAACACATTCAAGTGTGGGAGCTGGCTTGCCTGCGATAGCGATCGACCAGGCAGCGATACACCCAGCGGTTTTGCAAAAGCCACGCCATCACGCCTCTTAGCCATAAGGCTTTGCTATGGCTGCCCCCTATTCCCCATGAAAAGCCCCCCCACAGCGCACGCCCGCCTGCACGCACCCTTTCAGTGCACCCCCAGCCATAAGCACTGCCTATCAACCCAGAACGATCTCGTCTTATGGCCCCTTCCCCGACGCCTCGTACTGTGGCCCCTGTCAACGCCATCAACGAGGAACGCCCCGTGACTGCCTCCCGCATCGCCGCCCGTGTGCAACGCATCAAACCATCGCCCAGCAGCGCCGCGTCCGACCGCGCCAACGAGTTGCGTCGCCAGGGCCAGTCCATCATCAACCTGGTGGTGGGCGAGCCGGATTTCGACACGCCCACCAACATCCGCCAGGCCGCCAGCGCTGCGATTGAGCGCGGTGAAACCCGTTATACGCAAAACGCCGGCACCCCGGAACTGCGCCAGGCCATCGTCGCCAAGCTGGCCCGCGAAAACGGCCTGAGCTACAGCGCCAGCCAGGTACTGGTGACCAGTGGCGCCAAGAGCGCGATCTTCAATGCCTTCGCCGCCACCCTCGGTGCGGGCGATGAAGTGCTGATCCCGGCGCCGTACTGGGTGTCCTACCCGGACATGGTGCTGGCCTGCGAAGGCGAACCCGTGACCCTGGCCTGCCCGGAACACGAAGGCTTCAAGCTGACCCCGGCGCAACTGCGCAACGCAATCACCCCACGCACCCGCTGGCTGCTGCTCAACTCGCCGAGCAATCCCACCGGCGCCAGCTACAGCGCCGCCGAATTGCGCGCCCTGGCCGATGTGCTGCTGGATTTCCCCCACGTGCTGCTGATGACCGATGACATCTACGAGCACATCCGTTACGAAGGCCTGGACAACCCGCATATCCTCGCCATCGAACCGGCCTTGAGCGAGCGCAGCCTGGTGGTCAACGGCGTGTCCAAGACCTACGCCATGACCGGCTGGCGCATCGGTTACGCCGCCGGCCCCGCCGACCTGATCGGGGCCATGGCGACGCTGCAATCCCAGTCCACCAGCAACGCCTGCTCGGTCAGCCAGGCGGCCGCCGTGGAAGCGCTGAATGGCGACCAAAGCTTCGTCAAGCATAGCGTCGAGGTCTACCAGCAACGTCGCGACCGCTGCCTGGATCTGCTCAACGCCATCCCCGGCCTCAGCTGCCGCAAGCCCGACGGCGCGTTCTATCTGTATGTGAACTGCGGCGGCCTGCTGGGTAAAACCACGGCCGAGGGCCAGGTGCTCAACAGCGACAGCGAGGTGGTGATGTACCTGCTGGAAAGCCAGGGCGTGGCGGTAGTCGCCGGCACGGCCTATGGTTTGGCGCCGTTCTTCCGCATGTCGATTGCCACCGACATCAGCACGCTCGACCAAGGCTGCGCGCGCATTGCCGCTGCCGTCGCCGCGCTGCGCTGAGGCCCCTGCGATGACCGTGGCGGCCCACCCTCCCCTGAGTTTCAAGCAGGCCTTGCTGGCGATGATCGGCATCTCGTTGGTGCTGATGCTCTCGGCGCTGGACCAGACCGTGATCGGCAACGCGTTGCCGAGCATCGTCGCCGAACTGGACGGCTTTGAACTCTATGCGTGGGTCGCCACCGGTTATCTGTTGGCGTCCATCGTGACCATCCCGATTTTCGGGCGGCTGGGGGATTACTACGGGCGCAAGCCGTTTGTGCTCGCCGCCACGCTGATTTTCACCCTGGCCTCCCTGGCCTGCGCGGTGGCCAATGACATGCTGGTGCTGGTGATCGGCCGCGCGTTGCAAGGGGTCGGCGGCGGCATGCTGATTGGCACCGCCTTCGCCTGCATCCCCGAGCTGTTTCCCGATACGCGCCAACGCCTGCGCTGGCAGATGTTGTTGAGCGCGCTGTTCAGCGTGGTCAATGCCATCGGCCCGGGGCTCGGCGGTTATCTCACGGGCGCCTTTGGCTGGCGCGCGGTGTTTTACATCAACCTGCCGTTGAGCTGCGTGGCGCTGTTGATTGCCTGGCGTTTCTTGCCCTGGTATCGCCCGCAGCAACGAGTGGGCATTCGCCTGGATTGGCCCGGCGCGCTGTTGATCGCCCTGGCGTTGGGCAGCCTGCAATTGTTTGTGGAGTGGCTTGGGCATGCGAGCCTGGCACTGAGTGCGGCGCTGGGCCTGGGTTGCATCGCGGCGGTTGTTGCGCTGTGGCATTGGGAGCGGCGTTGCGCCCACGCGCTGTTGCCTGCCGCACTGTTCGGCCTGCCGAGCCTGCGCCTGTTGTTTATCTTGTCGGTAGCGGCCGGGGCGATCATGTTTTCGCTGCTGTTCTACCTGCCGCTGCTGCTGCAAGGCGCCTATGGTTACTCGCCCCAGGACGCCGGCCTGTTGATCACGCCGTTGGCGCTGAGCATCACCCTGGGGGCCATCGTCAACAGCCGCATCGTCACCCGTTTGCGCAACCCGAACTGGCTGCCGCTGGCAGGGTTTGTCGCGCTGTTGCTGGCGTGCCTCGGGTTGGCGGTGGTCGGGCGCGGGGCGTCGTTCAATGGGCTGCTCGGCCTGATTCTGCTGGCGGGGTTGGGCCTGGGGTTCATCCTGCTCAACCTCACGGTGTTCACCCAGACCTTGGCCGAGCGCCAGTTCCTCGGCATTGCCACGGCGCTGACCCAGTCCCTGCGCCTGGTCGGCGGTTTGTTGGGCACTGCCGGCATGGGCGTGCTGGTCAACCTGCTCTACAGCGCCAATGTGCAACGGGTGTTCCTCGCCGCCGATCACGCCGAAGGCATCGCCCTCTACGCCGACCCGCAAACCCTGTTGCATGCCCACCTCGCCGCCTCGCCCTGGCTGGACCTGGCCCGCGATGCGCTGGCCCAGTCCGTCGGCGTGGGCCTGTTGCTGTGCGCCGGGATCGGCGTGCTCGCCCTGTTCATCCTGTACCGCTTGCCGCCGGTGCGACTGCATGTCGTGCCCGCCACCGTCGCTCCTGAAAAATAAGAAAAATTTCACTGCCGCTTTTGACTGCCCTCAAAAAACCAAACACATATGGGGATGACACCGATGGAGCTTTTCAATCGCGCACCAACCGTACTCGCCGGCCTGTGCGGCCTGATGATCGCCCAGCAGGGCTACGCCGCCGGCCTGGTGGAAGACAGCAAGCTCAACGTGCTGGCCCGCAACTTCTTCAGTAACGCCGACAACCGCAGCGGCGCGGCCGACCCCAACTACACCCAGGAATGGGGCCAGGGTTTTATCGCCAACTTCGAATCGGGCTTCACCCAGGGCACCGTGGGCTTCGGCGTAGACGCCATCGGCATGTTCGGCATCCGCCTGGACTCGGGCAAAGGCCGCCACTACAACCCGCAAAGCACCGCGTTCAACGGCAATATCTTCCCCACCGACCATGACGGCCGCGCGGTGGACGAATTCGGCAGCCTGGGCCTCACCGCCAAGGCCCGCTTCGCCAAGACCGAGCTGAAATACGGCACCCTGGTGCCGATGCTGCCGGTGGTGATGTCCACCGACCGCATGCTGCAACAGACCTTCAACGGCGGCCAGGTGCAGTCCAAGGACCTCGACCACTTCACCTTCACCCTCGGCCAGCTGGAACACGTGAAAGGCCGTGGGTCGAGCGACCAGATGGGCATGTCGATCCCCGGCGCCAACAACGCAGTGAGCGGCACCTTCGTCAACAAGTTCTACTACGGTGGCGTCGACTACAAACCGACCAAAGACCTGACCTTGCAGTACTACTACGGCAACCTGCAGGACTTCTACAAACAGCACTTCCTGGGCCTCAAATACGACTGGCAGATCGGTCCCGGCACCCTGCGCACCGACCTGCGCCACTTCGACAACCGCTCCGACGGCGCCAACAGCAACGACCCGGCCTACTACACCCTCGGCTACTACGGCGACGGCGTGACCAAGGGCAAAGTCGACAGCCGCCTGAGCAGCGCCCAATTCACCTACCTGGTCAACGGCCACACGATTGCCGCCGGCCTGCAACAAGTCAGCGGCGACAGCGACGCGGTGTGGTTGAACCAGGGCGATGGTTCCACGGCGTACTTCATGACCGAGTCGATGGTCGGCAAATTCCAGCGCGCCGGCGAGACCACCTGGCAGGTGAAATACGGCTATGACTTCGCCGCGGTCGGCGTACCGGGTTTGAGCTTTATGGGCATGTACGAAAGCGGCTCGAACATCCGCACGCCGACGGGGGATAAAAGCGAGTGGGAGCGTAACTTGACGGTGAGTTATGTGGTGCAGCAAGGGCCGCTGAAGAACCTGAGCATTGCGTTGCGGCATGCGTCGTTGCGTACGGAAGTGACGACGCAGCGGGACAGTGATGAGCATCGGGTGATTGTCAGCTATCCGATCAGCATTTTGTAAGGCCAGGTACAGCGCTCAAGCTTGATGAAAATCAAATGTGGGAGCTGGCTTTTGTGGGAACTGGCTTGCCTGCGATGG
>NZ_ANNV01000123.1 GCF_000346755.1 Pseudomonas sp. CBZ-4 | reverse complement strand
GCGAATTAGGTTTTGTACGAAAAGTCGTTGTGGCTAAAATTGCCGCCATGACCGGTTGGAGGCCCGTATGGCAAGGCGTTACGAACTTTCTGATGCGTCATGGGAGCTGATCAAGGATTTGGTTTCTCCAGAACAGAAAATGGGCCGTCCTCGCAACGATGATCGTCAGGTTCTCCACGGAATTCTGTGGATCCTGTGCTCGGGCGCTCCCTGGCGCGACCTGCCTGAACGCTTTGGGCCTTGGTCAACGGTGTATCAGCGTTTTCGTGACTGGCGCGACGACGGCACATTCGAGCGAGTACTGGAGCGTCTGCATATTCGGCTGAACCGGGAAGGACTGATCGACTTGGACACCTGGATGATCGACTCCACCGCAGTACGAGCAACCCGAGCCTCTTCAGGCGCCGGGAAAAAGGGGGGCCTGAAGAACCGTTAGACCATGCCTTCGGGCGCAGTCGAGGCGGTCTGACCACCAAGATTCACATGGTGTGCGATGCCAATGGCGTGCCATTGCATTTCAGGCTTTCACCAGGACAAGCCAGTGATGTCTCCCACGCTCAGCCGCTGCTGGATGCTGTAAGAATTGCTGGCAAGCCAGGACGACCGCGTAAACGTAGCCGGTGGTTGCTGGCTGACAAGGGATACGATGCCGAGCACCTGCGCCAGTACTGCGACCGTTACCGAATGCAGCCGGTAATCCCATTGCGCGCTATGCCGCGCAAACCTCGACCTGGCTGCCCCGACTGTTTGACCGGCCCAAATACCGGCAACGGAACATCATTGAGCGGATGTTTGGCTGGCTGAAAGAAAATCGCAGGATCGGCACTCGCTATGACAAGCTGGCCAAGAGCTTTGCAGCCATGGTCACCTTGGCCTGCAGCCTACGTTGCATGCGGCAATACTTTTCGTACAAAGCCTAG
>NZ_ANNV01000122.1 GCF_000346755.1 Pseudomonas sp. CBZ-4 | reverse complement strand
AGCCAGTGGCATTGCATATCAGCTGTCCTCACCACCTGGTGATCAGAAATCATGCCGACCATCTTGATTCACTAGAGGCCAACAATGTGGTGTAGGGCCAATTTTGAAAGACAGCATGAGAGCACACACCCAGCCCCCTCCAAAACTGGTGTAACTGGTGTTACGAGTGTAACGCCCCTCACCAAACGCCCGGTTTCATTGGCTTTCACGGCTGTTACACGGTTGAGCGGCATCGCGTACATCAAATGTAACGCTGCCCGTGCGTGTAACGCTAACGTCAGCATCCAGGTGTCGTGGGCAGGCGCTTTGTGCTCCAGCGCTACCAAGCGAGTTTCGCTTGCTCCGCCTCTCGATGACAGGAAATCACGCTGGGGACCCTGAGAGGTTTCGCGTTACACGGGGCATGAAACCCGCGGGATCGAGTTAGTGGGAGGCACCGGAAGTTACTGAAATTTCAATCGTTGAAATTGAAAGGATCTT
>NZ_ANNV01000121.1 GCF_000346755.1 Pseudomonas sp. CBZ-4 | reverse complement strand
TGATCGTCAAGGGCAGCATTCTGGTGTTGGCGGTGTGGGTGGATGTGAGTACGCGCACCGGCCGGCGCTGAATCGGTGCACCCCATTCGCCTGAACACCATAGAACCCATGTGGGAGCGGGCTTGGCCGAAAGCGGTGGATCAGTCATTCAGATGTTGGCTGCCCCCGCTATCTAGAACTGGAATAAATATGATTAATAGCCAGAGGCCGCTATCGCCGGCCTCTGGCTTTTTGCATTACTGGTTTTACCGATTGGCCCTCGCATCTGTGACCAAGAAGGCAAAAAGAGCTTGCCTGTATCCAAAAAGCCAATGAGCACCAAATGTAATTTGGCTTTATACAAATAAAACACTACAAACGGCGCGCACTATCTTAATCAGCACTAAGCCCACGAATAGTATGAACGCCACTTCCGACCCTCCCGTAGGAAAAACCAGCAAAAGTAAGAAGATTCTTTCAAAAATCAAAGCACTCCTAGGACGTTTCGGAAATTGTCAAAAATCTTTGACCGACATCGAGTTTGGGATTATAGATAAATGGCGCAGCGCAACCCAATACTGAAAAATAGGAGATACGTTATGAGCAACGAAAAAGCTGTTAACGAAGTCGATCTATCGAAAGTATTCAGCCTGAATGGCGCCAATAGCAAAGTTGTATTGGCCGTCGTAAACTAACCAACAAAACCATGACAGTACGGGCAGTACGCTGTTACTGGGTGCTGCCCTCCCTTCAGCCGGGAGTGCGAGATGGACAAACTTAAAAAATGGTTAGGCGACGAAAAAATAAATATTATTGATATCGGCGCGCGAGCGATCCCTGGAGAAAAACCAATTTATGAAAACTTGATCACGGACGAATTATGCGAAATAACCACCGTCGACCCAGACACGAGCACGAATTCGATTCTGGAAAAGGTGCCGAGCACTAGAGTCATGAACCTCACTCTAGGTACCGGCGGAAAATCGATGTTTAATATTTGCACCCTGCCTTCCTGTTCATCGCTACTGAAACCGAACATGGCAATACTGTCCCAATATTCTGGAATGGCGTATTTTTACACCATCACGGACCGCACTTGCGTAGACGTAGTGAAAATGGATGATGCCTTTCCATCGGATAATTTTGATTTCCTCAGCATCGATGTCCAAGGTGCAGAGCTTGACATACTACGGCACGGAAAAAGGAACATAAGTGCTCTTTTGGGAATACATATCGAAGTGGCTTTTGTAGAAAAATACATCGGGCAGCCGCTTTTCAGAGAAGTCGACAATTTCTTAGCAAACAACCAGTTCAACTTTCACTGTTTCACCGGCTACGGAACCAGATCACCTAGAGACATCGAAACGAATCACTCTCCAATAAATGGCATAAACCAATGGTTATGGGCAGATGCTTTTTACTTTCACGACATGACTGACACTGCATTCTGGAGCGCCCCAGGAAAGTTATTAAAACTCGCCTGCATTTTTCACTGCCTGTATCAGTCATACGACTTTGCCGCTCACTGTCTAAAAAAACACGACAACCTCTTCGGTTCATCCTACTTCGCCGAATACACTTCAAGCATCTCGGAGTCCGCCAACATCACTCTTAAATCCAGCAATAACGAAAATGAGTACTTAAGCAACCTGGCACAAAAAATAAACTTCCATTAACACACCGAGAGCCTCACCAATGAACACTGGACCAGATTCCGACAAAAACGAACAGCTCCAACCTCCACCCGACCACACCTCATCCAAAATAGAAAGAAGCTTAATAGATTCACGAAAAATATTCATAACAGGAGAAATCAACCACACCCTTGCCCGCGAAGTTGTAAAACAACTTCACGCGCTAGCCCACATAAATAATGAACCAATAATTGTTTTCATAAGCTCACCAGGAGGACATGTCGAGTCAGGTGACATGATATATGACGCCATAAAATTCATCAAACCCAAAGTTATTACCATAGGGTCTGGATGGGTGGCCAGTGCGGGCGCGTTAATATTTGTAGCGGCAAAGAAAGAAAATAGATATTCCCTACCTAATACACGTTTCCTGCTCCACCAGCCTTCGGGTGGTTTTCACGGACGAGCCGAAGACTTCGATGCTTATTCAAGAGAAATCAACTGCATGAAAGAGAGGCTAAACAAAATATTTTCGGACGCTACAGGCCAAACAATCGAGACTATCGAATTAAATACCGAACGTGATTTCTGGCTAAGTGCTCAAGAATCCTTGGCCTATGGACTCGTACATAAAATAGTGACCTCAGAACATGAAATACAGTAAGCCGCAACACATCAACCAAACAACTCACCATTCACTCTTCGAATTAAAACCCGATAACACCTTTAAACTAAAGCAGAACAAAACATACACAATACACACTATCGACAACTTGGGCCATGACGAAAATCTCGAAAAATGCAGCGACTATCTTAACCCCCTCTCTGGGCCGTACGCGCTAGACAACGTAAACAATGGCAGCACGATTGCGATCACCATTCACCAAATCGTGCACACTCGAAACATTGGACTCTCATCATCGGGACCATTACCCTGCCATTTAACACCACGCCTTAAAAAGCCAGTGCTAGGTGAGCCCATAATTTTCTGGAAACTCGAAGATCATTTTTGTAATCCGATTGTAGGGAAGCAGATCAAACCTGAAATCTCGTTAAAAAAAAACCTCATGATTGGGTGCCTGAGGTGTGCGGACCCCATAGGCGTAAAGGCATTGACCTCGCTTGACGTCGATGAGTACGGTGGCAACTTTGACTGTAAGCTCTTCAAACAGGGGGCTGTAATTTATTTGCCCATCATCGGTAACAATGCAGTCTTCTACTTTGGGGATGTGCATTATTGTCAATCCGATGGAGAGGTGGGTGGCTCCGGCATAGAAGTCACAGCAGCAATAACCTTTTCAGCGAACATTTGCACCCACCCAATACATGCTGGCTTGCACACTGTCGCAGAGGGCTGCGTCTATTTTTTCGGTGTAGCTCCAACGATTGAAGAAGGCATAACAAAAGCTCTTTCACAAGGGCACGAAGCACTCACATCCCAGGGCGTCAATGACGACCTGATTAGACTACTGCTGGCGCATGGCAGCCGACTAAAGCTGATCAAACTTGGCACCCCTAACATTGTAGCGATAGGTATCGACTCACGATACTTCTTATGAAATACGCAGGAGCACTTATGGACATCCTTGTAACCCCAGACGTAAATTTAGCAAAATCACTTTTCTCAAACGCTTCAGCGCGCCTATGGGATAGCTTTGATTACTTATTAGAGACCAACAAGTTAACCCATTATCCTTTTTCGTCTTTGATAAACAAACTTCAAGACCACCCAAAGGCGCCACCATTTTTCTTTGCCGCCCATCATTTGATTTTAGGCTTTTGCACCCATAGAAAAGACATTGACAGATCTCTCGCCTTACAGATACTTAACACGGACAATTACTCACACCACGAAAACCTATCAATACTTCCTTTCTTGAAGTCTCCTGACTTGCAGGAGTCAACCTATCAAAAGACCATACTTTCAGACATAAAGGCCACGTATGAAAACGATCATTTTTTACCTGTCGCATTTGACTCAACCGAAGAACACAAACCAACAAAATCAACGATCGAGTCAGCACTTACCATCATCAAAGCGTCCAACCCCGCACTTTATGACGAAATTGAATTTATCATCAATGAAATACGGATATTTCAGTCTGGAAACATCAGGGCAGGATCAAACTTTAATACGCTAGGCCTAATCTATATTGGACAGGCGATTGTAGGGGACGACGTATCCAGATTTATTGAGCATGTCGTACACGAAGCAGCCCACAATTTATTATACGCGCACTGGACCGCTGACCCCATATTCACTAACCATAACGATACGCTCTACTTCACACCTTTCAGGCATGACACTCGTCCATTGAGCGCCATATTTCACGCGATGTTCGTACTTGCCCGAACAATCTACGTGTTTGACAGCGTTCACCGCAACTTACCGCATACCCTTGACTTCTCCAACATCAGAACCAATTACAACGAACGAGGAAATACTGCCTCATTCAAAATTAAATTCTCCCAAACTGCCGAAATCGTCTCAAAAAATGCAGAGCTCACTATTTATGGTAGAAAAATCTTCGAGGGATGCGTGGAAATGGTAAAGCGTTGCGAACTTAATATATGAGCAAGTCTTGCGCTGTGGGATGGCTTGCACTTGCTTTCTTCCTATTAGGCGATGGGGCCAGAATGGTTTACGTCGCCTACTATTTGTATATAGACACCAACCCACTGTTACTCATTTTCTTTGGATCACTCATCAGCTTGTTTTTTTCTTTATTAAAATTAGAGAACACAAAAACGATTTGCCCACCCGTTTGTCACAAGACAACCCAAAACACCACACTGCTGTATGTGCTCATTAACCTATCAACTCTAATCAACTGGTTTTCTGCATATTTTTCGCTTAAATTTCTCGCTCCAACGACGGCCTCAATGGTCGCGGTTTCGGTTGGACCATTTATTTTATCGCTTAGCGCGCAAACGCAACCTAGAGCACTCGGTATATTCTTCGCTATAGCCGCCTTATTGATCGCTGCCGCTGCAGTTTTCAATGGAGCGGACTCATCAATTCATTCACCGAAGCCAACAGACACCTTGATTTTTATTGGAGCAGCATTATCCCTAACATGCGGAGCCTCTATTTATACCAACACCCTAATATCAAAAAAACTTAGCCAGATGAATCAGCCACCGTTAAAAATCAATACGTTCAAAGCGCTACTTCTACTTCCCGCCAGCGCTTTCATCTGTTTTCACAACGGCCTGTTCGCAGCGACCACCACTAAAATTATCGACATACTCATCTTCTCTTTCATTTTTGTTTTTGCAACTCAAATATCTTTACAGCGCGCCATCAATACGTTGGGAGCAGCCACCATAACGATAGGAATTTCCCTGGCACCTGCCGCCTCACTCTTGGTGACGCTATTAGTACTGAAAGATAAAACTAACAACCTGCAAATCCTTATGACACTGCTAAATTCAACACTTCTAGTACTTTTCGGACTTCATTACAATCAAAAAAGACAAGTATAAATACAGTCCAGATTATTGCTCTGCGAAAAATTCAAATCATCAGGTTAAATAACGGCATGTCGATGCTGGACGTGGACAGTTATTGGCAGATGATCGTCAAGGGCAGCATTCTGGTGTTGGCGGTGTGGGTGGA